>NZ_LGIR01000001.1:0-146810 GCF_001187875.1 Pseudomonas sp. RIT-PI-a
AGCATTGGAACCACCTGATCCCATCCCGAACTCAGCAGTGAAACGATGCATCGCCGATGGTAGTGTGGGGTTTCCCCATGTGAGAGTAGGTCATCGTCAAGATTCAATTCCGAAACCCCTATCTGCGCAAGCAGGTAGGGGTTTTGTCTTTGTACGGCTTTTTCTCTAGCGCTTCCCTGTAAGACCTCTCCTACTTATCAAGTCGACATTCAGTTGTCTCTTACACGTTGAGCAGAACCGGCTGGCTCAACTGACAAAGCTACATCTGATATGGTTGATCCTTGATTCACGTTTACCTCAAGGACTTCGCACATGTCGGCCATGTCGCCCCTTACCCCCGGTTTCATGGTTGTACACGGCAATCGCCTGGACGAACTGCGCAGTCTTGTCGTGAGCTGGATGCGCCTGTATCCACTGCGTCCGTTGGAAAACGAAATCATCCTGGTGCAGAGCAATGGCATCGCTCAATGGCTCAAGCTTGCGCTCGCCGCGGACGAAAGCGCAGATGAGGAGGGAGGGGTAGGAATTTCGGCGGCGGTGGATGTGCAGTTGCCTGGCAGTTTCATGTGGCAGCTGTATCGAAGCGTATTGGGGCACGACCAGATTCCTTCTTCCTCGCTGCTCGATAAGGCACCGCTTACCTGGCGTTTGATGCGTCTGTTACCGCAACTGATCGACCGGCCCCATTTCGAACCTCTCCAACGCTTCCTGCTCGACGATAACGACCTGCGCAAGCGCTACCAGTTGTCAGAACGCCTGGCAGACTTGTTCGATCAGTACCAGGTCTATCGCGCGGATTGGCTTCAGGACTGGGCGGTAGGCAAGCATCAGCTGCGCAATGGGCGCGGTTTGAGCAAGCCCTTGCCGGTAGGCAATTGTTGGCAAGCGGAGTTGTGGAGGGCATTGCTGGAGGATGTAGGGTCCGAAGGCATGGCACAAAGCCGGGCGGGGGTGCATCAACGCTTCATGGAGGCTGCCGCGGCGCTGGATGAAGCACCTTCGACATTGCCATCGCGTGTAATCGTGTTCGGTATTTCGTCGCTACCAGCCCAAGGCCTGGAAGCCTTGGCGGCGCTGGGTCGCTTCAGTCAGGTGCTGTTGTGTGTGCACAACCCCTGTCGGCACCATTGGGCCGATATCGTGGCGGACAAGGACCTGCTGCGTCATCAATACAAGCGACAGGCTCGCAAGCAGGGCATGCCGGTCGTATTGGATTCAGACAACCTTCATCAGCACGCCCATCCCCTGCTCGCCGCCTGGGGCAAGCAAGGGCGTGACTACATCAATCTGCTCGACAGCTATGACGACCCCGCCAGCTATCAGGCTGCATTTGGCGACGGTCGTATCGACCTTTTCAGCGAAGGCGAGCCGCGACACCTGTTGGGTCAGTTGCAGGACGACATCCTCGAGCTGCGCCCCCTGGGCGAAACACAGTCGATCTGGCCCAGCGTCGATATCAAGACCGACAAGAGCATTCGCTTCCACGTTGCCCACAGTGCGCAGCGCGAGGTGGAGATTCTGCACGATCAGCTGTTGGCACGCTTCAGTGCCGATGCCGCGGTGCGTCCACGTGACGTGATCGTCATGGTGCCCGACATCGACAGCTACGCCCCCCATATTCGAGCTGTGTTTGGCCAGCTGGACCGGGATGACCGCAGATTCATCCCCTTCACGCTGACCGATCAAGGGCAACGCGGGCGTGATCCTTTGCTCATAGCGGTCGAGCACCTGCTCAAGCTGCCGGACAGTCGCTTCCCCGTGAGCGAGATTCTTGATCTGCTCGACGTACCTGCCCTGCGCAGTCGATTTGCAATTCTGGAGCGGGATCTGCCGACGCTGCGTCGCTGGATCGAAGGGGCGGGTATTCGCTGGGGTCTCGATGCACGCCAACGCACGCAGATGGGACTGCCGATCGAACTGGAGCAGAACACCTGGCGCTTTGGGCTGCGACGGATGTTGCTTGGTTATGCCGTGGGAACCGGAATAGGGTGCAGTGACATCGAGCCCTACGACGAAATCGGTGGCCTGGATGCAGCGCTTATCGGGCCGCTTGCAGCGCTTTTGGATGCGCTGGAAGTGGCCTGTCAGCAACTTGATCGTCCGGCCACCCCTGCGCAGTGGGGTATCAGACTGCATCAGTTGCTGCAGCTGTTCTTCACTGCCGACACGGAGCATGACGAATACCTGCTCAATCAGCTTGAAGAACTACGTGAAGAGTGGCTGGAAACCTGCGAAGCGGTGGGACTGGTCGAGCAATTGCCGCTGACGGTGGTGCGTGAAGCCTGGCTCGCGGGGCTGGATCAGGGGCGCTTGAGCCAGCGCTTTCTGGCAGGCTCCGTCAACTTCTGCACCTTGATGCCGATGCGCGCCATTCCATTCAAGATCGTCTGCCTGTTGGGTATGAACGATGGCGACTATCCGCGGGCGCAGCCGCCGCTGGATTTCGACTTGATGGGCAGCGATTACCGCCCAGGCGACCGTTCCCGTCGCGAGGATGACCGCTACCTGCTGCTGGAAGCGCTGCTCTCGGCGCGTGAGCAACTCTACGTGAGCTGGGTTGGGCGCAGCATCAGGGACAATAGCGAACGGCCACCGTCGGTGCTGATCGGGCAGTTGCGCGATCACCTGGCCAGTGGCTGGCGGCTGTCAGGCGATGAGGCACTGGACAGTTCCACTAGCGGACAGAGGCTCTTGCACGCGCTCACGCTGGAGCATCCGCTTCAGCCTTTCAGTGCTCGGTACTTTCACCAGGGAAATCCTGCGCTCTTCAGTTTTGCCAGCGAGTGGCAGCACTTGCACGCAGGCATAGCGGCAGCGGATGCGCAGGTACCGCTGCCTGCTCATCGTCAGGAGGAGCCATTGAGCGTGGCTCAACTGCAGGATTTTCTGCGCAATCCGGTCAGGCACTTTTTCAGCCAGCGGCTCAAGGTCTTCTTCGAGTCGGCCGAGAAGCCGGTGTCCGATATCGAGCCCTTCGTGCTCGATGCGCTGGAGCGTTACACGCTCAGTGACAGCCTGCTCAGTGCGGGCATGGCCAGTGCCGGTGAAATCACCGACACGCTGGAGAACCACGCTCGCAAGTTGCAGGGCAGCGGTCTTTTGCCAATGGCAGAGTTCGGTACGCGACTGCGGGAAGAATTGATCGAACCATTGCTCGATCTGCTCGAGCGCTATCGCCAGTTGCTCGTGCTCTGGCCTTCCCGGCTGGACAGCGCTTTACCGATCACTTTCCAAGCACAGGGCATCGTGCTGGAGGGGTGGCTGGCGGGCGTGTACCAGCGCGAGGATGGCAACTGCCTCAGTGTTTCGACGATCGCCAATGCCATCGGCGGCGTGCGCTCGCGCAAATGGCATCGTCTGATACGTCCCTGGGTCTTGCATCTCGCATCGTGCGCCGTGGGACTGCCCCTGACAACGGCGGTAGTGGCCAGCGACGATACCTTGTTGCTCGATCCATTGCCTCTGGACCAGGCTCAAACGGCGCTGAGCGATCTCTTGCTGGCCTGGCAGACGGGCATGACCCGTCCTCTGCCGGTAGCGGTGAAGACAGCCGTGGCCTGGCTTTCGCAGACTGATGAGGAGAAAGCCTTGGCGGCAGCACGAAAAGCCTATGAGGGGGATGGGGTGACCAGCAATGGCGAGCGCCGGGAGGCGGTGGCGTTGATGCGTCAGTTCGCTGATTTCGATGCACTGGTCGACAGTGAAGAATTCGAGGGTTGGGCTCAGACGCTCTACCAACCCATGCTGGAAGCGCCTTGGCGCTCGGTCGATGAGCAGGAGGCCCGATCATGACCTCTCTTGAACGTCCATTGGCGTTGGCCTTCCCCCTGCGTGGCAGTCAGTTGATCGAAGCCAGCGCGGGCACCGGCAAGACATTCACCATTTCCGCACTCTATCTGCGTTTGATCCTGGGCCACGGTGCGGACATCAACGGATTCGGTCGCGAACTGCTGCCTCCGCAGATCTTGGTCGTGACCTTCACCGATGCGGCGACCAAGGAACTGCGCGAGCGGATCCGCATACGGCTGGCCGAAGCGGCTCGTTTTTTTCGAGACGAGATCGCGGCACCGGATGCATTGATCGCGCAGTTGCGCAACGAATTCGACACCACCCAGTGGGCGGCCAGCGCAGCCCGACTGGATATTGCTGCGCAATGGATGGATGAGGCGGCTGTTTCCACCATTCATAGCTGGTGCCAGCGCATGCTGCGCGAGCATGCGTTCGACAGCGGCAGTTTGTTCACCCAGAGCCTGGAGACCGATCACAGCGACCTGCTGGGCGAAGTCGTGCGCGACTATTGGCGGCGCTATTACTACCCGATGCAAGGCGCTGCCCTGGATTGGGTAAGATCCCATCTGGGCGGGCCCGCAGCGTTGCTCACCAGAGTACGTGGGCTGTTTGCCCATGCGCACGAGGGCGCTTCGGGCGATGAACCTGGCGGGCTGATCGAGCGTGCTCTGGCCGAGCGCGAGCAGGCCTTGATCGAGCTCAAGAAACCCTGGCCGCAGTGGGCCATCGAGTTGCGTGAAATCTGCCTGCAGGCCGTGGCGGCGAAGGCGGTCGACGGTCGCAAGATGCAGGCCCGCTATTTCGAACCCTGGTTCGAGAAGATCACGGCCTGGGCGACCGACCCGGATCAGCACGAGCTGGATATCGGCACCGGCTTTACCCGCCTGACCCCCGAAGGCATGGCCGAAGCCTGGAAGGGAGAGGCCCCTGATCATCCTGGATTGCAGGCGATGGTCATGCTGCCCGCAGCGCTGGCGGCGCTGCCGACACCTGAAAGCGCGGTGCTCAGGCATGCTGCCCAGTGGATCGGCGAACGCTTCGAGGAAGAGAAGCGCAGGCGTGCGGAAATGGGCTTCGACGATATGCTGGTCCGGCTCGACCGTGCGCTTCAGGGCGCCGGTGGTGAGCAGTTGGCCCAGTTGATTCGCGAACAGTTCCCGGTGGCCCTGATCGATGAGTTCCAGGACACCGATCCGGTTCAGTACCGCATTTTCGAGCGCATCTATCACATCGAGGAGAACGAACAGGAGACCGGTCTATTCCTGATTGGCGATCCGAAGCAGGCGATCTACGCCTTCCGCGGTGCCGATATACATACCTACCTGCAGGCACGTCGTGCGACCGAGGGGCGGCTGCATACATTGGGTACCAATTTCCGGTCAACCCGGGCCATGGTCGGGGCGGTCAACCATGTGTTCATGCAGGCCGAGCAACGTGCGCAGGGGCGAGGTGCGTTCCTCTTCAGGCAGGGTGAAGACAATCCGGTGCCGTTCATCGATGTGCAGGCCCAGGGGCGCAAGGAATCGTTGGTCGTCGAGGGCCAGGCGATACCGGCGCTGACCCTATGGCAATTGCCCAGTGATCAGCCTGTTTCGGGCGTTGCCTATCGCAAGGCCCTGGCAGCTGCCTGCGCGGCCGAAATCGTGCGCCTGTTGAACGCCGGCCAAGCCGGGCAAGGTGGCTTTCAAGTGGAGGGGCGCAAAGTCAGAGGTATTCTGCCGGCCGACATCGCCATTTTGGTACGCGATGGCAAGGAAGCTCAGGCCGTGCGCGCCGAGTTGACCGAGCGCGGTGTACGCAGCGTGTACCTGTCGGACAAAGACTCGGTGTTCGCTGCACAGGAGGCCCACGATCTGCTGGCCTGGCTGAAGGCGTGCGCCGAGCCCGATTCGGAGCGGCAATTGCGCGCTGCCTTGGCGAGCATGACGCTGAACCGTTCGCTGCATGAACTAGAGCAGTTGAATCTCAGCGAGCTGGAATGGGAAGCGCGAGTCATGCAGTTCCGCAGCTATCGAACCATCTGGCGCAGCCAGGGTGTGCTGCCGATGCTGCGCAGGTTGCTGCACGACTTCGACCTGCCGTTGGCGTTGATCGGTCGCGACGATGGCGAACGTATCCTGACCAACCTGCTGCACCTGTGCGAACTGTTGCAGCAGGCATCCAGCGAACTGGATGGTGAGCAAGCGTTGATCCGTCATCTGAGCGAACAGCTGGCGCTGTCCGGCAGCGCGGCCGAGGAGCACATCCTGCGCCTGGAAAGCGACGAGCAGTTGGTGAAGGTGGTGACCATTCACAAGTCCAAGGGGCTGGAGTACGCGCTGGTTTTCCTGCCCTTCATCTGCAGCTGCAAGCCGGTGGATGGCAAGCGCTTGCCGTTGATCTATCACGATGCGGCACACCGGGCGCAAATGACGCTGAGCCCTACGCCTGAACAGGTGGCGCTGGCCGACGACGAGCGTCTGGCCGAGGATCTGCGTCTGCTCTACGTGGCCTTGACCCGGGCTCAACACAGCTGTTGGCTCGGCATCGCGGACCTCAAGCGCGGCACAACCAAGGAGTCGGTGTTTCATCGCTCGGCCATTGGTTACCTGTTGGGCGGCGGGCAGCCTCTGGTCGATGCGAGCCAGCTTGCGAGCTGGTTGCAGGCTGCGAGTGCGGGATGCCCGGACATCGTGAGCCTGCCGGTACCGGAAGCGGACGAGACCCGCTACGTACCGTTGCGCAGCGATGCCGCGCTGCTCAAGTTGCGTCTACCCAAGCGCAGTGCGCGGGAAAACTGGTGGATAGCCTCCTACAGTGCGTTGCGCATCAGCGACACCTTGAGCGTGGATGACGATCAGGCGCCCGACAGCGCGCTTGAGCAGAAGCTCATGGACGATGAGCGCCTGGACGTCCAGGTACCGCGCGAAGTGCCGGCCACCAGCGGCGATATTCATCGTTTCCCCCGTGGTCCGGGTCCAGGGACCTTTCTGCACGGTTTACTGGAGGGGGCGGGGCGCGAGGGGTTCGCCTGTGTGGCGGGGGCCCCCGACCGTTTGGCCGACACCGCCGCCCGCCGTTGCAGTCGGCGCGGCTGGACCGGCTGGATCCCGACCCTCGACGAATGGCTGCGACGTTTCATCGACGAGCCATTGCGCCTCGGATCCGAACGCGCGTCGGTACGCATGGCTGAGCTCGATCAATACCAGATCGAAATGGAGTTCTGGTTCGCCAGCCACAAGGTTGACGTGACCCGGCTCGATGCTCTGGTGCGCCAGTACACTCACCCTGGCGTGCTTCGGCTGCCAGCCGAAGGGGCAATGCTCAATGGCATGTTCAAGGGCTTCATCGACCTGTGCTTCGAGCATCAGGGCCAGTATTACGTTGCCGACTACAAATCCAACTGGCTGGGCCCGGATGATGATGCCTATACCCAGGAGGCGATGACCGAATCCATTCTGGCCAACCGCTACGACCTGCAATACGTGCTGTACCTGCTCGCCTTGCACCGACAGTTGAAAGCCCGGCTACCGGAGTACGACTACGACCAGCATGTCGGAGGTGCGGTATTCGTGTTTCTGCGCGGCCTGGGGGCGCCCAGTCAAGGGGTGTACTTCACGCGTCCGCCACGTGAGCTCATCGAGGAGCTCGATGCATTGTTCAAAGGCGGACGCCGCGATGTCCAGGCCGACCTGTTCGAGGAAAGTACACCATGACCCGCTCGTTTGCCGACCTGTTGCCGACGCCTCTGGACGCACACAGCCTTGCTCGATTGCAGCCCCGCACACATACGGCTGACCTGTTGGCGCTGCTCGAACGCTGGGTGGAGCGCGGCTGGCTGCGCGCGCTGGACAAGGCCTTCGTGGCGTTTCTGGCTGACCTCGATCCGCAGGGAGATCCCCTGGTGTTGCTGGCTGCTGCCTTGGCCAGTCACCAGCTTGGGCATGGACACGTTTGCCTGGACTTGGCAGCAACGCTGCAGGCGCCGGATTTCGCCTTGTCGCTGCCGCCCGAAGGCGACCTGCAGGGAGGCGTGGCCCTGCTGCCATCGCAGTTGCTGGAGGGTCTGAGTGCCGACGCCTGGTTGAGCAGTCTGGCGAACAGCCCTTTGGTTGGCGGCGAGGACGACACTTCTGGCAGCTCGCCCTTGGTGCTTTCGAGTCAACGTCTTTACCTGCGTCGGTACTGGACTTACGAGCGGCGCATCGGTGATGCGTTGCGCCAGCGTCTGGAGGCGCATGAGCCGATACCGGACGATTTTGCCCAGCGTTTGACGCAATTGTTCGGCACCGCCGATGGGGCGCGGATCGATTGGCAGAAACTGGCCTGCGCGCTGGCGGCCCGTGGCGCCTTCAGTATCGTCACCGGCGGCCCGGGGACCGGCAAGACCACCACGGTGGTACGCTTGCTGGCGCTCCTGCAAGGGCCTGCCGTTGCCCAGGACAAACCGCTGCGCATTCGTCTGGCGGCACCGACCGGCAAGGCGGCGGCTCGGCTGACGGAATCGATCAGCCTGCAGGTCCAGAGCCTGGAAGTGGACGCGGCGATCAAGGCACGCATTCCCACCGAGGTAACCACCGTTCACCGGCTGCTGGGAAGCCGTCCAGGTACGCGGCATTTTCGTCACGATGCGGCCAACCCTCTGCCCTTGGACGTGTTGGTGGTTGACGAGGCCTCGATGATCGACCTCGAGATGATGGCTAACCTGCTCGACGCGCTGCCGCCTCATGCGCGGCTGGTGCTGCTGGGCGACAAGGATCAGTTGGCGTCGGTCGAGGCGGGGGCCGTGCTGGGCGATCTATGCAGCCAGGCCGAGGCCGGCTATTACAGCCCGGCGACGCGAGCCTGGCTGGAGCAGGTGAGCGGCGAGGATCTGGCGCACAGTGGTTTGCTCGAAGGTAACGAGCGTGATCACGCTTTGGCACAACAGGTGGTCATGTTGCGGCACTCGCGTCGGTTCGGCGAGGACAGTGGCATCGGCCAGTTGGCTGCCCGGGTCAACCTGCAGGACGCCGAAGGTGCGCGTGCCTTGCTCCAGGAAGGTCGACACACCGATGTCCATTGGCTGCCCCTCAAAGGCGAACACGATGCAGCGCTGTTGCGTCTGCTGCTGGACGGGCAGGGTCGCAGCAGCGATGGACCACAAGGCTACCGCCGCTATCTTGAGCAGATCGACAGGGCTCGACCGCCGGCAGAAACGCCACTGGAAGATGAAGCCTGGGCAACCTGGGCCCGTGGGTTGCTGAATGCTTTCGACGAGTTTCAGCTGCTGTGCGCCGTGCGCAAAGGGCCTTGGGGGGTCGAAAGCCTGAACGCACGCGCCACCCAGGCCTTGACCCAGGCGCGCCTGATCGACGGAAGCCAACCCTGGTACGAAGGCCGGCCGGTATTGATGACCCGCAACGACTATGGCCTGGGTTTGATGAACGGTGATATCGGCATCGCCCTTATGCTGCCCGAGGGTGGCGGGCGCGAGCGAAGGGTCTTGCGCGTGGCCTTCCCGCGCAATGACGGGCAGGGCGGCATTCGCTTCGTGCTGCCCAGTCGGTTGAATGACGTGGAGACGGTGTACGCGATGACGGTGCACAAATCCCAAGGTTCCGAATTCGCGCACACGGCGCTGATCCTGCCGGACGCGTTGAATCTGGTATTGACCAAGGAGTTGATCTACACCGGAATCACGCGTGCCAAGCACTGGTTCACCCTGGTCGAAAGCCGCAAGGGTGTGTTCGAGGAAGCGGTGCGGCGCAAGGTGAAGAGGCTCAGTGGGTTGATGCTTGGGTGGCAGTCTAACGTCTGAGTGGAGCAGGACGCGGCTGGCGGCGCTGCTACAGGGGGGCGGGGGTGCCCATCAATAGCGGTGCGTTGCGGTCGGTGACGTCGCGAATGTAATCCCACAACAGCGTAATCCGTTTCAGCTTGCGCAAGTCCTCGCGGCAGTACATCCAGAACTGCCGGGTGATATCGATTTCCTCGGGCAGGACCTCCACCAGGCGTTCGTCCTGGGCGGCCAGGAAGCAGGGCAGGATGACCAGCCCGTGGCCCTGGAGCGCCGCAGTGTACTGGGCGATCACGCTGGTGCTGCGCAGTCCGGCGTTGACGTTGGGCAGCAGTTTGCTCAGGTAGAGCAGCTCAGAGCTGAACGCCAGGTCGTCGACGTAGCTGATGAAGCGGTGGCCGCTGAGTTGGGCGCTGCTGTCGATGGGCGGGTGGCGATCCAGGTAGGCGCGTGTGGCATACAGTTTCAATCGGTAATCGCAGAGCTTGCAGCAGACGTAGGGACCGTGTTCGGGGCGTTCAAGCGCGATGACGATATCGGCTTCGCGCTTGGAGAGGCTGATGAAGTGTGGCAGCGGCAGGATGTCGACCGAGATTGCCGGGTAGGTGTCGACGAAGTGACTCAGTTGCGGGGTGATGAAGAAGCTGCCGAAGCCTTCGGTGCAACCCATGCGAATGTGTCCTGACAGTGCCACGCCGGAGCCTGAAACCTGTTCGCAGGCCATGTGCAGGGTGCTTTCCATGGATTCGGCCGACGCGAGCAGGCGCTGCCCTTCGGCGGTGAGGACGAAGCCGGTGGTCCGTGATTTTTCGAACAGCAGGGTACCCAGCGCGTTCTCCAGCGAGCCGATGCGTCGCGACACGGTGGTGTAGTCCACCCCCAGGCGTTTGGCTGCGATGCTGGCCTTGCGGGTGCGGGCCACTTCGAGAAAGAACTTGAGGTCGTCCCAGTTCAGGCTGCTAAGGTCTTTTTGCATGTTGGACCGGCTTTATTGTGAGTTCTTGTTAGATGTTTGCAGCCTCTATACTCCATCGCAGAACCGTCTCGCCACAACAATAAATACGCGGAGGTCATCCATGAACGTGTCCGTTCAACCGAATGCCAGCAAGCTCGACGATGTGAAACTGCTGATCGATGGCCAATGGGTCGCGTCGACCACTCAGGAATGGCGCGACATCGTCAACCCGGCCACCCAGCAAGTGCTGGCGCGTGTGCCCTTCGCCACGACCGATGAAGTCAATGCCGCGGTAGCTGCCGCGCAGCGTGCGTTCAAGACCTGGCGTCTGACGCCGCTGGGTGCGCGGATGCGCATCATGCTCAAGCTCCAGGCCCTGATTCGCGAACACTCCAAACGGATCGCCCAGACCTTGAGTGCCGAGCAGGGCAAGACCATTGCCGACGCCGAAGGCGATATTTTCCGCGGCCTGGAAGTGGTCGAGCACGCCTGCTCCATCGGCAGCCTGCAGATGGGCGAGTTCGCCGAAAACGTCGCAGGGGGCGTCGATACCTACACCTTGCGTCAGCCCATCGGCGTCTGTGCCGGGATCACCCCGTTCAACTTTCCGGCGATGATTCCGTTGTGGATGTTTCCAATGGCCATCGTCTGCGGCAACACCTTCGTGCTCAAGCCGTCCGAGCAGGATCCCCTGTCCACGGTCCAGCTGGTAGAGCTGGCGCTGGAGGCGGGTGTGCCGCCTGGCGTGCTGAACGTGGTGCATGGCGGCAAGGAAGTGGTGGATGCGCTGTGCACCCATGCCGATATCAAAGCGGTGTCGTTCGTCGGCTCGACTGCGGTCGGCACTCATGTGTATGACCTGGCTGGCCGCCATGGCAAGCGTGTGCAGTCGATGATGGGGGCCAAGAACCATGCGGTGGTATTGCCGGACGCCAACCGCGAGCAGACCCTCAATGCGCTCGTCGGCGCTGCGTTCGGTGCAGCCGGGCAGCGCTGCATGGCGACTTCGGTGGCGGTGCTGGTGGGCAAGTCCCGCGAGTGGATTCCGGACCTGAAGGCGCTGGCGCAGAAACTCAAGGTCAACGCAGGCAGCGAGCCGGGCACTGACGTAGGTCCGGTGATTTCCCGGCGTGCGCTGGAGCGTGTCACGGGTTTGATCGACAGCGGTGTGCAGGAAGGCGCCAAGCTGGAGCTCGATGGCCGCGGCGTGCAGGTGCCAGGTTACGAGCAGGGCAACTTCGTGGGGCCGACCTTGTTCAGCGGTGTCACCACGGATATGCAGATCTACACCCAGGAGATTTTCGGGCCGGTGCTGATCACGCTGGAAGTCGACACCCTCGACGATGCCATCGCCCTGGTCAACGCCAATCCGTTCGGCAACGGTGTGGGGCTGTTCACCCAGAGCGGTGCGGCGGCGCGCAAGTTCCAGAGCGAGATCGATGTGGGCCAGGTGGGGATCAATATCCCGATTCCCGTGCCGGTGCCTTCGTTCAGCTTCACCGGGTCGCGCGGTTCCAAACTCGGCGATCTGGGGCCCTACGGCAAGCAGGTGGTGCAGTTCTATACCCAGACCAAGACAGTCACGGCGCGCTGGTTCGATGACGACAGCGTGAACGATGGCGTCAACACCACCATCAACCTGAAGTAGGAGCACCGCCATGAACATCGCTTTCATTGGCCTGGGCAACATGGGCGCGCCCATGGCGCGCAACCTGCTCAAGGCCGGCCATACGTTGCACCTGTTCGATCTCAACCAGGCTGTGCTTGCCGAACTGGCGCAGTTGGGTGGCCATATCAGCGCATCGCCGAAGGATGCCGCCGCGCAGGGCGAGCTGGTGATCACCATGTTGCCGGCAGCCACCCATGTGCGCAGCGTCTATCTGGGCGAGGAGGGCGTGCTGGCGGGTATTCGTTCCGGTACGCCGGCGGTGGATTGCAGCACCATCGACCCGCAGACTGCGCGCGACATTGCCGCCGCCGCGGCCAAGCAGGGTGTCGACCTGGCCGATGCGCCGGTATCGGGTGGCACTGGCGGCGCCCAGGCGGGCACCCTGACGTTCATGGTCGGCGCATCGGCCGAATTGTTTGGCCAGTTGCAGCCAGTGCTGGCGCAGATGGGGCGCAACATCGTTCACTGTGGTGAGGTGGGCACGGGACAGATCGCCAAGATCTGCAACAACCTGCTGCTGGGGATTTCCATGGTCGGCGTGTCCGAGGCCATGGCCCTGGGCAATGCGCTGGGCATCGATACCCAAGTGCTGGCCGGGATCATCAACAGTTCTACGGGCCGATGCTGGAGTTCGGACACCTACAATCCGTGGCCGGGCGTCAGCGAGACAGCGCCGGCTGCTCGTGGGTATAGCGGGGGCTTTGGAGCCGAGCTGATGCTTAAGGATCTGGGCCTGGCGACCGAGGCAGCGAAGCAGGCCCGCCAGCCGGTGATTCTGGGGGCGGTGGCGCAGCAGTTGTATCAGGCGATGAGTCTGCGCGGGGAGGGCGGGCTGGATTTCTCGGCGATCGTCAAGGCGTACCAACGCTGACCGCCATGAGTGTTTAAGAATCGTCTGATGGGCCGGGTGCAGTGGGGTGCGTAGTGTGCGCCCCATGAAACTCAAACACTTCCTGCAACCGCTGGACTCTTCCTTCTCGACGCCCAAGGCGGCGCGCAAACTGTTGCATCTGTTTGCCGCAGCCTTGGTGTTGGGGCTGTTCGCCGGTGCAGGCAGTTATCTGCGTACGGCCTTCAATGATGAGGTCAGTCTGCGCCGCAGCGACATGAACGCGGCCATCTCCGACGCTCAGAATTTCTTCGTCAGCCGCCAGACATTGCTCAGAAGCCTGGGGCTTTCAGCCGTGCGCAATGTGGTGCAACCCAAGCCCAACCTCAACGAGGTACCCACCGAAGAGGTGCATGTCGCCTTGGGCCAAGGTGCCGACAGTTGGAGCTTGTGGCTGACCAAGCGCATGCTCGGCCACCTGCGACAGAGCAAGGTCAACCTCCTGTATATCGGTGCGGGCCAGGGTCTGGCGCCAGACCAGACGTCCACCATCACCCGTCTGTTCAGTATTGCCGACAGCGTTTCTCCCGTACCGATGTGCGTGCCGCGCAGGCTGCGAGCCTTCGAAGGGGTTGGGCAACCGACCAACGACTACCTCTGGCTCAGCGATCAGAGCGATGCCGCTTCGCCCCTGTATATTTTCACTCGGCTGGACGAGCGCAGTCCGGCTTCAGGGTGGCTGGGCCTGGAAGTGGAGGTGCCAGACCTGATGGAAGCGCTGCGCCACGACAGCGCTGGAGATTTTCTGCTGCTCGATGCCAGGGGTGAAGTGATCTTCACCAGTGCTGTCGGTCAATCGGCGTACCAGGCGCTCGACCTGCTCAGGAGCAGCAACGCTTTTGGCCTGGTGGGCGGAGGCTGGCTTCCGCAGCATCTGGCGATCAAGAAACAGCTGGGCTATTCGCAATGGCAGATCGTCTACACCCTGAAACTGAGTGCGCTCCTTCCGGCATTGGCCGCACGTGTCTTGACCTGTCTGTTGTCGTGCCTGATTGCGACGATACTGATGTGCTGGCTGGTTCGGCGCATCGATCGGCGGCTGATCATCCCGGCAGGTCACCGTATTGAAGCGTTGGTGGAGAGTGAAGCGTTCAGCAGCACCGTCATCCGCATCGCGCCTGTGGCACTGTGCGTGCTGCGTCGCAGTGATGGCAAGGTCGTGCTGCAGAACCCCTTGGCGGAACAGTGGCTGGGCCATGGCCAGGAGCGTGAGCAGCTGTGTCATGGCTGGATTCATCGGGCCTTCGATCAACTGGACCGCAATGGCAGCGACGAAATCGAATTGGCGGATGGACGCCATCTTTACCTCGCTTTCGCGCCGACACGTTACCAGCGCGAAGAGGTTCTGATCTGTGCGTTCAGCGATATCAGTGCCCGCAAACAGGTCGAGCGAGCATTGCAGCAGGCGCGCCGCTCGGCGGACGCGGCCAATGAGGCCAAGACGCTGTTCCTGGCCACCATGAGCCATGAAATCCGTACGCCGCTCTACGGCGTACTGGGTACCCTGGAGCTGCTGACGCGAACCGAACTCAATGAGCAGCAGCGCAACTACCTGAAAGCCATCGAGGGCTCATCGGCCAACCTGCTGCAGTTGATCTGCGACGTGCTGGATGTGGCCAAGATCGAGGCAGGGCAATTGTCGCTGGAACTGACGACCTTCTCGCCCTTGGCGCTGGTTCGGGAAGTCATGCAGGGGTATGCCGGTGCAGCTCAAGGCAAAGGCTTGCGGCTGTTCAGCTGCATCGATCCGCAGATGCCGCAGCAGTTGCGTGGGGATGTCACCCGATTACGCCAGGTGCTCAACAACCTGCTCAGCAATGCGCTCAAATTCACTGACAGCGGTCGCATCGTGCTGCGGGTGCGCGTGGATACGCGAGACGACGAGCGCCCGGTGCTGCACTGGCAGATCGTCGATACCGGCAAGGGCATCAGCCGCGAAGATCAGCAGCATTTGTTCGAGCCGTTTTTCCAGGCCAGTGGCAATGCCAATGTGGTAGCCGGGACCGGTTTGGGCCTGTCGATCTGCAAGCGTCTGATTCATCTCATGAACGGCAATCTGCGAGTGGTCAGCGAACCGGGCTTGGGCAGTAGCTTCGCCTTCGATGTGCCGTTGGAGCAGGTGCGCGAGCAGCCGGGCCTGGTCAATGCCGAGCCACTCATGGCCCATAGGGTCTATGTGGTGTCGCGCATGCACGACCTGTCCGACAGCGTCTGCGGCTGGCTGCGACGCTGGGGCGCGATTGCCCAGGTTGGGGTGCCGGCAGCAGGGGAGGTGCCTGTCGATGCCGTACTGGTCGAGCTGGAGACGGTTGCCGAAGAGTCCAGCCTTGTGCCGCACTGGCTCGGTCCGAGGGTCATCGCCAGCCCCATGGAGCTGACGTTCGATGCAGCGCTTTCAGGCATCTGGCAGGCCAACCTCAACAACCTGGAAGAGATCAGGGAAGCGGTGTCCCGTGCCCAGGGACAAGCGCGCAAGCAATGCACCGGCGTGACCGAAGCTCCCGCTGAGATGGAGCTGAATCTTCGCGTGCTGGTGGTCGAGGACAATGTGATCAATCAATTGATTCTGCGTGATCAGCTCGAGGAGCTGGGCTGCAACGTGGTACTGGCCGGTGACGGTGTCGAGGCGTTGTCGCTGTGGCACGCCGCCGAGTTCGACCTGGTGCTGACCGATGTCAACATGCCGCGCATGAACGGCTATGAGCTTGCCGCGCAGTTGCGCCAGCGTGACTGCACGCTGCCCATTATCGGTGCCACGGCCAATGCCATGCGCGAAGAAGGTGACAAGTGTCTGGCCGCGGGAATGAACCAGTGCCTGATCAAGCCGGTGACGTTGCGGGCTCTGCACCAGTGTCTGCAGCACTACCCGCGGAGGGTGGCGTGAGTCCCTATCGCGTGCTCATCGTTGAAGACCACCCCTTTCAACATGAGTATCTGGTGCATGTGTTCAATGAAGCGGGTGGCTTCAACGTCGACACCGTCTGGGACGGGCAGACGGCGCTGCAATCGCTGGCTGGCGGCCATTACGATTTGCTCCTCAGTGACCTGCTCATGCCCGGCATGGATGGGGTACAGCTGATCCAGCAGTTGGCGACCCTGGACAAGCCTCCGGTACTGGCGCTGATGAGCGTGGCGTCGCGCCGCATGTTGGAGGGGGCTGGTCTGGCCGCGCGCAACCTGGGGCTGACCGTCGCCGGTCTGATCTCCAAGCCTGTGCAGGCGACGGCCGTGCAACGCCTGCGCGACTGTCTGGACCAGATCGGCGGCGCACCGCGCGGCGCGGGCGGCCAGCCGATCCTGGAGGATGTGGACGCCGTCGCGGCAGCGCTGCACAACGGTCAGATACAGGCCTGGTTCCAGCCCAAGAAAAGCCTGTGCGATGGCCGCATCGTCGGCGCCGAGGCATTGGCGCGCTGGCTGCATCCTGGTGCAGGGTTGTTGATGCCCGGGGCCTTTCTCGGATTGGTGCAGCGGGCGGGGTTGGAAGAAACACTGCTGTGGCTGACCTTGCGGCATACGTTGGCTGCGCAGCAGCACTGGCGGCGCAAGGGCTACAGCATTCCCGTCTCGATCAATCTGCCGACCCATCTGCTGGATCAGCATGACCTGGCTGACCGATTGCATGCGCAGGTCGTGGAGCAGGGTGCCGATCCACGGCAGGTGATCTTCGAGCTGATGGAAACCTCCACCACCCATCAGCTCAGCGATTACTACGCGGGCGCGTGCCGGTTGCGCATGAAGGGCTTTGGCCTGGCCCAGGATGATTTCGGTCAGGGCTTCAGCTCGTACTTCAACCTGGTGTCCACGCCTTTCAGCGAGCTCAAGCTCGACCGCTCGCTGGTGCACGGATGTGCCGACAACGAGCACTTGGCCACGGCACTGCAGAGCATTGTCGAGCTGTGCCGCAAATTTGGTCTGGCCGTGGTGGCAGAAGGCGTGGAAACCCATGCCGAGCTCATGCTGCTGCGTCGTATCGGCTGTGAGCAGGTACAGGGGTTTCTCATCTCGCCCGCTGTTGCGGTTGATCGTTTCAGCACTTTGCTGGTAGAAGATGGCCCTGCGCCAGCACTAAGCTGATCGGACGGGGTCCGATGTCTACGAAGCCCAAGGGAAGGGTTGCCTGCATTCAGGCGTCAACGGCCACGGCCACTGCCACTGCCAGGCACTACGCCTTTCATCAAGGCTTCAACGGTATTGATCATGAAGCATGCAAGCTTGCGTCTCGGGGCGCTGGCGCTCAGTTCGCAGCGCCTGAACAAGGGCCTGCTGCTGTTGGCGGGGCTGACGCTGCTGCTCACCAGCACCAGCTATTGGGCCGTCAGCCGCCTGGTCGAGGCGGAACAGGACAAGGTGGAGTTTCATTTCGCTCGGGTGATCGAGAACATCCACGAGCATGAGACGTTCCTGCGCAACGTGGCCAGTGCCTACGATCGCACCAACCACAGCCTGCTGGCCGACGTCCAACCGGCCAGCACGACGGCGCTGGGCAGCGATGGCCACCGCGAGCTGTTTCAGGGGCGCGCATTGCCACTGTCATTGCCTTTCACCTTGGCCTATGACAGTCGGCTGACCAGCATGGAGACCCGCGGTGCGCTCTCTCTGGGTACTCAGCTGACCGATTACTACAGCACCTATTGGGCTGGCTCCTATTACGCTTCGCCGCAGATGTTCGTGTTCGCCCCCAACGCTCAGTTCGACATTGCCGTGCCAGGCATTGATGGCACGCGGCAGCGTCTGCCGTTGCGCCAGGCCCAGTATCTGGAGATAGCCGGGCGTCTGCGTGAGCAATTGCAGCCACAGCGGCCGTTGCTCAGCGGCACGGGGGTGCGCTGGCTACGGGCGCCATCGGGCCTGTACAGCACTGCCAAGACGTTGGTCGCGAGCATCGGTGTCGACCTGCCTGCCAGCGTCATGCCCTCACGGCAGGAACAGGGCCTGACCACCGTAGTGGCGCTGCTGGACATGGGGCAGATCAACGAGATCGAACGACTGCTGCGACGTCCGGTGTACAACCAGTTCACCCTGATCTCGCCCCAGGGCGAGGTATTGCTCGGCAGCCTGGACGATGACAGTCAGGCGCCGATGGGCTTGAGCTTCAGCGGCAAGGGCTTGCGGTTCAAGATGAGCACTGAAAACGGCGCGCGCTGGACTGCGTTGTACGCCATCAGCTATCAGGATTTTCTGCGTTACGCCAAGTGGCCCCTGGTAGGCCTTGGCTTGACGGTATTGCTGGCGTTGCTGGTGGGGTGGTGGATCAACCGCTGGTACCGCCTGCAGATCGTGCAGCCGGCGCAGCGTGCTCAACAGCGTCTGTTCGAGGGTGAGGCGTTCAACCGGGTGATGATGGACAACGCCCCGGTCGGCTTGAGTGTCGTGCGCCGCGAAGACCACGAAGTGTTGCTCGAGAACCAGCGTGCACGTGAATGGCAGGGCACCGCCGAGCTGATCAAGTCGCTGAACCTCGGTGACGTCCCTGCCACCCCCGATGAGGTCTGGCTGGAGGTAGCCGGACGACATCTGCAGGCGTGCTTCGTGGCGACCCGCTATCAGGGCGAGGATGTGCTGCTGTGCGGTTTCAACGACATCACCCAGCATGTCGATACGGCGCAGACCATGGAGGAGGCCCGCCGCACAGCCGACCAGGCCAGTGAGGCGAAGACGTTGTTCCTGGCCACCATGAGTCATGAAATTCGCACACCGCTGTATGGCGTGCTGGGCAATCTGGAACTGCTCGGCCTGACCGATCTCAACCATCGTCAGCGTCAGTATCTGGAAGTGATTCAAGGCTCGTCGGCGGTGCTGTTTCAGCTGATCAGCGATGTGTTGGATGTGTCCAAGATCGAATCCGGTCAGATCGCGCTCGAGGCGATTACCTTCTGTCCGCAGGATCTGGTGCAGGAGGCCGTCCGTGGTTTCACGGCGGCCGCTCAGCACAAGGGCCTGCCGATTCAAACCGAGATCGAGCCACAGGTGCCTGCGCGCCTGCGTGGTGATCCGGGGCGTATTCGGCAGATCCTCAACAACCTGTTGAGCAATGCCATCAAGTTCACCGAATCGGGCCGGGTACTGGTGCGTCTGGCCGTGGTCGAAATGAGCGAGGCGCGCGTGGCGTTGCAGTGGCAGGTGTCCGATACCGGCGCGGGTATCCCGGAAAAGGCTCTGGAGCAGCTGTTCAAACCCTTTTACCAAGTGTCCGAGCGTGACCAGAGCACGGGTGCCGGGCTTGGGCTGTCGATCTGTGCCCGCTTGAGCGAGTTGATGGGCGGCAGCATGCGCGTGGTCAGCGAGCCTGGCCTGGGCAGCAGTTTTTCGCTGTTGCTGGAACTGCCCATTGTCGCACTACAAGCGCCGCCGGCGGTCTCGCAGCCCCAGCAGGGTAGCCGCTTGCCGGGTAAGCCATTGCAGATTCTGGTCGCCGAAGACAACCCGATCAATCAGGCCATATTGCAAGAGCAACTGCAGGCGCTTGGGGCCCAGGCGACGGTGACGGAAAATGGCGAGCGGGCTTTGCAGGCGTGGGCCGCGCAAGCGTTCGACCTGGTCATTACCGACGTCAACATGCCACGCATGAATGGTTACGAGCTGACTCGCGAGCTGCGTCGCATCGGCGCTACGGTGCCGATCATCGGGGTCACCGCCAACGCCATGCGCGAAGAAGGTGAGCGTTGCCTGCAAGTGGGCATGAATGCCTGGGTCGTCAAACCGTTGAGTCTGTCGATGCTGCGCGCGACGGTGCTGGCCCACTGCAGCGAAGCGCAGGGCGGCGGGCTGGCGGTGGATCTCGAGGGTTGGATCGACCTGTCGCCGGCGATGCGCCAACTGATGGAACGTACGCTGCATGAGGATATCGAGCAGATCGAACAGGGTCTGCGTTCGGGTGACGGCACCCTCGTGCAACAGCGTCTGCACAGCCTCAACGGCGGCCTGGCCACGGTACGGGCCACGGCGCTATCCATGGCTTGTGGTCAATGGGAGGCGGCATTGGAGCAAGGCCCTCTGGACGCGCGCGCCAGTGCCGGTATCAGGGTGTTGCTGGAACGCTTGCGCGTAGTGGCGATGGCTCTGCGAGAGGAGCCGCGCGCATGATCATTGGACAACGCACGGAAGGTAGCTTATGCAACAACTGAAAGTCGTCATTGCCGACGACCACCCCATCGTCCTGGTGGGGGTGCGTGAGATGGTCATGCGCGATCAACGCTTTGCCGTGGTGGCTGAGGCCGTCAGCCCCAGCCAGTTGGTGGAGCAACTACAGACCCATCGGCCGGACGTGCTCATCACCGACTACAACATGCCCGGCGATGCCGTGTATGGCGACGGATTGAAACTGATCCAGTACGTGCTGCGCCACTTCCCCGACACTCAGGTGCTGGTGCTCACCATGGTTTCCAATAGCCTGATCCTGTCGCGTCTGGACGAGCTCGGGGTGGCGGGCGTGATCCAGAAAAATCACCTTCACGAAGAGATTCAGAAGGCCTTGAGCGCCCTGAGCGATCGACGCAGCTACCGCAGCCCACAGGCCCCCGCCAGTTCGGTGGTCGGCAGTACTCAGCAGGTCGATGAGCGGTTCGCCAGTCTGTCACCCAAGGAGTTGGAAGTGCTGCGCCTGTTCGTGATGGGGTTGAGCGTCAGCGATATCGCTCGCCACCTGAGCCGCAGCATCAAGACCGTCAGTGCGCAGAAGGTGGCCGCCATGCGCAAGCTGGAAGTGGACAGCGATCAAGCGCTGTTGACGTACTGCATACGGGCCGAGCAGTTCGAGTAGGCGGCTACAGGTAGGTCATTTCGAGCATCAGCAAGGCGCTGTAGCTGCCCGCCTCGGGCAGTGCTTCCAGCATGACCGGGGTGACTCGCAATACCAGCTCCAAGGTCTTCCCGGACACGGTGAAGGCATTGCTCTGGCCCAGACCGAAATCGATCTCCGTCCCCGCCACCTGCGGCCGCAGCAGGCTCAGGCGCAAGCCCAGCTGTGCCAGGCTGGTGGCCAGGGTGCGGCGATCGCTGGTGCTGGCTGCCGACAGCTTGAGGTCGACGCGGCTGGCGTCACGGCAATCGAAGACCAAGGGCACATCGACGCTGCCGACCTTGGCGTCGTGCAGTTGATTGAGCGATACCACTCCCAGATCCACCTGCTGAACACCAGCGAAGCGGGCGCTGCAGGGCGGGGAGATCAGTTGGCCGGTCACTTCGATACGGGCGCTATCGCCTGCGGCCAGCGCACCGGATGAGCAAAGCCAGGCGAGCAGGGCAAGATGACGAATGGTCATAGGTACTCGATGTTCATCACGAAGGTGGAGGTAAAACTGCCGGGCGTGAGCTCGCCACGCTGCACCAGTCGTGCACTCAGGCTCAGGTCCACACTGCCGCTTTGACCGGTCAGGGTGCGCTTGACGTTTAGTAGGTTGGCCGCCGTGTTGTTGCTGGTCCACAACAGCGAGACACCCAGGTTGGCGGCCGTCGTCCGTGCCACGGTGTCGGTGAAGGTGTTGTTGCTCGAACTCAGGCCAACGTTCAGCGACGAGCCCGCCGGGCAGGTCAGTGTTACCGGCACCGCTATCGGTGCGGCGCTGGCGACCTGGTCGGTACGCACGTCACCGAAGTCGACCGTCAGGGTCGAACTGCTGGCCAGCACGCAAGGCGGGCGGGTCAGTGTTCCCCGAACGCTGATGTTGACGGTATCGCTGGCCGCCAGTGCGGCGGTGTCGATCATCGACGCCAAAAGAAGGGTCAGCAGGGCAGAACGTTTCATGGCCAATGCCTCAGCGGTAATCGATGGTCAGGGTGTATTGCGCCTGAAAGCTGCCGGCCGGTGATGCGCCCGCTGCCAGACGTGGGGTGAAGCCGAGGTTCAGGCTGTTGTCGCCCGCTCGCAGGTTGATACTGCGGGCGCTGTTGAGCGAGACGGCGGTGTTGCTGTCGGTCCAGCGCGCGGCCATGTTCAGTCCCGACAGCGAGGTCGTCGACAGGCCGTTGGCAGCGTCCATGGTCTGCTGGTTGGAGGCCAGGGTGACGTTGGCCTGCAAGGCCGTGGCGCAGTTGAGCGAGACGGTGGTGTTCTGGCTGACGTTCTGCAGGCTGTCATTGCGCAGCGTGCCGAAGTTCAGGTTGACGGTGCCCGGCGAGGTCAGGCTGCAGGACGGCGCCGTGACGGTGTAGCTGATCAGCAGCGCATTCATATAGTCACCGTAGGCCTGCCAGCCTCCGATGGAGGTATTGGTCAGTTGCACCGCCAGCCAGTGCTGACCGGTGGTGGCGGCTGTCATGCCTATCACAGCGACGGAGTAGCTCACGACACGGCCCACCGCCAAGGTTTGACAGGTGATGGGTATGCAGATCGTACCAGGGGTGCCGACGGGTACTTCGGACAATTGCATCCCCATGTAGAACGCCATAACGCTTGGTGGGTTGCCTACCAGTTTGTTCTGTGAGTACTGCAGCGATGCCCCTACCGGATACCGGCGTGTAACGGTGCAGCTCCCTTGCATGATCAGGCCGAACTGCGTATTGGGGGCTACATTGCCCAGATCACCGGAAGAATTGCTGTGAGTGCATTTCATGTTGTTCTCGATCAAGGCCTGAGCCGGCGCACTCAGCAGACACAGCAGTGCGCTGAGCAGGCCCAGGACGGCCTTTTTCAAACAAGCTTCATACATTGGGTACACCTTGGCTTGGCTGTTGGGCGGTCGCGGGCCGGTCGCACTGGGACTGGATCTGGGCGATGCCGGTGGTGGGCTGATCGGCCAGGTCCAGTGCCACCGCGCACCAGGATTGACCATTGACGCTGACCTGCAGTCGCGCCTTGTCCGGCACACCGCTGAGGAAGATCCGTCCGTTGTCGGCCACCATCGCGGCGTTCAGAGGAACGCCCTGCACGTCCAGCAACTGCGCACTGGCGGCGAAAGGAGCCGGGTTGCCGAACTGATCGCTCAGTTTGAGTAACACCCGGCGGCCGCGCTGGGTGTGAAAGTCCACCAGCGCAAAGGCGCCGCGGGTCGGTGCGACCTCCTGCACCAGCTGCGTGATATCGATGTCTTCGGGCAGGCTTTCGGTGTCCAGCGAAATGCGATTGCTCCGGTAGGGCAGGGCCGATGGCACCACCGTGTAGCCGTCGGCGTTGGTGTACACGCCGGTCTTGTTGAGCACGCTGACATTGGCAGCCCCGGGAGTGGCAACGATGATGTTGGTCTCGCCCAGCGGCTGGCTGAAGATCAGGCTATTGCGATGAGCAAGCACCGCGCCTTCAATGCCGTAGTCCAACTGTTGGTCATTGCCGTAGCGGTTGTAGGCGCCGTGCACCACTGCGCGGGAGCCGTCATAGCGCGCCGCAATCGATGAGCCCAGGACGTCGCTCTGGTCACTGGTTTGTTGCGAAACGCCCACGTTGTAGCTCAGTGCTCCCTCCGGCAACGCGTTGCCGCTCAGGGTTGCGGTACGTGATGCCTGGCCCGTCGAGCTCTGGCTGGTGTTGAAGGTGGCGCGCTGCCCCGACGGTCCGCCCAGCGGCAAGCTGATGCTCAGCGACACGCTGCGGCTGTCCACTTCATTGCCCCGATTCAAGCCCAGGCCCAGGGAGTAGGAAACATTGTGCGCGGTGAAGTTGTAGCCCACCTGGAGCGAGGTGTCGGCCTTGCTGTAGTTCCAGTAGGCCGATTTCGACAGGTTCGCGTACAGCCCGCCATAATTGCCCAGTTGTTGGGAAATGTTGGCGGTGAAGTTGCTTTTGACATGGCCGTTGCGATAGCTGGACAGCGCCTGCACGTTCTCTCGGCTGTTGAGTGCTTCGCTGAACGAGTAGTAGCCGCTGGTGGAATAGCGATAGCCGATCAGGCTGAAGTTGGTGTCGGTGGCGGCCAGTGACTTGGAGTAGCGAAAGCGGTAGGACTGCCCGCTTGCACTGGCTTTGCCTGCGCCCACGCCAGTGCTACGGGCGTGGGTCACATCCAGAGATACAGCGCCCAGACCGGAAAAGTCGTGCGCCAGACCCAGCAGGCCGGCGTTGTATTCGGCGCTGGTCAAGGTCCCGCCGAACACCGTGGTGCCGCCGCTCAAACCCCGGCGCAGGCTGGCCTGGACGAAAGCTGGTGCGGCGTGCTGTTGGCTGTCTTCGCTGGGACGATAGTGGCCCGCGTAGAACGAGTAGCTCTGCTGACCTTCGCGCAGCATGTACGGCACGGAGGAGAACGACTGGGTGTACACCTGTCGCTGCCCATCAGGCCCTTCTACCGTGATTTCCAGGTCGCCATTGCTGGAGGTGGGGTAGAGATCGGTCAGGGCGAAAGGGCCCGAAGGCACCCAGCGTTCGTCGATCACATAGCCGCGCTGGCGGATGGTGATCCGCGAGCGGCCGTTGGCGATGCCACGCACCACAGGCGCGAACTCCCGAGCCTGATCGGGAAGCATGTCCAGGTCGGAGGCCACCCCCACGCCGCGATAAGGCAGGGCGTCGAACAGATCACCTTCGGTGTTGGCCTCGCCCACGGTGGCGATCGCCATCAGGTTGCCCAGATCCCGCTGCGCGTAGGTTTCCAGATTCTGCCAGCGGCCCGGATTGCCGGTTCCCTTGCGCCAGGTCGAATGGTTGCGTAGCCGCCACGGGCCGCTGTTGATGCCGCTGCGCAGGGTGCCGAACTGGTTCTGACGGGCCTTTCCATCGTACTGCGCGGCACTGCCCGAGAAACTGTAGTTGGCGAACGCGACTTGCTCGCCTTCGCTCCATTGCTTGCGCCGCAGCGCAAACGGAATGCTGCCCAGATACGCCTGGGGAATCTGGATGTCGAGGTGTTGGCGATTGAAGTCGTAGTCGTAGCTCACGCCACTGAGCGGGCCGCTCAAATCCACGCAGCCGGTTTCCACCTCGGTAGCCCCCTGCAGCACGTCGGAGGAGACGCCATTGCTCAATAGAAATTCGCTGTCCACGCAGGGATACAAGCCGGTGACCGAGCGGGCTGGGGTTTGTGGGTCACGGATGAAACGCAGGTCGCTCTGGCCTGCCTGTTTCTGATTGATGCTCACGTTGACGTGGTAGATCCCGGGTAACTGCCCTTCGCTCAATGCGCTGACTTGTTCTTGCACCGCAGTCGATGTGCGACCGCCACCAATTTCCAGAAACGAGGAATCGAACCGGTAGCCGGCCTGGGCATCGGCGAGATGCAAGGCCAGGGCTGCAAAAAAAGGGCAGCCGATGACCTTCACCGCGCGTGAGCGCATGAAACGGTGCGAACGGAGCATGGGGCATCCTGAAGTCAGGGAGGGTCAGTTGACCTGGGCAGTGGGTGCGACGAGGGTGCTGCCGTATTCGTCGATGTAGCTCAGGGTGATGCGGTCGCCAGGCTTGGCTGCGACGTCGAGCTGGCGCTGTTCTGCGGGGCGGATGACATCGGGGATGTCCGCGGTGGCGACGTCGTTAACCTTCAACTCGCTGACCACCAGGTTGAATCCGGAGGGGTTGCGCACCTGCAGTTTGCCGTTGTTCGAGTGCCAGGCCACGTTGGCGGTTGCTTCCTTGAGCGTGCCCTTGAGGCCTGCAGGCCGGTAGAACAGCTTGATGGAGGTTTTCAGGGCGATCTGCAGCACGTTCTGCGCGGTTTGTTCCTGAGTCATGGCCGGAATCGCTTTGACGTTCATCAGGAACAGGCTTTCCTGGTCCTGCGGAAGCGACTGCGAACCGGTGTAGAGAATGCGCAGCACGTTTTCGCTGTTGCCATCCAGGCGAAACAGCGGTGGAGTGACGAGGAAGCCTTCGACGCTGTTTTCCGTCTGGGCGCCGTAGGCGCTTACCCAGGACTGCACCAGATAGGGCGCGTCTTCACCACGGTTGCTGACGCTGAGATTGGCCTCCTTGGCGGCACTGTCATAGATCACGCGGGTAGCGCCTACCGATACGGCGGCGCTCGCCTGACCTGCCAGCAGCACAGGCAACAGGGTCAGAAGAGAAAGGAATCTGGAACGCATGGACATACCTTCATGCTCGGCAAGGCCAGCCGGGATGCGGCCCGGGCCGGCCTTGGCCAGTGAGTTACTTGTAGATGACGTCGAAGCTGGCCAGCGCATACACCTGACCGGTGCCAATGCCCGACGCAGTGACTTCGCCCTGTTCGTTCTTGGTGTCGACCGCGGTCCGCACATACTCGGCACTGAAGTCGAAGGTGTTCGACTGCGGGCGCAGTGCGTAATCGGAGGTTGGCGTGTTCAGGGCGACCTGGTTGCCGGTGCGCTGGTCGTTGATGCGAATCGCCACGCCCTTGACCTGGTTTTCGCCGGTCAGGCCCAGCAAGGTGGAGTCCACGGCGTCCTGTTGGCCGCTGAAGCGGATGGCCACGTTCTTGCGGGTGGTGGTGCTGCAATTGTCCAGGCTGATGGAAAAGGTGTTGCCTCCGGCCGCATCACCGACCGCCGGGCCGAAATCGGCGATACGGACCTGGCCCAGCTCGACCGAGCGGTTCACGCTGCTGGTATTGATGGTGCAGGCGTTATCGGTGACCGCGCCGGTGAACTCGATCTGACCGTCGGCGGCCTGCACGTTGGCAGCGGCCAGCAACAGGCACGAAGCGCCACAGGCGATCGTGTATTTCCCTAGGTTCTTCAGCATTTGCATTGCCCTTGTAGTGGGGAGTGAGTGGAGGCCTGCACAGGTCTTGAACGCCTGATCAGCAGACGCAGCCATGGTGCCGCGTTGGGCGCGGCAACCCCATCAGACGAATCTTAAAGCGCCCTCCAGACCCATTTTCAAATCCCCCCAAGACGACTAGACTCGAAAGCTGAAACGTTTCACTCTGCTGCCTCATAACTCCAATAAAGGGCCACCCTCATGAAACTGCTCCCCCTCGCCTGTGCCATCTCCGCGTTCACCCTCAGCGCCCACGCCCTGGCCTGGGATTTCGTGCTGCTGGACAGCGACAAGCCTGCGCAGAACCAGCGCATTACCAGCGAACAGTTGGGCGTCAAAGTCGACAAGCCGTTTTCCATCACCATGCGAACCCTGCACGGCGGCCGTCAGGAAGGTGTCAGCCTGATCGATATCGATAACGGCACCATGAAGCTGACGCTGGTGCCTACGCGCGGCATGAACGTGCTGCATGCCCAGGTCGGCGATGCGCGAATGGGCTGGGATTCGCCGGTGAAGGAGGTGGTCAATCCGGCCTTCATCGAGCTCAACGGCCGAGGCGGTCTGGGTTGGCTGGAAGGCTTCAACGAGTTGGTCACCCGCTGCGGTTACGAATGGGTCGGTCACCCCGGCATGGACAATGGCGAGTTGCTGACCCTGCATGGTCGCGCTGCGAACATTCCGGCCAGCAAGGTCACGGTGCACATTGACGAAGCGCCGCCCTATGCGATTCACGTGCGCGGCGAGCTGAAGGAGCAGGCCTTCAAGAAGGTCGACTTCAGCGTACAGACCGAGCTGGTGACCGAACCCGGCGCGGCCCGTTTCGTGCTCAACGACACCCTGACCAACAACGGCGACTACCCCAAGGAATACCAGGCGCTGTATCACAGCAACTTCAGCACGCCGTTCCTGGAGGAGGGCGCGCGGTTCGCCGCAGCGGTCAAACAGGTGTCGCCGTTCAACGACAAGGCCAAGGGCGACCTGGGCGATTGGCAGACCTATCGCGCGCCGACCAAGGACTATGACGAAACCGTCTACAACGTGGTGCCCTACGGCGACGCCAAGGGTGACACGCTGACCGTGCTGCACAACAAGGCCGGTAGCCTTGGCGTGGCAGTGGGGTTCAATGTCCAGCAGTTGCCGGTGTTCTCGTTGTGGAAGAACACCGATACCCAAGGTCAGGGGTACGTGACGGGGCTGGAGCCGGGTACCAGCTTTTCCTATAACCGCCGTTACCAGCGGCCCCTGAACCTGGTCCCAACCATCGAGCCCAAGCAGCAGAAGCAGTTCAGCATCAGCTACAGCCTGCTGGCGGACAAGCCTGCCGTGGACAAGGCGCTGAAGACCATCGACACGATTCGCGACGGTCGCCAGACCGAAGTGCGGCAGACGCCGTTGGTGGACCTGAGCAAGGAATAGGAAGCGCTGTGGTCATGAGCTGAAATCCGCGCGGACATGCCGACAGGCGGATTTCGGCTCGCCAAGGAATCGCACGAATGAGCTTTCATTCGTGCCTGCCAGGCAACATACATTTGCGTATCGCTGCCTTACTCCCCGCAACCAAGGCCTCTAGACTGCGCCCATCGATATTTCTCGCACAGTCAACGAGGCCCTCTTCATGAAAAAGATTCTCCTGCTCAACGGCGGCAAGCAGTTCGCCCACTCCGACGGTCGCTACAACCAGACCCTGCATGACGCCGCCGTCGCCTACCTGGACCGCGCCGGCTTCGACGTAAAGCAGACCTTCATCGACGGTGGCTACGACATCGCCGAAGAAGTGCAGAAGTACCTGTGGGCCGACGTGGTCATCTACCAGATGCCAGGCTGGTGGATGGGCGCGCCGTGGACCGTAAAAAAGTACATCGACGAAGTGTTCACTGAAGGCCATGGCAGCCTCTACGCCAACGACGGCCGCACGCGTTCCGATGCTTCGCAGAAATATGGCAGCGGCGGTTTGCTCAAGGGCAAGCAGTACATGATCTCGGCCACCTGGAACGCGCCGCAGCAGGCGTTCGACGATCCTGCCGATTTCTTCGAGGGCAAAGGGGTGGACGCGGTGTACTTCCCGTTCCACAAGGCCAACGAGTTTCTCGACATGACCGCCTTGCCGACCTTCCTCAGCGTCGATGTGATGAAGAGGCCCGATATCGACAACGACGTCGCGCGCTATGAAGCGCACCTGGCCAAGGTGCTGGGCTGACGGTACGCTCGCCCGGGTAGCGATTGGTGTATGTTGCGCACGTCCCGGTACACCCGATGAGGCCTGCCTTGAAATCCCGATCCGATGAGCTGCAAGTCTTCGTCGCCGTCATCCAGAGCGGCTCCATTTCCGCAGCCGCCGAGCAGTTCGGGCAAACCCCATCGGCGGTCAGCCGCACGCTGTCCAAGCTTGAAGCCAAGCTGGACACGACCCTGATCAACCGCACCACACGGCGCATGGACCTGACCGAGGAGGGGCGGTTTTTCTTCGAGCAGGCCAAGGACATCCTGGCGCGCATGGATGAGCTTGAAGAGCGCTTGTCGCTGCGTCAGCAGACGCCGGCCGGGCGCTTGCGCATCAATGCCGCGTCACCGTTCATGCTGCACGCGATCGTCCCGTACGTGGCCGAATTTCGCGAGCGCTATCCGGACATTCAGTTGGAGCTCAACAGCGACGATCTGATCATCGATCTGATCGAGCACAGCACCGACGTCGCCATTCGCATCGGCGTGCTGGCCGATTCGACCTTGCATGCACGCTCCCTGGGCTGCACGCCGCTGAATATTCTTGCCAGCCCGGCCTACCTCGAACGCCATGGCGTTCCCGAGACTATCGCCGCCTTGAGCCAGCATGTGCTGCTGGGCTTCACCCAGACCGAAACCCTCAATCACTGGCCGTTGCGCCATGCCGAGGGCGATCGGTTGCAGATCCAGCCGCGGATTGCGGCGTCCAGTGGCGAAACGTTGCGTCAGTTGGCGCTGGAGGGGCAGGGGATTGTCTGCCTGTCGCATTTCATGACCCACGAAGACATTCGTCAGGGGCGTTTGCAGGTGGTGCTGGCCGAGGCCAACAGCGGCTATCGACAGCCGATCCATGCGGTGTACTACCGCAATTCGCAGTTGGCGTTGCGAATTCAGTGCTTCCTGGACTTCATTCAGGACAAGCTGGCCATTTACGCCTGCTGAATCTATGCCTGCTGAATCTACGGCTGTTGAAGAGGGAGCAGATGGATTGCACCGCTTTCGATCCGCCGCTTACCATGAAGCCTGATTGCCACTGCCAGGACTCATCATGAAGCGCATTGCATTGCTCGCCGCCCTCATCACGCTGGCCAGCTGCTCCAGCAAGGGGCCCGACGACGGCAGCCTGGGCAACGAACAGGCCAAGGACATGTTCAAGGAGGCGATGTCGCAGCCGCCCGTGCCGCAGAGCGTGATGCGCAACGGTGACCGCCTGAGCTTCATGCTGTTGCAGCCCAAGAGCGAGACATCCCCGTTCGGCTTTCTGTTGCAGGTCGATGCGGCCTGTTCCAGCCCCAGCGCCAGCCTGATCTATCTGGATGGCGTGAAGCGCATCTATTTCGCCAGCCCCGATGGCAAATACGCGCCGGCGCGTCCGATTCCTGCCGGCCAGGTAGAAGTGCTCAACGCCAGCCCCGCCTTCCAGCGTGCCTGCGCCACAACGCCCCAGCCGGATTGGAGGGTGCTCAAGGGCAAGGGTGACGAGCAGTATGTGATGATCGATCGCAACAGCCTGTCCACCATCGACGGTCAGTTGCAGTTCTGGGCCGGCTACGATTCGCCGAGCATCGGCCACGACCTGCCGTACAACGCGCCCTATGCACAGAAGCGCGAACGCTATGCGCTGGACTGCGGCAAACAGACCTTCAGCCTGCTGGCCGGGTATGACCTGGACGAACACAACACCGTGACCGATGGCGGGGTGTTCTTCGAGCCCAAGACCTACGCGGTGAAGGGCAGCGATCCTGACTATCGATTACTGTTCGATGCGGCCTGCGGTAAACCCGAGGGCCTGGCTGCGTTGCCGGCATTCAAACCGCGGACCAAGGCACCGTTGGTGCTGACCACGCCCAGGGTGCAGGCGCCGGCGTTGTCGTCTGTCAAACAGTTGAACCTGCCGGCACCGGCAAAGCAGTTGAAGCGGACAGTGGAAACCGGCACCGCTCATCTCAAGGGGCAGAGTGCGCCGTTCACCGAGGAGAAGTCGTTCAGCCAGGACAAGGCGTCGGGCCTGCTGGCGGTGCGAACCAAGGGCAGCAACTTCGAGGGGCAGGCGGTGAGCTTTCGCGGGCTGGTCGCGTTGGCCCAGCAGACCGTGTACAGCGGCGAAGCGCCGATGGTGGATAACATCGGCTTGAATGCCATTGCGTTCAGTGGCGACTGGAAGAACATGCCGGTGGGCGCTCAGTTGGGCTATGTCACCGACGGCAAGATGAGCAACAGCGTGGTGGGCGAGTACGGCAAGCCGCGCCAGGCGTTCGACTGCAGGGTCGAACAGCAGGTGCCCGCCGCGCAGGTCAACGCCCGTCTGAGCGGCCAGGCGAAGAAGCTGCGGTGCGCGCATCTGGAGGACAGTTTCAAGCGGGTGGAGACGTTGTATTACCTGGAGGATTACGGGTACTTCTTCCGCGCCGGGGTGGACCCCAATGACTTCTTTCATGAAGAGCGGGTGTTGAAGGAAGTGGAGTGAGCGGTCGGGACCGCGTTGCTGCCGGACGCGGCTTGCGCCGCTGCTACAGGGATGGGGTTGGTGCCGGACGCGGCTTGCGCCGCTGCTACAGGGATCGCGTTGCTGCCGGACGCGGCTTGCGCCGCTGCTACAGGGATCGTGTTGCTGCCGGACGCGGCTTGCGCCGCTGCTACAGGGATGGGGTTTCTGTAGCAGCGGCGCGAGCCGCGTCAGGGTTTGGGCGTGTTTTGGTCAAACTCGGAAATGGCTGACCATCATCTGCAGCTGATTACCCAGGCGGGCCAGTTCGACGCTTGAGGCAGCGGTTTCTTCGCTGGCCGAGGCGGTCTGTTCCGACACGTCGCGCACGTTGATGATGCTGCGGCTGATTTCCTCGGCGACCGAGCTCTGCTGCTCGGCGGCTGCGGCGATCTGCTGGTTCATGGCCTGGATGCTGGACACCGTGCGGGTGATGTTTTCCAGCGACGTGCCGGCGCGGCGCGTCAGTTCGACACTGCTGTCGGTCAGGCCGCGGCTGCTGAGCATGACGCTGGCGACCTGTTGGGTACCCGCCTGCAAGCCTGCCACCAGCCCTTCGATTTCCTCGGTGGATTTCTGCGTGCGCTGGGCCAGGCCGCGCACTTCATCGGCCACCACCGCAAAACCACGTCCGGCCTCGCCTGCGCGGGCCGCTTCGATGGCCGCGTTGAGCGCCAGCAGGTTGGTTTGTTCGGCCACGGCCTTGATCACGTCCATGACGCTGCCGATCTTGTCGCTTTCCTTCTGCAGCGCGTTCATCGCTTCGGTGGAACGGCGGACTTCCTCGGCCAGCTTTTCGATCTGCGCAATCGCTTCGCCGACGACCTTGTCGCCCTCGCGCGCTTCCTCGTCGGCCGTGGTCGCAGCCACCGAGGCCTGCTCGGCGTTGCGAGCCACTTCCTGAACGGTCGCGGTCATCTCGTGCATGGCGGTGGCGACCTGATCGGTCTCGACCTTCTGATTGTTGACCCCGGCACTGGTCTGCTCGGTGACGGCAGACAGCTCTTCGGCGGCGCTGGCGATCTGGGTGACGCTGTCGCGGATGCCACCGATCAGTTCGCGCAGGGTGGCGCCCATGCGCTGGATGCCTTGCTGCAGCACGCCCAGTTCGTCCTTGCGCGTTACCTTCAAGTCGTGGCTGAGGTCGCCACTGGCGATGCGCTCGACCACGTCCAGAGTCTCCTGCAGAGGGCGGGTGATCTGCCGGGTGATGATCCAGGCGGCGAGGATGCCGAAAATCAATGCCAGCAGTGCCGCGCCGATCTGATAGCTGCGCGCTTCGGCGCTTTCGGCATCGCGGCGCTGGATCTGGATCTTGTACAGCTCATCGCTGAGGCGGACGATTTCCGAGCCTTCGACGGTCATCTCGGCGCGTGCGGTAGTGATGGTGGCAATCGATGCTTTGAAGCTGGTCACCGCATTGCGGTAATTGACCAGTGCGGCAATGAGCTGCTGCATGCGGGCCTGCTCGGTAGGCAGGCGAGTGGACAGCTGTTGCAGTTCGACCGCAGCGCGGTCCATCTGCGCGAATGCAGCCTGCTCGGATTTTTCGTTGGCGTTGCTGACATAGGCAAGCACTTCATAGCGCGTCTGCTGGGTCAATTCCCGAATCCGGGCGCTGGCCTGCAATTCTTCGAAGCGCAGCTCGATGTCGGGTACGGCGAGCACGGCGTCGTTGATCTGAGCGACCAGTGCAGTGGCGGCCGCTGCCGTGTCGGTCATGTTCTGCCGCGCCACGTTGCTCGTCTTGTAGCCGTCGCGCATCTGGTTGAGCGACTTCTGGTACGCCTCGATCTGTTCCGCCTGGGCTTTGAGCCGCTGCAGGTTTTCCGGGCTCTTGAACCCTTCGATCAGCTTCTGCTGCTGAGCCTTGAAAGCGTCGAGCTGGGTTTGAACGGTCTGCGCCGAAGCGTCGTCGCCGTTGGCCAGCATGTATTGCAGCCGCACGATACGCAGCTTGGTCAGGCTGTTGTTGAGCTCGGAAATATCGCTCATCCAGTTGCTGCGCTGGATCAGGCTGCTCAAGCTGGTCCATCCGGTCAGCGCCAACAGCGCGGTCAATACCAGCACCAGGCCGAAGCCCAATGCAAGTTTTCGGGTAACGCTGATATTGCCGAACCAGCCGTTCATAAAATGTGCTCCTGACAGTAAAGGGTCAGACCTGGACGACCATAGTTGTGCTTATGGCGGTCGCCATGAAAAGGTCTCGGTGATTTCCCCATATCGGCCACGGGCGGCAGAGCTGAAACAAAAAGTGAGAACGGTGACGCAAAAAAAACGGCGCGATCAAGATCGCGCCGTTCATTGTCACCACCGATGCGTCATGCGATCGGCTGTGAACTCCACTCGCCATTGACCAGGCGCTGCAGGCCCAGCGGGTTGGCATTGCGCAGTGCTTCGGGCAGCAGCGCGTCCGGGTAGTTCTGGTAGCAGACCGGACGCAGGAAGCGGTCGATCGCCAAGGTGCCGACCGACGTGCCGCGGGCATCCGAGGTGGCTGGGTAAGGGCCGCCGTGGACCATGGCATCGGACACTTCCACGCCGGTCGGGTAGCCGTTGACCAGAATGCGACCGACTTTCTGCTCCAGCACCGGCACCAGCCACTGGTACTTGACCAGGTCCGTACCAGTTTCGCCGATCAGAGTGGCGGTCAGCTGTCCACGCAGCGATTGCAGGGCGGTCTTGAGCTCGGCATCGTCGGCGACTTCGATCACCACGGTGGCCGGGCCGAACACTTCTTCCTGAAGCAGTTCGTCGCCGTTGAGCAGCAGGCTCACGTCGGCCTTGAACAGTTGCGCCTGAGCCTGTTGGCCTTCCTGCGGGTTGCCGGCCAAATGCGTGACGCCCTGGTGCGACAGCAGGTGTTCGACGCCTTTGCTGTAGCTGCGCAGGCCACCGGCGTTAAGCATGGTTTGTGGCGCCTGGACTGCCATTTGTGCTCGCAGGTGCTCGAGGAAAGCACTGAAGGCCGGCGAGCGAACGCCGATCACCAGGCCTGGGTTGGTGCAGAACTGCCCACCGCCCATCACCACGGAAGCCGCCAGTTCCTTGGCCACGGTTTCGCCACGGGTGGCCAGGGCGTCCGGCAGCAGCACGACCGGGTTGATGCTGGACATTTCAGCGAACACCGGGATCGGCTGGGCGCGCTCGGCGGCCATCTTGCACAGCGCGTTGCCGCCGTTCAGCGAGCCGGTGAAGCCGACTGCCTGAATCGCCGGGTGCTTGACCAGCGGCTCACCGACGCCGGCACCGAAGATCATGTTGAACACGCCCTTGGGCATACCGGTTTTTTCCGCTGCGCGGATGATGGCGGTGCCCACCAGATCGGCTGTCGCCATGTGACCGCTGTGGGCCTTGAACACCACTGGGCAGCCGGAAGCCAGGGCTGCGGCGGTGTCGCCACCGGCGGTGGAGAATGCCAGCGGGAAGTTGCTGGCGCCAAACACGGCCACTGGGCCGACGCCGATGCGGTACTGGCGCAGGTCGACGCGCGGCAGCGGTTTGCGGTCCGGCAAGGCGAGGTCGATGCGGGCACCGAGGAAGTCGCCGCGGCGCAGGACCTTGGCGAACAGACGCATCTGGCCGCTGGTGCGACCGCGCTCGCCTTGGATGCGGCCGGCAGGCAGGGCGGTTTCCTGGCAGACGATGGCCACGAAGTCATCGCCCAGGGCATCGAGTTCGTCAGCGATGGCGTCCAGGAATTCGGCACGGCGAGCAGGGCTCAGCTGGCGATATTCCAGGAAAGCGTTGTCGGCGGCCTGGCAGGCGGCGTCGACTTCGGCATCGGTGGCTTGGTAGAAGGCATAAGGAAGCGCCTCGCCGGTGGTGGCGTCGACACTCTTGAGTTTGGGCTCGCCACTGGCGCTGCGGTTGCCGCCGATGAAGTTGTGACCGAGGATGTTAGGCATTGTTGTCTCCGTGTCCTGTGGGCGGGTTGTTAACAGACATCATACAACTTGGTCATATACCGGGCAAGTTGCCCCCCGAATCACCCACTGTAGCTGCCTCGGCTGCCGATGTGGTGAATCAGGCAGACCGTGGTGTGCCCGGACGCGGCTTGCACCGCTGCTACAAAAGCCCGTCGCGAGCGGTTGTGGCCTCTGTAGCAGCGGCGCGAGCCGCGTCGGCGGTTGGCGCGGTGGATCAGGCAGACCGCGGTGCGCCCGGACGCGGCTTGCGCCGCTGCTACAAACGCCCGTCGCGAGCGGTTGTGGCCTCTGTAGCAGCGGCGCGAGCCGCGTCGGCGGTTGGCGCGGTGGATCGGGCAGACCGCGGTGCGTCCGGACGCGGCTTGCACCGCTGCTACAAAAGCCCGTCGCGAGCGGTTGTCGCCTCTGTAGCAGCGGCGCGAGCCGCGTCGGCGGTTGACGCGGTCAATCAGGCATACCGCTCGCCGGGGGCGGTTGGGGCCCCCGTAGCAGCGGCGCGAGCCGCGGCGGCGGTGGATGCGGTGAATCAGGCTGAACGCGGTAACCCACATCGGCATTCGCGCCGAATGAAAGCAAATAGCCAGCACGCAAGGTAGCGGCGAACAGGGCCTTAGAGGTATGGTGGGCAATGGTGCATCAATGGCGATCATGCGCGTCGCCCCATGGAGAGAACGAGAGGACATGTTGCCCATTCCCCTGTTGATCTGCGACGACTCGAACATGGCTCGCAAGCAGCTGCTGCGCGCCCTGCCGGCGGATTGGGACACCACTGTGACCCAGGCGGTGAACGGCCGCCAGGCGCTCGAGGCCGTGCGCGAGGGGAAAGGCGATGTGATGTTGCTGGACCTGACCATGCCCGACATGGACGGCTACCAGGTCCTGGCCGCGCTGCGCGAGCAAAACCTGCCGTGCAAGGTCATCGTCGTCTCGGGTGACGTGCAGGATCAGGCCCTGCGCCGGGTCCGCGAGTTGGGCGCGCTGGCCTTCATCAAGAAACCGGCCGAACCCGAAGAACTGCGCAGGGTGCTACTCAAGGCCGGCCTGCTGGAAAAAAACACCGGCCCGGCCCTGCATCGCAGCAGCGACAGCACGCTGCACATCGGCTTCATCGACGCCCTGCGTGAAGCCATCAACGTTGCCATGGGCCAGGCCGCCGCCATGCTGGCCAAGGTGCTTGGCGTGTTCATCCACCTGCCCGTACCCAACGTCAACCTGCTCGAAGCCAGCGAGCTGCAGATGGTGCTGGCGGACGTGCAGAGTGAGCAACCGATCACCGCCATCTGCCAGGGGTTCATCGGCGGTGGCATTGCCGGCGAAGCGATGCTGATCTTCCACGATTGCGACATCGCCGACCTGGCTCGCTTGATGAACCGCAGCGCCCTCGACTACTCCGACCTCGAGATGCTGCTGGATCTGTCCTCGGTCATCATCGGCGCCTGCCTCAGCGGCCTGGCCCAGCAGCTGGACGTCATGTTCTCCCAGAGCCACCCGCACATTCTTGGCAACCATGCCGCGATCGACGACCTGATCGCCGTCGGCAAGCACCGCTGGAAAAAGACTCTCACCGTGGAAATCAGCTACGCCCTGGAAGGCCACTGCATTCACTTCGACCTGTTGCTGCTGTTCACCGAGGACTCGGTACCGTTGCTGCGCGACAAGCTCGACTACCTGATGAACTGAACCATGAGCCGACCTATCGAACTCGACGAATTTCACTGGCTGCTGGCGATTACCCAGAGCATTGACGTAGGCGTGGTGGTGCTCGACAGCGATTACCAGGTGCAGGTCTGGAACACCTTCATGGAGAACCGCTCCGGCGTGCAGCCCAAGGACGCCATCGGGCACTGTTTCTTCAGCTTGTTCCCTGAGATCGATTGCGAGTGGTTCCGCAAGAAGGTCAGCAGTGTGGTCACCCTCGGCACCCCGGCCTTCACCATCTGGGAACAGCGTCCGTACCTGCTGCGCTTCAAGAACTACCAGCCGATCACCGGGCAGGAGGCGTTCATGTATCAGAACACCACCATCCTGCCACTGCGCTCCACCCATGGTGAGGTCAAGCACATCTGCGTGGTGATCTACGATGTCACCGACGTGGCCATCAACCGGCGTCAATTGCAGGCCTCCAACCTGCAATTGCAGAAGCTGTCGAGCACCGATCGCCTCACCGGGCTGTGCAACCGTGGCCATTGGGAAGAAGCGCTGAAGGTCGAGTACGTCCGGCACGGGCGTTACGGCCACGCCACCTCGTTGATCATGTTCGACATCGATCATTTCAAACGGGTCAACGACACCTATGGCCATCAGGTCGGCGACCAGGTGATCCAGCGCGTGGCGCAGGTGCTGCGCGGACTGGTTCGTGACGCCGACATTGCCGGACGCTACGGCGGCGAGGAGTTCGCCGTGCTGCTGCCGGACACCGACAAGGAAGGCGGCGCCATATTGGCCGAGCGGTTGCGTCAGGCCGTCGAGGCTGAAGTGGTCGAGCACGAAAGCGGCCCGATCCGCTTCACCATCAGCCTGGGGGTAGCCGACCTCGGCTACCCCAGCACCGAACACCAGCAACTGATCGAATGGGCCGACCAGGCGCTGTATGCCTCCAAGCGCGCTGGCCGCAATCGGGTGACCGTCTACGAGCGGCCCTGACCGGGACGATCAATCCTTGGTGGCACGCGCCCACCGATAGTCCAGACGCGGCGCACGGACTTTGATCCGGCGCTTGGTCTTGCTGAACAACGGCTCGTGCACCGGCTCGGGATCCTTCAGGAACACCGTCAATACCGCACTCAATGCGTACAGGCCAGTAAAGGCCCAGACAACGCCTTCCAAGCCGAAGCTTTCATTGAAGATCGCCACCACCGCAGGGCCCACCCAAGTGGACGCGCCTGCACCCAGACTCAGCACCGACAGCGCGGCGGCCTTGTTGTGCGGCGCCAGGGCCGGCGCCAGTGCCGACAGCGGCACGAAGCACGCCAGGGTCAGGCCATACAGCGCGCCGAACACCGAGGCCAGCAGGAAGTTGTCGGGAAAGGCCTGCGGCATGAAGAAGAACAGCGGCGTGGTGATCGTGCTACCGATGGCACCCAGCCAGAGGATGGTATTGCGATAGCCGATCCGCGTGCTGATGACGCTGGAACCCATGTTGCCGATGATGTTGAACACGAAGACGATGGTCAGCAGTTGCAGCCATTGCTCCAGGGTGAACCCCACCGTGTCCATGAAGAACCCCGGCAGCACCACCAGAAAACCGAACATCGACGAGGTGTTGATGATGCGCACCACACCGGCCAGGGTCACCTTGGGGTGCGACCACATGATGGTGACGTTCTTGGCCATCGACACCAGCGGCTTCTCGCCCTCGGGTGCGAGGCGGCGCATGCCGTGGGCTTCACGCATGCCGATCAGGCCGATCAAACCACCGATGACCACCAGCGCGAACGACAGCCAGAAAGTCTGCAACGCGCCGATCAGCGGAATGCTCACGCTCGCCACCAGCGAACCCAGGGTCGGCAGACCCGCTGCATAAGCCACCCAGAACCAGCCAACGGCCAGACCCATCTTGCGCGACGGTGTCGCGGCGGCGATCCACACCAGAAACCCGTAGGCGAACAGTGGATAGCCGAAGCCGCGCAGACCATAGGTCAGCAGGATCATCTTGTAGCTCAGGGTTTCCAGGCCATAGATCAGGAACAGAACCTCGAACACGCTCCAGATCAACAGGCCCAGCATCATCACCCGTTTCGGCCCCCAGATGTTCGACAGTGCGCCGGCCAGCCAGGAGGAGATGCCGACGGTGACGCCATACAGCGTGAACACCATGGCGATTTCACCCTCGGGCATGCCGCGGTCACTGAGAAACGGGGAGAGGTAACCAAGCTCGACGCCGTCGCCGATCATGAAGATCAGCAGGCCGACGAAGCCCCAGAACATGGGGTAGGGGATGCCGATTTTGTCGCACAGGCGAGAGAGGGGGGTGTTCGGAGTGGATTGATTGCTCAATGGTCCGTTCCTTTTTTGCAGCACGGCGCTTGGGCGCGCCGAATGAATGGCCTCGATGAGGTTGGAAGGCAGGCTCGGTGAAGAGCAAATCGCCACGCAGTGGTGGCACAAATCGGCGGGTAGGAGGGCGCAGCAGGATCGCCGGCGTACGGCGTGCATGGGCCCTGTAATCTGCTTTATTTGAGATTTTCGCGCCGTTTGCTTATTTGTTATCGCATCTGAAACGATTCAGCGCAACCGCCCGGGCTGGCATTGCCTGCGACAACGTGCCCGGTGGTAATGGCCGCAGGCCACGTCTTATGGCGGCTAAGGTGTTGCAAAAAATGACTGAAAAAATTCGGACAATTTTCCATTGCCCCAGGCTTTGTCTCAGCATGTGAGAGCATGAGCGCGCCACGTCCCCAGGACTTGCCGCTCGCCGTTCCAAGGGGTAGATGTAGGGGCACCGACATTGGCAGGCGTTCCCATGTACCCGCTCATTTCCCACGTCGACAGCGACACTTCACTGCCCGACAGCACCGATGTGGTGATCATCGGCGGCGGCATCATCGGCGTGTGCACGGCCTTCTTCCTGGCCGAGCGGGGCGTGTCGGGAGGGCTGGTGGAAAAGAGCGGCATCGCCCACGAACAGTCGTCGCGCAATTGGGGCTGGGTGCGGACCATGGGCCGTGACGTCGCCGAAGTGCCATTGGCCATCGCCAGTCTGAAACTGTGGGACGGCTGGGCCAGCAAGTTGCGCCACGAGACAGGCTTCACCCGCTCCGGCATTCTCTATGCCTGCGAATCGGCAGCCGAGCTGGCAGCCAAGGTCAGCTGGCTGGATCAGGCCAAACCGCTGGGCATCGAGGCGCGGCTGCTCGACACCGTCCAGATTCAGACGCGCCTGCAAGCCAAGGTGCCGGCCTCGTGGACCGGTGCGCTGTTCACCGAAAGCGACGGCCGCGCCGAGCCGGACATCGCCACGGCGGCCATCGCCGAAGGGGCTCGCGCACGCGGCGCCAAGCTGTTCGTGCGCTGTGCCGCGCGCAGTGTCGAAACCACCGCGGGAAAGGTCAGCTCGGTGATCACCGAACTGGGCGAAATCAAATGCACCAGCGTCGTGCTGGCGGCGGGCGCCTGGTCGAGCCTGTTCTGCGGCAACCTGGGCATCCGCCTGCCGCAGCTGCGCGTGCTCGGTTCGGTGATGCGCACCGGGCCGCTGCCGGGCGGGCCGGAGTGCGCCGTGGCCACCGAGAAGGTCTCGTTCAGAAAGCGCGCCGACGGCGGCTACACCGTGGCCCTGCGCAACGCCAACGTGGCGGCACTGGTGCCGGACAGCTTTCGCTACCTGCCCGACTTTCTGCCCATGGTCAGGGCGCATCATCACGAATACCGCCTGCGCGTGACCCGCCAGAGCTGGCAGGAGCTCAACACGCCCAAACGCTGGAGCAATGCCCAGGCTTCACCGTTCGAGACACAGCGTTTGTACGATCCCAAGCCGGTGGACGCCTACCTCGACAAGGCCCTGAGCATGCTCGCCGAGCAATTCCCGATCTTTGCCCAGGCCCGGATCGAGCAGCGCTGGGCGGGGCTGATCGATGTCACACCCGACATCGTCCCGGTGATGGATCAGGTGCAGAGCCTGCCGGGTTTCTATCTGGCCACCGGCTTCTCCGGGCATGGTTTCGGCATCGGACCGGGCGCCGGCCACCTGATGGCCGACCTGATCACCGGCGACCAACCCCTGGTCGATCCTGCGCCGTTTCGTTTCGCCCGGTTCGCCCGGTGAGGCGCGTTCATTCAGGCGCCCAGCCGTTGCGCGATGCTGTCGGCCTCCTTGCGCATGGCCTGCACCAACCGCTGCTGGTAAAGCGGAGTCATGCGCACGCTGGGCAAGGCGCAGCTCAGCGCCCCCACCGGGGCGGCGCTGGCGTCGAGGATCGGCACCGCCACGCCGGTGTGCAGCGGCAGCACGCGATCGGCCAGGCCGCAGGCGAAACCTTGCTGGCGCACCTGCTTGAAGGTGGAGCGCAGGGCGCTGTCGCTGATGGCGTATTCACGCAGCAGGCGCGGCGCGTTGTGTTCCAGAATCTGCGCACGGGCCGCAGTGGGCAGGTGGCTGAGCAGCGCCAGGGAGCCCTGGCCAACGCCGCTCAGCACGCGCGCGCCCACGCAGTCGGCAAAACTCTGGGTGGGATTGGCGCCTTCGTGCAGCTCCAGGCACAGGGCGTAGTAGCCGTCCTGAACGAACAGAAAGAAACTGTCCTGAAAGGTCTCGCACAGGCGCAGCAAGGCCGGGCGGGCCAACTCGCGCACGCCGCCGGTGTTGCCGGCCTGGGCACCGAGGCTGAGCAATTGGTAACCCAGAAAGTAGGGACCCCGCAGCCGCGGCAGGCGCACGAAGCCGTAGGATTTCATGGCCTTGAGCAGGCGGTACAGGGTGGCGCGGCTGAGCTGGGTGTCGGCGCTGAGCGCTTCGATGGTCGCGCCCTGCGCACCGCGCGCCGCGATCGCCTGGAGAATGTCGAAGGAGCGATCCAGCGTCTGCGTGCCTTGAGTGCTGCAGCGTGGCAGGCGGCGGGCCGATGAGTCGGTGTGGGGCATGCTGACCTCTCCCGTGAAGCGACGATTGCCGAGCCATGGCCCGGCAGGCCGACTGGCACTGCAAATGCGCTGCAATATCCGGGCCCTCGCCGCGCCCATTCATTCATGATCCATCAGGAGAACAGCCAGCGATGCCAGGACCTCGCGTAGTACCCGTACAGGGCGATGAACAACTGCCGGAGCGTGTCGACGTGGTGGTGATCGGGGGTGGCATCGTCGGTGCCTCCACGGCGCTGGAGCTTGCCGAACGCGGCTTGAAGGTGGCCCTGTGCGAGAAAGGTGGCATCGGTCACGAGCAGTCCAGTCGCAACTGGGGCTGGGTGCGCATCTCGCGCCGCGACCCGCGTGAACTGCCGTTGATGGCTCATGCCCTGAACATCTGGGGCGACCTCGCCGCGCGCATCGGCAAGGACGTCGGCTACACCCGCGCCGGCATTCTCTTCACCTGTGCGGACGATCAAAGCTACGCGGAGCACGAGCGCTGGAAGGCCAATCTGGACGATTACCCGGTGCGTGCGCGGATGCTTTCGGGCACCGACCTGGCCACGGTGTTGCCCGGCGCCGAGCGTTTGCGCATCAAGGGTGCGCTGTACACTCCCGATGACGGTCGCGCCGAACCGCAGCAGGCGGCCCCGGCGATTGCCGAAGCGGCGCGGGCCAAGGGCGCGATGATCTTCACCGAGTGCGCGGTGCGCGGCATCGAGCGCGCGGCAGGCCGGGTCAGCGGCGTCATCACCGAGCGCGGCGCGATCGCCTGCACGTCCGTGGTGCTGGCCGGTGGCGCCTGGTCGAGCCTGTTCTGCTCGCCATTGAAGGTGCATTTGCCGCAGCTCAAGGTGCTCAATTCGGTGATCCGTACCACGCCGTTGCAAGGCGGCCCGGAATCCGCCATCTGGGCGATGGACTTCGCCGTGCGCAAACGCCAGGACGGCGGCTACACCGTCGCCTCCGGCCACGAGAACATCGCCGACATCGTCCCCGACTCCTTTCGCTACGCGCGGCAGTTCTGGCCTGCGCTGCAGCAGGAGCACAAATCACTGTCGTTTCGCCTGGGCCAGCGTTTTTTCCAGGAAGCGGTGCTGCCCAAGCGCTGGGCACTGGACGAAGCCAGCCCGTTCGAATACCGCCGCGTGCTCGATCCGGTGCCCTCGATCCGGCAAACCAACCGCGCCCTGGCCAGCCTGACCAACGCCTTCCCGGTGTTCGCCAACGTGCGGATCGCCCAGCGCTGGGGCGGCATGATCGATGTCACGCCCGATGCCGTGCCGGTGATCTCGGCGGTGGACGGTGTGCCCGGATTTTTCATCGCCACCGGATTCTCGGGTCATGGCTTCGGCATCGGGCCGGCGGCAGGCAGGCTGATGGCCAATCTGGTCACCGGTGAAACCCCGATCGTCGACCCGCAAGCGTTTCGCCTGTCGCGCTTCAGCGATGGTTCCAACCCACGGCCCATTTCCGGATTCTAGAAGCACCCGATCACTCGGCAACAGCCCTGCAGAAGCTCGTTCGAACGAGCCCGGGTCCAGCGTCCAAAACGCTTTCCAACGCCTGCCACCTGCCCTTTCTTCCTTACTGTGGGAGCTTCAGCATGTCGCAACGCGATGACTCGGATAAAGGCAACAGCCTGTTGAACCCGACCCGCCGCCAGGCGCTGGCCATGGCCATCATCGGTGCCGCGGGCACCCTGCTGCCCCTGGGCCGGGCCAGCCAATCCTTCGCGGCCATGGCCGCCCCGCCGTCCGGGCAGGTGATCATCGGCCTGTCCCAGGAGCCCACCGTCTTCAATCCGCACATGCCGCACATCGAAGTGGACGACGGCATCCACTGGAACGTGTTCGACCCCCTGTTCGGCATCTCGCCCAGCGGTGAATTCGTCCCGGCTTTGGCCACCGAGGTGCCGACCGTGGCCAATGGCGGCATCTCCGCCGACGGCCTGCAGTGGAAGGTGAAACTGCGCAGCGATGCCAAATGGCACGACAGCCGACCCTTCACCGCCGAAGACGTGAAGTACACCCTGGAACTGATCGTCTCGCCGAATTTTCGCAGCGGTCGCCGCGCCGGCCACGATCTGCTGCGCGACATCACCGTGGTTTCGCCCACCGAAATCCACTGGCGCATGGAGAAATCCTACGCACCCTACGCCTCGATCCTGTCGTCCACCTTCATGGTGCCCAAACACATTCTTTCAGTCGCTGCCGACGTCAACACGGCACCGTTCAACAACGCACCCATCGGCACCGGCCCGTTCAAGTGGGGCACGCGGGTGGCTGGCGACCACATCCAGCTCAAGGCCAATCCGGACTATCACGGCATCCAGCCGCAGATCGACAGCGTGATCTTCAAGTACATCCCCGACCTGACCGTGCTCTACACCCAGTTCAAGACCGGCGACATCGACGTCACCGCCATGCAGGGCATCACCCCCGACCATTACGAGGAAGCCAAGGACCTGGCCGGGCGCACCGTGGTGATTTTGCCGGTGGCCACCATCGAGTCGGTGACCCTGAACATGGAGCGCCCGCAGTTCAAGGACCCCGTCGTGCGCCAGGCGCTGTACATGGCCATCGACAAGAAGACCATCATCGACGAGTTGTATTTCGGCCTGGTGCTGCCCACCGAAACCTACATGCCGCAACAGTCGGCCTACTACAACCCGAACCTGCCCAAGCAAAGCTTCAACATCGAGGCGGCCAGCAAACTGCTCGATGACGCCGGCTGGAAACCGGGCGCTGGCGGCATTCGCGAGAAGGGCGGGGTGCGCCTCTCGTTCACCAACTCCACCACCGCCGGCAACCAGATCCGCGAGCAGGCGCAGCAGTTCATCCAGCAGACCTGGCTGGCCATCGGTGTGGAGATGAAAATCTCCAACCTGCCGCCTGCGGTGATGTGGGGCGAGTACTGGGTGCAGTCCAAATTCGACTCGGTGATCGTCGGCAACAACTTCCTCACCGGTGCCGACCCCGACACCCGCGACTACTTCGGTTCGCAATCGACCAACGCCAAAGGCGGGGCCGGGCAGAACAACTCGCAGTACGTCAACGCCAAGGTCGACGAGCTGCTGGCCCAGGGCGCAGCGATCCAGGACGTCGCCCAGCGCAAGGCGGTGTACGTGCAGGTGCAGGACCTGATCCGCCAGGACCTGCCCATCCTGCCGCTGTTTCAGTACACCTACGTGCGCGGCTACAAATCGGGCCTCAAAGGCTTCACCGGCAACATCAACCTGCGCATCGAACCCTGGAACGTCAACACCTGGTCCTGGACCTAAGCACGCCCATGCCTGGCCGCAGGGTCGGGTGTCGTTCGCACCGCAGAGGATTCAAGCATGCCGAACTACATTCTCAACCGCCTGGGGCAGAGCGCCGTGGTGCTGGTGCTGGTCTCGCTGATCGGCTTCATGGTGCTCAACCTGGCCCCCGGCGGGCCGATGTCGCAGTTCGCCCTGAACCCCGGCATGAGCCAGGCCGAGCTGGACCGCATCGCCGAGCAACTGGGCTTGAAGCGGCCACTGCTGGTGCAGTACATCGACTGGTTCAGCCATCTGTTCGTCGGCGACTGGGGCCACTCGTTTCGCGACGGCCGCCCGGTGCTCAGCGTGATCGCCGGGCACCTGCCCGCGACGTTGCTGCTGATGGGCACCTCGACACTGCTGTCCATCGTCATTGGCACCTGGGTCGGCGTGCTGGGCGCGGTGCGCCGCTATTCGGTGTTCGACACCCTGGCCACGGTCGGCGCGATGGTGGCGCTGTCGATTCCCACCTTCTGGTTCGGGCTGGTGGCGATCTTCTTGTTCTCCCTGCACTTGGGCTGGCTACCGGCGGGCAACATGTACACCATCGGTGACCAGTCCCTGGGCGACTACGCCGTTCACCTGGTGCTGCCGGTGCTAGTGCTGGCCTTGGTCAACGTGGCGATCTGGAGCCGCTACATGCGCTCCGCCACCCTGGACGTGATCGACCAGGACTTCGTCCGCACCGCCCGCGCCAAGGGCGTGCCCTATCGCCGAGTGCTGACTCACCACGTGATTCGCAACGCCCTGCTGCCGATGATCACCCTGGCCGGGCTGCAGATACCCACCATCCTTGGCGGCGCGCTGGTCACCGAAACGGTGTTCACCTGGCCCGGCATGGGCCGGCTGTTCCTCGACAGCCTGGGCTACAGCGACTACCCGGTGATCATGGGCATTCTGATGTTCTCCGCCGTACTGGTGCTGCTGGGCAACCTGCTCGCCGATCTGTTGATAGGTGTCGCCGACCCCCGTGTCCGGCTGGCCTGAAGGAGTACCGCCCATGACCACCGCCACGCACTACCTGCCCGCCAGCCGCCGCTGGGCCTGGCTGGCCAACCCCACCCTGCGCCGTTTCATGCGCCACAAGTTGGCCGTGCTCGGCGTGGTGATGATCACCGTACTGATTCTGGCCTGCGTGTTCGGCCCCTACCTGCTGCACTACAACGACCTGAGCATCGACATCCGCAACCGCTTCGCGCCGCCGTTCACCGGCAATCACTACCTGGGCACCGACGCGCTGGGCCGCGACACGGCTGCCCGCTTGCTCAACGCCGGACGCATCTCCCTGATGGTGGGCTTTTGCGCCATGCTCATCAGCATCGTCATCGGCACCCTGATCGGCGTCATCGCCGGTTACTACCGCGGCTGGGTCGGCGCCGGGCTGATGCGCTTCGTCGATGCCTTCCTGTCCTTTCCCAGCGTGTTTCTGGTGCTGGTGCTGGCGGCGTTCACCAAACCCAGCCCGATGATGATCACCCTGATCATCGCCGTGACCAGCTGGATGGAAATCTCGCGCATCGTCGAAGCCGAGATCCGCTCGCTGCGCGAACGCGACTTCACCCTGGCCGCCCGCATGATCGGCGCCAGCAACCGCTGGATCATGTTCCGCGAACTGATGCCCAACGCCATCGGCCCGATCATCGTCGCGGCCACCCTGACCATCGCCAACGCCATCCTGCTGGAAGCCTACATCAGCTTCCTCGGCTACGGCATCCAGCCGCCATTGCCCAGCTGGGGCAACATGCTCAACGCCGCCCAGCAGTACCTGGGCAAGGCGCCCTGGCTGGCGATCATTCCCGGGCTGGCGATCACCCTCGCGGTGACCAGCTTCAACTTCATCGGCGACGGCCTGCGCGACGCGCTGGACGGCAGGAGCGACCTGAAATGAACGCAGATGAAAAGATCGCCGTGGCGCACCTCAACGTCGCCTTCCGCAAGGGCGCCGGCTACGTGCCCGTGGTCCACGACATCAACTTCACCATCGCTGCCGGCGAAACCCTGGCCCTGGTGGGCGAGAGCGGTTCGGGCAAGAGCGTCACCAGCCTGGCCATCATGAAGCTGCTCGCCGAAGCGCCGAAAACCCGCATCGACGGCAGCGCCATCGTCGCCGACCGCCACGGCGCGCCCATCGACCTAGTGGCCATGGGCGAGCAGCAGATGCGCCACGTGCGCGGCAACCGCGTGGCGATGATCTTCCAGGAACCGCTGACCTCGCTGAACCCGGTGCACCGCGTGGGCGACCAGATCGCCGAAGCGATCCGTTTCCATCAATCCCTGAGCAAAGCCGCCGCCCGCGCCCGCGCGCTGGCCCTGCTGGAGCAGGTCGGCATTCCGGAACCGGTGAAGCGCCTGGACTGTTATCCCCACGAGCTGTCCGGCGGCATGCGCCAGCGGGTAATGATCGCCATCGCCCTGGCCATGGAGCCGGACGTGCTGATTGCCGACGAACCCACCACCGCGCTGGACGTCACCGTGCAGGCGCAGATTCTCGACCTGCTGCGCAACCTGCAGAAGAAGAACGGCATGGCGATCCTGTTCATCACCCACAACTTCGGCGTGGTCGCGGAAATCGCCGACCGGGTCATGGTGATGTACGCCGGGCGCATCGTCGAACAGGGCAGCGTCAGCCAGGTGCTGTCCTCGCCGCGCATGCCCTACACCCGCGGCTTGCTGGCCGCAGTGCCGCGCTTCGAACAGGCCGGTCTGGCGCAAGGCGAACTGGGCACCATCGCCGGCTTCGTCCCCGACCCCAGCAGACCGCCCGGCGGCTGCGCCTTCCACCCGCGCTGCGGCTACAGCATCGCTGGCCGCTGCGACCAACAGGCACCCGTGCTGGAAGAAATCGAAATGGGCCACCAACTGCGCTGCGTGCGCTGGCGGGAACTGGCGACCGAACAGGAAGGTGCACGATGAAAGAGCGTCCGCTGATCGACGTCGTCGGCTTGAAGAAATACTTCCCCGTGCGCAAGACCTTTCTCGCCCACCGCCGCGACCGTGACGACAACCTGGTCCGCGCCGTGGATGGCGTCGACCTGAGCATCGCCCGTGGCGAAGTGCTCGGCCTGGTGGGCGAAAGCGGCTCGGGCAAGAGTACCCTGGGCCGCAGCCTGATGATGCTCGACCCGCCCACCGAAGGGCACATCGTCTTCGACAACGTCGAAATCACACCCTTCAACGACCGCCTGCTCAAGCCCTATCGCAAGCGCATGCAGATGATCTTCCAGGACCCCTACGGCTCGCTGAACCCGCGCATGAGCGTGGGCGACATCCTCGCCATGCCGCTGCGCTTCCACAACCCCGAGCTCGACGCCGCCGGGCGCCGGGAAAAGGCCGGGCAGGCCCTGGAAACCGTCGGCCTCGCCGCCCAGTACCTGGACCGTTACCCCCACGAGTTCTCCGGCGGCCAACGCCAGCGCATCGGCATCGCCCGCGCTCTGACCCTGGAACCTGAATTCATCATGGCCGACGAACCGGTGTCGGCCCTGGACGTCTCGGTCCAGGCGCAGGTGCTCAACCTGTTCGCGCGCATCCGTCGGCAGATGAACCTGACCATGCTCTTCGTCACCCACGACCTGGCCGTGGTCGGCCACATCGCCGATCGCGTTGCGGTGATGTACCTGGGTCGCATCGTCGAAATAGCGCTTACCCGCGAGCTGTTCAGCCATCCCCGCCACCCCTACACCGAAGCGCTGATGTCGGCCATCCCCATGCCCGAACCTGGGCAGCGGCGCCAGAGAATCGTGCTTCAGGGCGATATCCCTAGCCCGATCTCGCCCCCCTCAGGCTGCGCCTTTCGCACCCGCTGCCCCTACGTCCTGCCCGCCTGCGCACAGGATCGGCCGCTGTTGCGCGAAGTGAGCGCGGGTCATGGTGTGGCGTGTATACGGGATGATCTGGAGTTGGTGTCGCCGCTCACCGCTCACCCCAACCCGAGCGCCTCGACCACATCGCTGGCTAGCACCACCTCGGCGTATTCGCTACCGAGTATCGCCAACGTCAGATCGTGAACGGTACCCGCATCCCAAACCGTTCCATCCGCGCCGGTTACCGGGACCGCTGTAGTGGCATCCGAGGGGAGGGTAATGCTGAAGCCCAGTGCCTTTCCGGCGCGAACGGTGGCATCCACGCTGTTATGAATGACCACGCCCGTCAGCACGAAGCGTGTCACCTGCATAGCCTTGAGCACCGCATCCAGCTCCGTGCCAATGAACGCACAGTTCTGCTGCTTGGTGATCACCCGTTCGCCCTCCACCGGCGCAACTTCCTGCTTGATCCCATTCCACGGCCCATGGGTGTGGTACGTCGACGTAGGCGTCGGCTCATCGTGCTTCACATGCAGCACCGGCCAGCCATTCGAGCGCCACAGCTGCAGAAGCCGCTGGATGGTTTCCAAGTAGCCAGGGTTGCTCTTACCCTTCCATCTCGGCTGGTCGATGGCGTCTTGCACATCGAGGATGATCAGGGGGATGGGGCTTGGTGGGTTGCTCATGGACGGCCGTTTTGTTGGAAAGGAATCGCGTCAGTGTGCGGTAAGGGGCAGGGGGCTTCAATGGGTAGTGGGAGGTGTGGGGGGCGTGGCAGGCGTGGCAGGCGTATCTGAAGGGGCTATGATCTTGATCGATGTAGCCGCCTGTTGTTTCTCATCATTGGCCGCTACGCCAAACCCAACAACAAGACTCCATCACAAGGGAGCACTATGACCCAACGACAACTTCATCTCGATCACCTTTGCCTCACCCTCCCGGATGGACGCCTACTGCTGGACAACCTCAACCACAGCTTCCACGCCAAAGCCACCGGCATCGTCGGCGCCAATGGCAGCGGTAAATCCCTGCTGGGCCAGTTGCTGGCTGGCGACCGTGCGCCGAGCAATGGCTACGTCCGCCACGAGGGGCATGTCTATGTCGTCTCTCAACAGCTTGAGCCCGAGCGTTTTCCCACCGTTGCTGCGCTGGCGGGCGTCGAGCACATCCTGCAAGCCCTGCAGCGGATCGCCGAAGGCAGCCTCGATGATCACGACCATACGCTTGCGATGGACCAGTGGGATTGCGCAGCACGCCTGCGCGCAGAGCTGGACCTGAACGGCTTGGGCCACTTGACCACCGACACACCGACGCACACCCTCAGCGGTGGCGAGCGCCAACGCATCGCACTGCTCGGTGCCTGGCTGTCCAAGGCCGACTGGCTGATCCTCGACGAACCGAGCAACCACCTCGATCGCGAGCAACAGCAGAAACTGGCACAGCAGATCCAGCGCTGGCCGAACGGCTTGGTGATGATCAGCCATGACCGCACCCTGCTCGAACTCATGGATGAAATCGTCGAGCTCTCGCCCATCGGCCTCGCCGTTTATGGCGGTAACTACAGCCATTACGTTGCCGCCCGCGAACAGGAGCAGCAAGCCTTCCAGGCAACCTTGCAAGGCGAACGCACCCAAGCCAAGCGCGAGCAACGGGAAATGGCCGTGCAGATGGAGCGGCAGCAACGGCGCAATGCACGCGGTGATCGTAACGCCCGTGATGGTAGCCAGACCAAGCTGATCACCAATGCCCAGAAAGAGCGCAGCGAGAACAGCCAAGGCAAACTGCGACTCAATCAACAGCTCGCCCGCGAGCAGCAACAACAGCGCATTGCCGATGCCCGTGCGCGCTGCGCCGCCGATATCCAACGCGTAATGCTGCCCCCGGAAACCGTCGTACCCAACGGCAAACTGGTGCTTCAGCTCAATGATCTGGTATTACCCTTCGGGCATGTCGCGCCGATCAGCTTTACCCTGACAGGCCCCCTGCGCATGGCCATCACGGGCGCCAACGGCAGCGGTAAATCGACACTGCTTCAGGTCATCGCCGGTCGCCTGGCGCCACGCGCCGGCGAAGTCATTTGCACGGTGGAAGTGGGTTGGCTGGACCAGCACGCCGGCCTCGAACATCCTGATCGGACCGCCGTGCAGTGGCTGCACGAAAGCAATCCGGAACTGAGCGAAGCCGAAGCCAGAACTCGGCTGGCCCAGTTGGGCATCGACGCCGATCGCGTCCTACTACGGACCGCGCAGCTCAGCGGCGGCGAGCGTCTCAAGATAGCCCTGGCGGCACTGCTGCACGCGCACCGCCCACCCCAGCTATTGCTGTTGGACGAGCCCGACAACCACTTGGACCTGCCCAGCAAGCTTGCACTTGAGCAGATGCTCGGTCAGTACCAGGGCGCGCTGCTGGTGGTGTCCCATGACGATGCCTTCATCGAGGCGCTGGGCGTGGATCAGACACTGCATCTTCTCCGTCCACGCCCATAAGCATCATATTTTAGAAATCAACCGTCCCGGAAAACTTCACCAGCCGCGGCTCACCCTGGGTCAGGTAGCCGCCGTTGGCCGATGCCCAGTAATTCTTGTCGGTGATGTTCTCCACGTTCATGCGCAGGGTGATGTCCTTGCGCTCGACCTTGAAGGTGTAGCGTGCGCCCGCGTCGAAGCGGTTCCAGGTGGGCAGGCTCAGGTTGTTGGCCTGGTCGGCATACTGGCCACCGGTGCGCAGCGCACGGGCGTTGAGCGCCAGGCCGTTCAGGCCCGGTACGTCCCAATCCACCGTCGCGTTGAGCTGGAAGGTCGGCACACCGATGGCGTGGTTGCCGTCATTCGCGCCGCCCTGCGTGTCTTCGAGCTCGGACTGCAGGCGCGTGCCGCCGGCCATCAGACGCAGGCCTTCCACGGGTTCGCCGAACACACTCAACTCGACACCGCGATTGACCTGCTTGCCGTCGCGCACGTACACATTAACGCTGCCGCCTCCGGCCGTCGCGAAGCTCTGGGTGTAACCATCGGTAGGCCGCTCGATTCGGAATGCCGCCAGCGTGGCGCCCCACGATTGCTTGTCCAGTTTGATCCCCGCTTCCACCTGCTTGGTGCGCCCCGGCGGGAACGCCTCACCCACGTTGACGACCTGGCCCGACGCCGTTGGCCCTGCCGCCAGCCCCTCGATACGGTTGGCAAACAGCGACACCGACTCCACCGGCTTGTAGACGATGCCATACACCGGCGTGGTGATCGCCTCGTCGTACATGGAAGTGCGCGAGCCGCCGACACCGGTGGTGGACTCATAGGCATAGTTCTGCACCAGCAATTGCTGGCGGCGCAGGCCGGCCGTGAACAGCACCGTGTCGTCGAAGAAACCCAAGGTGTCCGACACCGCCAGGCTGCGGTTGCGCGTCTTGCCGGTGATGCCCGGGTCGCTCATGTCACCGGCTTCGAAGTTCACCGCAGTAGGCTTGGGCAGAGGTCCGGTGTTGTAAATGTTGGTAGTGCCCGTGGGCAGGTAGAACTCGTAGGCATTGCGCTGCTCGGTCCAGATGCTCGACGCACCCACGCTGATCTGATGGCTGACCGGCCCCGTCTGCAGGTTGCCGTTGATGCCGGTCATGACAGTGGTATTGTCCTCGTCGTGCGGAATCTTCGACCCGCCGATGGTCGCCGCGCCCGTGCTCGAATCGGTCAGCACCGGCGTGCCATACACACCATTCTCCCGCGTGTGCTTCGCCCCACCCGCCACGTACGCCGTCCAGTCCTCGTTCAGGTCCCACTCGCCACGCAGCATGCCAAAGGTGTCCTCAGTCTCGCTGTAGGTCCAATCCTGCCCATAGTTGTGGCTGGCATCCGGCGCCCGTGGGATGCTCGTAATCGTGCCGAAGCGCACCGAGTTGCGCAGCCCATTGATGCGCTGCTTCTGATAACCGAAATCGCCGGACAGGCGGAAGTTGTCACCCCGATAATCCAGCCCCAGCGTGAACAGCTTGGTGCGCTGCGACTCGTCATCGACCGCCGTATCACCCTCACGCTGAGCCAGATTGACCCGCGCACCAAAACGGTTGCCCTCACCAAAGCGCTGACCGATATCCAGATGCTCACCCACACGGCCATCCGTACTGATGTCCTGCGTGTAGCGACGAATGGGCTCATCGCCCGCCCGCTTGGGCACCAGGTTCACACTGCCGCCCAACCCGGTCCCGGTTGGGCTCACGCCGTTGATGAACGCGTTCGGCCCCTTGAACACCTCGACTCGTTCCACCGCATCGGTGGAAATGATCTGCCGCGGCAACACCCCATACAAACCGTTGTAGGAAATGTCATCGCTGGACAGCGGCAAACCACGAATCACGAACACCTGCGCCTGGTTACCGAACCCGAACGACTGCCGCACCGACGGATCATTCAGCAGCACATCGCCCACGTCCTCCGCCTGCTGATCCTCGATCAGCTTCGAGGTGTAGCTGGTCAGTGTGAACGGCACATCCATGTTGTCCTGGTTGCCCAGCACACCCATCTGCCCACCGCGCGCCACCTGCCCACCGGCAAACACCTCGGGCGAAGCGCCTTTGGCAGCCTTGGTGGTTTGCGCATCGATCGAGGTAGCGTCCAACACGAGAGCGTCCGCCCCATGGGCGCCGAGGCTCAGAGAGCAGCACACCGCCAGAAGGGTAGGGCGAGAAGGAAAACGAAGGGCCATGGGAGCAATTCCGGGAATAGAAGAGGTCAATGAAGCGCCTCCCTGGCAACTGAGAATGTGTCTCAGTGGCGCGTATCCTAACAAGAGTTTCACAAAGCGTTAACGCTTTTTTGAGGGGATTTTCACGAAGTGCGATGAGGTGGCTCGGCAGGCGCTCTACCTAAAGAATGGCAAAGGGCTACCGATAGGTATTCAGTGATGGCATTTCAGCCTTTGCTTTGGAAATGGAATTCAAATGAGTCTGCAAGACGACCTGCACGATGGACCCATTGCGCCACGTCCGCGCGTTCAACAACGGGCGCATCCGGGGTGGCTGTTGTGGCTACTGGTGCCAGCGATTGCGGTGGGGATGAACTGGGCGCGGATTGCCGCGTACTTTGAGCCTGCGCATGTAGAACCGCCTGCTGAGGTGGTTGAGCGATATGAATCGCCGGTTGTTGAATCTGCGCCGGTATCTGCACCCGTTGTGCGGGCAGTGGCTCCGGTTGTGCCTAAAACCCTGCAGGAGTGCATGGGCGCTGACAATCTGGTCAACGATCAGGTATTGCGGTGTCGGTACGGGGACCGTCCTCAGCCGATGCGTGAAGAGCGGGCGGTACAGGGGATGGTGTCGGCGCAGTATTTGGCGGAGTACAAGGCAGGGCAGGGTGCGCGGCCGGTTAGGCGGGCTGTTAGTGGTGGGTTTGAGTCACACCGCATAAAGGGCTGGGATGGCGGCGGGCCGTACATAGCTTCGTGGAGTGTCAGTGATAACCGGGTTGATTACGGCAGTGTTTGCACTAGTTACCGAGGTGGCTCGATTGAGTATCGGGAATGCAGGAAGGGGGCGAAGCAGTGGTTTAAGGAGCAGTGCCGTGTAAAGCGGGATCCGGCACTGCGGGAGCGGTATTGTTCGGCGGCTTCGGGGTTTAGCCCGATGGGATAGAGCTCTTCACCGCTAGTAATCGGCAGCGTCCAACCGCTTGTTGTACGCCTGCCTAGCCTTTTGCGCGGCCAAACTCGCGGCCTCCAGAAGCAGCCAGGTCACCGACTGGAGTGCTTGCTCATCGGGTGATTCGGCAGTGCGGGTATCCAGACCCAGTGCCGTCTGGTTATCAGGAGCAAGCTGATGCCAGCGCTCCAGCACGCAGTGGCAAATGCCCTCGAGGATCTCATCTTTGGTAATCGGAGTCGGCCCTCGACTGCCTGCAGAGAAATCCGAACCAACGAGCTTGAGCGACTGTGATGGACGTTCCATGACCATTCCCCTTCTTGGCTGATGTGAAAGCTGAGGCCAACCACAGCACCTATATCCTATTTTGGGATAATCCTGTTTTGGGTTTACTTAAGGAGCCGAATCGTCATTCGGCAGTCCTTATGAACTCCATCCACACAGAACGCTATTCCACGCTGATCCGGGCACTCATCGCGTGCAGGAAAGAGAAGGGCTTGAGCCAGACCGAGCTCGCGCGGCGAGTGGGAAGGCCGCAGTCGTATATCTCCAAAGTGGAGAATGCAGAGAGAAGGTTGGATGTGGTGGAGTTTCTGGAGATTTGCGAGGCGATTGGGGTGGAGGGAGGGGAGGTGATGCGGGGGGTGTGAAGGGAAGGTGTGCATGTGTAACTGACCCTAGCGTCACCTTCCGAAAATCACTCCAACTCAATCGCGGCACTCTCGACCTTCACCGCCAAGCTCGCAAAAAATATGCACCCGATCAACCGGGCAAAAATCTCGAGCGTTTCGCACACATCGGGATCTTCGAACAGCACAGGCCGAGAATCGATCGCACAAAGCGCCCCGTACAGCCGGCCGTCAGGCAGGAAGATGGGCACGCCTACGTAACTGTCCAGATCATAGGTCTTGACGATCAGTCGTGAGGCGAAGCTTTGGTCATGGCTGACTCTCTGGATTAGCAAAGGCGCGGGGTCCCGCTGAAACTCGCTGCAGATCGTGTCTTCCAGCGGAAAAGCCTCACCTGCGCCGATCCCCAGGTCGGCGGAATCGTGCACGGAGCAGATGACCAATTCGGCGTCGCCGAACTTGGTGATCGCGGCGAAGCGCATGTTGGTGAGCCTAGTCACCAGACGTAGGATGTTGGTGGTGGCTTCGATTTCAGCAATGGCTGAGCGTTCTTCCTGGGACAGGAGGCTGGGCGGGTAGTCGAGTGCCATGGTGTACCTCGTCGTTTGGTGCAGTTTCGACCTGTGAGGGAGGTTCTGCAAGGGGGAGATGGAGCGATGTTTTGCCGCTGGCGCTAGGCGGCCGATACCGATCATTCAGGCACGAAAAACGGTAGTTGCGAGCTACCCGAGGTGGTTGGTTTGTGGCGCCGAAATTAGTGAGCCGGGGTGATCTGAACTGATTACCTATCTATCTGAAAAATAAATAGAAAATCCGGTAAAATAATCCAATGGAATACCATTTGGAATACCGCTTGGCTGGACTTGAACCTAAGATTCCAGGGCGGGATGGAGGAAATGTCCCGCCTCTAATCTGTTGCACGACCATAGCCCCTCAAGCACCAGTAAGGTAGGTGCCCGCCTCAACCTCCATCTTCACGAGCGTCTCAATCACCTGTGAACGCTTCACGCCATTCTGTTTGGCCAGCATATCCAGTTGATCAACCACGGCTTTCGACAGCATCACGTTAACCTGCTTCTTGTCTGCGTTGCGTTCGTCGAACTGCTGGCGATGCCAGCGATTTTTGATCTCCTGGATCATTGCCTTCTGTTCATGAGGGCCGAGTTGAGCTTGGTCGAAGAAAATTAGCAACTCCTTGTGATTGCTGATGGGGAGCTGTCGGGAGCGTGGAGAAAGATGGTTCTTCGCAAGCCATTCCCAAGCACAGACGCAGCGCTTCGAGCCTTCTTTCTTGTCAGCAAACCATTCGAATTGACTATCCAGGGCTATATGTCGGCGCCACAATTCGTGAAGATGCCTTACTTCATCAGCTTTCTCTTCGATGTTCACCTGCCATACGTCGAGCATGGCTATGAGCTCGCTCCTTCCAGTTAGATGGGCGAGCCTTGTTGGGAGAATACGCCCTGTGATCTCGTCAATCTGAGGCAGCAGCCAGTGATACTGCCGCTCATCTTTTGCGATCCACGCCAGCAAATCGTCACGCAGTAGGAAGCGATCTCTTTCAGGCCGAATACGCGATATGAGGTCGGGGTGGCGTGCCAGTACATGGGCGATTTCATCTCTCATGGTGGTGCCATTGCATGTGCTGCGCTCTAAATCCAGTTTCTCGTAGATGTACAGACAAAGCCAAAGCCATACGTCTCGTCGATTGTTTTGCGTCGAGTCATTCAGAAGTTGAGCGAGCTTGTCTGGCTCATCACCACCATCAACCCAGAGCACCATAATTAAAGCCTATTAAGTTAAAAATTTCGGTAGATATACTCAATCTTTAAGGTGAGAGATCTGGCCTCCACGTTATGATTCTATTCTAGATTCATCAAAATTCCGATGTAATTCTATGTTCTTTGAGTGTTGGTTATAGAGCAATTCTATGAATTTTCTATGCTAGAGCTATCCTGTAATCACCCGGGTTTTATTGGCTTAAAGCCTGATTTCTACAGATCTGCAGGCTCTCTATGCGTATCCTGCCTCTAGTGTTCTAGGCAGAATTTGATCGGGGTCGAGTCTCTCGGCCCTAGCCTCTTTCCAGAATGAATTGGTATGTGGCGTGATGGCTGGAAAGAGAGGCCTTGAAGGGGGAGTGAGGAAAACGGTCGATCCAGTGTTTATTTACAAACCCTGCCAATCCTCTGGACGAATACGAGGAGCCCGTTCATGAGGATCATCCGCCTGAAAGAAGTCATCGATTCGACCGGTCTGGCACGGTCGACCATCTACAAGCATATCGGGGAAGGTACTTTTCCGAAGCCCGTGTCACTGGGCGACCGCTGCGTCGGTTGGGTCGACAGCGAGGTGCACGATTGGATCCTGGCCAGGATCGAAGAGCGTGACCTGGCAGAGGGTACTGCAGTGCACTCCACTGCCCACCTGAGTGTAACCAGCTAGACCTGACCATTTGCGCCATGACCGGCTACAGCTGGTCATGGCGCTTATGCCACTTGGGAATGTTCTGTGTTCTCAGCTAACTCTCCCAGACTGCGATTCGGCAAATCTCTCGGCGGGCCGGCAATGTTGCTCCCCATCGGCAGCTCTCGCCGGGAGAGTTTGTAATGGGTTAGGCTGCTTCTAGTGATATAGCATAGTTTCTGACTATCAGTACTTAATCGCTCAATAGCCATTGCCACTTATTCAGTCAGGCACCTACTGCACGGCAAGAATGCATAATCGGTTAAAAAATATACAACACGCACCTGGTATGCACAGCACTCAACCAGGTAGCCATCCATGACTAATCGCAAGGTTTACACCTATCTTTCCCAGTCAGACATTGCCCTCAACATCGAGCGACTAGTCGAGGCTATCGAAGACTCCGATTCGCCGGCATTCCGCATCCGGCAAGCCCGCACAGGGTACGAACGCGTCCAAGAGACCAAGATCTCTCAATACCTCGATCATATTCAGCAGATGGTCGACCTATTCGAAGGCCGTATCGAATATAGCTACAGTGAGCACCTGCAAGCTTTCAGGGCTGCATGTCAGGACATCGGGCTGGAGCACCACCCTGATGGCCTTGCCTGTCTGAATGAGGAGGGTACGGCCTACCTGGGTCACCATTACAGCATGAACGTCTTGGTCGCCCGAATCCGTCAGTTGACTCGTGAGAGGTGGTATCTCCGCAAGAAGCATGACCTCCGCCACCAGGCCAAGGAGCAGGAAATCCAAGTCTGCGACTACGCCGATGCCTTATGTGAATTCTACTCGCGCATCACCATCATAAGGGTCGACTTCCACTACCGTTCTGAGGTGCAGGCCAGGCTACTTGTTGAGCAGGTGTTCGAAGACTTAGATGAGCTGGTTGCCAAGCACAAGCGCAATGCGATCTTTGACCAGCTTATCGGCTACGTTTATTCGGTGGAGCAGGGCGAAAGGCATGATGGCGGGGGCTATCACATCCATGCTGCCTACTTCTTCAACGGCAACGTGGTGCAACGCGACGTCTACAAAGCCATCCAGCTCGGCGAGCTATGGGAAGACATCACACATGGTCAGGGCTACGCTCATAGCTGTAACCATGACAAAAAGAAATATGGTGACGAGTGTGGTATAGGCCGGATCCCGAGAAGTGATCGAGCAGTTCGGCCCCATGTGCACAAGGCAGTAAAATACCTCGTCAAAGACGATCAGCATCTGCGTTTGAGGCCAAAGGGGGCTCGAAGCTTGCGGATGGGGCAGGTGAAGCAGTCTCGTCGAGGCGGTTGACGGAGCGCGGTCCGGATGCATGCAAATAGAGGCTAAGTCTGTTCTGTTCACCGTGGCCCTCGGCAGCAGCTTCAGCAAGATGTGTTTGCTGAATGGTTACGAGCATTCTTTGGAAGGCGAATAGCCGCGATTAAGGCGCTATGTGCACTCCCCAATAGACGAGTCTCCATAATCAAAATGATCGCTACCATGTTTGTATAATGCAATGGTGGACATGCGCCTAAGGCATACAATAAGATCCTTTGAAACCCAAGATCAGGTGCCTTTAACTCACATGACGCCCATTAACCCCCTTGCCGAACTCGCTCAGCCCCAGCGTGATCGCTTAGCCTTCATTGAGCTTCGAGTGCGTTTCGTTGGTGAGATTCGTCGGCAGGATTTAGTAGAGCGTTTTGCCATTCAGTCTGCTGCCGCGACCCGGGATCTTGCGCTGTACAGGGAGCTGGCTCCTGGAAACATCGATTATGACCCCAAGGGCAAGAGCTATGTCCTAGGAGTGGATTATCGTTCGCTGTTCGATTACCCAGCCGAAAGAGTCATGTCATGGCTGACACAGGCCTTCGGTGATGGCGAGCCGCTGCAGCTCAAAACCTGGGTGCCCAGTGAGATTCCTTTCCGTCTGACGAACCCTGATTTGGATGTGCTGGCGAGTGTTACGCGCGCCATTCATCAAGGCTGCCCCCTGGCTATCGAGTACCACTCTATTTCCAGCGGTAAGTCCAAATGCGAGATTGTGCCTTTCGCCTTGATCGATACAGGGCTGCGTTGGCATGTACGAGCCTTTGATCGCAAAAACCAAGAGTTTCGTGACTTTGTAATCACGCGAATCAAACGCCCGCGCTTGCTCAAAGAGGAGTCGCCGGCATCCCATGAGCTGAGCAATCAAGATATCCAGTGGACTCGCATTGTTGAGTTGGAGTTGGTGCCGCACCCGAATCAGCCGCACCCGGAAATTACCGAGATGGATTACGGCATGCATGGAGGCGTATTGCGAATGAAACTGCGTGCTGCAACGGTGGGCTATGTGTTGCACAAATGGAGCGTGGACTGTACCCCGAATCATAGCCTGCGAGGGCCAGAACACCGTCTTTGGCTAAAGGACTCATTGGCGATATATGGCGTTAAAAACGCTGTGCTAGCGCCAGGATATTCGGAGCCAGAGCGTACGGTCGGAGCGAAGAAATGATTTCTGCCTACCACGCCAAGTACTACGCGCACGAGTTAACGAGACGCCATGCTGCCGATGGCGTTGACCGACTGTCTCAGTCCCTATTCGACGCCAGTGTTGATCTGAACCCTCATCAGATCGAGGCCGCGCTTTTTGCTTTACGCAATCCCTTGCAGCAAGGAGTCTTGCTTGCTGATGAAGTTGGTTTGGGAAAAACCATCGAAGCGGCACTGGTTGTCTGTCAGTTATGGGCTGAGCGCAGCCGCAGGTTACTGATTATTGCTCCGGCCAGCCTGCGCAAACAGTGGGCGCAAGAGCTGTCAGAGAAGTTTGCCGTGCCTTGCACTGTGCTGGATGCCGTGGCACTCAAGAAGCAGTCATTCGGCAGCGCACTTGAGACTTTGCAGCATCTTGCTGGTAAATCAGTTCTGATCATGTCCTACCAGTTTGCTGCTCGTCTTGAGGCTGAACTGCGTGCCATTCCCTGGCATGTAGTGGTTCTCGACGAAGCTCACAAGCTTCGCAATGCTCATCGTCAGAGCAACCGAACCGGACAGGCCTTGCGCCGAGCGTTGGAAGGGCGCAAGAAATTGTTGTTAACGGCCACGCCGATGCAGAACTCGCTGATGGAGTTGTATGGGCTGTCTACCCTCATCGATGAGCATCTATTCGGCGATGAAAAGGCCTTTCGCAAGCAGTATCTGAATAACCCTGCTGGGCTGGAGGAGCTGCGGGGGCGGCTTGCTGGCTTCACTCAACGCACTTTGCGTAAGGATGTGTTGGAGTACATCCAGTACACCGAGCGCAAGGCTGTAACCCAGCCATTCAGCCCCACTGATGACGAGCACGCGCTTTACGACCAGGTGTCTGATTTTCTGCTACGCGAACATTCTTTTGCGTTGCCCAAAAGTCAGCGCCATCTCACAGGTTTGATTCTACGCAAATTGCTCGCTTCCAGCACTCCGGCCATTGTTGCTACGCTGATTACCGTCCGAGCTCGACTGGAACAAATGCTGGTAGACGAAGCCTCGGCAGAGCAGATCAACCTGCTGGAGCAATGGGTAGAAGAGGACGACCTTGAAACCGACTATCTCGAAGAAGAAGAGCCTGAGTCGGATGAACGGCTGCCCTCACAGCCGGTTGTGCAAAGCCCAGAGCATAAAAAACAGTTTATCCAGGCAGAGATAGATGAGCTGACGGCCATCATTGAGCTCGCACATGGGCTGCGTACTGATACCAAAGCTCAGTCCCTGCTCACTGCTTTGCAACTAGGCTTTGCCAGCATGGCTGAGCTAGGGGCCTCGCGTAAGGCCATCATATTCACCGAATCAAAACGTACTCAGGAGTACTTGCATCAGTTTCTGTCTGCAAGCGGTTATGACGGCAAGTTGGTGCTGTTCAGTGGCACGAACAACCATTCCGACTCCACCCTTGTCTACCAGCAATGGCTGACTGAACATAAAGGCACTGATCGGATAACCGGATCACCCCAAGTAGACCGCCGCACTGCGCTGATTGATCACTTTCGCAAGATCGATGGCAGCGGTGCGGAAATCATGATCGCCACAGAGGCTGCTGCTGAAGGTGTGAACCTTCAGTTTTGCGCCTTGCTAATTAACTACGATCTCCCATGGAATCCACAGCGGGTCGAGCAGCGCATAGGTCGCTGCCACCGCTACGGTCAGAAATTCGATGTGGTAGTTATTAACTTCCTCAATACCCGAAATCAGGCAGATCAGCGCGTATTGGAGTTGCTGACTGAAAAATTCAGCCTGTTTTCTGGTGTGTTCGGTGCCAGTGATGAGGTGCTAGGCAGCATCGAAGGTGGCCTGGACTTCGAGAAACGCATACAGAAAATCTACGATACCTGTCGCCAGCCAGATCAGATAGAAGCTGCCTTTAATGCGTTGCAGACAGAGCTAGAAGAAGCGATCAATGATCGCATAAAGGACACCCAGTCCCAGCTGCTGGAGAACTTCGATGAGGATGTTCACGACCGCCTCAAGCTACGACTGGACGAAGCTGAAGCCCGGCTCGACAGACTAGGGCGCTGGTTCTGGGGGGTGACCCGCTATGCCTTGTGTGAGCGGGCACGCTTTGATGATCAAGCGTATGCCTTTTCGCTGACCAGCCCGCCAGATGTTGAGGCTCTGCAAATTATGCCTGGCCGCTATCAGCTCATCCGCGGTGCTGCTCAACCCGATATATTGGCGCACGCCTACCGACTCAGCCATCCGCTGGGCGAGTGGAGTATTGCCACAAGTCTCAACGCTTCTACTCCGATCGCCCTTCTTAAGCTCGATTACGCCAAGCACGGCACACGCATCTCAGTCATTGAAAAGCTCCTCGGCAAGTCCGGCTGGCTTACTTTGGTGCGACTTGAAGTTACAGCCTTTGAGACAACCGAGGCACTGCTGTTCTCAGGTCAGACTGACGATGGTGAACTGCTTGATCAGGAGGTCTGCGAAAAACTGCTGACCATTCCTGCAGCTGGTAAGCCCGTCGCTATTGATGATGCAGCACCCAATGCCCTGGCGGCGAACAGTCAGCGTTTGGCGCAGGCCACCATTGCCAGCGTGCTGGAAGCCAACCAGCGGCTGTTCAATGAAGAGCGTGACAAGCTGGAGCGTTGGGCAGATGACAAGCTCGTCGCTGCTGAGGAAGCGCTTAAGAATACCAAGGCCAGCATTGCCCAACTAAAGCGCGATGCCCGCAAAGCCGCGACGCTGCAAGAGCAGGAGGCCACCCAGCGTGAGCTGTCTGAGTTGGAGCGTAAACAGCGCCGTCAGCGCCAGGAAATTTTTGCCGTTGAAGACGAAATCATCGAGAAGCGCGATGCGCTGATTGAGACTCTGCAGCAACGGCTGCAAGAAAAAACCGATACCCATTCGCTGTTCACCCTGCGCTGGCAGGTGGTGTGAACCGAGCACTGGAAACGAACGAATTAAGGCCCGAATGATGAACACAGCCGTGACCGCGAAACAGAACGTTAAATTCCAGCAACTCGTGACTAAGCTGCGCGAGATATTTCAGATCGATCGACCAGATCTCGACTTTGGCATCTATCGCATCCTCAGTGCCCGCGCCGATGAGATTAACGATTACCTGGAGAACCGGCTGACAGAGAAAGTGCAGGCCGCTCTCGCGGTAGGTAATGCCGCCAACACCCAGCAGCTGCAAACTGAATTACAGGAGGCGGAAAAGAATTCCCAAGCACTGGGTGTCAGCCCTGATGGCGTGCCCAAAGTACAGGAATTGCGCAGCAAGCTAAAAGCAGCCACTACCGGCTATGGCGAACATGAAAACGCCGTGTTTTCGCACCTGCTCACGTTCTTCTCGCGTTATTACGACAACGGCGACTTCATCAGTCAGCGCCGCTACAAGGGCGACACCTACGCAATTCCCTATGCCGGTGAAGAGGTGATGTTGCATTGGGCCAATAAGGACCAGTACTACACCAAGAGCGGCGAGAGCTTCGCTAACTACAGCTTCAAGCTGCCTAGCGATGACGGCCGATCAGGCCGCACGGTGCATTTCAGGTTAGTGTCGGCAGATACGGCGAAAGACAACCGTAAGGACAATGATAAGGAGCGTCGCTTTGCCCTCCTTGAGCACAAAATCGTTACTCGCATCGATGAGCAGGGTGACGAGTATGATGAAGAACTCCTGCCCATCGAGGAAGTAGATGGCGCGAGCGGTAAAGAGCTGATCGTGCGCTTTGAATACAAGGTCGTAGCTAAAGGTGCCAAGCAAGACGCACTGGTTCAAAAGGCTGTCGAAACTGTACTGAATGACGCGGCCGTCAAGGCTCGCTGGCTGGATTTGGGTAGCCGAGCCCCTACCGAGAGCAATCCTCAGCGCACCCTGCTGGAAAAACAGCTGAGCGACTACACCACAAAGAACACCGCTGACTATTTTATCCACAAGGATCTGGGTGGTTTTTTGCGTCGGGAGCTGGACTTCTATATCAAGAAAGAAGTCATGCACCTAGATGACTTACAGAATGCCGGTGCCTTTGCCGACATCGAGAAGTCGCTGCGCATGATCCAGTGTCTGCGCGCCATTGCGATAGAGCTGATCGCATTCCTGGCCCAATTGGAAGACTTCCAGAAGAAGCTGTGGCTGAAGAAAAAGTTTGTCGTATCCAGCCACTACTGCATCACTCTAGACCGAGTACCGGAAGAATTCTATACGGGAATTTTGGCAAATGAGAGGCAGTGGGGCCGTTGGACGCAGCTAGGGATTTGTGACGCCAATGCAGCCCGCACAAGTGAAAATTTGAAGGCTTGGCCATATCGGATGGTGGACACAAGCTTATTTGAGATCGAGTTCACGCAGAAGTTGCTGGCAGCCATCGATGACATCGACGCCAGTCTGGGCGGAGTAGTTATTCACAGCGATAACTTCCAAGCGCTGAACTTAGTCAAAGAGCGTTACAGGGCGAGCATAGACTTTACGTATATTGACCCCCCGTACAACACCGTTCACTCGAAGATCGCCTACAAAAACCAGTTTGAGCATTCTAGCTGGCTAGCACTGATTTCGAACACCCTCCCGTTCACCCGGAAACTGTTTGGTGATTCGTACTCATTCGGGTTCGCTATCGACGATTATGAATATAACAACGCATTTACGTGCCTGCGCGATCATTTCTCAGGTTGCGATGTTTCGACTATCGTCATCAATCACCATCCGCAAGGTTCAGGCGGCCGACTCTCTCGGACGCACGAGTACTACATCGTCGCTTCTCCAACCAATGGGCCTCAGTACCTTGGTTTCCCCAAGGAGGACGAGACGGAGGATCGTAGTTTCATGCGTAGCGGGACCGCTGATAACAATTACCGTGCTCCGCGTGGTGGGGGTGTCGGTCGTTGGCGCAGTTTTTATGCTCTGCTTGTCGATCCTACTAGCCGTACAGTTGTAGGTACCGAACCACCGCCTCCGCTCGACTCCGAATATCCAACCGGTCTCACACCTGAGGGTTTTGAGAGAATCTACCCGATCAACTCTAGTGGGGAGGAGCGAGTCTGGCGCTCGTCCTATGAGACGGGCAAGCGGCGCGTGGAAAATGGTGAGATCGTTCTGACCGATCGCGGAGCTGTAAAGCAGATGATCGACCACGAGGGCAAGCGAGAAACACTATTTAGCAACTGGGTTGGCACTGATTACAACGCTGGAACCAATGGTACTACCGTCTTGGATAACTTAGGACTTGGTGGTGTGTTTGACTATCCGAAATCTGTCAAAACGCTTGAGCAAGCATTCTGGATGCAGTCGTTTGGAAAGAGTAACTTTACTGTACTCGACTACTTTGCCGGATCAGGAACGACTGCTCACGCTACCCTGTCTTTGAATCGAAAGGATGGCGCGAAGCGAAATTATCTTCTTGTTGAGCAAGGGGAGTATTTTGAGACCGTATTAAAACCAAGGCTTCAGAAGGTTGTTTTCTCCTCTGACTGGGCAGGTGGGAGACCCACTGCGCCGGAAACAGGTCTCTCCCACTGCTTCAAAGTTATCAAACTCGAAAGCTACGAAGACACGCTGAATAATCTGCAACTGCGCCGTGATGCCAAGCAGGGTGAAACACTGTCCCTGTTGAATCAGCAGACCAAAGACGACTATCTACTGAATTACATGCTGGATGTAGAGAGCCGCGACTCGCTGCTTTCCGTGCAGGATTTCAATAAACCTTTCGACTACACACTGAACGTGGCGGTCGATTCTGCGGGCGCGTTTGAGCCGCGCAATATTGACCTAGTCGAAACATTTAACTATCTGATTGGGCTACGCGTCCGGCATATCGATGCTCAACCAGAGCGTGGGTTTGTGACCGTCACTGGTGCGCTGCCTAGCGGAGAGAGCTGCCTGGTGCTGTGGCGTGACTGCGAGACACTGAATTACGAAGGCGTGAGTAAGCTCTGCGACCGGCTTGCCATTAACCCGGCAGATAACGAGTTTGACGTGGTTTACATCAACGGTGACCACAACATCCCGACCGTACTGACGCAAACCGCAGAGGAAGGCGGTGCCACCCGCGTGCTCAAGCTTCGTCAGATTGAGCCTGAATTTCTGCAGCGTATGTTCTCTGTGGAGGACATCTGATGGCGCGTCCCCGCAAGGCTATCGCAACTGCCGGCGCCAAAGCTGTCGGAAAAAAGCGCAGCTTTCACCAGGAGTTGGTGCTCAATCGCTGGATGATGGGTTTTTTCAAAGGCGGTAACTTGGGAGCATTGAAGCTGCGCCTAGGTGATGACCGACATGAAGGTGTCGACGAGGACGGCCAAACCAAATTCTTCCACGAGCTGACTCGCAATCTGTTCGAAGTAGATCGGGTATCTGAAGCTGACTTACGACGCTATGACCTGAGCATTGTTGACCACTGGCAAACCATCACCGTTCAGCGGAATAAGCTGGAAGGCCATGAGCTGCAGATGAAGTACTTTCAGTACCTGTCTCTGTTGTTCACCGAGATTTATCTGGACTGGTATTTCAACAAGCTTCAGGCCCTGCTGGATGGTCTAAATGAGGAGATGTTGCGCTACCGTTCCGAAGCCGGTGCGGAGCAATTGAATGCCTTTGAGGCAGACGATCTGAACAAGATCGCCTTCTGGAACGCCACAGGCAGTGGTAAGACGCTACTACTGCACGTCAACATCAGGCAGTACCTGCACTATTTCCAAGCAGGTCAGCATGACAGCTACCCGAGCAAGATCATTCTGCTCACGCCCAATGAGGGCTTGTCGCGTCAGCACTTGGAAGAGCTGCATCTGTCGGGTTTTGGTTTTGCTCAGTTCTTCAACAAGGCGCAGAACCCAGCGCGCGGAACCATCGAGATCATCGACATCAACAAGCTTGGTGATGAGATGGGGGACAAGGTTGTAGCGGTGGATGCCTTCGAAGGCAACAACCTGGTGTTGGTGGACGAAGGCCATTCCGGCACAGGTAAGGCCGGTGGTGCCTGGATGAGCCGGCGTGATGCACTGGTGCGCGGCGGCTTTGCCTTCGAGTACTCGGCTACTTTCGGCCAGGCTGTAGCCAAAGGAATGACCGTGGCTGCGGCGGAGGAAGACATCCGGAAAAAGAAATCCAAGATGCTATTCGAGACAGTCAGTCTGAAGAAGCTGGATGACATCCAGCTGGCGCAGCTTGCTCTGAGCAACGATGAAAAACGCCTAGCGCGTATCTCCGCAACCCGTGAGATCTACGCCAAGTGCATCTTGTTCGATTACTCCTACAAGTTTTTCTACGAAGACGGCTACGGCAAAGAGTCGTTGATCCTGAACATGAACGGCGAGGCCTACGAGCAGGAGGAGTACGCCCGCAAATACTTCACTGCCTGCCTATTGGCTTTCTATCAGCAGCTTTGGCTTTGGAGCACTCATCGCGACAAGCTGACCGACTTCAACATCGAAAAGCCACTTTGGGTGTTCGTGGGCAACAGGGTGTCTGGTGAGGAGTCGGATATCCTGGAAGTGGTCAATTTCCTAGCCTACTTTCTGAACAATGATGCGCAGATCAGAGTATGGCTCGGCGACCTAATTGCGGACAAAGCTCAGATTCTTGATGCGAAGGGCAACAATATCTTCAAGGGGCGTTTCAGTCCTCTTATGAGCTTCGTTGGTAAGCCGGAAGATCTGTATGCCGACATCCTGTATCGAGTGTTCAATGCGCCGGCTAAGCAGCGGCTGAAGCTGGTCAATATCAAGAGCAGCAAAGGTGAGCTGGCATTGCGTGTGGGTGATGCTGAGCCTTTCGGCCTGATCAATATTGGTGACGATGCGGGCTTTTTTGGCCTGGCAGAGAATGTCGATGATTTCGATAGTGAACGTGACGATTTCGGTGGCGCTCTTTTCGGTACTCTGAATAACAGAGATAGTCGGCTCAACATGCTGGTCGGCTCGCGCAAGTTTACTGAGGGATGGAGCAGCTGGCGTGTCTCTACCATGGGCTTACTCAACATGGGGCAAGGCGAAGGCTCGCAGATCATCCAGTTGTTCGGGCGCGGCGTGCGCCTCAAGGGCAAGGGCTTTTCGCTAAAACGGAGTTTGCCAAATGAGCGGCCAAAAGGCTTGCATCTGGACAAGCTGGAGACGCTGAATATTTTCGGGGTGCGTGCCAGCTATATGGCCACCTTCAAGGATTATTTGCGCGAAGAGGGCATCACACCCAGTGACGAAATCCTGCATCTGGATTTTGAAACCAGGCCGAACCTGCCTGCCTGCACGCTCAAGACGTTGACCTTAAAAGATGGCTACAAGGACAACCAGAAGCTGGGGTTTAAACGTACGCACTTCCCGCTGTTGTACGAAATTCCCGAAACGTTCAAGGACAAGATCAAAAACCCTCATGTGGTACTTGATCTATATCCACGAGTCGAAGCGCTGTCCACGCAGGATAAGGCCGTGGTGGCTACGGTTGAAGCACGCCATAAGGGCAAGCTGAACGGAGCGCTGTTCACGCTATTCGACTGGGATCGCATCTATCTAGCCTTGCAGGATTACAAGCTGCAACGTAGTTGGAGCAACCTACGGCTGGATCACCAGAAACTGATCGATTTCTGCGCGAGCTCATCTGACTGGTACACGCTTTACGTTCCGGCGGCGGAGTTGTCGCTGGGGGGGTTCAACGACATTCGTAAGCAGGAGGACATCCTCATTCGTCTGCTGACGGATTACACCGACCGTTTCTACAAAGCGTTGAAAACCGGCTACGAGGGACAGTTTTACGATGTAATCCGTATGGAAGAAGATCACGGGTCGATGCTGAAGCTCTATCAGTTCGAGATCGAAAACACAGATGACGGTCTGGAGTATCAGAAACGGCTAGAAGTGCTGAAGAAATTGGTAGCTGACGGCAAGATCGGTGAGGCCAGTAAGTGGAATGCGCCTCACATGGTCGCCATAAGCTTTGATCGCCATCTGTACTATCCGCTGTTATCACTGGAAGACAAAGACGCGGTTCCTTTGAAGATGCGCCCTCTGGCTTTTGATGCGCCAAGTGAATGGGATTTTGTTCGGGATCTGGAGGAGTTTTATAGCTCCCCAAAGGGCCAAGCTGCCATCGGAGGGCGCAGTCTTTATTTGCTGCGCAATGCCGATAGTCAAGCGAAAGGTCTAGGTTTCGCGCTGGCTGGTAACTTCTATCCAGATTTCCTGCTGTGGCTTGTTGATGATGCCACGGGCGAGCAATGGCTGAGCTTTGTGGATCCTAAAGGTCTGCGAAACCTGAATCTATCTGACCCCAAGCTTGGGCTTTACACGGAAGTGAAGAATCTAGAAGCGACACTTGCTGCTCAGGCTAAGCCTGGTGAGCCTTCCTTGGTCTTGAATGCTTTCATTCTGTCACCAACGAAGTTTGCTGATCTGCTCAATGTCGCCGAGGCAACGAAGAAGGCTGACCTGGAAGATCGTCATGTACTGTTTATGGAGGACGGACGCGACAGCTATCTGAGCAATATGTTTGCACGGATAGTTTGAAATGACTGATGGCTCACTGGCTTTCAGGAATTAAAGCCAGTGAGCTGGGATGTCAATCGCATGGTTTTTCGCAACCGTATTCAGCGTAGCGACAATTTCGGCGTGCCGGATCTGCTCGGCAGCCTGCCAACTGGCACGGCGATCCAAAAGGCTTTTCAGCTCGCTCAGGTTGTACATGCCCAGGCGATGGAAGTTGCCCCAACTCGGAATGCCGAACAGGTTATAGATAACAACAGTGGCATCACGCTCGCTTGCCAGACGCTTCTCGCCTGTTAGCTTTTCCGCAGCCTCCTCAGCTTCGTCGCGGTCGTCGTAGGTGTTGAGCAGTTTCATAGGTTTTCGGGTGCTAGCTTAAGGGGCCGTAGATTCTGCCTGACTGGCAAAAAAAAAACAGCCACAGGATCTGGTGCGAATCAGTGGCTTACCGGCCACTGACTCGGGTAGGCCCATTTATCTGGTTAACCTTCGTTGTAGCCAGCTTAAGATCCAGCATGCCAGCACTACCGTGATCAATAGTGTCGGGAAACGTAGCATCAGCACAATGCTCACGACCAGCGCCCCGCCTGCCGCCAGTGCGCCAATAACACAAACAGACAGAGCAGGAACCGTAATAAATTCTTCTCCGCTCTCCAAAATCCTGGCGAAACCAGGTTGGCGATAGGTCAGTGGGTTTGGGTGGCAAGCACTTCCAATTTGCCGGCCAGTGAGCTGTGGGTGGGTTGCGGTGGCTCGATTTGGGTATTGATGGGTTCCCTAGTCGAGGTGGAAAAGAACTCTTCCATTGCCAGGCAGCTTTCGTCCTCGCGGTCCTCGAATGCGCCGTTGCCAAAGCCACGTCGCGCCGCCTCATCCAGTGCGATCTGATCGAAGCCAGCCGCTTGCCGTTGTGTATCCTGTTCATTGGCAATTAGTAACGCCTCGCCTATGTCCATGCCGCCGCGTACGGTCAAGTCGACGTAGAATATCGGCGTGCCATGACTCTGGTGGGTCGACTTGCCACGCAGGCGTAGCTCCAACGGCAGGCAGGCCAGTCGATTTCCAGAAATAGCCTGGAAGTAATGCAAGCGTGCGGCCAGAGTGCGGATGCTGTTGAAACCGGTGGTGCGGAACAGGAAACTGCCCAGCGGATCGTCATCACCGATAAGCACATTCAGCCGGCCATAAGGTTTGCAGGCGCCACCCTTGGCCAGTGGGCAGGCATCCGGCGACGGGCATGGCAAGGATTGCATCCCGTCTTGGGTGAGCCGCTTGCATGTATCGCCATTGCCCACGCACAGCGGTCGTCCGGACTGTCGATCAAACAACGTGTAGTCAGCGCGAAAGTCCAGATCCGGTTCGTTGAACAGCAGGCGTATCGGGATGCTGCGCAGTTTATCGTCCTTGTTGTTACGCAGCTCATCATTGAGCGGGTGCAACAGCCAGCCGTCCTTGCCTTGTACCTGTGATGTGATGGTGAACTGGTCATCCTTTTCCGGCAGGCGTTTGCCGTTTTTCTCGATGACCTTACCAATAGAAATCCGTCCGAGAACCGGCGGGGTAATTGCCAGACCTTTGAGCATGGTGGTTCTCCCGTAAACGAAAAAAGGCCAGCCACGCAGCGCTAACTGCATGGACTAGCCAATTAGAGGAAATGGTTGAGTGGGGTTGGATTAGCCGACCAGGAAACGGCGGCTGCCTTCCTTGAGTTTGGTGTAGCGAACCTGCAGGTACGGTTTGTCCTTCAGCATGCGTTCAACATCGAGCACGTTGCTGTCCTTGGACTTTTTCCAGCTGATAAAGCCGTGGCTGAACTCCGCGCGGGTGGCACCGCCCATGGCTTGTTGCAGCATCTGCTTGAGCTGGGCTTCGCGGGTTTCCTTCTCGCTGATGGATTGGCGCACCGCCTTGAGTTCCAAATAGGCCGCTGCCAAACCAGCACGGCCACTGAAGTCGGCGGTCTGGCCGTTGTCTTCTGGATAGAGCGCGCGTAGTGCCATTTCAGCCGAGGCTGAGCCATCAGCAGGCGGTGGCGTGTCGGTCTCGACGTAGTGCCAAAACTTGCGTTCCAGCTCGACCAGGCAAGCAATCATCTGCTCGTCCCGTTCGATACGGTGGATCTCCACCGTCTGACCGCCCAGCAGCACGGCCACGTCCGCAGCCTGCTTGCCGGTGACAGCGAGCTGGTGCATCACCTGCAGTTGCACATACTCGGGCACGCCTTCTTTCCAGAAGCGTGCGCCGTTTATGCCGGCTGTCTTGCATTCGAGGATCTGCACATCGTCAGCACCAATGACCTCGCGGTCGATGTTGGCCAGCATCCAGGGCAGCTCAGGATCAGGGTGCTGCAGCACAGCGTTGATGCGTCGGACCTTGTTCTTCGTGCGTTTGCTGTAATGCCAAGCTACGACTGGTTCCAGCACATTGCCCCAGTACATCGGGCTTTCTTCATCATGTGGGTCGGCTTTTGGCAGAGTGGTATCGCGACCGGTTTTCTCCATCCATAGTTCGAGCTGCGATTTATAGGGGTTTAGGCCAACGGCCGCGCCAGCATCAGAACTGCCAATGCCCTGCTTGCGCACCGCCAACCAATCTTCACGCGGTAGTTCCTTGGTACTGATCAAGCGCAGCGCTGGGCGTGGCTTGCTGGTGCTGCTCAACGGAGTTGCTGTCAAAGCGTTCACCTTGCGGAAATAGAAACGCCCGATCAGCGGCTAGGCTGATCGGGCGTTATGGAGTGGGTAAGTAAGCGGTCAAGCGACCAGTTGTAGAGCGGTGTCCAGGGCACGTTGCTTGATCTGCGCACCCTGGCCGAACCAGGCCGAGTCCATGCGGTATTCGTTGCTACGTGCACGGCGCTCATGATCCACGAACTCGGTCACGGAGTTGAGGAGGCCCCAGGCGGTGCCGCGTGCCGAGTCGAGCTGACTACCACGACCACGGCCTTCGTACAGTTCCTGGACCTTGCGGAGCGCACGCTCGTTGGGCAGCGCCTCAGGTAGTTGGCCGTTCGGATTGGTCTCGCACAGCACGCTCATGAAGAAACCCAGCGCCTCATGCCACTGCACCTTGCGCTCGGCTAGTGCACGCATACGGTACATAAAGTCGTCCCATTGCGAGACGGCGATGCCGAGCTGTTTCTTCACCACCGTTGAGTCAAAGCGGGTGTTGTGTGGCACCTTAATTGCGCGGCTGGCGCCGTCCACGGCAATGCTCAGGGTGTTGTTGCATACCACGCGCACCGTGGTCGGGGTTGCTGTGGTCGCCAAGGTGCCGTCGCAGGACGTGGCCAGCAGCAAGTAGCCGTTCACCTGGTCGTTACCCTTGATCGCAGCACCCTGGCCGGTACGCGCCAGCGCCCAGAACTTGCGGCCCCCTTTGAGTACGCCCGCCGTTTCCAGCTCATAGCCAGAGACCTCGGTGAGATCCCGGTAGAACTCCAGCACCTCGCGCGGCTGCACTGTGTGGTAACGGTTGGAGACCACCGATAGCGGTGCCTTGGTGTCCGAGCGGAAAAGCACTTTTTGCTCAGGGAACGAGTGGATAGTGCCCAGGTGGCCAATAGCGTCCGATTTAAAATGCACGGGGCTTTCCTGGATCTGCCAGTCCATACCGGCTTCGTGTTGCCAGACTTCGATAGGTTGTTTTTGCGTGAGCTGATTGCCCAGGCCGTGCCAGGGAGTCGCGCCAGCGTAGGCTATTGTTTCGACGAGATGAGCCATGGTTGAGATTCCTTAGGGTGCAAGCCGGCATAAAGCGCCGCGCCCAGCGCAGCAGCGTCCGGACGATATGAATAGAAAAGGTTGGTGCGGCCCGATCAGGCCGGCAGGTTGAAGCGATGGCCGCAGAGCAAGCAGAGGTTGTGGGCCAGGACGTGTCGGTCAAGCGTATCGCCGAGCTGAGCGCCGAGCGCACAACCACCAACCCCGCCGGCCAGCCCACCGAGGATGGCTCCCGATACCGAGCCAAGGGTGATCCCGACAGGACCGGCGAGAGCGCCAATAAGCGCACCTGCTTGGCCACCGGCCAGCGCAGCGCTGGCGCCACGCGCAGCACCACCCACGGTGCCGATGGCCGCGCCGATTTTCATGGCGTGATGGAATGAAGCGACTTTGGGTGAGTGACAGCGAGGGCAGTGCAATGACATGGGTCGAACCTTCTTGGTGGTGATGTCATTGCAGTTATGTAGGGCTGAGATTTTTTCGAATTGAATCAGCACGCTTTGGGACGAGTGATTAGGTTACTACGGCAGAATACGCCCGATTCTGCCTGCGGTCGCTTTGGATCGGGCCCACATCAACCAAGCTCGGAAAAGGTGCCTTTCACGTCGTCTCGCAAAATCCGAAGCAGTTAGCCGCCGAAGTTAGCTAAAAATATCAATGTAGGCCGTTTGCGTTATATTGAGTTTTAAGAGGGTGTCTGCCACACCAAAAAGAGACAAGGAAATGTCGTGACGCAATCAATCCAGACAATGTCGGCAAGCAGTTTCGCGACTGCGTTAGCGTTGAGGCCTAATCTTGTAGCATGGTTCCTCGGAGCCGGAGCGTCAGCAGCTTCGGGAATTCCCACGGGCTACGCCATGATCCGTGACTTCAAGGCGCAAATATTCTGTCGTGAGAACAACCTCTCCAAACGGGAAATCGACACCGGGGATCAGGTTTGGATTGACCGGATCGACGATTTCTTTCGAAGGACATCAATCTTGCCGCCCGGCGGTGATCCGACTGAGTACGCCGCTGCGTTCGAGGCCGTCTACCCGCAGCCCCGGCACCGCCGGCAATATATCGACGACGCCATTTCCAAAGGCACACAATGTTTCGGGCACAGGGTGCTCGGAAGCTTACTTGCTGCGAGGAAGGTGGACTGCGTGTTCACCACGAACTTCGATCCGCTGATTGAAGAGTCTGCTTCATCCGCTAATGCCCTCCTACCGACGACTGAGCAGGCCCGGCCGATAGTTGCGGCCATCGACTCGAGTGAGCGCGCAATGCAGAGCTTCAACGAGTCAGACTGGCCCCTGGTAGCGAAGCTACATGGCGATTATCAATCCACTGCCATCAAGAACACCGGTTTGGAGTTGGAGAATCAAGACGAGCATATGAGGCATGTGCTGGTCGAGGCCAGCAAGCGCTTCGGCATGGTGTTTGTCGGCTACAGTGGTCGGGATGCCTCTGTCATGGAGGCGCTGAATTCTGTCCTGCGGGAGGCGGTGCCCTTTCCGAATGGTCTGTATTGGGTAACGTCTTCGACTTCTCGGCTTCTGCCCGAAGTTACCCAGTTCCTTGAACACGCTCGCCTTGCTGGCGTCGATGTTGCGGTGGTCGAGTGTAAGACGTTCGACGAACTGGCTGCTGATGTGATCAAGCATATCGACCTGCCTCCTGTGCTGATGGATCACGTAATGCAAGGGCGAGCCGTCCCTCGTTTTGCGCCGGTTCAATTGCCGAATGCTGAGGCACGGCAGTTTCCTGTACTCAGGTACTCTGCAATCTTGATCGAATCATTGCCGCTAGTAGCACGCCGGATGACCCTTGCGAACTCCACAACTTCTCCGGCTGTCAGGGCGCTGCTTAAAGAAAAAAGATGCAGGGCGGTAGTGGCGGCGAACGGCCGCGAGCTGGCGGTGTTCGGGAGGGATGAGGAGTTAGTGGCTGCGCTCGCCCCTCTTGGTGCGCAGATTGCGGGGACGGTGGCACTGGATGCGATCAAGGACAGCTGGGCGCTTGGATTACTATACGATGCGCTGATCAAGGCTCTCTCACGTCATCGCCCCCTTATTCCCAGATTCAAGCGATCTGGTCATTCGCTGGTCGTCGCCGCTCCTCAACAAAGCGAGGGCCAGGATAAAATTAGTCTGCGGACCCAGAAGCTTTCCCGGTTGCGTGCTGCGTATGAGAGTGCCCTGACAGGAAGTGTTCCAAACCTGGGCTTCCCCTTCTATGAAGGCGTCCTCCTGAAGCTTGAGCATGTTGAGGCGCGCTGGTGGTGCGGCTTTGAACCGTACACGTTTGTAGACACTCCCAGGTTGGAGCTCTCTGAGCAGACTATGCGAGTCGATCCGGGGAGTGGTGAGCGAAACTCACTGATAATGCCGTTTGGACGCCAAGGGGGAGATCCTGCTGGTGACTGGCGTAGGGAGCGCTGGGCCCCAAAGTACAACAAGCAGTGGGCAGCAATAATTGACGCATGGGCGACTATGCTCGCCTCAACTCAGAATGGCACGGTGAGTGCTTTCGGTTTGGACGGAAGCGCAGGCATCGACGCGGTATTCAGTATCTCGCAGGTCACCGGTTGGAGCCGGCCTGGCCACCATCATCCGTACTTCGAGAGGACCAAGTGATGGCCAGTCCTGCGCATGCATCGAGGCTTCCGCCGTTCACTTTGCTGGACGAACCGCTACTTTCCTTTTCTCCCTCAGATGCTGCGCAGATAGACGTGCATCCGTTGAGAGGACTTGTCAACTTCGGGCCGTATTCCAAGGACTCATTTGGCGGATACACCCCACAGGTGCGGATCGCTACTGTTGGCCCTGAGAGTGCGTTCAGGCGTCGCGGAGAATTGATGGCGTCTCTAAGAGCGTCGTACCGCCCCACTGATCGCTCAGAATACGTGCCTCCGTACCCTGGCTTCGAAGCTCTATTCCGGGTGAGACTGGAATCCGCACCTGGCAGTGCGCACATCAAGTGGCCGGACTCCTTGAACCACCTCCCCGGCGATGGCGAACCTCAAGATCGGCTGTTCCAGGCGATGGACGCAGCTTTCCGGCGCCTTGACACGTTACGAAACGAATTCGATGTCGTCCTGGTGCACTTACCGGATTCTTGGGCTCCAGCGACACGCACCAAGTTCTTCGATGCGCACGATGTACTTAAGGCGCTTGGGGCAAAGTACAACATCCCGACCCAGGTACTGAATGACCGGGTGTTCACGTTCAATTACAAAGCATCGCTCGCTTGGCGTCTTGCAATTGCTCTGTATGTGAAAGCGGCAGGTACACCCTGGAAGTTGGCCCCGCTAAAGGGTGTGCCAGTTGACACGGCCTACATCGGCCTCGCCTATGCATTACGCGGAGACCAACGCAACGCTCACTACGTGACGTGTTGCTCGCAGGTGTTCGACATGGATGGCGGCGGAATGCAGTTCGTCGCCTTCGAGGCACGCGACCCGGTTGTAGACGTAGCTGAGGCCCGTCGCAATCCTTTCCTGAGTCGAGACGACATGCGCGCAGTGCTTGCTCGAAGCCTTGCGCTTTATCAAGGTCGAAACGGCGGAAACTTGCCCAAGCGGCTGGTCATCCATAAAACCACCGCGTTCAAGCCAGAGGAAATCGACGGTGCATTCGACGCATTGTCGGGCGTGCCCGAAATTGAATGCATCGAGGTCGGTGCGGCATTGTGCTGGAGAGGTGTCTGGCTAATTGAGTCTGGTCGAGCGAAGCCGCTAACCAAACCGTCGGGCTACCCGGTCCCGCGGGGGACGATGGTTGTTCGATCAGGTAACTCGGCCCTCGTTTGGGTAGCGGGCAATGCGCCAGAGGTGTCCAACAAAGGCGATTACTACCAAGGAAAGAAGAGTATTCCCAAACCGCTCCAGCTCATTCGGCACGCGGGGAGTGGCTCACTCGAGCTTATAGCCCATGAAGCCCTAGCTTTGACCAAGATGGACTGGAACAACGATGCGCTTTACGACCCTGTGCCCGTGAGTATCCGGTACTCACAGCGATTGGCTCGGACCATAGCCAACGTCCCTGACCTGCCGGGCAATGTGTATCCCTACCGCCTATTCATGTAGCGGAGCTGTTTTCTCTCATGACTGAACCCAATGTACAGATACCGTCAGAGTCTGACCGTGCTGAGCTACTTGAGCTTGTGGAGCAGGCAAAAAGACTTGCGACTCGATACCGGCGGCTGACTGGGAAACCGCTAGGTATCACCGGTGAAATTGCCGAGTGTGAGGCTGCTGCGATACTTGGTTTAGACCTGCATGCGGCGCGTACAGCCGGCTACGACGCCACAGAAATAAGGGATGGGGTTCCTGTCCTGGTGCAGATCAAGGGGCGGGTGATTCCCAATGCGAAGAGAATCACTGGCCGAGTAGGCTCCATTGACCTAAGGCAGCCGTTCGACGTCGTTCAGTTGGTTCTGCTGGATTCCGACTTAAACGCATTTGCAATCTATGAGGCCGAACGGCCTGCTGTTGAAGAGTTGCTGAATAGGCCTGGCTCAAAAGCACGGAACGAGAGAGGGTCAGTCGGAATCTCACAGTTCAAGGCGATCGCACGATTGCGCTGGTCGCGCTCATAGCCACATTGCGGCCTTGGCGATTGTTCCCAGCGAGCCTCATCACTCGATAGTCTTGCACCAGCACTAGGCGCACCATCATCTCGAACTCTGGATGACTGCCCATGTACTTTCGGCTTGGAGCAGCCTCTTGATTAGCGTATTGAAACGACTTTTCTGTCCCGATTTTCTTTGATGGCGGACATCGACAGATTGCCGGTAGCGGCCTCCTGAATGTGGTCGCTCCACCATGCCATCATCGGTCGCCTGCGTTCGATATAGTCTGCCCGGTTGTAGGCGCTGCGAACCTCATCTTTGTCGACGTGGGCAAGCGCCACCTCAATCAGCTCAGGATCCCAGCCGTGTTCGTTGAGGATCGTGCTGGCCATTGAGCGCATGCCATGGCTGACCAAGCGGCCTTCGAAGCCCATTCTCTTCAGCGCCATGTTGGCGGTTTGGCTGTTGCAGTGGGTTCTAGGATTCCGGTCTGCAGGGAACACGTACTCTCTGTGCCCGCTGTAGGGTTTAATCGCACCCAAAAGCGCCAGTGCTTGATCCGTGAGCGGCACGATGTGTATACGTCGTTTCTTCATGCGCTCAGCTGGGATCGTCCAGATACGTTTTTCGAAGTCGATGTCGGCCCAGCAGGCAGTCGCCGCCTCTGCCGGCCGGGTCATGGTGTGAAGCTGCCATTCGATAAGGCAGCGCGTAGTTCTTTTTATGCTGGCATTGGCAATTGCCACCATGAGTTCTTTCAGCTCATCGGGGGGCAGTGCCGCCATGTTTTTCTTTTTTGGCTTCTTAAAGACGGAGCGTATCCCGCTGAGTGGATTTGCGTGAATCAGTCCAGAATTGACTCCGTAAGTCATGATCTCGTTTAGCCGCTGAGTAAGCCGTTTGACGGTCTCAAGGCTTCCCTTGGTTTCAAGCGGCCGGAGCAAGTTGATGACTTGCGGCGCACTAATGGTGGAGATCGGTGTGCTACCCAGGTCCGGGAAAATGTGCAGTGTTAAGGAGCGCCAGATGTCCTCAGCATACGCTTGGGTTACTGAGTCCTTCTTGAGCTCGAACCACGCTGAGGAGATGTTCTCGAACGTGTGTTCCGTGGCTGCTTTTTTCGCGTTTCGTTCAGCGTCGCGTTTCTCTTTAGGGTCCAGTCCCAGGGCGACTAGCTCTCTAGCTTCAACCGTGCGTTTTCTTGCCAGGGCCAGACTCACCTCAGGAAAGGTCCCTAGCCCCATGTTGACCCGTTTCTTCGTCACGGGATGGATGTAATTAAAATTCCACAGCCTTGAGCCATTGCTTCTCACTCGCATTTGCAAGCCATTGCCATCGGTGAGAATGTAGTCCTTCTCTTTTGGCTTTGCGGCTTTCACTTTCACGTCTGAGAGGTGCGTGGCTTGGGAACCCATGGTGTATTCCAGCGCTGGTTGTGTATTCCAAAAAATAGCAGGTGAAGGCTTGGAATACCACGTGGAATACACGAAAACGTAGATGGTCTCGGACGTCTTCGGACGCTAATGTACGCTAAGTCATTGATTTTTGAACGTTTCAGGCACAAAAAAAGACGCCCTTGGACGTCTTTAGATGTAAAAATGGTGGAGCCGGGGGGATTTGAACCCCCGTCCGCCAGTACTCCGCTGTCGGTACTACATGCTTAGCCGTGTCTATTGAGTTAATCCGCAGCCGCCCGACTGGCAGGGTGCATTGGACGAGCTGTGTAAGTTTTAGTCGCTTTGCCCACAGCGTGCTACACGACGATCCTGTTCTGCGTGACGATCACTTTGGGTTTACAGGCATCCCCTGATGATCGCTGGCACCGAAGTAGCCAGAAGAGCGGCTCAGCTACCGTTAGGCAGCGAGAGCTTGGCCCTCGTAGGTTTCGTCATTGGCAACTATAGAAAGTTGCAACAGTGGATTTACGACTTCTGTTACCAAGTCGGCATGCACCTAAAGTTTCGCAACCGGCGTCGAATCCTAATCGGCCCCAGTCCCTGCGGTTAGGCAGGGGAGACGTAGTCTACGTCATTTTGCGGCGTCAGGCCAACCCTATGGTTGGCTTGGCGGTCAGCCTTTGCTTTTCTGAGCATCCATCAGGATGTTCATGGCATCGGTGGAGTGCGAGATGCAGGCTTTTTCGTCCTTGGCAGCGTGGGCGGCCATGGCTGCTTTGTAGGCGTCGTCGTATTGGCTCTTGGCAGGGTCGCCCAGTTGCATGGAAGTGGTCTTGGCGTCGTTCAGCTTCTGCATGTTGACGGCGCACAGGTCTTCAGCTGCGAACACAGGGGATGCTACCAGGGCGGAGGCTACGATCAGGCCGGACAGATAGGTACGCTTCATAAGAATCTCCTTACTCAAGGTGGACTCGGCGCTCCTCGGTAGGATCGGCGTCCGCAGTCAGAAATAGCCCGATTGCTTGCGGGCCTGATGAATGGACTTCGCGCCAATGCAGGGGTTCTACGCAAAACGTGTGCGGATGTAAAAAAATTCATAAGGCACCAAAAGGGGGCATGTTAGCCCCCAGGTTTGGTGTGATAGACGTAGATCGGCTGCCGATCAGTGCACCAGCATGCCGGTGAACCAGTACGCTTGAGCCAGGGTGATCAAGCCGATGATGGTGGCGAACAACAGGCTGTGCTTGAGCGTGAAGCGCAGCAGGTCGGACTCACGTCCTACCAGCCCGGTGGCGGCGCAGGCGACGGCGATGGACTGCGGCGAGATCATCTTGCCAGTCACGCCGCCGCTGGAGTTGGCGGCCACCATCAGCACGTCACTCACGCCCAACTGGTGCGCGGTGGTGGCTTGCAGTGAGCCGAACAGGGCGTTGGACGAGGTGTCCGAGCCGGTGAGGAATACACCGAGCCAGCCCAGGAACGGCGAGAAGAACGGGAACGCGGAGCCGGTACCGGCCAGGACCAGCGCCATGGTGGAGGACATGCCCGAGAAGTTGGTGACGAAGGCGAAGGCCAGCACCATGCCGATGGACAGGATCGGCCAGCGCAGTTCGAACAAGGTTTCGCCGAATGTCTTGAACGCGGTCTTGATGTCGATGCGCAGCACCATCATCGAGATGATCGCGGCAAACAGAATCGCCGTGCCGGTGGCCGAGATCGGGTCGAACTTGAACACGGCGGGCATCGGTGTGGCGGTGGCGACGATGGGCGCGGTCTTGAGCACCATTTGGTCCAGGTGCGGGATGGCGAAGTTGAAGACGAAGTTGTACATGGCGCCGCCTGGGGCGAACATCGCCTTGAACGGCTTCAGGGTCCAGATGGTGACGAGTACGGTCAGGATCAGGAACGGCGACCACGCCTTGAGAATCTGACCCAGGCTGTAGGGCGTTGGCGTCGAGCCACCGACGGCGCTGGCTTTGCCTGTTGGCCCGCCGCCAATCACGGCTGCGCCACCGCTGACGGCAACCGTTTCACTGCTGGCGGCGCGCTTGGGTTGCCACACTTTGAGGAACAGGGTCAGGCAGACGATGCTGGCCAGGGCCGAGGTGATGTCGGGCAATTCCGGGCCGATGAAGTTGGAGGTCAGGTACTGCACAATGGCGAAGCTCAGGCCTGCGACCAGCGCCGCTGGCCAGGTTTCCCGAACGCCGCGCAGGCCGTCCATGATGAACACCAGCCAGAACGGTACGATCAGCGACAGCAACGGCAGTTGTCGGCCGGTCATGGCGCCGATCTTGAACGGGTCGATGCCGGTCACCTGACCCGCCACGATGATCGGGATGCCCAGGGCACCGAAGGCCACCGGCGCGGTGTTGGCGATCAGGCACAGGCCTGCGGCGTAGAGCGGGTTGAAGCCCAGGCCCACCAACAGGGCAGCGGTAATCGCCACCGGCGCGCCGAAGCCTGCCGCACCTTCCAGAAACGCGCCGAAGCAAAAGCCGATCAGCAACACCTGCAGGCGTTGGTCGTCGGTGATGGACAGCACCGAGCTGCGGATGATTTCGAACTGGCCGCTCTTCACCGTGAGTTTGTAGAGGAACACGGCGGCAACGATGATCCAGGCAATCGGCCACAGGCCGTACATGAACCCGTAACCCGCGGCGGCCAGCGCCATGTCGGCGGGCATGCCGTAGGCGAAGATGGCCAGGATAATGGACAGCGCCAGCGTGATACTGCCGGCGATGTACCCCTTCATGCGGAACACGGCCAACGCCAGGAAGAAGAACACGATGGGAATGACGGCAACCAGGGCGGACAGCCCGAGGCTGCCGAGCGGGTTGTAGATCTGCTGCCAGGTTTGCATAAGCTGAGGCCCCTTGTTTTTTTTGGAAGGCTTGGCGCTGTCGTGCGGCTGTTTGATTGCAGAAATTGGTAATACCAATTTACAATAGATCCAAGTCAGGTTAGGGCGCAGCCGTGGGGCTGTCAATTTCCTTGTCTATGACTTTGGTCGAGTGCGGCCGAAGCAATCGTGTGTTGGAGCCACCCATGGGTATTGATCAAGTCCGCCAGCGGCGTTTGTCCGATGGCATTGTCGAGCGTCTGGAAGCCATGATCCTGGAGGGCACGCTGCGTGCAGGCGAGCGTTTGCCGGCCGAGCGGGCGCTCGCCGAGCAATTCGGCGTGTCGCGCCCCTCGCTGCGCGAAGCCATCCAGAAGCTGGTCGCCAAGGGCATGCTGGTCAGTCGTCAAGGCGGCGGCAACTATGTTTGCCACAAGCTGGGCTCGACCTTCAGCGATCCATTGCTGGCGCTGCTGGAAAGCAATCCGGAGAGCCAGCGCGATCTGCTGGAATTTCGTCACACGCTGGAAGCGTCATGTGCGTTCTATGCGGCGCAGCGCGCCACTGAGATCGATCGTGAGCAGCTGAAGCTGGCCATGGATGTTCTGGAAGACTGTTACCGGCGGGTCGACAGCGTGACGCGGGAGGAGGAGGGCGTGGCCGATGCCAACTTCCATCTGGCCATCGCCGAAGCCAGTCACAACGCAGTGTTGCTGCACACCGTGCGCGGGCTGTTCGACATGCTCAAGCGCAATATGGTGGTGAACATCGGGGGGATGCATCGGCACAGTGTCGAAACCCGCGACAAGCTCATCGCGCAGCATCGGCGGCTGTTTCAAGCAATCGTCGAGGGGCAGGCAGAACAGGCGCGGGAGTTGGCCAGTCTGCACATCACCTACGTGCAGGGCGTGCTCGACGAGGCGCGGCAGACGGTGCAGCGAACCGCTCGCGCGCAGCGGCGCAACGGCTTGTGAAAGCAAGCCGGAAAAAGCGGTGAAACCGGCGCTGCAAAGGCGGGGAGATTAGTCTTCCTTGCCCTTGTTGCGCACGGCACGCTGCAACTCGCGGTTGGAATCGCGCTCGCGTTCGGTGTCGCGCTTGTCGTATTCCTTCTTGCCCTTGCCCAGAGCGATTTCGCACTTGATCAAGTGCTTGCTCCAGTAGATCGACAAGGCCACGCAGGCATAGCCCTTCTGCTGAACCTGGGCGAACAGCTTTTCCAACTCGCGGCGGTTGAGCAACAGTTTGCGGGTGCGCGTCGGGTCGGCGATCACGTGGGTGCTGGCCGTGGTCAGGGGGGTGAAGTGGCTACCCATCAGCCAGGCTTCGCCATCCTTGAGCAGCACGTAGCTGTCCACCAGTTGCGCCTTGCCGGCACGCAGGCTTTTTACTTCCCAACCGGCCAGGACCAAGCCAGCCTCGAAACGGTGTTCGATGAAGTAATCGTGTCGCGCTTTCTTGTTCTGCGCGATGGTCCCTGTAGGGTGTTTCTTTAATTTGGCCATAGGGCGCGCATTATAGGCAGTCGTTGCGCTCTCGGCTACGGTATTGCGGTGTGCTTGAGCGGTTGCAATGAATACCGGACAATACGTGATCTTTTTGGATAGCCTGCGCTCTGCCGCTGTCGACAAAGAAGCCCCATGATTTCGTTGGCATGCCCCCTGTCTGCTGGCATGCCTACCTTATTTTCAAGGCGCCGTTGGCGTCGTCCGGCCGGCGCGTGATGCTCGCGTCCGCCGCCCAGCTTTGGAAGTGACGCTCGCATGACTACCCATATTCAACGCTCGGCTTTGCTGCCATATCCTGCTCAGGCCTTGTACGACCTGGTCAACGATGTGTCGCGCTATCCCGAGTTCCTGCCCTGGTGTTCGGCCACCACCATCCTCGAAGAAACCGACACCTTGATGCGCGCCAACCTGGACATTGCCAAGGGTGGGTTGAGTCAGCACTTCGTGACCCGCAATACCCTGGAGCCTGGTCGCTCCATCGAAATGAACCTAGAAGAAGGCCCGTTCAATCAATTGCACGGTATGTGGGTATTCAAGCCATTGGGCGAGAAGGCCTGCAAGATCAGCCTCGATCTGTCCTTCGACTACGCCGGCCCCATCGTTCGTGCCACCTTGGGTCCGCTGTTCAACCAGGCTGCCAATACCTTGGTCGATGCCTTTTGCCAGCGCGCCAAGCAGTTGCATGGCTGACCGGTCGATCGAGATTGAAGTGGTCTATGCCGCTGTCGGTGACCAGGCATTGATCTCGCTTCAGGTACCCATAGGTACCACGGTGGCCCAGGCCATCGAAATATCGGGCATCGCCGCACGCTTTCCTGACGTGGATTTCTCCCAATGCCCGGTAGGCATCTTCGCAAAGCTTGTGGATTCTCCTGCCGAGTACGCGCTGCAGGCAGGTGATCGCATCGAGCTCTATCGACCTTTGTTGGCGGACCCGAAAGAAGTGCGGCGATTGCGCGCAGCCAAGGCGGCGCAAGCGCGCAAGGCACGCTGAGACCTGTTTTCTTCGCCCATAAAAAAGCCCGGCATCACCGGGCTTTTTTCGTATCGCCTGCTTACTGCGGCGAAACGTCCAGCGGCTGGGGCGTTGGGACGGGAACCGTCTTCACGCCGTCCACATCGCGCTGGATGTCTTCGAGCATCGACCCGGGCTTGGGTGGCTCTTCGGCTTTCTGTGGCTCGCCCTGCTGAGGCACGACGTTGGTGTCGGTATCGCTGCCCAGAATCGCCTGATCCTTGCTGACGCCGGGCATGAAGTCGCCGGACAGGCCAACCAGCTGGTCGTTGCCGTTGAACAGGACACTCATGCGTTCCTGCTGACGTTCACCGCCGCCTGGCTGCAGGCTGTACAGATAATCCCAGCGATTGGCGTGGAACGTGTCGACCAGCAGAGGGTTGCCCATGATAAACCTTACTTGCCGACGGGTCATTCCGGGCCTTAACTGGTCTATCATGTCCTGCGTGACGACATTGCCCTGCTGGATGTCGATTTTGTAAACCCCGGGGAATGAACAACCGGCGAGTGCGAGCAGTCCCACGAAGGTGAGGCTGGTTAGCAAGTGCTTGGTGTTTTGCATCGGTGGGCGACTTCCACTATCTTGGCTGGGACAACGTAAACCCCGATCATACCCGTATTAAGAGATGCTGCGAAGCCGCATCGTTGAGAAAGCTGACCATGGTTGATAATAGCGAACTGCGTAAAGCCGGCCTCAAGGTGACCCTTCCACGGGTCAAGATTCTGCAAATGCTGGAATCGGCACAGCAACGCCACATGAGCGCCGAAGAGGTCTACAAGGCGCTGATGGAGGCTGGCGAGGATGTGGGTCTGGCCACGGTTTACCGTGTTCTGACTCAATTCGAAGCGGCCGGTCTGGTAGCACGTCATAACTTCGACGGCGGCCATGCCGTGTTCGAATTGGCAGACGGCGAGCATCACGACCACATGGTCGATGTGGAGTCGGGTGAAGTGATCGAGTTCACCGATCACGAGATTGAACGGCTCCAGAAGGAGCGTGCGATCCAGAACGGCTACGAGTTGGTCGATCACAACCTGGTGCTGTACGTGCGCCGGCCCAAGTAATCTCGGGCTTGATGCAGAAAGGCGACCCTAGGGTCGCCTTTTTTGTATGCGGTGTGTCAGTGAGGGCCTCTTCGCGGGCAGAGCCCGCTCCCACATGGAGCAGGGTTGCATTGCAGCATTGTGGGAGCGGGCTCTGCCCGCGAAGAGGCCGGACCTGCCATCATCACCCCTTGGCGGTCACCACCATCTTCTTGGCATGGGCCAACGATTCCTTGGTCAAATCGATCCCGCCCAGCATCCGCGCCACTTCTTCCACGCGCTCGCCCTTGCCCAGGTTCGACACCGCAGTACGCGTCTCATCGCTGCCACGCACCTTGTGCACGAACAGATGATGATGCCCTTGAGCCGCCACCTGCGGCAGGTGGGTCACGGTCAGTACCTGGCCACGTTCACCCAGGCGACGAAGCAACTGGCCGACGATTTCTGCGGTAGGCCCGCCGATGCCCACGTCCACTTCGTCGAACACCAGCGTGGGGACCCGCGAGGTCTGCGCCGTGATCACCTGGATCGCCAGACTGATCCGCGACAGCTCACCACCCGAAGCCACCTTGGCCAGGGGCTTCATGGGCTGGCCCGGGTTGGCGCTGACCAGTAGCTCGACCTGCTCCAGACCATTTGGGTGTAAATCCTCATGAGCGTTGGCGCGTAGCTCGATAGTAAAGCGCCCGCCAGGCATGCCTAGGCGCTGAATCTCCACTTCCACCGCAGCGGCCAGTTGCGCTGCCGCATGGGTGCGCAGGCCGGTCAGCTCGCGCGCTTTTTCCTGATAGTGACGGGCATAGGCCGCCAGTTCCTCACCCAGTTGCTCGATCGACTCGTCGCTGGCATTCAAGCCTTCCAGCTCTTCGAGCAAGCGGTGTTGCAATGCCACCACCTCGGTTGGGTGTACGCGGTGTTTGCGCGCCAGGGTATAGATAGTGTCGAGGCGCTCCTCGATATGCTGCAAACGCGCCGGGTCTGCCTCGAAGTGATCGAGAAAGCGATTGAGTTCGCCAACCGCTTCTTCCACCTGGATCTGCGCCGTGGCCAGCATCGAGGCGGCTTCGCCCAGTGCGTTCGGTGCATTGCTGACGCCGCCCAGGCGATTCAGACTGGCGGTCAGCGCGCTGAGCACGTTGCCCGAATCGTTTTCGCTGCAGTGGTCGATGACCTGGCGGCAGATGCCGAACAGCGCTTCAGCGTTGGTCAGGTTCTTGTGTTCCTGTTCCAGCTGCTCCAGCTCGTTTTCACCCAGGCCGAGATTCTCCAGCTCTTCCAGCTGATAGCTGAGCAGTTGGTGGCGTGCGCGCTGCTCGTCGCCGGAATCCGACAGGCGTTCGAGTTCCTGGCGAGTCTGCCGCCATTTCTGCGCGGCTAGTTGCACTTGGCGAGCCAGGTCGCTGGCGCCGGCATATTCGTCGAGCAGGCGGCGATGGGTGTCGGTCTTGAGCAGCGACTGGTGCTCGTGCTGGCTGTGGATATCGATCAGCAGCTCACCCAGAGATTTGAGGTCGCCCAGCGGGCAGGGGGTCCCATTGATGTAGCCGCGCGAACCGCCCTTGGCGGTGATCACCCGGCGCAGAATGCAGGGGCCGTCGGTTTCCAGGTCGCGCTCGGCCAGCCAGCCGCTGGCCTCGGGGATGTCGACCAGGTCGAACGTGGCCAGAATGTCGGCCTTGTCGGCGCCTGGGCGAACCACGCCGCTGTCGGCACGGTCGCCCAAGGCAAGGCCCAGCGCATCGAGCATGATCGATTTGCCGGCGCCGGTTTCGCCCGTGATCACGCTCATCCCGCGCTCGAGTTCGAGGTCGAGATGTTCGACGATGGCATAGTTGTGTACGGACAGGTGCACCAGCATAAGACCGCCCCCAGGCATGAATGTCTGGTTATTTATACAGTGTTTCATGCAGGGCTGACAATATTCGTCCTTAGCTCGTTTTCGCCTGATCCCGGGATTTTTTATTGCTGACTCGCAAAGCTCGCGTGTCGCCACTTGTCGTCAGCCCTTGAAGCGCGGATTTGCGACCCCATATACCGGTCAGAAGCGCGAGTCGACCTCGCGGACGTAATCGAGAGGAGAGAACCAATGGCTGACGAACAGAACCTGGACGATCAGAATCTAGACGCTAATCAGGCTGCCGACGCCGGTGCCGAAGACCTCGCCGCGCGCGTGCAATTGCTCGAAGAGCAGCTCGCCGCCGCCCAGGACCAGTCCCTGCGCGTAGCCGCCGACCTGCAGAATGTTCGCCGCCGCGCCGACCAGGACGTGGAAAAGGCGCACAAGTTTGCCCTCGAGAAGTTCGCCGGCGACCTGCTGCCTGTGCTCGACAGCCTGGAGCGCGGCATCGAACTGTCCAGCCCCGATGACGAAAGCATCCGTCCGATGCGCGAAGGCATGGAACTGACCCTGAAGATGTTCCAGGACACGCTCAAGCGTTACAACCTCGAAGCCATCGATCCGCACGGTCAGCCGTTCAACGCCGAGCATCATCAGGCCATGGCCATGCAGGAAAGCGCGGACGTCGAGCCCAACAGTGTCTTGAAAGTTTTCCAGAAGGGCTATCAGCTCAATGGACGCCTGCTGCGCCCGGCCATGGTCGTGGTCAGCAAGGCCGCCGCGCCGGTTTCGCCTTCGATCGACGAGCAGGCTTGAAATCGGCCAAGTGGCCCCCATCTTAGTGTCAAGCGTTTAAGTGCTACCGCAGACAGCCACCACTGTCGCGGCAACCAAATCCAAAATTTTCGGGCCTTAGTGCCAGGAGAAGAAACATGGGCAAAATTATCGGTATCGACCTGGGGACCACCAACTCCTGCGTCTCCATTCTGGAAAACGGCAAGGCCAAGGTCATCGAGAACGCCGAAGGCGCTCGCACCACACCCTCGATCATCGCGTATGCCAACGACGGCGAAATTCTCGTCGGTCAGTCGGCCAAGCGTCAGGCGGTCACCAACCCGCACAACACCCTGTACGCGGTGAAGCGTCTGATCGGTCGTCGTTTCTCCGAAGACGTCGTGCAGAAAGACATCCAGATGGTGCCTTACAAGATTGTCGAAGCCGACAACAAGGACGCCTGGGTTGAAGTCAACGGCAACAAAATGGCTCCGCCACAGATCTCGGCTGAAATCTTGAAAAAGATGAAGAAGACCGCCGAAGACTACCTGGGCGAAGCGGTGACCGAAGCGGTCATCACCGTGCCGGCCTACTTCAACGACAGCCAGCGTCAGGCCACCAAAGACGCCGGTCGTATCGCCGGTCTGGACGTCAAGCGCATCATCAACGAGCCGACTGCTGCGGCACTGGCTTACGGCATGGACAAGGCCAAGGGCGACCACACTGTCATCGTTTATGACCTGGGTGGCGGTACCTTCGACGTGTCCGTGATCGAAATCGCCGAAGTCGATGGCGAGCACCAGTTCGAAGTGTTGGCCACCAACGGCGACACCTTCCTGGGTGGTGAGGACTTCGACATCCGCTTGATCGACTACCTCGTCGACGAGTTCAAGAAAGAAAGCGGCATGAACCTCAAGGGTGATCCGCTGGCCATGCAGCGCCTGAAGGAAGCTGCGGAAAAAGCCAAGATCGAACTGTCCTCGAGCCAGTCGACCGACGTCAACCTGCCGTACATCACTGCAGACGCGACCGGTCCCAAGCACTTGAACGTGAAGATCTCCCGCGCCAAGCTGGAATCGCTGGTCGAAGACCTGGTTCAACGCACCATCGAACCTTGCCGCACCGCCATGAAAGACGCCGGTATCGACGTTGGCGCGATCAACGACGTGATCCTGGTCGGTGGTCAGACCCGTATGCCGCTGGTACAGAAGCTGGTGACCGATTTCTTCGGTAAGGAAGCTCGCAAGGACGTCAACCCTGACGAAGCCGTTGCCATGGGTGCTGCCATCCAGGGTGCCGTACTGGCCGGTGACGTGAAAGACGTGCTGCTGCTCGACGTCAGCCCGCTGACCCTGGGTATCGAAACCATGGGTGGCGTGATGACCGCGCTGATCGAGAAGAACACCACGATTCCTACCAAGAAATCGCAGGTATTCTCGACTGCCGACGACAACCAGGGCGCCGTGACCATCCACGTCCTGCAGGGCGAGCGCAAGCAAGCCGCGCAGAACAAGTCGCTGGGCAAGTTCGACCTGGCCGAGATTCCACCGGCTCCACGTGGCGTACCGCAGATCGAAGTGACCTTCGACATCGATGCCAACGGCATCCTGCACGTCGGCGCGAAGGACAAGGCCACCGGCAAGACTCAGTCGATCGTGATCAAGGCCAATTCAGGTCTGTCCGAAGACGAAATTCAGCAGATGGTTCGTGACGCTGAAGTCAACGCCGAGGAAGACCGCAAGTTCGAAGAGCTGGCCGCTGCCCGCAACCAGGGTGATGCACTGGTGCACTCGACTCGCAAGATGGTCGCTGACGCAGGTGACAAGGTCACCGCCGACGAGAAGACTGCCATCGAAGCGGCCGTCGTGGCGCTGGAAACTGCGGTCAAGGGCGACGACAAGGCAGCGATCGATGCCAAGGTCGAAGAACTGTCCAAGGTCTCCGCTCCAGTGGCGCAGAAGATGTACGCCGAACAGGCCGAGAAGCCTGAAGGTGCCGCTGCTCAGCCAGCGGAAGAAGCCGGCAAGCACGACGACGTCGTCGATGCCGAATTCGAAGAAGTCAAAGACAACAAGTAATTCTTGTTGGTCGGCCGGTTGACTGTGCTCGCACGGTGACTGGTAGGATGTCGCCGCGCGGGGGCTTGCTCCCGCGTTGGCGTGTCTGGAATACACGAATTTTAACAACATGCGACAGCGATCGGATGTTGGCGGCGCGGTCAGCGGCGCCCCTGCGTGCTGGCTCCCAAAAGAGTAAAAAGACTTATGGCAAAGCGTGACTATTACGAGGTTCTGGGGGTGGAGCGAGGCTCCAGCGAAGCGGATCTGAAGAAGGCCTATCGCCGCCTCGCGATGAAGCATCACCCGGATCGCAACCCCGACAGCAAGGAATCCGAGGAAGCCTTCAAGGAGGCCAACGAGGCCTACGAAGTGCTGTCCGACGCCAGCAAGCGCGCGGCATACGACCAGTATGGTCATGCTGGCGTCGACCCGAGCATGGGTGGCGGTGGTCAGGGCTTCGGCGGGCAGAATTTCTCCGACATCTTCGGTGATGTGTTCAGCGATTTCTTCGGTGGCGGCCGTGGCGGCAATGGCCGCGGTGGCGCCCAGCGTGGCAGCGACCTGCGCTACACCCTCGAGCTGAACCTGGAAGAAGCCGTGCGCGGCACCACGGTCAGTATCCGTGTGCCGACGCTGGTCAACTGCAAGCCCTGCGACGGCAGTGGCGCGAAGAAGGGCTCGGCGCCGATCACCTGCCCAACCTGTGGCGGTATCGGCCAGGTGCGCATGCAGCAGGGCTTCTTCTCTGTGCAGCAGACCTGCCCGCGCTGCCATGGCCAGGGCAAGATCATCTCCGACCCGTGCGATTCGTGCCACGGCGAAGGCCGTGTCGAAGAGTACAAGACCCTCTCGGTCAAGGTGCCTTCGGGCGTCGACACCGGCGACCGCATTCGCCTCTCCGGCGAAGGCGAGGCGGGCATGCAGGGCGGTCCGACCGGCGATCTGTACGTGGTCATCAACGTGCGCGAGCACGCGATCTTCCAGCGCGACGGCAAGCACCTGTACTGCGAAGTGCCGATCAGCTTCACCGATGCGGCCCTGGGCGGCGAGCTGGAAGTGCCGACCCTCGACGGTCGGGTCAAGCTGAAGATTCCGGAAGGCACCCAGACCGGCAAGCAGTTCCGTCTGCGTGGCAAGGGCGTTGCGCCCGTGCGTGGCGGTGGTGCTGGCGACCTGATGTGCCGAGTGGCGGTGGAAACCCCCGTCAACCTCAACCGCCGTCAGCGTGAGTTGTTGGAAGAATTCCGCACTTCTCTGGAAGGCGACGAATCCCATTCGCCGAAGGCCAATGGTTGGTTCGAGGGTGTGAAGCGTTTCTTCGGCGACCTGTAAGGCATAAGGATTCGAGCATGCGACGTATAGCTGTGATGGGCGCCGCCGGGCGCATGGGCAAGACGCTGATCGAAGCGGTCCAGCTGGCGCCCGGCGCCGGTCTGACTGCTGCGATTGATCGGCCGGACAGCACGCTGGTCGGCGCCGATGCCGGTGAGCTGGCGGCGCTGGGTCGTATCGGCGTGCCGTTGTCGGGTGACGTGGCGAAGGTGGGGGAGGAGTTCGATGTATTGATCGACTTCACCCACCCGACCGTGACCCTGAAGAATCTGGCGTTCTGCCGCAAGGCCGGCAAGGCCATGGTCATCGGCACGACTGGTTTCAGTCCCGAGGAGAAGGCGTTGCTGGCCGATGCGGGCAAGGACATTCCGATTGTCTTCGCTGCCAACTTCAGCGTCGGCGTCAACCTGTGCCTGAAGCTGCTCGACACCGCTGCACGGGTGTTGGGCGACGATGTCGATATCGAGATCATGGAAGCCCATCACCGGCACAAGGTCGATGCTCCGTCGGGCACGGCAGTGCGCATGGGTGAAGTGGTTGCCAATGCCTTGGGGCGTGATCTCAAGCAAGTGGCGGTCTACGGCCGTGAAGGCCAGACCGGCGCCCGCGAGCGTCAGACCATCGGTTTCGCCACCGTGCGGGCCGGTGACGTGGTGGGCGACCACACCGTGCTGTTCGCCGCTGACGGCGAGCGCGTCGAGATCACCCACAAGGCCTCCAGCCGCATGACGTTCGCCAAGGGTGCGGTACGCGCCGCCCTCTGGCTCGACGGCCGTGCCCCAGGCTTCTACGACATGCAGGATGTGCTCGACCTGCATTGACTTCATCGCCCTAGTCACGCTCCCAAGGGTAAACGCTACCCCTGTGGGAGCGGGCTCTGCCCGCGAAGAGGCCCGCCCTATCTCCACAAATCCCTGCCCCCTGTCGCATCACGCGAACTTCCCACCGCATTCGCGGTAGACCAAAACCCCTCTTTTCTGTAAGCTACAGCTTTAGTGTGTCCACTAAAAGCGCGCAGATAATTCGATGAAAAGAAGCGGGGTGACGTATCCATACGGCATTCCGCTTTTTTACAACCTGCGATCGCCCTTTCAGGCTTTATTTACGGGAGGTCTTCTTGACTAAGCCAGCCATACTCGCCCTTGCCGATGGCAGCATCTTTCGCGGCGAAGCCATTGGAGCCGACGGGCAAACCGTTGGTGAGGTGGTGTTCAACACCGCCATGACCGGCTATCAGGAAATCCTTACCGATCCTTCCTATGCCCAGCAAATCGTTACCCTGACCTACCCCCACATCGGCAACACCGGCACCACGCCCGAAGACGCCGAGTCCGATCGCGTCTGGTCCGCAGGCCTGGTGATCCGCGACCTGCCACTGGTTGCCAGCAACTGGCGCAACACGCTGTCCCTGGACGAATACCTGAAAGCCAACAATGTCGTCGCCATCGCCGGCATCGATACTCGCCGCCTGACCCGCATCCTGCGTGAGAAGGGCGCGCAGAACGGCTGCATCATGGCCGGTGACGACATCAGCGAAGAGGCCGCCATCGCCGCCGCTCGCGCCTTCCCTGGCCTCAAGGGCATGGACCTGGCCAAGGAAGTCAGCACCAAGGACACCTACCAGTGGCGCTCCAGTGTCTGGGACCTCAAGTCCGACAGCCACCCCGACGTGCCCAACAGTGAATTGCCGTATCACGTGGTTGCCTATGACTACGGCGTCAAGGTCAACATCCTGCGCATGCTCGTCGAGCGCGGCTGCCACCTGACCGTGGTGCCGGCGCAAACCCCGGCCGCCGACGTGCTCGCGCTCAACCCCGATGGCGTGTTCCTGTCCAACGGCCCTGGCGATCCAGAGCCCTGCGACTACGCTATCCAGGCGATCAAGGAAGTGCTGCAGACCGAGATCCCGGTCTTCGGTATCTGCCTGGGTCACCAGCTGCTGGCCCTGGCCGCCGGCGCCAAGACCGTCAAGATGGGTCACGGCCACCACGGCGCCAACCACCCGGTCCAGGACGTCGACAGCGGTGTGGTGATGATCACCAGCCAGAACCATGGTTTCGCGGTAGACGAAGCGACGCTGCCGGGCAATGTGCGTGCGATCCACAAATCGCTGTTCGATGGCACCCTGCAGGGCATCGAGCTGACCGACAAGGCCGCCTTCAGCTTCCAGGGTCACCCTGAAGCCAGCCCCGGCCCCAACGACGTCTCGCCACTGTTCGACCGCTTCATCGAATCGATGGCCAAACGCCGCTGATTCCTGTCGGACCCGTGTGTAACGCGCGCCCCGGCCGGCCCCGTCGAAGACGGACAGGCCGCCAGGGCGCCGCCCAATAAAGTCCAGGCGGGCAGCCGGCTGGACTGCGCAATTGAGTGAGAACCATGCCAAAACGTACAGACTTGAAAAGCATCCTGATTCTTGGTGCCGGCCCGATCGTCATCGGCCAGGCCTGCGAATTCGACTACTCCGGCGCCCAGGCCTGCAAGGCTCTGCGCGAAGAGGGTTACCGCGTCATCCTGGTTAACTCCAACCCGGCCACCATCATGACCGACCCGGACATGGCCGACGCCACCTACATCGAACCGATCAAATGGCAGACCGTGGCCAAGATCATCGAGAAGGAGCGTCCGGACGCCGTGCTGCCGACCATGGGTGGCCAGACTGCCCTGAACTGCGCCCTGGACCTGGAGCGCGAAGGCGTGCTGGCCAAGTTCGGCGTGGAAATGATCGGTGCCAACGCCGACACCATCGACAAGGCCGAAGACCGTTCGCGCTTCGACAAGGCCATGAAATCCATTGGCCTGGCCTGCCCGCGCTCGGGCATCGCCCACAGCATGGAAGAAGCCAACGCGGTACTCGAGAAGCTCGGCTTCCCGTGCATCATTCGTCCTTCGTTCACCATGGGCGGCACCGGTGGCGGCATCGCCTACAACCGTGAAGAATTCGAAGAAATCTGCGCCCGTGGTCTGGACCTGTCGCCGACCAAGGAACTGCTGATCGACGAATCGCTGATCGGCTGGAAAGAGTACGAGATGGAAGTGGTCCGCGACAAAAAGGACAACTGCATCATCGTCTGCTCGATCGAGAACTTCGACCCGATGGGCGTGCACACCGGTGACTCGATCACCGTCGCACCGGCGCAGACCCTCACCGACAAGGAATACCAGATCCTGCGCAACGCCTCCCTGGCGGTCCTGCGCGAGATCGGCGTGGAAACCGGCGGTTCGAACGTGCAGTTCGGTATCTGCCCGAACACCGGCCGCATGGTCGTCATCGAGATGAACCCGCGCGTGTCACGTTCCTCGGCGCTGGCTTCCAAGGCCACCGGTTTCCCGATCGCCAAGGTCGCGGCCAAGCTCGCCGTTGGTTACACCCTCGACGAACTGCAGAACGACATCACCGGCGGCAAGACCCCGGCGTCCTTCGAGCCGTCGATCGACTACGTCGTCACCAAGCTGCCACGCTTCGCCTTCGAGAAATTCCCCAAGGCCGACGCACGCCTGACCACCCAGATGAAATCCGTGGGTGAAGTCATGGCCATCGGCCGGACCTTCCAGGAATCCCTGCAGAAAGCCTTGCGCGGCCTGGAAGTGGGCGTCTGTGGCCTGGACCCGAAAGTCGACCTGAGCAGCCCTGAAGCCAGCGGCATCCTCAAGCGCGAACTGACCGTGCCGGGCGCCGAGCGCATCTGGTACGTCGCCGACGCCATGCGCGCCGGCATGAGCGTGGACGCTATCTTCGACCTGACCATGATCGACCGCTGGTTCCTGGTGCAGATGGAAGACCTGATCAAGGAAGAAGAGAAGGTCAAGACCCTGGGTCTGGCCGATATCGACAAGGCCTTGATGTTCCGTCTCAAGCGCAAGGGCTTCTCCGATCAGCGCCTGGCCAAGCTGCTGGGCATCACCGACAAGAACCTGCGTCGCCACCGCCACAAGCTGGAAATCTTTCCGGTCTACAAGCGCGTCGACACCTGCGCCGCCGAGTTCGCCACCGACACCGCCTACCTGTACTCCACGTACGAGGAAGAGTGCGAAGCCAACCCGTCGGACCGTGACAAGATCATGATCCTGGGCGGTGGTCCGAACCGTATCGGCCAGGGCATCGAGTTCGACTACTGCTGCGTTCACGCGGCCCTGGCCCTGCGCGCCGACGGGTACGAGACCATCATGGTCAACTGCAACCCGGAAACCGTCTCCACCGACTACGACACCTCCGACCGTCTGTACTTCGAGCCGTTGACGCTCGAAGACGTGCTGGAAGTGGTACGCGTCGAGAAGCCCAAGGGTGTCATCGTCCAGTACGGTGGCCAGACCCCGCTGAAACTGGCCCGCGCGCTAGAAGAAGCCGGCGTGCCGATCATCGGCACCAGCCCTGACGCCATCGACCGCGCCGAAGACCGCGAGCGCTTCCAGCAGATGGTCCAGCGCCTGAACCTGCTGCAGCCGCCGAACGCCACTGTGCGCAGCGAAGAAGAAGCCATTCGTGCTGCCGGCACCATCGGTTATCCGCTGGTCGTGCGTCCTTCCTACGTGCTGGGCGGCCGTGCCATGGAAATCGTCTACGAGCTGGACGAGCTCAAGCGCTACCTGCGTGAAGCCGTGCAGGTGTCCAACGACAGCCCGGTGCTGCTCGACCACTTCCTCAACTGCGCCATCGAGATGGACGTGGACGCGGTGTGCGACGGGACCGACGTGGTCATCGGCGCGATCATGCAGCACATCGAGCAGGCCGGCGTTCACTCCGGTGACTCGGCGTGCTCGCTGCCACCGTACTCGCTGCCGGCTCACGTGCAGGACGAAGTGCGCGAGCAGGTCAAGAAGATGGCCCTGGAGCTGGGCGTTATCGGCTTGATGAACGTGCAGCTGGCCTTGCAGGGCGACAAGATCTATGTGATCGAAGTCAACCCGCGTGCCTCGCGTACCGTGCCGTTCGTGTCCAAGTGCATCGGCACCTCGCTGGCGATGATCGCGGCGCGCGTCATGGCCGGCAAGACGCTGAAGGAAATCGGCTTCACTCAGGAAATCATTCCCAACTTCTACAGCGTCAAGGAAGCGGTGTTCCCGTTCGCCAAGTTCCCAGGCGTCGACCCGATCCTCGGCCCGGAAATGAAATCCACCGGTGAAGTGATGGGCGTCGGCGACACCTTCGGCGAAGCCTTCGCCAAGGCCCAGATGGGCGCCAGCGAAGTATTGCCAACCGGCGGCACCGCGTTCATCAGTGTTCGCGACGACGACAAGCCGCTGGTGGCAGGCGTCGCTCGCGACCTGATCGCCCTGGGCTTCGAAGTGGTCGCCACCGCAGGCACCGCGCGCGTCATCGAAGAAGCCGGGTTGAAAGTACGTCGCGTGAACAAAGTGACCGAAGGCCGTCCGCACGTGGTCGACATGATCAAGAACGACGAAGTCACCTTGATCATCAACACCACCGAAGGTCGTCAATCGATCGCCGATTCTTACTCGATCCGTCGCAACGCCTTGCAGCACAAGATCTACTGCACCACGACCATTGCCGCTGGCGAAGCGATCTGTGAAGCGCTGAAGTTCGGTCCGGAAAAGACCGTGCGCCGTTTGCAGGATCTCCACGCAGGACTCAACGCATGATCAAGTATCCAATGACCGTCCAGGGCCATCGCGCCCTGGAGCAAGAACACGAGTTTCTCAGCAAGACCGAGCGTCCGCGCTTGAGTCAGGCCATCGGTGAGGCGCGCGAATTGGGCGACCTCAAGGAAAACGCCGAATACCATGCCGCCCGCGAGGAGCAGGGCATGGTCGAGGCACGTATCCGCGACATCGAAGGCCGTTTGCAGAATGCTGTGGTGATCGACGTCACCACGATTCCGAAAACCGGCAAGGTGATCTTCGGCACGACTGTGGAAATCGCCAATGTCGAGACCGACGAGCGCGTGAAGTACAAGATCGTGGGAGAAGACGAGGCCGACATCAAGGGCGGCAAGCTGTCCCATGGCTCGCCCATCGCACGTGCCCTGATCGCCAAGGAAGAGGGCGATGTGGTCACGGTGAAGACGCCCGGTGGCGTGATCGAGTATGAGATTGTCGAAGTCGCCCACATTTGATCGGCCGCAGTCCCGGCAGGTGAGCGCCGTCATCTGGCAACTGACCCAGACGCTTTGGGTCGGTGGCCTGTGGATGCTGCATTTCGGTGTGCTGCCAGCGCTGGTCAAGGTTGGCCTCGCTCCGCTGCTGGTGGAAGATATCGGTAGCCAGACTGGCTCCATGCTGATGGGTTTCGCCGGTTTCTGCGCGGTGCTGCAACTGCTGTTGCTGGCACGATTGCAGGGTGCGGCGTGCCTTGTGCGCGACGCGCGCGGGCAGCTGTTGTGGGCGGTATTGGTGGCGTGCGCGGCGTATTTCGCCGTGGCCTGGATGCTGGCCGATGCAGTGCGCTGGCAGTTGTTGTGCTATCTGGTGGCGGGCGTTACCGGCCTGGTGCTGGTGGTGCAGCCGGTGCCCTCGAGGGCGCGCAGGGCGCGACCTTGAGGATCGGCATGAGCATCAGCGGAATCGATGCACGTTCGACAGCTGCTTGTTCACTTGCGGGTTCTTGCGGTAAACCAGTGCCATCTTGCCGATGACCTGGACCAGATCGGCACGGCCGACCTTGCACAGTTCGGCAACGGCTTGCAGGCGTTGTTCGCGGTCGAGGATGTTGAGTTTGATCTTGATCAGCTCGTGATCGCTCAAGGCGCGTTCGAATTCTGCTAAAACACCTTCAGTCAAACCGTTGTCGGCAACCATCAAAACCGGCTTGAGATGGTGACCAATCGATTTGTACTGTTTCTTCTGCTCCTGAGTGAGCGGCATAATCTGACCCTTCATCTGATCTTGTAAAAAGCGGCGGCCAGTTTACCCGAGCGCCCTCGGCTCCGCCCAGTTAATCACGACCCGTTATTCGAGGTGCCCCGTGGCCCGTTCCAAGACAAGCCTCAATTGGCTGAAAGAACACTTCAACGATCCCTACGTCAAAATGGCGCAGAAAGACGGGTATCGTTCGCGTGCAAGCTACAAGCTGCTGGAAATACAGGAACGCGACCGCCTGATCCGTCCCGGCATGAGCGTCATCGACCTGGGCGCAGCGCCCGGCGGCTGGTCCCAGGTGACCAGTCGTCTGATTGGTGGCCAGGGTCGCCTCATTGCGTCCGACATCCTGGAAATGGACAGCATCCCCGATGTCACCTTCATTCAGGGCGATTTCACCGAAGACGCGGTGTTGGCGCAGATCCTGGCAGCCGTCGGCAATTCGGAAGTCGACCTTGTGATTTCCGATATGGCCCCCAATATGAGTGGACTGGCCGCAGTCGACATGCCTCGTGCGATGTTTCTCTGCGAGCTGGCGCTCGACCTGGCCAGCCGGGTCCTGCGTCCGGGCGGTGATTTCCTGATCAAGGTCTTCCAGGGTGAAGGCTTCGACGTGTATCACAAGACCGTTCGGCAGATGTTCGAGAAGGTACAGATGCGCAAGCCTTCCTCGTCCCGTGACCGCTCCCGCGAGCAGTACCTGCTGGCCCGCGGTTTCAAGGGTGTGGAAAAGCCGGACCAAGAGGTCTGAGGCTGTCGATAGCTTTTATTAAATGGCGCGGCATGCTGAGCATAAACGAAGATTACGCAGTCAAAGTTTCACAAAAGGTTACAGACGCCGCCTGCGGAGCCGCAGGCAATGTAGTAAGTTTGGCCGGTGAACATCATGCGAAGCACGCCTGCGCGGGTTGCGGGTAGCAGGCTTCAGAGGGTAGCGAATTGAACGATATGGCAAAGAATCTGATCCTGTGGTTGATCATCGCCGCCGTCCTGGTGACGGTCATGAACAACTTCTCCAGCCCCAACGAGCCGCAGACCCTCAACTATTCCGACTTCATCCAGCAGGTGAAGGACGGCAAGGTAGAACGCGTGGCGGTCGATGGCTATGTCATCACCGGCAAGCGCACTGACGGCGATGCCTTCAAGACCATCCGCCCGGCCATCCAGGACAACGGCCTGATCGGCGATCTGGTGGACAACAAGGTCGTGGTCGAAGGCAAGCAGCCTGAACAGCAAAGCATCTGGACCCAGCTCCTGGTGGCCAGCTTCCCGATCCTGGTGATCATCGCGGTGTTCATGTTCTTCATGCGCCAGATGCAGGGCGGAGCGGGCGGCAAGGGCGGCCCGATGAGTTTTGGCAAGAGCAAGGCGCGCCTGCTGTCCGAAGATCAGGTCAAGACCACCCTGGCTGACGTCGCCGGTTGCGACGAAGCCAAGGAAGAAGTCGGCGAGCTGGTCGAGTTCCTGCGCGACCCAGGCAAGTTCCAGCGCCTGGGCGGTCGTATCCCTCGTGGCGTGCTGATGGTCGGCCCGCCCGGTACCGGTAAGACCTTGCTGGCCAAGGCCATCGCCGGTGAAGCCAAGGTTCCGTTCTTCACCATTTCCGGTTCGGACTTCGTCGAAATGTTCGTCGGCGTCGGTGCCAGCCGTGTGCGTGACATGTTCGAGCAAGCCAAGAAGCATGCGCCCTGCATCATCTTCATCGACGAAATCGATGCCGTGGGTCGTCATCGTGGCGCTGGCATGGGTGGCGGTCACGACGAACGCGAGCAGACGCTCAACCAGTTGCTGGTCGAGATGGACGGTTTCGAAATGAATGACGGGATCATCGTCATTGCTGCGACCAACCGTCCTGACGTACTCGACCCTGCGCTGCTGCGTCCAGGCCGCTTCGACCGTCAGGTCGTGGTAGGGCTGCCGGACATCCGTGGGCGCGAGCAGATCCTCAAGGTCCACATGAAGAAAGCGCCTTTGGGCGACGACGTGAACCCTGCTGTCATCGCTCGCGGCACGCCAGGCTTCTCCGGTGCCGACCTGGCCAACCTGGTCAACGAGGCCTCGCTGTTCGCTGCCCGTAATGGCAAGCGCCTTGTCGAGATGAAAGAGTTCGAACTCGCCAAGGACAAGATCATGATGGGCGCCGAGCGCAAGACCATGGTCATGTCCGAGAAGGAAAAGCAGAACACTGCCTATCACGAAGCGGGCCACGCCATCGTCGGTCGCGTCGTGCCTGAGCACGATCCGGTCTACAAGGTCTCGATCATTCCCCGTGGTCGTGCCTTGGGTGTGACCATGTTCCTGCCTGAAGAGGATCGCTACAGCCTCTCCAAGCGTGCGCTGATCAGCCAGATCTGCTCGCTGTATGGCGGCCGTATCGCCGAAGAGATGACCTTGGGCTTCGATGGCGTCACCACCGGTGCCTCCAACGACATCATGCGTGCCAGCCAGATCGCCCGGAACATGGTCACCAAGTGGGGCCTGTCGGAGAAACTCGGCCCATTGCTCTACGCCGAAGACGAAGACCAGGGCTACCTGGGTCGTGGCGGCGGTGGTGGCGCAGCAGCCGTATCGGGTGAGACCGCCAAGGTGATCGACTCCGAAGTGCGCAGCATCATTGACCAGTGCTACGGCACGGCCAAGCAGATCCTCACTGACAACCGAGACAAGCTGGACGCGATGGCAGATGCACTGATGAAGTACGAAACGATCGATGCCGATCAGATCGACGACATCATGGCCGGCCGTACGCCACGTGAGCCTCGCGACTGGTCTGGTGGTGGTTCGGGTCCTTCGGGCACCACCATCGCACCGGATCCGCGTCCTGAGACACCCATCGGTGGTCCAGCGGCCGAAGTCTGAAACAGACGTCTCGCGCTTGATACCTAAGGTTTGACATGACCCCTTCGCAATACCCCACTCGGTTGCCTTGCGGCAACCGAGTTCTCGATCTGACCCAGACGCACGTCATGGGTATCCTCAATATCACTCCCGACTCTTTCTCCGATGGCGGCCGGTTCAACCAGCGCGATCTTGCCCTGCGTCATGCGCAGGCAATGGTCGAGGCGGGTGCGACCCTCATCGACATCGGTGGCGAGTCGACACGTCCGGGTGCTCGCCCGGTCTCCGTGGTCGAAGAGCTGGAGCGTGTCGCGCCATTGGTCGAAGCGATCAGCCGCGAACTCGATGTGATCATCTCCGTTGACACGTCCACTCCGGCCGTCATGCGCGAAAGTGCACGGCTTGGCGCTGGCCTGATCAACGATGTGCGTGCGCTACGCCGTGACGGCGCGCTGGACGCTGCGGCGGCCACCGGCCTGCCGGTTTGCCTGATGCACATGCAGGGCGAGCCTGGCACCATGCAGGATCATCCCCATTACGACGACCTGTTGGGCGAGGTGTCGAGCTTTTTGCTCGAACGAATGCAAGCCTGCGCTTCGGCAGGCATCCCGGCTGAGCGTATACTCCTCGACCCAGGCTTCGGCTTCGCCAAATCGCATGCGCACAACCTGAGCCTGTTCAAGCATATGCAGGCACTGCATGCGCTCGGGCGGCCCTTGCTGGTGGGCGTTTCGCGCAAGAGCATGGTTGGCCTGGCCCTGAACAAGCCCGTGACCGAGCGCCTCAACGGCAGCTTGGCCCTGGCTGCCCTGGCGATGACCAAGGGGGCAAAGATCCTGCGCGTCCACGATGTGGCCGAAACGATCGATGTCGTTCGGATGATCGCCGCCGTTGAAGCGGCCGAATAAGAATTACGGAGTACTTATGAGCAGGAAATATTTTGGCACCGACGGCATTCGTGGCCGTGTCGGCGAGTACCCGATCACCCCTGACTTCATGCTCAAGCTGGGCTGGGCGGCGGGCATGGCGTTCCGCAAGATGGGCGCCTGCCGCGTACTGGTCGGCAAGGACACGCGCATCTCCGGCTACATGTTCGAGTCCGCGCTGGAGGCCGGCTTGTCAGCGGCTGGCGCCGACGTGCTGCTGCTTGGCCCGATGCCAACGCCTGCCATTGCCTACCTGACGCGCACGTTCCACGCCGAGGCCGGTATCGTCATCAGTGCCTCGCACAATCCGCACGATGATAACGGCATCAAGTTCTTCTCCGGTCAGGGCACCAAACTGCCTGACGAAGTCGAATCGATGATCGAAGAGCTCATGGATGCACCCATGACCGTGGCCGAGTCCAGCAAGCTGGGCAAGGTTTCACGCATCAACGACGCGGCTGGTCGCTACATCGAATTCTGCAAGAGCAGTGTGCCCACCACCACCGATTTCGCCGGTCTCAAACTGGTGATCGATTGTGCACATGGCGCCACTTACAAAGTTGCCCCGAATGTTTTTCGCGAGCTGGGTGCGCAGGTTACGGTGCTGTCCGCAGCGCCCGACGGCCTGAACATCAACGACAACTGTGGCTCCACCCACATGGAAGCGCTGCAGGCTGCCGTACTGATCGGGCACGCGGACCTGGGCATCGCTTTCGACGGTGACGGCGACCGCGTCCTGATGGTCGACCATACCGGCGCTATCGTCGATGGCGACGACCTGCTGTTCATCATCGCCCGCGACCTTCAGGAGCGCGGCAAGCTGCATGGCGGCGTTGTGGGGACGCTGATGAGCAACCTGGGGCTGGAGTTGGCCTTCAAGGATCTCTCCATCCCGTTCGTACGCGCCAGCGTCGGTGACCGCTACGTCATGGCCGAGCTCAAGGAGCGTGATTGGCAGCTGGGCGGCGAGAATTCCGGGCACATCGTGTGCTGCCATCACACCACCACGGGTGACGCGATCATTGCTGCGTTGCAGGTGCTGCTGGCCCTCAAGCGTCGTGATGAAACCCTTGCCCATGCCCGCCAAGGGCTGCGCAAGTGCCCTCAGGTATTGGTCAACGTGCGCTTCGCCGGTGGCGACGTCAATCCGGTCGAGCATCCGTCGGTCAAGGAGGCGTGCGAGCGCGTCACCCAGGCCATGGGTGGCCGTGGGCGGGTGCTGTTGCGCAAGTCCGGTACCGAGCCGTTGGTGCGGGTAATGGTCGAAGGCGACGACGAAAAGGTCGTGCGTGGCTATGCCGATGAGCTTGCCAGACTGGTGAGTGAAGTTTGCGCCTGAATACGGCTTGCCAGTGAACGTTGCGTTGGGTAACATCTGCGCCCACTTTGATCGACGAGGTACAGCATGCGTCGCCCCATGGTAGCTGGTAACTGGAAAATGCATGGTACCCGCGCCAGCGTCGCTGAGCTGATCAAGGGTCTGTCTGATCAGTCCTTGCCCGACTCTGTCGAGGTTGCGGTGTTCCCACCTCTGCTGTTCATCGACCGTGTGGTCGAGGGTCTGCAGGGGAGCAAGGTCGCCGTCGGTGCTCAAAACTGCGCGGTTCAGGCCGAGCAGGGTGCGCTGACCGGTGAAACGGCTTCGAGCCAGTTGGTCGATGCCGGGTGTTCACTGGTACTGATCGGCCATTCCGAGCGTCGCCAGGTCATCGGCGAAGGTGAACAGCAGCTGATCGAGAAATTCCGCGCCGCGCAAGCGGCCGGCCTGACGCCAGTGCTGTGCATAGGGGAAACCCTGGAAGAGCGCGAAGCCGGTCAGACATTGGATATTGTAGGTCGTCAGCTGGGCAGTGTGGTTACAGCCCTGGGTATCGAAGCGTTCACCCGTGCGGTGATCGCCTACGAACCGGTCTGGGCCATTGGCACCGGGCTGACGGCCACGCCGCAACAGGCTCAGGATGTGCACGCTGCCATCCGCGCCCAGTTGACGGCAGAAGATGCCAAGGTCGCACAAGCTGTGCGGCTGTTGTACGGCGGTAGCGTCAAAGCGGCCAATGCGGCCGAACTGTTCGGCATGCCGGATATCGATGGGGGCCTGATTGGTGGTGCTTCCCTGAATGCAGATGATTTCGGTGCGATCTGTCGCGCCGCGGGAAACTGAGAAAATGCTGGAAACAGTCGTAGTCGTTCTTCATCTGTTGGGTGCCCTGAGCGTCGTCGCTCTGGTTTTGCTGCAACAGGGTAAAGGTGCGGACGCTGGCGCGTCGTTCGGGGCAGGTGCATCAAATACTGTCTTCGGAAGCCAAGGTTCCTCTACCTTTCTTAGTAAGTTTACTGCTATACTTGCCGCCTGTTTCTTCATAACCAGCTTGGGGTTAGGTTACTTTGCTAAAGAGAAAGCTCAACAGCTGACTCAAGTAGGTTTGCCAGATCCAGCGGTTATCGAAGCACCACGGCAGAAGCCGGCTACAGATGATGTTCCGGTGCTTCAAGAGCAAAAGACCGATGCGGCTCCTGCTGCTGACGTTCCTCAGGCTCAAGAGCAAAAATGATTCTCGAAAGAGCATCAGGGTTACAAAAGCGGTAAGGGTTTCAAACGTTGTATTGCCGAGGTGGTGGAATTGGTAGACACGCAACCTTGAGGTGGTTGTGCCCATAGGGTGTAGGGGTTCGAGTCCCCTTCTCGGTACCAATTAGTAATCAGGAGAGCCCGCTGTTGCGGGCTTTCTTGTCGGTGGAAGCTTGGATTGACCCAAAACGGGTTCGGTCGTATACTTTCGCCCCAGCTTTGTCGCGGGATGGAGCAGTCTGGTAGCTCGTCGGGCTCATAACCCGAAGGTCGTTGGTTCAAATCCAGCTCCCGCAACCAGTTTTAGCAAGGCCCCTTTTCAAAGGGGCTTTTTGTTAGCTGGACAGTTCTTAGCGCCGGTATTCAACGGCGTATCCGGGATGGGCGCTTCGCCCATTTTTTATTTGCACAGCATGCACGAGGGGGTTCAGGTGTCGAGCAAGCTAGAACAGTTGCAGGCCTTGTTGGCCCCGGTGGTCGTGGCCCTAGGCTATGAATGCTGGGGTATTGAGTTTTCGGCTCAAGGCCGCCATTCACTTTTGCGTGTCTATATCGATAAAGAGGGCGGCGTGCTGGTGGACGACTGCGCCATCGTCAGTCGCCAGCTCAGTGGTGTGCTGGATGTCGAAGATCCCATCACGGTCGAATACACCCTTGAAGTTTCTTCTCCAGGCATGGAACGCCCGCTGTTCACCATCGAACAGTTTGCAGCGTACGCCGGAGCACAAGTAAAGATAAAGCTGCGCGCGCCTTTCGAAGGACGACGCAACTTTCAGGGCCTTCTCCACGGTGTGGAGGATCAGGATGTCGTGATTCGAGTAGACGAACACGAATTCCTGCTGCCGATCGATTCGATCGACAAGGCCAATATCATTCCCAGTTTTGACTGAGACGTGCCAGATACTGCGGGTCCCGCGGATCCAATGGCTTGCGAAAGGCGAGGCGTACGATGAGCAAAGAAGTACTGCTGGTTGTTGAGTCGGTATCCAATGAAAAGGGTGTACCGGCAGGCGTAATATTCGAAGCGCTGGAGATTGCTCTGGCGACCGCGACCAAGAAACGCTTCGAAGACGAAGTGGATCTTCGCGTGGAAATCAATCGCCACACCGGCTCCTATGAAACCTTCCGTCGCTGGACGGTCGTCGAGGAAGCCGATCTGGACGATCCGGCCATCGAAACCTGGCCGAGCAAGGTTGTATTGACCCATCCCGAAGCCAAGGTGGGTGACGTCATCGAAGAGAAGATCGACTCCATCGAGTTCGGTCGTATCGCTGCACAGACCGCCAAGCAGGTCATCGTGCAGAAAGTTCGCGAAGCCGAGCGCGCCCAGGTGGTCGACGCTTACCGCGAGCGTCTGGGCGAGATCATCTCGGGTACGGTCAAGAAAGTGACCCGTGACAATGTCATCGTCGACCTGGGCAACAACGCCGAGGCCCTGTTGGCTCGGGAAGATATCATTTCGCGGGAAACCTTCCGTGTCGGTGTGCGCTTGCGTGCACTGCTCAAGGAAATCCGTACCGAAAACCGTGGTCCTCAACTGATTCTTTCGCGCACCGCGCCGGAAATGCTCATCGAGCTGTTCCGCATCGAAGTGCCGGAAATCGCTGAAGGCCTCATTGAAGTCATGGCCGCATCCCGTGATCCGGGTTCGCGCGCCAAGATCGCCGTTCGCTCCAAGGACAAGCGCATCGACCCGCAGGGTGCCTGTATCGGCATGCGCGGATCGCGTGTGCAGGCTGTGTCCGGCGAGTTGGGCGGCGAGCGCGTCGACATCGTCCTCTGGGACGATAACCCGGCACAGTTCGTCATCAATGCCATGTCCCCGGCGGAAGTCGCGGCCATCATCGTCGACGAAGACGCCCATGCCATGGACATCGCCGTGGGCGCCGACAACCTGGCTCAGGCCATCGGTCGTGGCGGTCAGAACGTGCGTCTGGCCAGCCAGTTGACCGGCTGGACACTGAACGTGATGACCGAATCGGACATCCAGGCCAAGCAGCAAGCGGAAACCGGTGACATCCTGCGCAACTTCATCGACGAGCTGGAAGTCGATGAAGAACTGGCCCAGGTACTGGTTGACGAAGGTTTCACAAGCCTGGAAGAGATTGCCTACGTACCGTTGGAAGAGATGCTCAACATCGACGGCTTTGACGAAGATATCGTCAACGAGCTTCGCGCTCGGGCCAAGGATCGCTTGTTGACCAAAGCCATCGCTACAGAGGAAAAGCTGGCAGACGCCCATCCGGCCGAAGACCTGCTCTCGCTTGAGGGTATGGACAAGGATTTGGCGATGGAACTGGCGGTGCGCGGCGTAGTTACCCGCGAAGACCTGGCCGAGCAGTCGATTGACGACCTGCTCGACATCGACGGCATTGACCAAGATCGTGCCGGCAAGTTGATCATGGCCGCCCGAGCCCATTGGTTCGAGTAATTGGCGCGGCCTGAGGAGAGAAGTGCATGACGCAAGTCACGGTGAAAGAATTGGCCCAAGAGGTCGCCGCACCGGTAGAGCGCCTGCTTCAGCAGATGCGTGAGGCAGGTCTGCCGCACACCGACGCCGGACAAGTTGTGACCGACAATGAGAAGCAGGCTCTGCTGGCTCATTTGAAAAGCAGCCACAAGGCGAAAGCGGAAGAACCGCGCAAGATTACCTTGCAGCGCAAGACCCAAAGCACCCTGCGTGTGGCCGGTAGCAAGAGCATCAGCGTAGAAGTACGCAAGAAGAAAGTATTCGTTCAGCGCAGCCCGGAAGAAATCCAGGCCGAACAGAAGCGTGAGCTCGAAGAGCGTCGCGCAGCGGAAAATGCTGCCCGTCAGAAGGCTGAGCAGGAAGCCCGTTCGCGTGCCGAAGAAGAAGCACGCAAGCAGCCTGGCAGCACCGTTCAGACGGACGCCCCTGCCGCACCGGCACCAGCTCCATCGGCACCGAGCGTCGATGTGGCTGCCGTTGCTCCGGCACCGGCGCCCGAGCGCAAGAAGGAAGAGCCCCGTCGCCCCGACAAGCCGCGCAACGACGACCGTCGCAGCGGCAGTGGCAACAGTGATGGCGAGCGCAAGAACCAGCCTCACCGTGCCACCGTCAAGGAGAAGGCTCCGACTCCGCGCGCCGCGCCTCGTACCACCGACGAAGAAAGCGATGGCTTCCGTCGTGGCGGTCGTGGCAAGGGCAAGCTGAAGAAGCGCAACGCCCACGGCTTCCAGAGCCCTACCGGTCCTCTGGTGCGTGACGTGAAAATCGGCGAGACCATCTCTGTCGGCGATCTCGCTGCGCAGATGTCGGTCAAGGCTGCCGAGATCATCAAGTTCATGTTCAAGCTGGGCACTCCGGCCACCATCAACCAGGTGCTGGATCAGGAAACTGCTCAGCTGGTTGCCGAGGAGCTGGGCCACAAGGTGACCCTGGTCAGCGACACCGCCCTGGAAGATTCCCTGGCCGAATCGCTGAAGTTCGAAGGTGAAGCCTTCGCTCGTGCTCCGGTCGTGACCGTCATGGGCCACGTTGACCACGGCAAGACCTCGCTGCTCGACTACATCCGTCGTGCCAAGGTCGCTGCTGGCGAAGCCGGCGGCATCACTCAGCACATCGGTGCCTACCACGTCGAAACCGAGCGTGGCATGGTCACCTTCCTCGACACCCCGGGCCACGCCGCGTTTACCGCGATGCGTGCCCGTGGTGCCAAGGCGACGGACATCGTGATCCTGGTGGTCGCGGCGGACGACGGCGTGATGCCGCAAACCATCGAAGCCGTTCAGCATGCGAAAGCCGCTGGCGTGCCATTGGTGGTCGCGGTGAACAAGATCGACAAGCCGGGTGCCGACCTGGACCGTATCCGCAGCGAGCTGTCGGTTCACGGCGTCACTTCCGAAGAGTGGGGCGGCGACACCCCGTTCGTACCGGTTTCGGCCAAGCAGGGTACCGGCGTCGACGAATTGCTCGAAGCTGTGTTGCTGCAGGCTGAAGTACTGGAATTGACCGCAACGCCTTCGGCTCCTGGCCGTGGTGTGGTCGTCGAATCGCGCCTGGACAAGGGCCGCGGTCCGGTAGCCACCGTGCTGGTTCAGGACGGTACGCTGCGTCAGGGCGACATGGTGCTGGTCGGTTCGAACTACGGCCGTGTACGGGCCATGCTCGACGAGAACGGCAAGCCGATCAAGGAAGCCGGTCCGGCCATCCCGGTCGAGATCCTGGGCCTTGACGGTACCCCGGATGCTGGCGACGAGATGAGCGTGGTTGCCGACGAGAAGAAAGCCCGTGAAGTGGCTCTGTTCCGTCAAGGCAAGTTCCGCGAAGTCAAGCTGGCCCGTGCTCACGCCGGCAAGCTGGAAAACATCTTCGAGAACATGGGCCAGGAAGAGAAGAAGACGCTCAACATCGTCCTCAAATCCGACGTCCGTGGATCGCTGGAAGCGTTGCAGGGCGCCTTGAACGGCCTGGGCAACGACGAAGTGCAGGTGCGTGTGGTCGGTGGCGGCGTCGGTGGTATCACCGAATCCGATGCCAACCTGGCCCTGGCTTCGACAGCGGTACTGTTCGGCTTCAACGTGCGGGCCGATGCTGGCGCGCGCAAGATCGTCGAGCAGGAAGGTCTGGATATGCGTTACTACAACGTGATCTACGACATCATCGAAGACGTCAAGAAAGCCCTGACCGGTATGCTCGGCAGCGATGTTCGCGAGAACATCCTGGGTATCGCCGAAGTGCGTGACGTGTTCCGTTCGCCGAAGTTCGGTGCGATCGCCGGCTGCATGGTCATCGAGGGTGTGGTCTTCCGCAACCGTCCGATCCGTGTACTGCGCGAAGACATCGTGATCTTCGAAGGCGAGCTGGAATCGCTGCGTCGCTTCAAGGACGATGCGTCCGAAGTGCGTGCCGGCATGGAATGCGGTATCGGCGTCAAGAGCTACAACGACGTCAAGGTCGGCGACAAGATCGAAGTCTTCGAGAAAGTCCAAGTGGCTCGTACCCTCTAAGCCGCGACCTCCAGGAACCGGTCCGGCCACAGCCGGGCAGGTTCTAAACGCAACGCCCGATCCGGCCCAGCCTGATCGGGCGTTTGCCGCTCTAGTTACAGGTAATGAAACATGGCAAAAGAATACAGCCGTACCCAGCGCATCGGCGATCAGATGCAGCGCGAACTGGCGCAACTGATCCGTCGCGAAGTCAAGGATCCACGCGTCGGCCTGGTCACCATCACGGCGGTGGAAGTCAGCCGCGATGTCGGCCATGCCAAGGTGTTCATCACCGTGATGGGTCAGGACAGCGCTGCCGATATCGCCCAGAGCATCAAGGTGCTGAACTCGGCCGCCGGCTTCCTGCGCATGCAGTTGGCCAAGGAAATGAAGCTGCGCAGCGTGCCGCAACTGCATTTCCACTACGACGAAAGCGTGAGCCGTGGGGCTCATCTCTCGGCGTTGATCGAGCGTGCCGTGGCCGAAGACAGCCAGCATCACGCAGACGATTCGGCCGAAGAGTCCAAGGAGTAATCCCGGTGGCTCAGGTCAAGCGTATCCGTCGCAACGTCAGTGGCATCATCCTGCTGGACAAGCCACTGGGGTTCACTTCCAACGCCGCTTTGCAGAAAGTGCGCTGGCTGCTCAATGCCGAGAAGGCCGGTCATACCGGCAGTCTCGACCCCTTGGCTACCGGCGTGCTGCCGCTGTGCTTTGGCGAGGCGACCAAATTCTCCCAGTACCTGCTCGACTCCGACAAGGGCTATGAGACATTGGCCCAGTTGGGGAAGACCACGACCACGGCCGATGCCGAGGGCGAGGTTCTGCAGACCCGCGAGGTGACCGTCGGTCAGTCCGACATCGAAGCCGTGTTGCCTCGATTCCGCGGGCAGATCAGCCAGGTACCGCCGATGTACTCGGCGCTCAAGCGTGACGGCCAGCCGCTCTACAAACTGGCGCGTGCCGGTGAAGTAGTGGAGCGCGAGCCGCGTTCTGTTACTATTGCGCGGCTCGAATTGCTTGGCTGCGAGCAGACCACCGCGCGGTTCGCCGTGGACTGCAGCAAAGGCACCTACATTCGGACCCTGGTCGAGGACATCGGCGAGGCGTTGGGGTGTGGTGCGTACGTCGCCGAGCTGCGTCGGACCCAGGCGGGCCCGTTCAGCCTGGCGCAAACCGTGACGCTCGAAGAGCTTGAAGCGGTGCATGCCGAGGGCGGAAACGAGGCGGTGGACAAGTTCCTGCTGCCATCGGACAGCGGCCTGCAGGATTGGCCACTGCTGCAGTTCTCGGAGCACAGTGCGTTCTACTGGCTTCATGGCCAGCCGGTAAGGGCTCCGGAAGCCCCCAAGTTCGGCATGGTGCGGGTACAGGATCACAATGGTCGCTTCATCGGTATCGGTGAAGTGAGCGAAGACGGGCGCATTGCGCCGCGTCGCTTGATTCGGTCGGAATGACCGATCCCGGTCGTCACGGTGTTCGTGACGGCTGGTCGAGGACGGCTGTCAACAGGCACGGTCGCACCTCTTCTCATGAATACAGGGTTCTGCCCTGGCCTGTTGGACACTGCATGCAGTGCCCTTGATAGTGGAGATGCCTCATGGCTCTTAGCGTTGAAGACAAAGCTCAAATCGTTGCCGACTACCAGCAAGCCGTTGGTGATACCGGTTCGCCAGAAGTGCAGGTTGCACTGCTGACGCACAACATCAACAAGCTGCAGGGTCACTTCAAGGCCAACGGCAAAGACCACCACTCGCGTCGTGGTCTGATCCGCATGGTCAACCAGCGCCGCAAGCTGCTGGACTACCTGAAGGGCAAGGACGTCACCCGTTACAGCGCCCTGATCGGTCGTCTGGGTCTGCGTCGCTAATAGCGGCTCGACACGCGGTGACAAGCGTGGTTCGCCATGTTCGCAGGCCTGGGCACAAGCTCGGGCCTGCGAGGGCGCCACGCGCAATCCTGAGGTTGGTTGTCTGTCGTACCCCAGCGGGTTTCTCGCAGGGGCGGGCAGGCTCCCAGCCTCAAGTTGTATCTGGACGGTCAACGGGGCCGATTCCCCGCTCTGCCCAAGAATTTCGCAAGAAACCAGTTCCCCCAAGAGCCAACAGAAGGTAGGAAACCGTGAACCCGGTAATCAAGACGTTTCAATTCGGTCAATCGACCGTAACCCTCGAAACGGGCCGCATTGCCCGTCAAGCCTCCGGCGCCGTACTGGTCACCGTCGATAACGACGTGACTGTGCTGGTCACCGTGGTAGGTGCCAAGCAAGCCGATCCAGGCAAAGGCTTTTTCCCGCTGTCCGTGCACTACCAGGAAAAGACCTACGCTGCCGGCAAGATCCCCGGTGGTTTCTTCAAGCGTGAAGGCCGTCCTTCCGAGAAAGAAACTCTGACCTCGCGTTTGATCGATCGCCCGATCCGCCCCCTGTTCCCAGAAGGCTTCATGAACGAAGTGCAGGTCGTCTGCACCGTCGTTTCCACCAGCAAGAAAACCGATCCGGACATCGCTGCGATGATCGGTACCTCGGCAGCCCTGGCCATTTCCGGCATTCCGTTCGACGGTCCGATCGGCGCTGCGCGCGTGGCTTTCCACGAGAGCACTGGCTACTTGCTGAACCCGACCTACGAGCAGCAGCAGGCGTCGAGCCTGGACATGGTCGTGGCCGGTACCAAGGACGCCGTGCTGATGGTTGAATCGGAAGCCAAAGAGCTGACCGAAGACCAGATGCTGGGCGCTGTGCTGTTCGCCCACGACGAGTTCCAGTCGGTCATCAAGGCCGTTGGCGAGCTGGCTGCCGAAGCCGCCAAGCCTACCTGGAGCTGGACGCCAAAAGCCTGGAACACCGAGCTGCTCGGCGCGATCCGTGGCGAATTCGGCGACGCCGTTTCCCAGGCCTACACCATCACCGTCAAGGCCGATCGCTACGCCAAGCTGGGCGAGCTGCGTGAGCAGGTAATTGCCAAGTTCTCCGGCGAAGAAGGTCAGCCGACCGCAGCCGAAGTGAAGGAAATCTTCGGCGAGATCGAGTACCGCACCGTTCGCGAAAACATCGTCAACGGCAAGCCACGCATCGATGGTCGCGACACCAAGACCGTGCGTCCGCTGAACATTGAAGTCGGTGTACTGCCCAAGACCCACGGTTCGGCCCTGTTCACCCGTGGTGAAACCCAGGCGCTGGTCGTCGCGACCCTGGGCACCGCCCGCGACGCACAGTTGCTGGACACCCTGGAAGGCGAGAAGAAAGACCCCTTCATGCTGCACTACAACTTCCCTCCGTTCTCGGTGGGCGAGTGTGGTCGCATGGGCGGTGCAGGCCGTCGCGAAATCGGTCACGGCCGTCTGGCCCGTCGTTCGGTACAGGCCATGCTGCCCGCCGCCGACGTGTTCCCGTACACCATCCGCGTGGTATCGGAGATCACCGAGTCCAACGGTTCAAGCTCCATGGCGTCGGTCTGCGGTGCTTCCCTGGCCCTGATGGACGCCGGTGTGCCGATGAAGGCGCCGGTGGCCGGTATCGCCATGGGTCTGGTCAAGGAAGGCGAGAAGTTCGCCATCCTGACCGACATCCTGGGTGACGAAGACCACCTGGGCGACATGGACTTCAAGGTCGCCGGTACCGCCAAGGGCGTCACTGCGCTGCAGATGGACATCAAGATCAACGGCATCACCGAAGAGATCATGGAAATCGCCCTGGGCCAGGCCCTGGAAGCGCGCCTCAACATCCTCGGCCAGATGAACCAGATCATCGGTACCTCGCGTACCGAGCTGTCGGAAAACGCTCCGACCATGATCGCCATGAAGATCGACACCGACAAGATCCGCGACGTGATCGGCAAGGGTGGCGCAACCATCCGTGCCATCTGCGAGGAAACAAAGGCTTCGATCGACATCGAAGACGATGGCTCGATCAAGATCTTCGGCGAGTCCAAGGAAGCCGCTGAAGCTGCTCGTCAGCGCGTTCTGGGCATCACCGCAGAAGCCGAGATCGGCAAGATCTACGTCGGCAAGGTCGAGCGTATCGTCGACTTCGGTGCTTTCGTCAACATCCTGCCGGGCAAGGACGGTCTGGTTCACATCTCCATGCTCAGCGATGCACGCGTAGAGAAAGTGACCGACATCCTCAAGGAAGGTCAGGAAGTCGAAGTACTGGTACTGGACGTGGACAACCGCGGCCGTATCAAGCTGTCCATCAAGGACGTTGCTGCTGCAAAGGCCTCGGGCGTCTAAACCCGCAGGTGTGAAGAAAGAGCCCTTCAGGGCTCTTTTTTTTCGCCTAGAGTTCACTAAGTAGCGGTTGAAACGCTGAAGGCTGCGCAGGTGAAAGATTGAAGTGAGCAGGGAACTTTTGCGGACTTGCAACTTGCACGCAAAAAACTGTACGAGCGTGCAAACTGCACGATAGTGCGGTTTTCATATAATTATAAGTCATTGATTATTAAGGATTTTACAGGGCGAGGCGGGTTGGCATGACGCCTGCAATATCCCTGTCACCTGCGACCAAGACATTAAATGGTCGCAGACCTTTTCAAAAAACAGGAGTGAATCGTATGAAGAAGTTCGCTATTGCTGCCGCTACTGCTACCGCGCTGACCCTGACCATGGCCAACGCTGCTTTCGCTCAACAGTCCACCCAGGCTCCTATGGTGGTTGCTGCTGGTGAAGTTACTCACGCCAAAGAAGCAACTTCCGACACTTGGATCACCACCAAGGTCAAATCCGATCTGGTCACCGAGAAAGGCATTCCAGGCACCGACATCAAGGTAGAAACCAACAAAGGCGTGGTTTCCCTGTCGTCGACCGTTGCTGTGACTGAAGCTCAGAAGGCTACTGCCGTGCGTATCACCAAGGCAATTAAAGGCGTGAAAGCTGTCTCCGCCGATGGCCTGAAAGCCGAGTAAGTTTCATGCGAAGGCCACAGGGATGTGGCCACTCAAAGCCCTGACGTAAAACGTCGGGGCTTTTTTATGGGCGCAGAACAGCGGTGAGTTCGTACTCGATCAGTTACGGCTGCTCTCGATCTCCACCAGACGGCTACCGACGAACTTCAAGTACTGACTCATGCCGTTGGACGGTCCGTACACCCATTCTTCGATGGGCAGTTCAACGCGCCGATTGATCGGGCCCGAGCGCTCATAGCCAGTCTGTGCCTTGCTGGTGGGAGCACCACACTTCTGCTCGACCTGAACCGTACGATCATTCAGCGACACCAGAGTGCTGCCGCAGCGCATCGTCGAGGCGGCGCCCGCCGTGTCGCACAGCGCCAGCAACAAAGGCGCGCAGCTCATCCAAATCAACTTGTTCATTCGGCATCCAGATGCAGTGGGGTAATGATGCGTCCGTCTTTTTCAGCCTGACCCAGGGCCGCATCGATGAAGTACACACGCTCGTCAGCCAGTTGGCCCTTATCGACCAGGAAGTCCTTGATGCTGCCCGCGCGCGCCTGACCCAGCTGGCGCAGCAACGCGTTGTTCGACGCCCACGACTTGAGCACTGCTTCACGCAACTTGTCGGCGCGTGCTTTGCTGTCCAGCTGTTGCCATTCCGCCGGCGGCTGGCCTTTGAGTCGCGTGCGGTAGATGGCTTCGAGCATCGGCGGTTTGTCGTCTTCGGGCACCTGCATCTCGGCAGCCGTGGCCGGGACCTTGTCGCCGCGGCGCTGAGCCATCTTATAGTAGGTGCTCTGGTACTCGCGCTCCAGCCGCTGTTGAGCGATGAGCGGACCATCGCTGGCCTGGGCGCTGGTGCCTTCGATTTCCAGGCGCAGGGTCGGACGTTCCTTCAAGGCGGTCGCCAGCTTCATCAGCGCCGCTTGCGCCTCGGCACTGAGCTCATCGGAGCCTGGGCGGAACGACACGGTGCTCAGATCCTGCGACCCACCACCACTGACCAGCCCGCCAATGAACTTGAACGGTGCCTGCGCGGCGCGGACCATGAGATTGCGCAGGGTCTGCCAGACGATCGGCATGACGCTGAACTGGGGGCTGTTGAGGTCGCCACTCACCGGCAGCTCGATGGCGATCTTGCCCTCGGAGTCCTTGAGCAGCGCAATCGCCAGCCGCAACGGCAGATCCACCGCATCGGGGCTGTCGACCTTGTCACCCAACTGCAGTTGTTCCACCAGCAGTTTGTTTTCCGCCTTGAGCTGGCCTTTGGTGATCAGGTAGTGCAGATCCAGATTCAGACGGCCCTTGCGAATGCGATAACCGGCGAACTTGCCCGAGTAGGGCGTCAGCGTGGTCAGTTCCACGCGCTTGAAGCTGGTGGTGATGTCTAAACTGGCCATCGGATCGAAAGGGTTTAGCGCACCGGAAATGGTCACCGGCGCATAGCGATCGACCTTGCCCTGGATGTCGATGCGCGCAGGCTTGGCCTGGCGGTTGTCGATGGTGCCGATGCGCCCGTTGAGTTGCTGGACGGCCGTGGCGAAGTTCGGCGTCAGGCTGAAGTCGGCGAAGTTGGCTGAGCCGTTGTCGATGTCCACGGCGCCGATGCGGATGCCCAGTGGCTTTTCCGAGTTGGCCGGTTTGCCAGCCCGAGCCGGCTCGGCGGCCTGCGCCGGTTGCGGAATCAGCAGGTCGTCGATATTGGTGGTGCGGTCCTCGTTGATCATGAAGCGCGCGTACGGCTGCTGCAATTGGACCCGTTCGATGTCCAGGCGATCGCCGTGGCGATACTCCAGACCGGTCAGGGTCAGGTGCTGCCATTTGACGAAGTCGCGCTCCTTGAGCGTATCGAGCGTGTGCAATTGATCGACTTCGGCGCGACCGGATACGGTCATGGCTAGGGGTTCGGTGCTGGTCAGTTGCACATCGAGATCGCTGTCGAGCATGCCGCTGCGCAGTTCCAGACGAATCAGCGGACTGATGTAGGCCTGCGCGATACGCAGGTCGATGTCCTGAGTGCTGACCTTCATGCGGGCAGCAACCGGCGCCAGACTGACCTCGCCGCTGGCCTGTACACGACCTTGCTTGCCCAGGCCGGTATCGAGCTTGAGGGTGAAGGGCGCGCCGTTGAGGCTGTCGAAGTCATGCAGGTCCAGGTTGAGTGGACCCACGTTCACGGCGACCTCATCGGTAGGCACACGGTCGGCCAGATGCACCTGGTAGTCACGCAGCTGGACATCCTTGAGCAGCACCTGCCAGGGCTTGGCCGGCGAATTCGTCGGTTCTTTGGGTGCTGGCTGCTGCGGTGCCGAGCTGGCGAACAGCTTCTGCCAGTCGAGCTGCCCATCCGCCTCGCGGGCGGCCCAGGTTTCCAGCTTGTGACTGCGTATCCGACCGACACTGACCTGTTGCTTGACCAGGTCGACCGATGTGTCGCTGACGTCCAGGCGCTCGAGTCGAGCCAGGGGACGTCCATCGGGAGCTGCGATCGCGAAGGGCGCGACGCTAAGGGCCACCTTGTCCAGTTTCAGCTCGGTCTGCTTGGCCAGATTGAGGTTGTAATCGGCACTCAAGGTGAACACGCCCTTTTCCAGCACCAACGGCACGCTGTCGCGCACGTACGGCCACCAGACGCTCATCTGCGCATCGGTCACCTTCAGCGATCCCTGGGACGACACCGGGCTCAGGCCGATCCGGCCACGCCAGTCGATACGACCGCCCTGAGGGCTGTTGGCAACCAGGGTCATGTCGGCATGATCGTCTGGCAGCGTGCTGAGGTTCTGCAGCTCCAGATTCATCGAGTCGTATAGAAATTCGATGGGTTGGCTGGGGCGCAGATCCTTGAAATGCAAACGCCCATCGACCAGCTTGATGCTGCCGATGCGCAAGGCGAAGGGCTCGGAAGGCGCGTCCTGCTCGGCAGCGGTATCGCTGGCCGGAAGCTTGAACAGAGCGCTCAGGTTCAGTTTGCCGCTTTTGTCGAACAGTACTTGAGTCTGCGGTCTGTCCAGTTCCACTGCGACCAGATGCAAGGCGCCGGTCCACAGGCTGTCCACTTGCAGGTTGGCGTACAGCCGCTCGAAACCGATCTGTTCGGCGCCAGGCTCGCCGATCTTCAGCCCCCACAGGGTCAGCTCGAGACTGAACGGATTGAACTCCAGCCGCTGCAACTGTGCAGGCACGGTGGAGTAGGCCGCTAGCTGCTGATTGGCTACCCGCAGCGCTACGCCGGGCAGGATCAGGAAACCGAGCATCGCGTACAGCGCAACCAGCGCCACTAGGGTGGCAGCGGTGCGTTTCAATCCTTTGGACATGGAAATGGGGCCATCTGACGTGATCGGAGGTGCTTGGAGTATGGCACGTCAATGTGGTTCCTATGACTCAGCCCGCGTAAGTCATGGAATTTTCACCAGTTGATGTAGGAAAACTAGAAATTCAGAATCAGCGTCTTCAAGGGTGGCTGGCCGTCGCTTGAGGGGAAATCGGCCGCTGGCGCCAGTACCGAACTCTCGCGTACAGGCCGACCGGCTTTCTCGGCGCAGCGCAGCACCTGGTCGCGCCAGTCGTCCAGGTTGACCTTCGCCAGGTTGTTGCAGCAGACCAGTACACCGTTCTCGGCCGTGGCGAGAATCGCTGGTTTGAGCAGGCTCTGATAATCGCGCAGCAGATCGACCGTACCGAATGCACTTTTTGCCCAGGCCGGTGGATCGAGAAAGACCAGATCGTACTGACGCTGCTGCAAGCGCGGGTAGGCGGGCAGCTTCTGGCCTCGGCGCGCGGTGATCGGCAGGCCGGCCAACTGGCGTATGGCCGGGAAATAATCCGACTGGACGAACTGCATGGGCGCAAGCTCCGGGTTCAGCGCCCCGTTCTCGGCACCGACCGCCAGGTTGCCTTCGGCAAAGTCCAGGTTGCACACCTCACGGGCACCGCCTGCCGCTGCACTCAGGCCAACGCCGCAGGTGTAGGCGAACAGGTTCAACACGCTTTTGCCGGCACTGTGCTGCTTGACCCAGCCACGCGCATTGCGCAGGTCGAGAAACAGCAACGGGTCCTGGCCAGGATGACGGCCACGCACGCGATAGTTCAGGCCCCATTCACGTCCAACCAGGTCGACCAGTGCGGCGTCTTCGGCGCGATACACCGAGTCTTCCCGATCGATCCGCGAATTGCCCCGTGACCGGTCGTTGTACACCAGCAGTAGCAGCGTCTGCAGATGCTGCTCGACCGCACCGTGCACGGCCAACAGGTCTTCGCGCTCCAGCGTCTGGTGGAAGCTTTGCACCAGCAACTGTGGGCCATAGCGGTCGACGGTCAGGCCACTGGCCCCTTCCTGGCTGCCGTGGAACAGTCGATAGCAATCGGTACCCTGTTCATGCAATGAGTCGAGCAATGACGAACGAGCGTCGAGGGCGGCGCGCAGCGCCTGGATCAAAGCGGGCATGCACGGCGCCTGACGAAAAAAGGAGGGTGGCAATTCTACCTCAATTGCCCGGTGCTGCGAGGGATCGCACGGTCGCGGCGCTGTCCAGCAGCGTCGCGACCGTGTGAGGGTCAGCCGCGGTGACGGCCGCGGAAGTAGTTGATCAAGCCTTGGGTCGAAGCATCCTCGGCAGTCGTTTCGTTTTCACCGATCAGACGCTGGTAGACACCCTTGCCCAGTTCCTTGCCCAGTTCCACGCCCCACTGATCGAAGGCATTGATGCCCCACAGCACGCTCTGCACGAACACCTTGTGCTCATACATTGCAACCAGCGCGCCCAGGCGACGTGGGCTGATGCGCTCGACCACCAGGGTGTTGCTCGGACGGTTGCCGGGAATGACCTTGTGCGGCGCCAGCTTCTGCACGTCCTCCTCGGCCATGCCGCGTTCGCGCAGTTCGGCTTCCGACTCGCTGCGGCTCTTGCCCAGCATCAGCGCCTGGCTCTGCGACAGGCAGTTGGCGAACAGCCACTGATGGTGGTCGGCAACCGGGTTGAAGCTGACCACCGGGACGATGAAGTCGGCCGGGATCATGTGAGTGCCTTGATGCAGCAGCTGGTGATAGGCGTGCTGACCGTTGCAGCCGACGCCGCCCCAGATGACTGGGCCGGTGTCGATGTTCACCGGCGTGCCGTCCTGGCGCACGCTCTTGCCGTTGGATTCCATATCCAATTGCTGCAGGTGCTTGGTGATGTTGCGCAGGTAGTGGTCGTACGGCAGGATCGCGTGGCTCTTGGCATCCCAGAAGTTGCCGTACCACACGCCCAGCAGGGCCAGCAGCACCGGCATGTTCTGTTCGAACGGTGCCGACTGGAAATGCTGGTCCATGGTGTAGGCGCCCGACAGCAGCTCCTTGAAGTTGGCCATGCCGATCGACATGGCGATCGGCAAGCCGATGGCCGACCACAGCGAATAGCGCCCACCCACCCAGTCCCACATCGGGAAGATGTTTTCCTCGCGGATACCGAACTCCACAGCGGCGGCATTGTTGCTCGACACGGCGATGAAGTGACGGTACAGCTCGGCTTCCGAACCACCCTGTGCCAGGTACCAGCCCCGCGCGGCCTGGGCGTTCTTCAAGGTTTCCAGGGTGCTGAACGACTTGGAGGAAACGATGAACAGGGTCGTCTCGGCACGCAGCTTGGCCGACAGCTCGTGGAATTCGCTGCCGTCGATGTTGGCCAGGTAGTGACAGCGCACGCCTTTTTGCGCGTACGGCAGGAGGGCTTCGGAGACCAGCTCAGGGCCGAGGAAGGAGCCACCGATACCGATGTTCACCACGTCGGTGATCGGCTTCTCGGTATAGCCGCGCCACAGGCCGTCATGGATGCGCGTGACCAGCTCGGTGATCTGGTTGAGAACCTTGTGCACGTCCGGCATCACGTTGACGCCATTGACGTTGAGCTTGTCGCCAACCGGACGGCGCAGCGCGGTGTGCAGAGCCGGGCGACCTTCGGAAGCATTGAGCAGCTCGCCGGCGAACATCGCTTTGATGGCGCCTTGCAGATCCACTTCGTTGGCCAACTCGACCAACAGGTCGCGGGTCTGCGTGTCGATCAGGTTTTTCGAATAGTCGAGGAACAGGCCGCAGGCGCTCAGGGAGAAATGCTCGAAACGCTGAGGGTCGGCGTTGAAGGCATCGCGCATGCTGAAGTCTTTCATGGCAGCGCGGTGCTGGGTTAGCGCCTGCCAAGCGGGCAGGGTAGTCACATCGTGCGGGGTTCGGTAGTACGCCATCGCTGCAAATTTCCTTTTTCTTGAACTGCCTTTGGACATTGGAACGCTCGGCCGGTTGCGTGCCTGTTGCATCAAAAGATCCAACAGGCGGCCAGGGTCATTGCGGGCCACTGATCGGCTGCCAATGCACGGTTCGGACGCTGCACCACCTTAAACCGCCGCGCGCATTCTGTCTGCGCCTAGTGGCCGGTGCGTGAACGACTTTCGAGCGGTCGCGGTTCAGCCGTGCTGAGGATCGTGATCGAGGTCCAGGTGCAGGTTGTCGATCAATCGCGTGGTACCCAGGTTCGCTGCGACCAGAATGACCAGATCGCGGTCATCGGCAGTGGCCGGCCGCAGGGTCAGTGCGTGGCGTACTTCCAGGTACTCGGGCACGAAGCCCGCTTGGGCAATGACTTGCCTGGCCTGGTCCAGCAGCAGCGGATAGTCGCGACGGCCCTGGCTGATCTGTGCCGCTACCTGGCTGAGCACCTGGTACAGCAACGGTGCCTGGGCGCGTTGTTCTTCGCTCAGATAACCATTGCGCGACGACAGCGCCAGGCCGTCTTCGGCACGCACGGTCGGCTCACCGATAATCTGGATCGGCATGTTGAGATCGCGCACCAGCGCCCGAATGACCGCCAGTTGCTGATAGTCCTTCTGACCAAAGACGGCCAGATCTGGCTGGACCATGTTGAACAGCTTGCTGACTACCGTCGCCACGCCTTCGAAGTGGCCAGGACGGCTGGTGCCGCACAGACCTTCGGACAATTGCGGAACGCTCACACGGGTCTGCCCGGCCATGCCGTCGGGGTACATCTCGGCAGCCGAAGGTGAGAACAGCAGGCTGCAGCCTGCCTGCACTAGCCGCTCCTGATCGGCAGCCAGGGTACGCGGGTATTTGTCCAGATCTTCGCTGGGGCCGAACTGCAACGGGTTGACGAAGATACTGGCAACTACGAAATCGACACGCTGGGTGGCCTTGGCGACCAGCGCCGCATGGCCGCTGTGCAGGTTGCCCATGGTCGGCACCAGGCCGATACGCTTGCCTTCGCCACGAGCGCGGGCCACGGCGGCGCGCAGTTCACGGACGGTCTTGACGGTGTTCATGAGGCGAATCCATGTTCAGGTGCAGGGAAATCAACCGCCTTGACGGCGCTCACATAGGCGCGCAGGGCGCCTTGAATATCGCTCTGCCCGGTCATGAAGTTTTTCACGAAGCGTGGCACGCGGCCGCTCAACGACAGCCCGAGCATGTCGTGCAGTACCAAAACCTGGCCATCCACGGCGCTGCCGGCGCCGATGCCGATGACCGGAATCTTCACCGCCTGGGCAATGTCGGCTGCCAGTTCAACGGGCACGCACTCGAGCAGCAGCATGGCCGCGCCGGCCTGTTCCAGGGCGATGGCATCGGCACGCATCTGGCGTGCCTGGATATCCTGGCGTCCCTGCACCTTGTAGCCGCCGAGCAGGTTGACCGATTGTGGGGTCAGGCCCAGGTGGACACACGCGGGAACACCCCGCTCGGCGAGCAGGCGGACCGGCTCGGCGAGCCAGGCAGCCCCTTCGAGCTTGACCATGTGTGCCCCGGCCTGCATCAGCAAAGCGCTGTTGGCCAGCGTTTGCTCGCTGGTGGCATAGGCCATGAAAGGCAGGTCGGCCACGATGAACGCGCCTTGGTTGCCACGTTTAACGCTGCCCACATGGTAGGTCATGTCGGCAACGGTCACGGGCAATGTGCTGTCATGCCCCTGCAAAACCATGCCCAGCGAATCGCCCACCAGCAACACTTCGACACCCGCCGCACTGGCGGCATGGGCGAACGTCGCGTCGTAGCAGGTCAGCATGGTGATCTTTTCACCCTTGAGCTTGAGGCTCTGCAGGGTGGTCAGGGTGATTTCGGGCATGAAAAAAATCCTCGGACTGGCGCTGTGTCGACACAACATCATCTGTCGTGATGTTTGGAAACCCACGCATAAACGTTGGTTTCGCGCCGTTTGGCACCTCAGGGTGCAACGGGCCGCCTATAGTCGTGAGCACGACCGGGGAAGTCAATTGGGTTTAGGGCCTCTTCGCGGGCAGAGCCCACTCCCACAGGTCCGCGCGGAAGTCACTTATTTGTGCCCGGAGCCCAATCCCCAAGTCCATGTGGAAGCCACTTCTTTGTGCCTGTAACCCAATCCAACACGTTCTTTGTGGGAGCGGGGCGGGCGGCGAGCCCTCTGCCCGCGAAGAGACCTCACCGGCGCTACAGCTTCTCCAGCCCCACAAACGGGCAGGCAGCCAGAAGCGCGCGCAGGCTGCGGCCGTCCGCCAGCATGAAGCCCTCGTCAACCAGCTCGGCCAACGGATACAGCACGAACGCGCGCGCGTGCAGATGGTAGTGGGGCACCTTGAGGCGAGGCTCGTCGATCACCCGATCGGCGTAGGTGATGATGTCCAGGTCCAGAGTACGCGGCCCCCAGCGCTCGCCACGCTCACGGCCTTGCTCGCTTTCGATCGCCTGCAGTGCGTCGAGCAGCGTCAGTGGGACCAGTTCGGTGTCCAGCGCCACCACGGCATTGGTGTAGCGAGGCTGGCCGGGCAGCAATGAGTCGCTGGTATAGAACGATGAAGTTTCGACCAGTCGGGTATTCGGCAGCCCAGCCATGGCCTGCAGGGCATCACGCAGTTGCCGTTGCGGGCTGTCCAGATTGCTGCCCAGCCCGATGTGTACCCGCACCATGCTTATTCGTCGGCCTCGCCACGCTTGCTGCGTTTGGCGCCGGTACGACGACGCTTGCGTGGCGCGCCTGACTCGTCCTTGCCACCCAGGTCGGCGATCATGTCGCGGCGTTCACTGTCGTTGCAGTCCTGATAGTCGGTCCACCATTCGCCCAGGCCATCGGTTTCTTCGCCGGCCTTTTCGCGCAGCAGCAGAAAATCGTAGCCGGCGCGGAAACGTGGATTGTCGAGCAACAGGTCGGCGCGCTTGCCACTGCGCCGCGGCAGGCGTTCCTGCATGTCCCAGATCTCGCGGATCGGAATGGTGAAACGTTTGGGAATGGCGACGCGTTGGCACTGTTCGGCAATCAGCTCGTGCGCTGCCTCCTGCATCGCCGGGATCGGTGGCATGCCGCGGCTTTGCAGGCGCAGTACGCGCGCTGGCAGCGCCGGCCAGAGCAGGGCGGCGAACAGGAAGGCAGGGGTGACCGGCTTGCCCTGCTTGATGCGCAGGTCGGTATTGCGCAACGCCTCGCTGATCAGCGTGTGCGTGTAGGTCGGCGTGTCTTCCAGGGCCTGGGTGGTGGCCGGGAACAACGAGTCGAACAGTTGCAGATCGACCAGCATCTCGAAGGTATCGGCCGCGTAGCCGGACAGGAATAGCTTGAGCACTTCCTCGAACAGACGCGCCGAGGGTATCTCGCGCAGCATCGGAGCCAGTTCGCGAATCGGCGCAGCGGTGTGCTTCTCGATGCCGAAGTCCAGCTTGGCGGCGAAGCGCACGGCGCGCAGCATCCGCACCGGATCTTCCTGATAGCGCTGGGTCGGATCGCCGATCAGGCGAATCAGGCGGTTGCGCACATCGTGCACGCCATTGGCGTAGTCCAGGATCCGTTCGCTGACCGGATCGTAGTACAAGGCATTGATGGTCAGGTCGCGGCGCTGGGCGTCGTCTTCCAGGGTGCCGTAGACGTTGTCGCGCAGGATGCGCCCGCTTTCGCTGCTCGAGGAGCGATGGACATCCTGTTCGTCATCTTCTTCCGGATGATTGGCACGGAAGGTTGCGACTTCGATGATCTCGCGGCCGAAATGGATGTGTACGAGCTTGAAGCGCCGGCCGATCACGCGTGCGTTGCGGAACTCGGCACGGACCTGCTCGGGCGTGGCGCTGGTGGCGACGTCGAAATCCTTGGGCACGATGCCCAGCATGAGGTCACGTACGCAACCGCCTACCAGATAGGCCTGATAACCCGCGCTCTGCAGGCGCTCGACGATGCCCACGGCGTGGCGGCTGAACTGGCTGCGTTGCAGCGAGTGTTGACCAGCATTGAGCACTTCGGGCGTGGTGCGCCGGTGCTGCGGGTGACGCGCGGGAGTATTCAAAGACTTGAACAGCTTCTTCAGCATGGGATGCACTGTTTGAAGGGATTTTCGGCCATATACGAAGAACGACCGCATGATGGGCGGGGATTCTAGCATTTAGTCGAGGGATGGTGTAGGAGGCAGCGCCGGTCGGCGCAAGCGGCAGGACAAAAGCCGGAAACTACAAGGGGAGCCGAAGCTCCCCAAGAAGTAGTTGCGTGCTCTGTTTTTATTTTTTGTCGGGCTTCTTGTTTTTGTTGAGTGCCCTGTCCACCGAACCTGGGTTCGGGGGTGGCTCCCTATTCGGGAGCAAGAGCAAACGGATTGCTTTGGTCGCTGTGCTGTGATGATCGCGGTGATCCAACCAGTTCTGGCTTCTGCTTCAAAGCAGTTGTTGTAGTTCTCTGCCTGGCTGCGGGTTTCCCCAAAAACAACGCCTCTCCAAAAGAATCAGTTAGCTGCGCCTCCGCCGTGTTGTTCTTGTTATGCGTGAGTCGATTCGTCTTGTTCTTGTTATGGGTTTGCTTGCTTGTTGTTGTTCTTGTACCAGAGATATAGCAGGTCCCATGCCAACTTTTGCGCGTCCCTGTAGAACGGGGCTTTGCGGGTAAAAGGCCGGTGGTCGATGGTCAGAATCGACCCGGGATTCGTTACCGATGGAACCGTGTTTTGTTACGTCGCAGGCCTAGGGTAACAGTTTGTCACGGCTACCCGTCAAGCCGCGAAACCCGCGGGCTAGAGCTGAAACGTATCAGCTTTCACTGGCCACACTCGACTTGCGTCGCGGGATGCCCAGGCGTTGCCGACGCTCCCACAGACACTTGCGGCTGACGCCCAATTTGCGCGCCAATTCGGTCTCGGTCATGTGGTCTTGATGCTCCAGCACGAAGTGTTGGAAATAATCTTCCAGGGAAAGGTCTTCGGTGGGATCGTGAGCGGTGTTGTTCGCCCCGTTTGGTTGGGAAGGCAGGCCAACGAAGTCATCGGTGTCCTGCAGATCGGCGAGCTCGATGTCGATGCCCAGCAGTTCGGCCGATATTTCGGTGCTCTCGCTGAGGATCACCGAGCGCTCGACGGCATTTTCCAGTTCGCGCACGTTACCCGGCCAGGAGTACTGCCGAATCGCCTGCTCGGCATCGGCGGCGAAACGCAGGTCGGTACGTCCGATCCGGGCGCTCTGGCGAATCAGGAACGCCTTGGCGATCTCGCCGACATCGGCACCACGCTCGCGCAATGGCGGCAGCTTCAGTGCGATCACGTGCAGACGGTAGTAGAGGTCCTCACGGAACTGGCCCAGCTTGGCCAGGCTTTTCAGGTCGCGGTGAGTCGCGGCAATCAGGCGAACGTCGACTTTCTGCGACTGTACCGAGCCCACGCGGCGAATCTCGCCTTCCTGCAAGACCCTGAGCAGACGGGCCTGAGCCTCCAGGGGCAGCTCGCCGATCTCGTCGAGAAACAGCGTTCCGCCATCGGCGGCTTCGACCAGCCCGGCACGCCCGGCGCTGGCGCCGGTAAAGGCACCTTTCTCGTGGCCGAAGAGTTCGGACTCGATCAAGGTTTCCGGGATCGCGGCACAGTTGACCGAGATCATCGGTGCCTTCGCACGCTTGGACAGGTTGTGCAGGGCCCTAGCAACCAGTTCCTTGCCAGTGCCCGATTCGCCCTGGATCAACACGTTTGAATCGGTCGGCGCGACCTTGCGGATCTTGCTGTAGAGATCCTGCATGGGCGGGCAGGAGCCGATGATGCCGATATCGCCATTGGCGTTCTGCGCGGCTGGTTTGTCGGCGCCTGGCTTGTTTGCCGGCCGTTCGACGGCCACCGCCGGTGCGTTTTGCCGATCGCGCAGGATGCGTGCGGCAGCCTGGAGCATTTCATCGTGATCGAAGGGCTTGGCGATGTAGTCTACCGCGCCCATCTTCATCGAGTCGACCGCCGAGCGCAGGCTGGCGTAGCTGGTCATGATGAGTACCGGAGTGCCTTCGCCCAGCTTGATCAGCTCGGTGCCTGGCGCACCGGGCAGGCGCAGGTCGCTGATGATCAGGTCGAACGATGGAATGCTGAACCGCTCCTGTGCTTCCTGCACGGAGCCGGCCTCACTGACCTGATACTGGTTGCGTTCGAGCAGGCGACGCAGGGCAGATCGAATGATGGTTTCGTCTTCGACGATCAAAATATGCGGCATTGATTCTATTCTCTCGACGGTCTCAGTTCACAGCGGACGTCGCTTCGACATGACGCGGCAATGTCACCCGAATCCGGGTACCGCGCTGGCTCTGGATATCGGCCGGGCTGTCGATGGTGATCTGTCCATAATGCTCTTCAACGATGGAATAGACCAGAGCGAGCCCCAGTCCGGTCCCTTCGCCCGGATCCTTGGTGGTGAAGAACGGTTCGAATAACCGATCCATGATGTTCTTGGGAATGCCGCTGCCCTCGTCTTCGACGATGAGGTCGACGGTCTGTTCGCTCGCCTCGGTCTTGACGCGTACCGCGCCGCCGGCCACCGAGGCGTCCCGCGCATTGGACAACAGATTGATAAGCACCTGTGCCAGGCGTTGTGGATCGCCCACGGCCCAGTGCTCGGGGTCGCACAGGTTGTAGAACTGGATCTCGAAGTTGCGGCGGTTCAGGGCCAGCAGGCCAATGGCATCCTGCGCCACCTGGGCCAGGTTGACCGGCTCATCGCTGTGCTGGTGTCCACCGGCATGGGCAAAACTCATCAGCGACTGGACGATGCGCGACACGCGCTTGGTCTGTTCGAGAATCTGGCTGCTCAGTTCGGTGATCTCGGCGTCTTCCTCGCGCTCTTCGCGCAGGTTCTGCGCCAGGCAGGCGATGCCGGTGATCGGGTTGCCGATCTCGTGGGCCACCCCGGCCGCCAGCCTGCCGATGCTGGCCAGGCGTTCGGAATGCACCAGCTTGTCTTCGAGCATCTGCGTTTCGGTCAGATCCTCGACCAGCACCACCAGGCCACTGTTGCCCGGTGCCAGCGGCTCATCGATGGCGGCCTTGTGCAGGTTCAGCCAACGGGTCTGCCCATCCAGAGCCAGGCGCTGCTTGTGCAAGTGTTCGTCGGGCACGTTGATGAAGTCGATCAGCAGGCTGCGCCATGGCTGGCTGATGGTCACCAGGCGCGAGCCGACCACGTGCTGGGCAGGCACCCCGGTCAGGTCCTCCATGGCCTTGTTCCACATCAGGATCTCCTGATCCTTGGCCAGCGAGCAGACGCCCATGGGCAATTCCTGCAGGGTCTGGCGGTGGTAGCGACGCAGCGCGTCCAGCTCGGCGGCCAGGCCGGTCAGGCGCGAGTGGTAGTCTTCCAGGCGGCTTTCGATGAAGTGGATGTCTTCGGTCACATAGTTTTCGCTGCCCGACTTGTAGGGCAAAAACGTCTCGACCATGTCCTGGGCCACGCTAGGGCCCATGAGGCCGGACAGGTTGGCCTCGATCCGGTCACGCAGACGGCGCAAGGCGTAGGGCCGTCGCTCGTCGAAGGGCAGGTAGAGATCGCGCAGGGCTTGTTCCACCTCCCGCTGGGCAGCCTTGGCGCCCAGCGGTTTGGCCAGCTGCGTGGCGAACTCCTGGGGCGAGGCGGCGTGCAGCTCGCGGCGCTGCGGGCGGCGTACGTTGTCCACCGCACAGGCTTCGGCGGCACTGACCTCCTCGGTGCTGGCGGCGGTGAACAGCGAGATCAGCGTGAACAGCAAGACGTTGGCCGCCAGCGAAGCAATGGCTGCCATGTGCCAGCTGGTGTCGTCGAGCACGTAGATCATGTTCAAGCGCGGAATGTAGAAACCCTGCAGATTGCCGATCAGCGGCAGCAGCATGGTCACCATCCAGACCACCATGCCCGCCAACAGACCGGCGATGAATCCGCGGCGATTGGCCGTGGGCCAGTACAGCACCGACAGCACACCCGGCAGGAACTGCAGCGTGGCCACGAAGGCGACGATACCCAAGTGAGCCAGGTCCTGCTTGGCGCCCAGCAGCAGGTAGAAGGCATAGCCGGCCATGATGATGGCGACGATCAAGGCTCGACGCGTCCACTTCAGCCAGCGGTAGATATTGCCCTCGGCCGGCGGCTGGTACAGCGGTAGCACCAAGTGGTTGAGCATCATGCCCGACAGCGCCAGGGTGGTGACGATGATCAGCCCACAGGACGCAGAGAGCCCGCCGACGTACGCCAGCAGCGCCAGCGCCTGGCTGTTGGCGGCGATGCCGACCCCCAGCGTGAAGAATTCCGGGTTGGTGGTGACGCCCAGACGCAGACCGGCCCAGAGGATCAGCGGCACCGCCAGACTCATCAGCAATAGGAACAGCGGCAGCCCCCAACTGGCGCTGACCAGCGCACGCGGGTTGAGGTTCTCGGTGAAGACCATGTGGTACATGTGCGGCATGACGATCGCCGACGCGAAGAACACCAGCAGCAGCGTGCGCCAGGGCCCCTCTTGCAGGGGCGCATGCAGCGAAGCCAGCGCGGTCTGGTTCTGCAGCAACCATTGCTCCAGATCGTGCGGGCCGTCGAATACACCGTACAGGGCGTATAGGCCGATACCGCCCACCGCGATCAGCTTGATCACCGATTCGAAGGCAATGGCGAACACCAGTCCCTCGTGCTTCTCGCGGGTCGCGATATGACGCGACCCGAAAAAGATCGTGAACAAAGTGATGAGCACGCAGAAACTCAGCGCCACTCGATTCTGCACCAGCTCGCCGGTCATGATGCCAATGGAATCGGCAACCGCTTGAATCTGCAGCGCCAGCAGCGGCAGTACGCCGACCAGCATGAACACGGTAGTCAGCGCGCCGGCCCAGGTGCTGCGGAAGCGAAAGGCGAACAGGTCGGCCAGCGATGACAGCTGATAGGTGCGCGTGACCTTGAGTATCGGATACAGCAGCACCGGCGCCAGCAGAAAGGCGCCGGACACTCCCAGGTAGCAGGCCAGAAAACCATAGCCATACTGATAGGCCAGGCCAACCGTGCCATAGAATGCCCAGGCGCTGGCGTAGACGCCCAGTGACAGGGTGTAGGTCAACGGATGGCGAATGATCGCCCGCGCGATCATGCCGCGTTCGCTGACCCAGGCTACCGCGAACAGCACCAGCAGGTAGGCCGCGCTGACCAGCAACATCTGGGTAAGGCTAAAGCTCATCGGCATCACGCTGGCTCTGCAGGATAAAGGTCACCACGATCAGAATCAGCCATAGCAGGTAGGGTCGATACCACGCACCGGTGGGCTCGATCCACCAGTCCATGATGGCGGGGGAGAACAGGTAGATCCCCACCACCAGAAGCAGGACCAATCGATAGATGTACATGCTGGCCTCGGGGTAGGGTCGTGTGCAAAAACGGTGCGGCGATGGTAGCGGATCGGCGTGTCGCTGCGAAGGGGCGGGTATGACCCGGCTGCCGATCACTCGCCCAGCTGCGCCTCTGCCACCGTGCGCACACGGGGAATCGCATCACTGTTCCAATGCGCCACGCCCCAGCCCAGCACATCCTGAACGCTGCCGTCGGCCAGATCGGCCTCAGGTGCCTGGCCCAGCGCGCGCAGGGCCCGCACCAGCAGGGGAGCTGCCTGATCCGGATCCAGGGGAGGAGATCGGTAACTTTTGCCCAGCTTGTTGCCATCGGGCTGGATGATCAGAGGGACATGCAGGTACCGCGGTTGCGGTAACCCCAGCAACTCCTGCAGATACAGATGGCGCGGTGTCGAATCCAGCAGGTCGGCACCGCGAACGATATCCGTCACCCCCTGCCAGGCATCGTCCAGCACCACCGCCAGTTGATAGGCATACAGACCGTCGCGACGACGGATGACGAAGTCCCCCGACTCGCGGCCCAAATGCTGCGAATACGCACCCTGCACTCGGTCCTCGAAGCGATACAGCAGTTCCGGAACGCGCACGCGGATGGCTGCATCCTCGGTCGTGTGCCCGGCATTGCGACAGGTGCCGGGATAGATGCCTTGATAGGGTTCCAGCTGTTTGCGCGAGCAGGTACAGGCATAGGCCAGCCCCTGCGCGAGCAAGCGGTCGATCACCTGCTGGTAGGCGTCATGACGCAGGCTTTGATAGACCACCTCGCCATCCCAGTGCAACCCGTAGCTGTCCAGCGTCTGGAGGATGGCTGCCTGGGCACCGGCGACTTCCCGCGGCGGATCGAGGTCCTCCATGCGCACCAGCCAGCGACCGCCCGCAGCGCGTGCGTCCAGCCAGGACGCCAGGGCGGCCACCAGGGAGCCGAAATGCAGGTAGCCGCTCGGAGTCGGGGCGAAGCGACCTATATAAGGAGGGGTTGTCATGGGCGCAGGATTCTACGGGCAATACAGATACAAAGGGGCGCCATGGCGCCCCTTTGTCGACAGGTCATTTGCCGACCTGTTTTTCCTTGATTTCCGCCAAGGTCTTGCAGTCGATGCACAGATCGGCGGTCGGACGTGCCTCAAGGCGGCGAATGCCGATCTCGATGCCGCAGGATTCGCACCAGCCGTACTCTTCGTCTTCGATCAACTGCAGCGTCTTGTCGATCTTCTTGATCAACTTGCGTTCACGATCGCGAGCGCGCAATTCGAGGCTGAATTCCTCTTCCTGACTGGCCCGATCGGCCGGGTCAGGAAAGTTGGCGGCTTCGTCCTTCATGTGGTCGACGGTGCGATCCACTTCCTGCATCAAGTCCTGTTTCCACTTGTTCAGGATCTTGGTGAAGTGAGCACGCATCGGCTTGCCCATGTACTCCTCGCCCTTCGTCGGAACGTAGGGAGCGAAACCGGACAAGTTGCCAGTGTTTTGTTGCTTTTCATTGGTGGGCATGAATCAACCGCCTCTCGCTCTACTAACCCATTGCGCAGGATGATCCTTCCCCGGCACCCGCCGGCCCTGCGACTGCAAGCCGGCGAACTTACCAGATCGAACCAGCACGCGCTACTCCCGGTTGTCGTGCCTGGAACGCCTGCGTCGCAGGCACGATGTGGTGGGTTTCGATCGCGCGTTCGGTGAAACGTTCGATGCGAAGGTTCGGTAGAATCGGCTTTTTTCGCTGCCACAAGGAATCCCCATGGCTCCGCTCTACAGCGCACGCAGTCGCGCCATCGAACCGTTTCACGTGATGGCGCTACTGGCCCGGGCCAATGAACTGCAGAGCCAGGGGCACGATGTGATCCACCTGGAAATCGGCGAGCCGGACTTCACCACGGCCGCCCCCATCGTTGCTGCCGGACAGGCCGCATTGGCCGCCGGGCATACCCGCTACACCGCTGCACGGGGGCTGCCGGCGCTGCGCGAAGCCATCGCCGGCTTCTATCGACAGCGCTACGGCCTGGACATCGATCCCCAGCGCATCATGATCACCCCGGGCGGCTCGGGCGCCTTGCTGCTGGCGGCCAGCCTGCTGGTCGATCCCGGCAAGCACTGGCTTCTGGCCGACCCCGGCTACCCGTGCAATCGGCACTTCCTGCGCCTGGTCGAAGGTGCTGCCCAACTGGTCCCGGTGGGTCCTGAGCAGCGTTATCAACTCAACGCCCAGCTGGTGGCGCAGCATTGGGACGAGCACAGCGTCGGAGCCTTGGTGGCGTCCCCGGCCAACCCCACCGGCACGTTACTGGATCGCGACGAATTGCGTGCCTTGAGTCAGGCCGTGAAGGATCGCCAAGGCCATCTTGTGGTCGACGAGATCTATCACGGTTTGACCTATGGCACGACCGCCGCCAGTGTGCTGGAAGTGGATGACGATGCCTTCGTCCTAAATAGTTTTTCCAAGTATTTCGGGATGACCGGTTGGCGCCTCGGCTGGCTGGTTGCACCCCCACAGGCTATCCCCGAACTGGAAAAACTGGCGCAGAACCTGTACATCAGCGCCCCGAGCATGGCGCAGCATGCGGCACTGGCCTGCTTCGAGCCGGCCACGCTGGAGATCTTCGAACAGCGCCGCGAAGCATTCGGCCAGCGCCGCGATTATCTGTTGCCTGCGCTGCGCGACTTGGGCTTCGCCATTGCCGTCGAGCCTGAAGGCGCCTTCTACCTGTACGCCGATATCAGTGCATTCAGCGACGATGCCTTCGCATTCTGCCAATACTTCCTGGAAACCGAGCATGTGGCCTTCACGCCGGGGCTGGATTTCGGTCGTCACAAAGCGGGCCACCATGTCCGCTTCGCCTACACCCAGAGCCTTCCGCGTCTGGAACAGGCCGTGACGCGGATCGCTCGTGGCCTGCAAAGCTGGCAGGCAAGATGATCTTCTCGCCAGCCTTGGAACAAGGGCGTCTGATCCAGCGCTACAAGCGGTTTCTTGCCGACATCGAGCTTGAAGACGGCGAGCGGCTGACCATTCACTGCCCCAATACCGGCTCGATGCTCAACTGCATGATGCCCGGCGGTCGCGTCTGGTTCACGCGTTCGAGCGACCCCAAACGCAAGTTGCCGGGTACCTGGGAGATCAGTGAAACGCCGCAGGGCCGATTGGCCTGCATCAATACTGCGCGGGCCAATGCGCTGGTAGAGGAAGCGTTGATCGCCGGCAGGATAGCGGAGCTGGCCGGATTCTCTGCACTCAAGCGCGAGGTGCCCTATGGCCAGGAGCGCAGCCGTATCGACTTCCGTCTGGATTACCCGGATGGCTGCGCGTGGGTCGAAGTGAAGAGCGTAACCCTGGGCTTTGCCGACAGCCGCATCGCAGCGTTCCCCGATGCCGTGACCCAGCGAGGCGCCAAGCACCTGCGTGAATTGGCCGCGCTGGCCCGCAGCGGCGTGCGCGCTGTGCAGCTGTATTGCGTCAACATCGATGGCGTGGACGCCGTAAGACCGGCGTCGGAGATCGACGCAGGCTACGCGCTGGCGTTGCGCCAGGCGGTGGATGCCGGTGTCGAGGTGTTGGCCTATGGTGTGCATCTGGATTCCCACGAGATCGTCATCGACCGTTCTCTGCCGGTGATCTTGTAACCCTCGTGGGGCAGGGCGCTATGGATCTCCGGGCAAAAAAAGACCCGGCAAAGTGCCGGGTCAATAACCGTGATTAGCCTGATGAGGAGACATCTGAAAGTCCGAACCAAGGGCCTTCCAGAGATCACCAGTCTCGCGACTGGATGTGATAATCATAACTATTCTCATTTAAGAGTCAAGTGCTCTGCGCATTTATTTGCGTTGGCTGTGCAAAATGGTTGCTAGAACCTGCCCGGAGGCAGCAGGGCCGCGACCTGACGGTTCAGGCTTTGCTTGCGTTCGCATGACAATTCGCTCCAGTGCACATCCCGCAACGCTCCCTCGATCGCGTAGAGAAGCACCTTCGAAGCGCGAAAGCCGCGATGCCTCACCGCGCAGTACGCCTGTACGGCACCTGCCCGGCGAAGATCGGTAGCATTGTGGATACCGACAGCATGAAGCCATTGAGCGGAGGTCTTGCCCAGATTCTTCAGGGCCAGAAGTTCATCGGTCATCAAACCTCCTGGCGTCGGCCAAGGCATGAGAGGGGGAACGATGGGGCAGGCAGCAGCAAACAGTGTAGCGGCGGCAGACCGGCGTGCCGCGTGGCCGGTCTGCTCGGATCGAGCGCTAAGGTGTGTTACAGCCCTGGCAGGCGTTGGCGGATCTGCTCCACCAATTTGTCCAGACTGCCGCTTTCATGGGTTTCCACGCGACGGGTCTGCAGCAGCTCGGCCTCGCTCAAGGGTTCGCGGCTCGCCTGCTGAGCGTCGATCACCGCCTGGGTGGCATCGGAAGGGTCGTCGGAGTGGGCCTGACGCTGCTGCAGCCAGCTGGAAATCACCGCTGCCGGCGCGTTGCAATCCAGGATCAGGAACGGCACCCCGGTGGACTCGGCGATCTGCGCCGCTGCCGCGCGTTGCTCGGCTTTGAGGTACGTCGCGTCTATCACCACCGGCAGGCCGGCGCGCAGTACGTGTTCCGCCAGCTTATGCAGGTGAAGGTAGGTCGCTTCGCTGGTGCTGGCGTCATACAGGCCCGTCTCGGCGGTCTGGGTGCCGAACAGGCGCTTGCGCTCCACGTCCGAGCGCAGGCGGATCGCACCCAGCGCCTCGACCAGGCGCAGAGCGACGTGACTCTTGCCCACTGCCGATACGCCGCTGGTTATGGCCAGGAAGCGCGAAGGGATGGCGCTGTAGCTTTCCGCCAGGTTGGCGTAGTTGCGGTACTGGCGCAGCGTCGTTGCGCGCTGCACACCGGTGGCGTCCGGTGACAGGCTGAACAGCGCCACCTTGGCCCGCACCAGCGCGCGGTAGGCCTTGTAGAAGTTCAGCAGTTCGAGGCCTTGGTAATCACCGGTCAGTTCCAAGTAATGACTGATGAAGCGTCGCGCCAGGCTCTTCAGACCGCGGTCTTCCAGGTCCATGGCCAGGAAGGCGATGTCGGCATAGACGTCGGTGAACCGGAACGGCTCGTTGAACTCGATGCAGTCGAAGATCACCACTTCGCCATCGATGACGGTAGCGTTGCCCAAGTGGATGTCACCATGGCACTCGCGGATGAACCCTTCTTGCTTGCGCAGCGCCAGCAGCGGTTCCAGGCGCACATAACTGCTTTGTGCCCAGGCCTGCAAGGCATCCAGCTGGGCCAGGTCATCCTTGTCGGTGAGGAACGGGCGAATCTGTTCGAAGTTCTGTTCGACCGGAGCCATCGCCGCCTTCGGCGTGCCGGCTTCGTGCGTATCGGCGACCACGGGGGCCGCACGATGGAAATCGGCAATCTGCCGCGCCAGAGAATCCACGTGCGCCTGGGTCAGTTCACCGTTGGCCTGCAGCGTGCTCAACAGATTGCCACCCTCGAACTGGCGCATCAGCAGTGCGTATTCGATCGGCTCACCTTCGCCGCCCAGCGCAGGTGCTTCCGCGCTGCCGGTGATCGGCAGCACCTGCAGGTACAGATCGCAGGTCAGGCGCTGATTGAGGCGCAGCTCCTCGGCGCAGAAGTGGGCGCGATCGGCCAGTGCGGAGAAGTCCAGAAAGCCGAAGTTCATCGGTTTCTTGATCTTGTAGGCGTAGGGGCCGGTCAGTATCACCCAGGAAATGTGCGTCTCGATGACCTGGAACCCTTCCACCGGATGCGGGTACAGGGCCGGGTTTTGCAGGGCGGCGATCAGGGTCTGGCTCACAGGCGATCCTTCATAGGCTGGGATGATTTCAAGGCCGTCATTATGGCCAGTGTCTGCGGTGATGCAAACCGCCAACGGTCCCTGCCCGCGACAAATCAAAGTGCGTATAATCCGCCGCCATGACTCGAACCCGATCTTCCCGTACCCCTAAAAAACCCCCATCTGGCGGCCTGCGCACCTGGCTCGGCTGGGGCCTCAAGCTGGGCCTGGTAGGCCTGGTGATCCTCGCCGGCTTCGCCGTTTACCTGGACGCGGTTGTCCAGGAGAAATTCTCCGGCAAGCGCTGGACCATCCCGGCCAAGGTGTACGCCCGCCCGCTGGAATTGTTCGTCGGCCAGAAGCTGGCCAAGAATGATTTCCTGACCGAGCTCGATGCGCTCGGCTACCGTCGGCAAACCACCGTCGATGGTCCGGGCACCGACTCGGTCAATGGCAATACGGTCGACCTGAACACCCGTGGCTTCCAGTTCTACGAAGGGCTGGAGCAGCCCCAGGCCGTGCGTGTGAAGTTCTCCGGCGATTACGTCTCGGAACTCAGCGGCAGCGGTGGCAAGAAGGTCGCAGTAGTGCGTCTCGAACCGTTGCTGATCGGTGGCCTGTACCCGAAAAACCTCGAGGACCGCATTCTGATCAAGCTCGATCAAGTGCCACCTTATCTGCTCGACACCCTGGTGACCGTCGAGGATCGCGACTTCTACCACCACTTTGGCGTCTCGCCCAAGTCCATCGCCCGCGCCATCTGGGTCAATACCTCCTCCGGCGCCATGCGCCAGGGTGGCAGTACCCTGACCCAGCAGTTGGTGAAGAACTTCTACCTGACCAACGAGCGCAGCCTTACCCGCAAGCTGACCGAAGCGATGATGGCGGTGCTGCTGGAATTGCACTACGACAAGGGCGAAATCCTCGAGGCCTATCTCAACGAGGTCTTCGTCGGCCAGGACGGCCAGCGCGCCGTGCACGGCTTCGGTCTGGCCAGCCAGTTCTTCTTCAGTCAGCCGTTGTCCGAGCTCAAGCTGCACCAAGTGGCATTGCTGGTGGGTATGGTCAAGGGCCCGTCCTCCTATAACCCGCGGCGCAATCCCGAGCGTGCCCTGGAACGCCGCAACCTGGTGCTCGACCTGCTGGCGCAGCAGGGCGTGGCGACTCAGGAGGCGGTCGACGCCGCCAAGAAGATGCCCTTGGGCGTGACCAAGCGCGGCAGCCTGGCGGACAGCTCCTTCCCCGGCTTCCTCGACCTCGTCAAGCGCCAGTTGCGCGACGATTATCGCGACGAAGACTTGACCGAAGAAGGCCTGCGGATATTCACCAGTTTCGACCCGATCCTGCAGATGAAGGCCGAATCGTCGGTTACCGACACCTTCAAACGCCTGGCCGGGCGCAAAGGCGCCGATGAAGTCGAGGCGGCCATGGTCGTGACCAACCCCGAAAGCGGCGAAGTGCAGGCTTTGGTCGGCAGCCGCGTACCGGGTTTCGCCGGTTTCAACCGCGCGCTTGATGCAGTGCGTCCCATCGGCTCGCTGATCAAGCCGGCGGTGTATTTGACCGCGCTGGAGCAGCCAAGCAAATACACTCTGACCAGTTGGGTGCAGGACGTACCGTTTTCGGTCAAGGGCGCAGACGGTCAGATCTGGAAGCCGCAGAACTACGAACGCAATTCCAATGGCACGGTGTTCCTGTATCAGGGCCTCGCCCATTCCTACAACCTGTCGACGGCCCGTCTGGGCCTGGATCTGGGCGTGCCCAACGTGCTTAAGACCCTCGGCAAGCTGGGCGTACAGGTCGACTGGCCCGCCTACCCATCGATGTTGCTGGGGGCGGGCGGCCTGGCGCCGATGCAGGTGGCAACCATGTACCAGACCTTGGCCAATGGCGGTTTCAATACGCCGATGCGGGGCATCCGCAGCGTACTCACGGCCGAAGGCGAACCGCTCAAGCGCTACCCGTTCCAGATCCAGCAGCGCTTCGACCCGGCCTCCATCTACCTAATCCAGAACGCCATGCAGCGGGTGATGCGCGAAGGCACCGGACGTTCGGTCTACAACGTGCTGCCGAGCAATCTGAATCTGGCCGGCAAGACCGGCACCAGTAACGACTCGCGCGACAGCTGGTTCGCCGGCTTCAGCCAGGACGTGTTGGCCGTGGTCTGGTTGGGCCGTGACGACAACGGCAAGACGCCGTTCACCGGCGCCACCGGTGCGCTGCAGGTCTGGACCAGCTTCATGAAGAAAGCCGATCCGCTGCCGCTGGATACACCGGTGCCGGAAAACATCGTGCAAGCCTGGGTCGACGCCAAGACCGGACAGGGCTCTGACGCAAGCTGCCCCAACGCCGTGCAGATGCCGTATATTCGCGGCAGCGAACCGACTCCAGGCACCGCATGCGGCGGCGCCAATCCGGCCACCGACGATTCGGTGATGGACTGGGTCAAAGGCTGGTTGAACTAAGCGAAGGGGAATGAAGTGAACAAGTGGTGGTTTCCTGCCTTGACGGCATTGGCTTTGCTCAACGGTTGCGCCAGCGTGGAACGTGGCTCCATTCCAGTGGTTGATTCCGGCTCCGCGGTCACCAATGGCGAGCGGGTATCGCGCACTGGCGGTTTCCGCCAGACCACCGTGGTTCGTCCAAAGGCACAGGCCCAGGCGATCACCGAAGATTCCGGCGTGGTCGTCATGGTGCCGCAAGGGGCGGGCTCGCAGCCGATCCAGAGCTTTCCTGCGCCAGGCAACAGTGCGCCGATCAGCACAGGGCCAATCACGCCCGGCCCGATAGTGCCCGGCCCCAGCAGCTCGGCGCCCGTGAGTCAGGCGCCGGCCTATACGCCGGCGGCGCCAAGCACGACCTACAACATGCCTGCCAGCGCTCCGAGCGGAATTCCGCGGGCCAGCAGCGGTAGCGGCCTGTCCGCCGACGAACAACTGGACGGCCCGGTCCTGGCACTGTTGACGACCGCTCAGCAACAGCAGGGTGGCGGCGATCTGAACGGCGCTTCCTCCAGCTTGGAGCGCGCTCAACGCATCGCACCGCGCGAGCCGCAGGTGCTGTACAAGCTGGCGCAAGTGCGGCTGGCCCAGGGTGACGCTGCCCAGGCCGAGCAACTGGCCCGCCGAGCGCTGACCTACGCTAATGGTCGTCCCGATCTTCAGGCGAGCCTGTGGAACATCATCGCCCAGTCGCGCGACAAGCAGGGCGATGCGGCGGGCGCCAACCTGGCTCGCCAGAAAGCCAAGAGTGCTTCGTGATGGATGATCGTTTCCTTGCGATCGCCGAGCATCTGCTGTTGATCGAACGCGAATTGCGTCAGCAGGGTTGGTGGCAGGATGTGCCACCCAGTGCCGAAGCGCTGGCCAGCGTCGAGCCGTTCAGCGTCGATACCCTGGACTTCGATCAATGGCTGCAGTGGATCTTCCTGCCCCGCATGAAGATCATCATCGAGCAGGATCTTCCCCTGCCCAACGCCTCGGGCATTCTGGCGATGGCCGAAATGGTCTACGCCGATCGTCCCGACCAGAGCCGCGGCCTGCGCGCCAGTCTGGCGCGCTTCGACGAGCTGATCGGGCAGGTACGCTAGACGCTTACGTGCACTGCTCGTCGATCACCTTGCGCACTTCCTCGATCTTCGCCTGACGCTCCTGCTCGGTCAGGCGCTTGACCTCGCCATTGACCTGCTGAAGCACCCGCGGATTGTTCTTGAGCTGCGCCAGGTTGGTCCTGACGCCGGTACAGAACTCGTTGCGTCGCGACGTCTCGTCGGCCACCTGCGACTTTACCTTTCGGTCGATCCGGCGTTGCTCGGCCTCGCCACTGGCTTTCATCACGGCTTCGTTGGAGATCGGCTCAGGCGGGGTTACCGGCTTCACGCCTTCCACGGCGGTCGCCTCAACGCCGTTGGGCGGTCGTGCATCAAAATGCGTCACGCCCTGGCTATCGACCCATTTGTAGATTTGTCCTGCCATCACCCATGGGGACAGGGCAAACAGCAGCAAACTTGCGGCAACGGTTGAACGCATAGCGCCTTCTCTGAGGGTTGGTTACGCATGAAACTACCATAGCTCATCAGCCAGGCAGGGTTTATTGCGCCGTTTGGGTGCAGGTGCGCAATAAAATGCACGCATCACTTGACTTGCAGCAGACGAATCACAACAATCCAAAGTCCGCTGTACAGGGACTGCCAGAAGCAGACCCACACAGCAGAGCACAGGCGCACACCAGCGCCGACCCGTAATACCCGCAACGCGTTACCTCGCGCTGGGTGGGAAAGCCCGTGACACTTGGGTGCTCCCAATACTTGCTCAGTCAGTGCTGACGTACGTCGGCGACCACCGTCGCTCATGCTCTGCTGGCAGTAAACCTATTAAGACCCGTTCCCATGGAGCGGTATTCTGGCGTTTTAGAGGTGAACAACGTGGAGCTTTTATCTGGCGCTGAAATGGTCGTCCGCTTCCTGCGCGACGAAGGCGTTAAGCACATCTACGGGTACCCCGGTGGTGCCCTCCTGCATGTCTATGACGCCCTGTTCAAGGAACCCGCAGTCGAGCACGTGCTGGTCCGGCACGAGCAGGCCGCAACTCACATGGCCGATGGCTATGCCCGCGCGACCGGCAAGGCCGGCGTGGTACTGGTGACGTCCGGCCCGGGTGCCACCAACGCCATTACCGGTATCGCCACGGCCTACATGGACTCCATTCCGATGGTGATCCTCTCGGGCCAGGTGGCCAGCACCCTGGTCGGCACCGACGCGTTCCAGGAAACCGACATGATCGGTATCTCCCGTCCCATCGTGAAGCACAGCTTCATGATCAAGCACGCCTCGGAGATCCCCGAAGTCCTGAAGAAGGCCTTCTACCTGGCGCAGTCCGGTCGTCCCGGCCCCGTGGTGGTCGATATTCCCAAGGACATGACCAACCCGGCTGAAAAATTCGAATACGTCTATCCCAAGAAAGCCAAGCTGCGCTCCTACAGCCCGGCGGTCCGCGGTCACTCCGGCCAGATTCGCAAGGCCGTGGAAATGCTCCTGGCCGCCAAGCGTCCGGTCATGTACGCAGGAGGTGGCGTCATTCTCGGTGGTGCTTCTGCCGCCCTGACCGAGCTGGCGCAGATCCTCGACCTGCCGGTGACCAACACCCTGATGGGCCTGGGCGCTTATCCGGGCATGGATCGTCAGTTCGTCGGCATGCTCGGTATGCACGGCAGCTACACCGCCAACCTGGCCATGCACCATGCCGATGTGATCCTGGCCGTGGGCGCCCGCTTCGACGACCGTGTGATCAACGGCGCGGCCAAGTTCTGCCCGAACGCCAAGATCATCCACATCGATATCGACCCGGCCTCGATCTCCAAGACCATCAAGGCAGACGTGCCGATCGTGGGTCCTGTGGACAGCGTCCTGACCGAAATGCTCGCAACCTTGAAGGACATCGGCGAAACCCCGAACAAGGACACCGTTGCCAGTTGGTGGAAGCAGGTCGAAGAATGGCGTGGCGATAACGGCCTGTTCCCCTACGACAAGGGCGATGGCTCCAAGATCAAGCCGCAGAAGGTCATCGAGACGCTGTGCGAAGTCACCCAGGGCGACGCTTACGTCACCTCGGATGTGGGCCAGCACCAGATGTTCGCGGCGCAGTACTACCTGTTCAACAAGCCCAATCGCTGGATCAACTCCGGTGGCCTGGGCACTATGGGCTTCGGCTTCCCGGCGGCCATGGGCGTCAAGATGAGCTTTCCCGAGGCCCACGTTGCCTGCGTGACCGGGGAGGGCAGTATCCAGATGAACATTCAGGAGCTGTCCACCTGTCTGCAATACGGCCTGCCGGTCAAGATCATCCTGCTCAACAATGGGGTACTTGGCATGGTGCGCCAGTGGCAGGACATGAGCTACGGCGGTCGTCACTCGCATTCCTACGTCGAATCGCTGCCCGACTTCGTCAAGCTCGTCGAGGCGTACGGTCACGTCGGCATGCGCATCACCGATCTCAAGGACCTCAAGCCGAAAATGGAAGAAGCCTTCGCCATGACCGACCGCCTGGTCTTCCTCGACATCCAGGTCGACGTCGGCGAGCACGTCTATCCGATGCAGATCAAGGACGGCTCGATGCGCGACATGTGGCTCAGCAAGACGGAGCGGACCTGATTATGCGGCACATCATTTCACTTTTGCTCGAGAACGAACCCGGCGCCCTGTCGCGCGTGGTAGGGCTGTTCTCGCAGCGCAACTACAACATCGAAAGCCTGACCGTGGCGCCCACCGAAGACCCGACCCTGTCGCGTCTGACGTTGACCACGGTAGGGCATGATGAAGTGATCGAACAGATCACGAAGAACCTCAACAAGTTGATCGAGGTGGTCAAGCTGGTAGACCTGTCGGAAAGCGCTCACATCGAACGCGAACTGATGCTGGTCAAGGTCAAGGCCACTGGCGCCCAACGCGCCGAGATCAAACGCACCACGGACATCTTCCGTGGGCAGATCGTTGATGTCAGCAGTAGCGTCTACACCGTTCAGCTGACGGGCACCAGCGACAAGCTGGATAGCTTCCTGCAGTCTATCGGCACCGCCTCGATCCTCGAAACCGTGCGCAGTGGCGTGACCGGTATCGCTCGTGGCGACAAAGTGCTGAGCATCTAACTCAATTGGCGACCGGCCGAAACGGCCTAGATAACAGGTGATATTCAATGAAAGTTTACTACGACAAAGATTGCGACCTCTCGATCATCCAGGGCAAGAAAGTAGCCATCATCGGTTACGGCTCCCAGGGCCACGCCCAGGCATGCAACCTGAAGGACTCGGGCGTCGACGTCACTGTGGGCCTGCGCAAGGGCTCGGCTACTGTCGCCAAGGCTGAGGCCCACGGCTTGAAAGTCGCCGATGTCGCTACCGCCGTTGCCGGTGCCGACCTGGTCATGATCCTGACCCCGGACGAGTTCCAGTCTCAGCTGTACAAGACCGAAGTCGAGCCCAACATCAAGCAGGGCGCTACCCTGGCGTTCTCCCACGGTTTCGCCATTCACTACAACCAGGTCGTGCCACGCGCCGACCTGGACGTGATCATGATTGCACCCAAGGCGCCGGGTCACACCGTTCGTACCGAGTTCGTCAAGGGCGGCGGTATCCCTGACCTGATCGCCATCTACCAGGATGCGTCGGGCAACGCCAAGAACGTCGCGCTGTCCTACGCTTCGGGCGTGGGTGGTGGCCGTACCGGCATCATCGAAACCACCTTCAAGGACGAGACCGAAACCGACCTGTTCGGTGAGCAGGCCGTTCTGTGCGGCGGTACCGTGGAACTGGTCAAGGCCGGCTTTGAAACCCTGGTTGAAGCCGGCTATGCACCGGAAATGGCCTACTTCGAGTGCCTGCACGAACTCAAGTTGATCGTCGACCTCATGTACGAAGGCGGTATCGCCAACATGAACTACTCGATCTCCAACAACGCCGAATACGGCGAGTACGTGACCGGTCCGGAAGTCATCAACGCCGAGTCGCGCCAGGCGATGCGCAACGCACTCAAGCGTATCCAGGATGGCGAATACGCCAAGATGTTCATCAACGAAGGCGCCACCAACTATCCATCGATGACCGCCAAGCGCCGCAACAACGCCGCTCATGGCATCGAAGTCATTGGTGAGCAGCTGCGTTCCATGATGCCTTGGATCGCTGCCAACAAGATCGTCGACAAAGCCAAGAACTGATACAGTTTTAAGCGATGAAAACGCGGCCCCGGCCGCGTTTTTTCGTTATGGTGGCAAGCTTCTGGTATAAAGCTGCAACGTTTTGCGGTCGAACCCTCGACCCAGACGCCTGTCGAAACTTTCCACACCGTTGCAAGGTATTGTCCATGAGCGAACGTCCCCAAGAGCCAAACAAGGCTCCTGACGCCGAAAGCCTCCTGCCGATCGATGAGCATGTCGAAGAAGGGCATGACGCCGAAGGACGTAAAGTCCGGCACCGCGGTATCTATCTTCTGCCCAATCTGTTCACCACGGCGAACCTGTTTGCGGGCTTCTACTCGATCATCAACTCGATCAGCGCCCAGAGCGCCGGCAATGCTGCCGAAGCCAGCAAGTACTTTGCTTACGCAGCCATCGCCATCTTCGTCGCCATGGTCCTCGACAGCCTCGATGGCCGAGTGGCACGCATGACCAACACCCAAAGCGCCTTCGGAGCGGAATACGATTCGCTTTCCGACATGGTCGCGTTCGGTGTCGCACCTGCACTGCTCGCCTTCGGCTGGGCACTGGGTGACATGGGCAAGGTCGGCTGGATGGTGGCCTTCATCTACGTCGCCGGCGCGGCGCTGCGTTTGGCACGCTTCAATACTCAGGTCGGTACGGCCGATAAACGCTATTTCATCGGTCTGGCCAGTCCCGCAGCGGCGGGTGTGGTTGCAGGGCTCGTATGGGCGTTCAGCGACTACGGCATCCAGGGCTCGAAGATGTCCTTCCTGGTCGCTCTGCTGGTCGCTGCTGCAGGCATGTTGATGGTCAGCAACATCAAGTACAACAGCTTCAAGGAGCTGGATCTCAAGGGGCGCGTACCCTTCGTGGCCATTCTGGCGGTCGTGCTGGTGTTCGCGGTGGTGTTCAGCGATCCGCCCCGTATTCTCCTGTTGATCTTCCTCGCCTATGCAGCGTCAGGTCCGATACAGTATTTGTTACGCATGCGTCGTCACAAAAAAGCCGACTAAATTCAATTTCACGCATAATCCGTAGTCTCTTGGTATGTTGAATACAGCCAAGGCTACGGAGGCACCATGCTCATCAAGCTACCGCGTGCTTCGGACTGCAAAGAGTCCGAAGTCACCCCCGAATCGATCTATCTCTCCCGTCGCTCGCTCATGGGCGCCACCGCAACAGCCCTGGCCGTTTCGGCACTTCCTTCCTGGGCATCCGCTGCCGATCCATCACGTTACGAAGGCGTCGACGCCAGCAGTGCGCCTGCGTGGTTGAATGACAAGTTGGGTCAAACCCGCTGGGGCGCGGTCACCGTACAAGGCGAGGCGATCACGCCTTTCAAGGATGCCACCCACTACAACAACTTCTATGAGTTCGGCACCGGCAAGGGCGATCCGGCAATCAATGCTGGCGCCTTGAAAACCGAACCCTGGTCGGTCGTGATAGACGGTGAGGTCGCCAAGCCAGGGCGTTATGCCCTCGAAGACTTCATGAAGCCCTATCAGTTGGAGGAGAGGATCTATCGGCTGCGCTGCGTCGAGGCGTGGTCCATGGTCATCCCCTGGATCGGCTTTCCCATCTCGGCTTTGCTCAAGCAGGTCGAGCCTACCTCGAAAGCCAAGTACATCCGTTTCGAAACCCTGCAGGATCCCAAGACCATGCCTGGCCAGCGTTCTGGCTTCGCCTTGATCAACTGGCCCTATGTAGAAGGCCTGCGCTTGGACGAAGCGATGAATCCGCTGGCGATTCTCGGCGTCGGCATGTACGGCCGCGAACTGCCCAACCAGAACGGCGCACCCTTGCGCCTGGTGGTGCCGTGGAAGTACGGGTTCAAAAGCATCAAGTCCATCGTCCGGATCAGCCTGGTCAGCGAGCAGCCAGAGACGACCTGGGAAAACATTGCACCGAGCGAGTACGGGTTCTATGCCAACGTGAACCCGGAAGTCGATCATCCGCGCTGGACACAGGCTCGCGAACGGCGCCTGCCCAGCGGGCTGTTCAGCCCCAACGTCCGCGAGACGGCAATGTTCAATGGCTACGGTGAGGAAGTGGCATCCCTCTATACCGGCATGGATCTGCGGAAAAACTACTGATGCGTTACCCGTTCTGGCGTTTGAGTGTATTCATGGTCGCTTGCGTATGGCCGCTGTTGTGGCTGTACCAGGCGTGGATATTTGCCTTGGGGCCCGATCCGGGCAAGGTGCTTGTCGATCGTTTGGGTCTGGGCACGTTGATTCTGGTGTTGATCACCCTGTGCATGACTCCCTTGCAAAAGCTGTCTGGCTGGCCGGGCTGGATAGCCGTACGCCGTCAATTGGGCGTTTGGTGCTTTGCCTATGTATGCTTGCATCTGGCCGCTTATCTGTTCTTCGTGCTTGGTTTGGACTGGGGGCAGCTTGGCGTCGAGCTGAGCAAGCGTCCCTATATCATCGTCGGAAGCTTGGCGTTCCTGTGCCTGCTGGCATTGGCCGTGACATCGAACCGCTACAGCCAACGGCGGCTGGGTCGTCGTTGGAAGCAACTGCACCGCCTCATCTATGCAGTGCTGGGGCTGGGGTTGCTGCACTTCCTCTGGATCGTTCGTGCAGACCTGGAGGAGTGGTCGATCTACGCGGCTGTCGGCGCATTCCTGATGCTGCTTCGAGTTCCTGCCGTGGCGCGGCGTATTCCCCGTCTAACGGGGCGAAAACCAGCTACCGCGAAAAAGGTTTGAATTAACGGTTGACGCCCCTCCAGATCTGTCTATAATTCGCCCCACTTCCGGCGCAGCCGAAACGATAAACGCCTTGTTAATCAATGAGTTAGTCGTTCAGGTGGTGAGGAAGTGCTTCGATCTTCAAGTTCGGAAGCGGTGAAAAAGGCAGTTGACAGCGGTTTGAAACGCTGTAGAATTCGCCTCCCGCTGACGAGTGATCGAAGCGAGTCAAGTGTTTGAAGTTGTTCAGGTTTCTGGAAAAATACTTCGAAATAAACGCTTGACAGAATATGAGGCCAGCGTAGAATGCGCGCCTCGGTTGAGACGAAAGAATCAACCCACCGCTCTTTAACAATTGAATCAAGCAATTCGTGTGGGTGCTTGTGAGTTAAGACTGTTAGTCAACAAGATTATCAGC
>NZ_LGIR01000027.1:0-116745 GCF_001187875.1 Pseudomonas sp. RIT-PI-a
GGGGGGGTATGGGCGTTCGGCGTTGGGACGGTGGCGTGGCCTTCGCGAGCAGAGGGCTCGCCGCCCGCCCCGCCCCCCCAGGTCGGGGGGTTGCGGGTGGGCTCTGGTGTGGTGTTCGCGGTTCGGCGTCAGACCTTGAGCAAGCGCTCGCGCAGTTTGCCGATTTCGTCGCGCATCTGCGCGGCGGCTTCGAATTCCAGGTCGCGGGCCAATTGGTACATCTTTTCTTCCAGTTGCTTGATGCGCTTGGTGATTTCGCTCGGCGAGCGCAGCTCGTTTTCGTAGCGCGCATTTTCCTCGGCGGCCTTGGCCATGCCCTTGCGCTTCTTGCTGCGCGAGCCAGGCACGGTGGCGCCTTCCATGATATCGGCGACGTCCTTGACCACGCCCTTGGGCACGATGCCGTTGGCTTCGTTGAAAGCGATCTGCTTCTCGCGACGACGCTCGGTCTCGCCGATGGCGCGCTCCATCGAGCCGGTCATGCGATCGGCATAGAGGATGGCCCGGCCATTGAGGTTTCGCGCGGCACGGCCGATGGTCTGGATCAGCGAGCGATCCGAACGCAGGAACCCCTCCTTGTCGGCATCCAGGATGGCCACCAGCGAAACCTCGGGCATGTCCAGGCCTTCGCGGAGCAGGTTGATGCCCACGATCACATCGAATGCGCCCAGACGCAGGTCGCGGATGATCTCCACTCGCTCCACGGTATCGATGTCCGAGTGCAGGTAGCGCACGCGTACGTCATGGTCGGCCAGGTAATCGGTAAGGTCCTCGGCCATGCGCTTGGTGAGTACGGTGACCAGAATGCGGTCGTCGTTGGCCACCCGCTTGCGAATCTCCGACAGCAAATCGTCGACCTGGGTCAATGCGGGCCGCACCTCGACCTGGGGATCGACCAGACCGGTCGGCCGTACCACCTGCTCGATGATTCGCCCGGCATGCTCGGCCTCGTAGTTGCCGGGGGTGGCCGAGACGAAAATGGTCTGGGGGCTCACCCCTTCCCATTCGTCGAAACGCATGGGTCGGTTGTCCAACGCCGAGGGCAGGCGGAAACCGTATTCGACCAGGGTTTCCTTGCGTGAGCGGTCGCCCTTGTACATGGCCCCCACCTGCGGAACGCTGACGTGGGACTCGTCGATCACCAGCAAGGCGTCAGGGGGCAGGTAGTCATAGAGGGTGGGCGGAGCTGCGCCAGCAGGACGTCCGGACAGGTAGCGGGAATAGTTTTCGATACCGTTGCAGTAGCCCAGCTCCAGGATCATTTCCAGATCGAAGCGCGTGCGTTGTTCCAGACGCTGGGCTTCGACGAGTTTGTTCTTGTCGCGGAAGTAGTCCAGGCGGTCCTTGAGTTCTTCCTTGATGCCTTCCACGGCGCCCAGCAGGGTTTCCCGTGGGGTGACGTAGTGGCTCTTGGGGTAGAAGGTGAACCGTGGCAACTTGCGCGTGACCTCGCCGGTCAGCGGATCGAACGCGGCGATGTTCTCGACTTCATCGTCGAACAGCTCGATACGGATGGCTTCCAGATCGGATTCGGCGGGGAACACGTCGATCACGTCACCACGGACGCGGAAGGTGGCACGGGCGAAGTCGATCTCGTTGCGGGTGTATTGCAGGTCGGCGAGCCGGCGCAGCAGTGCGCGCTGGTCGAGCTTGTCGCCGCGGTCGACGTGCAGAACCATTTTCAGATAGGTTTCGGGACTGCCCAGACCATAGATGCAGGACACAGTGGTGACGATGATGGCGTCCTTGCGTTCGAGTAAAGCCTTGGTCGCGGACAGGCGCATCTGTTCGATGTGGTCGTTGATCGAGGAGTCCTTCTCGATGAAGGTGTCCGACGATGGCACGTAGGCCTCGGGCTGGTAGTAGTCGTAGTAGGAGACGAAGTATTCGACCGCGTTATTGGGGAAGAACGCCTTGAACTCACCGTACAGCTGAGCGGCCAAGGTCTTGTTCGGCGCCAGCACCAGCGTCGGGCGCTGAACCTGCGCAATCACATTGGCGATGCTGAACGTCTTGCCCGACCCGGTTACCCCCAGCAAGGTCTGGTGCGCCAGGCCCGCTTCAATACCCTCCACCATCAGGCGAATGGCTTCCGGCTGGTCGCCGGCCGGCTCGAAACGGGTAACCAGTTGAAACTCGGACATGCCACACCTCATGAGTCGCTACAGCCGGACTTTTCCGACTGTATTTATAGACAGTACTTAACCCTAATTGGCACCTGTTGCGGCAAGTTTCAAGGGCATGGCCCAAGACCTTCGGCAAGCACGGGACCAATGGTCGAAAAATAATCGGCAAAAATCGGTAAAACCAGGTGCAACCTGTCGCCCCATGGGCCAAGCGTCTTTATACTGACTCCCCACTCGTGCACCGCTTCGTGCCGCATGGATGAAGCGTGCATCCTCTTCACTCCCGATCAGAGCTACGGTAAAAATGAGCCTGTTTTCCGCTGTCGAATTGGCACCCCGCGATCCTATCCTGGGCCTCAACGAAGCATTCAACGCCGACACCCGCACCGACAAGGTGAATCTGGGCGTTGGCGTGTACTGCAACGAAGAGGGGCGAATTCCCCTGCTGCGCGCGGTCATCGAAGCCGAAACCCAGCGCGTTGCACAGCACGCTGCACGTGGCTATCTGCCCATCGACGGTATCGCCGCCTACGACAAGGCTGTACAGACCCTGATCTTCGGCGCCCAGTCCCCGCTGCTGGCGGCAGGTCGCGTGGTGACCACGCAGGCCGTCGGCGGTACCGGCGCCCTGAAGATCGGTGCCGACTTCCTCAAGCAATTGTCGCCTGACGCCGTGGTCGCGATCAGTGACCCAAGCTGGGAAAACCATCGTGCCCTGTTCGAGACCGCCGGTTTCAGCGTGCAGAACTATCGCTACTATGATGCGACCAGCAACGACGTGAACCGTTCAGGCATGCTCGAAGACCTCGACGCCCTGCCCGCCGGTTCCATCGTCGTGCTGCATGCCTGCTGCCATAACCCGACCGGCGTCGACCTCAGCGCATCCGACTGGGTCAACGTGCTGGACGTGGTCAAGCGCAAGGGTCATGTGCCGTTCCTCGACATGGCCTACCAGGGTTTCGGCGAAGGCATCCATGAAGACGCCGCGGCCGTGCGCTTGTTCGCCGAGTCGGGTTTGAGCTTCTTCGTTTCCAGCTCGTTCTCCAAATCGTTCTCGCTGTATGGCGAGCGTGTCGGCGCATTGTCGATCGTCACCCAGTCGAGCGACGAGACCTCTCGCGTGTTGTCGCAGATCAAACGCGTCATTCGCACCAACTACTCCAACCCGCCGACCCATGGCGCAATGATCGTGGCCAACGTGTTGAACAGCCCGGAACTGCGCGCCATGTGGGAGGACGAGCTGGGCGAGATGCGCCAGCGCATTCGCGGCATGCGTCTGCAAATGGTCGAGAAGCTGGCGGCCCAGGGTGCGAACCGCGATTTCGGTTTCGTCGCCCGTCAGGCCGGCATGTTTTCCTATTCGGGGCTGAGCGCCGAGCAGGTCGCTCGCCTGCGCAACGAGTTCGGCATCTACGCACTGGACACCGGACGTATCTGCGTGGCCGCGCTGAACCAGCGCAACATCGATGGCGTGATCAAGGCCATCGTTCAGGTGCTGTAGCCTTTTTGCCTGAGGGAGGCTTGACTTCCCCTTAGCAATCAGTAACATACGCAGCAGATTCCGCGATAGCTCAGTTGGTAGAGCAAATGACTGTTAATCATTGGGTCCCTGGTTCGAGTCCAGGTCGTGGAGCCAAATAGTGAAAGAAAGCCCCTCATTGCAGGGGCTTTTTTTTGCCTGCACGATGGCCCTTGTGCAGCGCGTCCCGACGCCTTCGCCTTCGAACTTTCCCCCGCCCTCCTCGCTCATAACAACACACCCATCACCTGGCCACCTGCCATGGACCTAGTCGTCGCGCGTCCCGAAGGTTTGTATTGCACCGCCGGGGATTTCTATATCGACCCGTGGCGGCCCGTCGAGCGTTCGGTGATCACCCATGGTCACGGCGACCATGCGCGGACCGGCAATGAACATTATCTGGCGGCAGCGCCGGGCGAAGGCATCCTGCGCACCCGTCTTGGCCAGGACATCAATCTGCAGTTGCTCGAGTACGGGGAAGTCCTGCAGCACAATGGCGTGACGCTGAGCTTTCATCCGGCCGGACACGTGCTGGGCTCGGCCCAGGTTCGCCTGGAATACAAGGGTGAGGTGTGGGTCGCTTCCGGTGACTATAAAGTCGAGCCGGACGGTACGTGCGCGCCCTTCGAGCCGGTGCAATGTCACACCTTCATTACCGAATCGACGTTCGGCCTGCCGATCTATCGCTGGCAGCCGCAGGCGGAGATTTTCGAGGAAGTGAACCAGTGGTGGCGTGCCAACGCCGAGCAAGGCAAAGCCAGCGTTCTGTTCGCCTACGCGTTCGGCAAGGCTCAGCGCTTGCTGCACGGCATCGATGCCAGCATCGGGCCGATCCTGGCGCACGGTTCGGTGGAGCCGCTAAACAGGGTCTACCGTGATGCCGGCGTCTACATCCCGGAAACCCAGTACGCCGGCGACTTCAAGAAAACCGACCCGGCGTTGCGCAATGCTCTGATCATCGCGCCGCCTTCGGCTGGGGGCAGCACCTGGATGCGCCGTTTCGGCGACTACAGCGATGCTTTCGCCAGTGGCTGGATGCGTCTGCGCGGTACCCGTCGGCGTCGCGGCGTGGACCGTGGCTTCGTGCTGTCCGACCACGCCGACTGGCCAGGGCTGCTGTGGGCCATCGAGCAGACCGGGGCCGAGCGGGTCATGGTGACTCACGGCTCGGTGGAAGTGCTGGTGCGCTACCTGCGCGACATCGGCCTGGACGCCCAGGGCTTCATCACCGAATACGGTGACGAAGAGGAACCTCAGGAGGCCGCGTCTTGAAAGCGTTCGCACAGTTGTATGCCAATCTCGACGAAACCACTTCGACCAATGCCAAGCGTCAGTTTCTGGAAGACTACTTCCGTCAGGCAGAGCCGGCCGATGCCGCCTGGGCGGTATATTTCCTCTCCGGCGGCCGACCTCGGCAACTGGTGCCGACCAAGGTCTTGCGCGAGTTGGCCATCAAGCTGGCGAACGTGCCCGAATGGCTGTTCGAAGAAAGTTATCAGGCGGTAGGGGATCTGGCCGAGACGTTTTCGCTGCTGCTTCCCGAAGCAGAACAGACCAGTGACGAAGGCTTGGCCTGGTGGCTGGAGAATGCCCTGCTGACCTTGCGCGGGCTGCCACCTGAAGAATTGCACGAGCGCTTGCCACCGCTGTGGGCTCAGCTGGATCGCGCAAGCCTGATGCTGTGCCTGAAGCTGATCACCGGCAGCTTCCGCGTGGGCGTTTCGAAACTGCTGGTGACCCGAGCACTGGCGCAGATGGCCGGTCTGGACAGCAAACGCGTGGCCCAGCGCCTGGTGGGCTACACCGACCTTTCGCACCGTCCGGTTGCCGACAGCTACCTCAAGCTGATCGCCGAGGAATCCTCGGACGAGCATGCCCAGCGTGGCGGCCAGCCGTACCCGTTCTTTCTCGCTCATTCGCTGCAACAACCGGTCGATCAGTTCGACACCCTGCTGGGTCCCAGCAGTGACTGGCAGGTGGAGTGGAAATGGGACGGGATCCGCGCGCAGCTGGTCAAGCGGGAAGGACGCCTGTGGATCTGGTCGCGAGGCGAAGAGCTGGTGTCGGATCGCTTTCCGGAGCTGCATTCCCTCACCGCGAGCCTGCCCGACGGCACCGTGATCGACGGCGAGATCGTGGTCTGGAAGACTCCGCCACCGGCGGATGTGGCGCCCGAGGATTTCAGCCTGGACGATGCGTCAAGCACCTCGGCGGATGCACCGGCGGTGCAGCCGTTCGCTCTGCTGCAACAGCGCATCGGTCGCAAGACCTTGAGCAAGAAGATTCTCGAAGAGATTCCCGTGGTGGTGCTCGCCTATGACCTGCTCGAATGGCACGGGGAAGACTGGCGCAGCCGTCCGCAACACGAACGTCGCACACAGATGGAACAGGTCATTGCGCAGGCGGCCGATCCGGTACTGCGTCCTTCACCGGTATTGACCGGCGAAGACTGGCTGGATCTGGGCCGACAGCGTGAGGCGTCACGGGCACTGGGCGTCGAAGGCATGATGCTCAAGGCGCGCGATTCGCTCTATGGCGTAGGCCGGACCAAGGACATGGGCACCTGGTGGAAATGGAAGGTGGACCCCTTCAGCGTGGACGCGGTTTTGATCTATGCCCAAGCCGGCCATGGGCGCCGGGCGAGCCTCTACAGCGACTACACGTTTGCCGTGTGGGACGGTCCGCCGGAAGCGTCCGAGCGCACGCTGGTGCCGTTCGCCAAGGCCTATTCCGGATTGACCGACGAAGAGATGCGCAAGGTCGACGCGATCGTGCGCAAGACCACCGTGGAGAAATTCGGCCCGGTGCGTAGCGTGACGCCGACGCTGGTATTCGAACTGGGGTTCGAGGGCATCGCCCTGTCCAAGCGTCACAAGAGCGGCATCGCCGTACGTTTCCCGCGCATGTTGCGCTGGCGCCATGACAAACCGGTGGCCGAAGCCGACAGCCTGGCGACCCTGCAGGACCTCTTAGCCTGACTGACTGAATGCACCGCCACGGTGCATTTTTTTGCCATGGATTATTTCGGGGCATTACTGTACCAATGGCACGCGCTTCGAGCGAGCCGACGCGTGCGAGCCCGCAGAAAAGTTGCAGCGACGCGACACAACCTTACTCGAGCCGGTCTGCACTGGGACTATGGTGCGGAAATTGCTATCAGAATGATGTCTGGCACTCGCCGGTAACGCACATCGCCCTCACCCAACGCATTCAACTGGTTTTAAGGACTGCACGATGAAAAAAGCATTGCTGACCCTTTCTGCTCTGGCCCTGGCGTTCTCGGCCGGCAGCGCGATGGCCAAGGAATACAAGGAGTTGCGTTTCGGGGTCGATCCGTCCTACGCACCATTCGAATCCAAGGCAGCCGATGGCAGCCTGGTGGGCTTCGACATCGATCTGGGCAATGCCATCTGCAAGGAGCTGAAGGTCACCTGCAAATGGGTCGAAAGCGATTTCGACGGCATGATTCCAGGCCTCAAGGCGAAGAAGTTCGACGGCGTGATTTCCTCGATGACCGTGACCCCGGCCCGTGAGAAAGTCATCGACTTCTCCAACGAACTGTTCTCCGGCCCGACCTCGCTGGTGTTCAAGAAAGGTGCAGGCCTGAGCACCGACCTGGCCTCGCTCAAGGGCAAGACCGTAGGCTACGAACAGGGCACCATCCAGGAAGCCTACGCCAAGGCCGTGCTGGACAAGGCAGGCATCAAGACCCAGGCCTACCAGAACCAGGACCAGGTCTACGCCGACTTGATCTCGGGTCGTCTGGACGCTTCGATCCAGGACATGCTGCAGGCCGAACTGGGCTTCCTGAAATCGCCGCAGGGCGCCGGCTATGAAGTCAGCGAGCCGATCGACAGCGAGCTGTTGCCGTCCAAGACCGCCGTGGGTATCGCCAAAGGTAACAAGGAACTCAAGGCGTTGATCGATAAAGGTATCAAAGCGTTACACGATGATGGCACCTACACCGAAATCCAGAAGAAACACTTCGGTGAGCTGAACCTGTACAGCGGCAAGTAAAATCCCGCTGTGACAGCGCCCATTCCCGCTCGGGGATGGGCGTTTTTTTGACCGGCACAGGCCAGATTCATGTTCGACGACCTTTTGCAGTACCTCGGGTTGTCCGCGTTCAGTTTGAAGGGCTTTGGCCCGCTGCTGCTCGAAGGCACCTGGATGACCATCAAGCTGTCCCTGCTGTCGCTGCTGGTCAGCGTGGTGCTGGGGCTGATCGGCGCCAGCGCCAAGCTGTCCGGTACGGCAGTGCTGCGCGTACCTGCCCAGCTCTACACCACTCTGATCCGCGGCGTGCCCGACCTGGTGCTGATGCTGCTGATTTTCTACAGCCTGCAGACCTGGTTGACCGGCCTGACCGAAGCCCTTGAATGGGAGTACATCGAGATCGATCCTTTCGCCGCCGGAGTCATTACCTTGGGCTTCATCTACGGCGCCTATTTCACCGAAACCTTCCGAGGCGCCATGCTCGCCGTGCCACGCGGCCAGCTTGAAGCGGCCACGGCCTACGGCCTCAAGCGCTCGCAGCGTTTCCGCTACGTGGTCTTCCCGCAAATGATGCGTTACGCCCTGCCCGGCATCGGCAACAACTGGATGGTCATGCTCAAGGCCACGGCGCTGGTCTCGATCATCGGCCTGGCCGATCTGGTCAAGGCCGCCCAGGATGCGGGCAAAAGCACCTATCAACTGTTCTATTTTCTGGTGCTGGCCGCGCTCATCTATCTGCTGATCACCAGCGCGTCCAACATCGCCCTGCGCTGGCTTGAACGACGCTACAGCGCGGGCACCCGGGAGGCGCTGCGATGATCGAACTTCTTCAAGAATACTGGCGGCCATTCCTCTATTCCGATGGCCAGAACATCACCGGCCTGGCCATGACCCTGTGGCTGCTCAGTGCCGCGCTGGTGATCGGCTTCGTGGTTTCGGTGCCGCTGTCGATCGCCCGCGTCTCGAGCCGGCGCTGGGTGCGCTGGCCGGTGCAGTTCTACACCTACCTGTTCCGCGGAACGCCGCTCTATATCCAGCTGCTGATCTGCTACACCGGCATCTACAGCCTGGAAGCCGTGCGGGGGCAGCCCCTGCTCAACGACTTCTTCCGCGACGCGATGAACTGCACGATCCTGGCCTTCGCCCTGAACACCTGCGCCTACACCACGGAGATCTTCGCCGGGGCGATCCGCAGCATGAACCACGGCGAGGTCGAGGCGGCCAAGGCCTATGGCCTGAGCGGCTGGAAGCTGTATGCCTACGTGATCATGCCGTCGGCCCTGCGCCGTTCGCTGCCCTACTACAGCAACGAAGTGATCCTCATGCTGCACTCGACCACGGTGGCGTTCACTGCCACCATCCCGGACATCCTCAAGGTCGCACGGGATGCCAACTCGGCGACCTTCCTGACCTTCCAATCCTTCGGCATCGCCGCGCTGATCTACCTGACCATCACCTTTGCCCTGGTCGGACTGTTTCGCCTGGCCGAACGCCGCTGGCTGGCCTTTCTCGGCCCGACGCACTAGGACCTGAACATGCAACACGACATTCATGAATTGCTGGCTCGCCTGCCCGGCACCGCGCGCCAGATCCACAGCTTCAGCTACGGCCCGACGGGTGCCGGAAAAGTCTATATCCAGGCCTCGCTACACGCCGACGAGTTGCCGGGGATGCTGGTCGCCTGGCACCTGCGCCAGCGTCTGGCCGAACTGGAGGACGCAGGACTGCTGCGCCAGCAGGTGGTCATCGTACCGATCGCCAACCCCGCCGGGCTCGATCAGATCGTCATGGACACGCCACTGGGCCGCTACGAGCTGGAAACCGGCGAGAATTTCAATCGCCGTTTCGTCGACCTGGCCGATCAGGTTGGCTGCGCCGTCGAGCCGCTGCTGGGTGATGATGAGGCACGCAATACGGCGTTGATCCGCACGCACCTGAGCCAGGCGCTGAACCAGTTGCAGCCGACCACAGCCCTGCAATCACAGCGCCTGACTCTGCAGCGCTTGGCATGCGATGCCGACATGGTGCTGGACCTGCACTGCGATTTCGAGGCCGTGCAGCATTTGTACACCACACCCGAAGCCTGGCCGCTGGTAGAGCCATTGGCACGCTACCTGGGCGCTCAGGCCAGCCTGCTGGCCACTGACTCGGGCGGGCAGTCGTTCGACGAATGCTTCAGTCTGTTCTGGTGGCAACTTCAGCAGCGCTTTGCCGAGCGTTTCCCGATCGCCATGGGCAGCTTTTCGGTGACCGTCGAGTTGCGCGGCCAGGGTGACGTCAACCACCCCATGGCCAGCGGCGACTGTCAGGCCATTCTCGACTACCTGGCCAGCACCGGGGTCATCGACCGCACGCCAGCACCGCTGCCAGCACTGCTCGCCGCCGCTACGCCGCTGGCCGGCGTGGAACCGGTGACCGCGCCGGTGGGTGGACTGTTGGTGTTCACCGCGGTGCCCGGCCAGTACCTGGAAGCCGGGCAGTTGATCGCCGAGATCATCGATCCGCTGAGCAACATGGTCACCCCTGTGCGCAACCGCCAGCCGGGGCTGATGTACGCCCGCTCGCTGCGTCGCATGGCCACTGCGGGCATGCTGGTCGCCCATGTCGCCGGCACCCAGGCCTGCCGCAGCGGCTATCTACTTCAACCTTGAGGACCTGTTGCGCATGTACAAACTGACCATCGATGGCCTGCACAAAAGCTATGGCGACAACAAGGTGCTCAAGGGTGTTTCGCTCAAGGCCAGCACGGGTGACGTGATCAGCCTGATCGGCGCCAGTGGCTCGGGCAAGAGCACCTTCCTGCGCTGCATCAACTTCCTCGAACAGCCTGACGACGGTGCCATGAGCCTGGATGGCAAGGCCATTCGCATGACCACCGACAGTGGCGGCATGCGCGTCGCCGATGCCGAAGAACTGCAGCGCTTGCGCACGCGTCTGGCCATGGTGTTCCAGCACTTCAACCTGTGGAGCCACATGACCGTGCTCGACAACATCACCATGGCCCCGCGCCGGGTGTTGGGCGTCGACAAGGACGAAGCGCGGGAACGGGCGTTGCGCTACCTGGACAAGGTCGGCCTGCCGGAGCGCGTGGCCAGCCAGTATCCGGCCTTCCTGTCCGGTGGCCAGCAGCAGCGCGTCGCCATTGCCCGCGCCCTGGCCATGGAGCCGGAGGTCATGCTGTTCGACGAGCCGACCTCGGCACTGGACCCGGAGCTGGTGGGCGAAGTGTTGAAGGTGATCAAAGGTCTTGCCGAGGAAGGACGCACCATGATCATGGTCACCCATGAAATGAGCTTCGCCCGTGAAGTCTCCAGCCAGGTGCTGTTTCTGCATCAGGGCCTGGTCGAGGAAGAAGGCTCGCCTGCACAGGTACTGGGCAGCCCGAAAAGCGAACGCTTGCGGCAGTTTCTCAGTGGCAATCTCAAATAACCCTCAGGCACCACACCCCTGTGGGAGCGGGTTCTACCCGCAAATGCCTACCCAGCAAATGGATCCCTTATAACCGATCGATCTAAAACTCTCGCTACTTGCCTCGGTCAGTTTCATACCTGGCCGAACTTCCATCGGCCGTTCCCCAACGGAAAAACCGGTAAGGACTTATGTGCGGATTAGCTGGTGAGTTGCGCTTCGATTTTCAACCTGCGGACCTTGCGGCCGTGGAACGCATCACCCACGACCTGGCCCCACGCGGCCCGGATGCCTGGGGCTTTCAGGCGCAGGGGCCGATTGCCCTGGGCCATCGTCGGCTGAAGATCATGGATTTGTCGGACGGCTCCGCGCAGCCGATGACCGATGCCCATCTCGGCTTGAGCCTGGCCTTCAACGGCGCCATCTACAACTTCCCCGAACTGCGCGCCGAACTGGAAGCGCTGGGCTATGCCTTTCATTCCGGTGGCGACACCGAAGTATTGCTCAAGGGTTACCACGCCTGGGGTGAAAAGCTGCTGCCCAAGCTCAATGGCATGTTCGCCTTTGCCATTTGGGAGCGTGACACCCAGCGCCTGTTCATCGCCCGTGACCGTCTGGGCGTGAAGCCTTTGTACCTGTCGCGCACCGACAAGCGCTTGCGTTTTGCTTCGGCCCTGCCGGCGTTGCTCAAGGGTGGCGACATCAGCCCGATCCTCGACCCGGTGGCGCTGAACCACTATCTGAATTTTCACGCCGTCGTGCCTGCGCCGCGCACATTGATCGCGGGTATCGAAAAGCTGCCGCCAGCGACCTGGATGCGCATCGATGCCAACGGCAAGACCGAACAGCAGACCTGGTGGACCCTGCCCTACGGGCCTCATGCCGATGAAGCCAATCTGACTCTGGAAGATTGGCGCGACCGCGTGCTGGAGAGTACCCGTGAAGCGGTTGCCATTCGCCAGCGGGCCGCCGTGGACGTCGGCGTGCTGCTCTCGGGCGGTGTCGATTCGAGCATGTTGGTGGGCCTGCTGCGTGAAGTGGGCGTGAAGGATCTGTCGACCTTCTCCATCGGTTTCCAGGACGCCGGTGGCGAGCGCGGCGACGAGTTCCAGTATTCGGACCTGATCGCCAAGCACTACGGTACCCAGCACCACCAACTGCGCATCGAAGAACGCGAAATCATCGAGCAACTGCCCGCCGCGTTCCGCGCGATGAGCGAACCGATGGTGAGCCACGACTGCATCGCCTTCTACCTGTTGTCACGCGAAGTCGCCAAGCATTGCAAGGTGGTGCAGAGCGGCCAAGGCGCCGACGAGCTGTTCGCCGGCTACCACTGGTATCCGCAAGTGGACGGCGCCAGCGATCCGTACCAGGCCTACCGCGATGCTTTCTTCGACCGCAGCTACGATGACTACGCTGCAACCGTCGCGCCCAAGTGGCTGACGGCGAACGATGCAGCCGGCGATTTCGTGCGCGAACATTTCGCCATGCCCGGTGCCGATGCGGCGGTGGACAAGGCGTTGCGTTTGGACAGCACGGTGATGCTGGTCGACGACCCGGTCAAGCGGGTCGACAACATGACCATGGCCTGGGGCCTGGAAGCGCGTACGCCGTTCCTGGATTACCGTCTGGTCGAGCTGTCGGCGCGCATCCCCGGCAAGTTCAAACTGCCTGACGGCGGCAAGCAAGTGCTCAAGGAAGCGGCGCGGCTGGTGATTCCCAGTGAGGTCATCGACCGCAAGAAAGGGTATTTCCCCGTGCCCGGTCTGAAGCATCTGGAAGGCGATACGCTGAACTGGGTCAGGGACCTGCTGCTGGACCCCAGCCAGGACCGTGGCTTGTTCAACCCGAACATGCTCGACCACCTGCTGACCGACCCGCAAGGTCAGCTCACGCCACTGCGCGGCTCCAAGCTGTGGCAGTTGGCGGCGTTGAATCTGTGGCTCAGCGAACAAGGACTCTGATCGATGAAAGCTCACGCCACGGCCTTCAATCAGCGCCTGATGCGCGGCCAGTCGCCGTCGTACGAGCGGCTGCAGGCGCGCTTCGCCGAAGACGGCAACAGCGACGATCTGCAACAGCGCCCGCTACACTGCGGCTGGGGACGGCTGCTCGTCGGTCATACTTATCCAGACCCCGAAGCACTGGCTGCCGAACTGCTCAACGAGCAGCAGGGCGAGCGCGACATTGCTCTGTACGTGGCCGCGCCCCAGCAGGTGTTGGCCCAAGCGCCGCAGCAGCTGTTTCTCGATCCGTCCGACACCCTGCGTCTGTGGTTCAGTGATTATCGGCCGGCACAGCGCGTCTTCCGTGGGTTCCGTATTCGCCGGGCGCAAACCGAAAGCGACTGGCAGGCCATCAACCAGCTGTACCTCAAGCGCAAGATGCTGCCCATCGATCAAAGCCTGCTGACACCCCGCCACCAGGGCGGCCCGGTGTACTGGCTGGCCGAAGATGAAGATACCGGCCATGTGATCGGCAGCGTCATGGGGCTCAACCACGCCAAGGCCTTTCGCGACCCGGAAAAAGGCAGCAGCCTGTGGTGCCTGGCGGTCGATCCGCGTTGCACGCGTCCGGGCGTGGGCGAAGTGCTGGTTCGGCATCTGGTCGAGCACTTCATGAGCCGCGGTCTGGCCTACCTGGACCTGTCGGTCATGCATGACAACCGTCTGGCCAAGAATCTCTACGCCAAGCTGGGCTTTCGCAACCTGCCCACCTTCGCCATCAAGCGCAAGAACGGCATCAACCAGAAGTTGTTCCTGGGGCCCGGCCCGCAGGCCGATCTGAACCCCTATGCGCGGATCATCGTCGACGAAGCGTTCCGTCGTGGCATCGACGTGCAGGTGGACGATGCCGAAGCCGGCCTTTTCACCCTGATCCATGGGGGTCGGCGGATCCGCTGCCGCGAGTCGTTATGCGACCTGACCAGCTCGGTGAGCATGACCCTGTGCCAGGACAAGAGCCTGACCCACAAGGTGCTGCGGGCTGCTGACCTGAGCCTGCCGTCGCAGCAGCTCGCGGGCAGCGCCGACGACAACCAGGATTTTCTCGACGAACATGGTCGCGTGGTGGTCAAGCCGCTGGACGGTGAACAGGGCAACGGCGTGGCCGTTGACCTGAGTACGCTGGAGGAGGTGCAGGAGGCCATCGAGCACGCGCGCCAGTTCGACAGCCGAGTGCTGCTCGAAAGTTTCCATGAGGGCGTCGACCTGCGCATCGTGGTCATCGGCTACGAAGTGGTCGCAGCGGCCATCCGCCGTCCCGCGCAGATCATCGGTGACGGGCATACCAACATTGGCACCCTGATCGAGGTGCAGAGTCGCCGTCGCCAGGCCGCCACCGGGGGCGAAAGCCGCATCCCGATGGACCAGGAAACCCTGCGTACCGTACAGGCTGCCGGTTTCGACATGGACAGCGTCCTGCCCAGCGGCCAGGAGTTGACGGTACGCAAGGCCGCCAACCTTCACACCGGTGGGCACCTGGAAGACGTGACGCAGATTCTCCATCCGGTGCTGGTCGACGCAGCGGTGCGCGCAGCCCGCGCACTGGACATCCCGGTGGTGGGTCTGGACCTGCTGGTGCCGGCCGCCGACCAGCCGGAGTACGTGTTCATCGAAGCCAACGAGCGGGTAGGACTGGCCAACCACGAACCGCAACCCACGGCAGAGCGCTTCGTCGATCTGCTGTTTCCCCATAGCCGCCCGATGTAGCGGCCGTGCATGGTGCCTGCCGGGTCAACCGTGCAGGCACCTCGCCCCTGTTTTACCGGGCCCGTGACACCCTCGCCGTCACCTCTATCCACCTCAGGAGTTTCCATGACTTCCAAAATTCCCGAACCGGATATCCAGTATCTGCAGAAAGTGCTGTTGGAAATGCTCGCCATTCCCAGCCCTACCGGGTTCACCGATCCCATCGTGCGCTATGTGGCCGAGCGTCTCGAAGAACTGGGCATTCCGTTCGAAATGACCCGCCGCGGCACCATTCGCGCCACGCTCAAAGGCAAGCAGAATTCGCCGGACCGCGCCGTGTCCGCCCACCTGGACACCATCGGCGCCAGCGTGCGTGCCGTGCAGGACAACGGGCGCCTCTCGCTGGCCCCGGTGGGCTGCTGGTCGAGCCGTTTCGCCGAGGGCAGCCGGGTCAGTGTATTCACCGACAACGGAGTGATCCGCGGCAGCGTGCTGCCACTGATGGCCTCCGGGCATGCCTTCAATACCGCCATCGACCAGATGCCGGTGAGCTGGGATCACGTCGAACTGCGTCTGGATGCCTATTGCGCGACCCGCGCCGATTGCGAGTCGCTGGGCGTCAATATCGGTGACTACGTGGCGTTCGATCCATTGCCCGAGTTCACTGACAGCGGCCACATTAGCGCTCGCCACCTGGATGACAAGGCCGGCGTAGCGGCGCTGCTGGCATCGCTCAAGGCGATCGTCGAAAGCGACTACGAGCCCTTGATCGACTGTCACCCGCTGTTCACCATCACCGAGGAAACCGGCTCCGGCGCGGCGGCTGCGTTGCCTTGGGACGTCAGCGAGTTCGTCGGCATCGACATCGCGCCGGTCGCCCCCGGACAGCAGTCGAGCGAGCATGCCGTCAGCGTGGCGATGATGGACTCCGGTGGTCCCTACGACTATCACCTGTCTCGGCACCTGTTGCGCCTGGCCGATGACAACGAATTGCCGGTACGCCGCGATCTGTTTCGCTACTACTTCAGCGACGCCCATTCCGCCGTCACCGCTGGCCATGACATTCGTACGGCACTGTTGGCGTTTGGCTGCGATGCCACCCACGGCTATGAACGTACACACATCGACAGCCTGAGTGCGCTCAGCCGGATTCTCACGGCCTACATGCTCAGCCCGCCGGTGTTCGCCAGCGATGCCAAGCCCAACAGCGGCTCGCTCGAGCGCTTCAGCCATCAACTGGAGCACGATGCGCAGATGGAGTCGGACACTCGCGTGCCCGCGGTTGAAGACGTACTGGGGCAGAAGACCAGTAGCTGAGAAGCCTGATGCGCTCGTCAATGCCCGCGCCACCCTGCCCTTGCCGTCAGGCTTCGGACACCGGGGTGCGCGGCACTGTTACACTGCGCGCCTACCCTGCGAGCACCTGACATGCTGATTCCCTACGACCATCTCGAAGCCGACACCCTGACCCGCCTGATCGAAGACTTCGTGACTCGGGACGGGACCGACAACGGCGACGAAACGCCGCTGCAGACCCGCGTCGAACGCGTGCGTCATGCGCTGGGCAAGAAACAGGCGTTCATCGTGTTCGACCCGGAAAGCCAGCAATGCACGCTCATGCTCAAGCACGACATAGCGCCCGAGCTGTTCGACTGAGACTTACACTACAGGCACCTGCTTGGCGTGTTTGCCGTGTTTCTCCTGGATTCGTCGATAGACCTCGGCACGGTGCACCTCCACGTCCTTGGGTGCCTGAATGCCGAAGCGCACGGTGTTGCCGCGCACGTCCAATACCTTGATCCAAACGTCATCTCCGATGGAGATGAGTTCGCCCACATGTCGCGTCAATACCAGCATGGCTTTGTTCCCTCAAATGAATGCTTGTTGAGGGTGGACCCTGTTTTCGCGCACCACAAGGCAATCAGGGCAATACAGTTTAAGCCTACGAAAGTTAGTAAATTCCCTGTCAGATATTTCGTACTTACTCGCACTTACAAGGGACATGGAGTAGAAAGTTGTACCCTTCCATACACTTTCAATCATCTTGTATGGATATTTACACACTTTCAAACCTTGGGCAGGCTTAAGCCTGTTGCAATCTCGGCCCCCAGAGGATAAGGCTCGCACCCAAGACACAAAGCAGAGCGCCCATCCAGTCGAACATCTGCGGGCGCACCCTTTCGACCACTGCCAACCACCCCAGCGACGCAACGATGTAGAGGCCGCCGTAGGCCGCATAGGCACGTCCGGCATAGGCTGCTTCGACCCGGGTAAGCACCAGCGCGAAACAGGTCAGGCTCAACAGCCCGGCCACCGCCCACCACGCGCTTTTATCCAGCCGCAGCCAGAGGTAAAAGGCGTAGCAGCCGGCGATCTCGAAAAGCGCGGCCAGTAGAAACCAGCAATAGTTGAGCATCTGAGGCATCCAGCTAAATATCAGAGCGCCAGCATACGACAGCGCATCCATCGCAGAAACATTTTTTAATCTTTGGGACTTTTTATGACGCGCCACAGTCCGACCTATTAAGCAGTCGAGCGCTGCGTGGCTTTACTGACGAATCTTCTCACTGTCCACATAAGGAAATCGCCATGGGCACCATACTGATCATCGTTCTGATTCTGCTGTTGATTGGCGGATTGCCAGTATTCCCGCACTCCAGAAGTTGGGGCTACGGTCCGTCGGGTATCATCGGTACCGTACTGATCATCCTGCTGATTCTGGTATTGCTCGGCAAGATATAGCCTTGCAGGTGTGCAGGCCTTCTGGGGCAGCGCGCCAGGAATGAAAAATCCGATGCCCTTGCGGGCATCGGATTTTTTTTGCGTTGCAATGGGTGCGGGTATTAGTGCGAGACTGCGCCGCTGGAACCCAGACCGGTCTGCGAACGTACGAACTGCGGGTAGAACAGTGCGCGCTCTTCGTCGGCGGCTGCCGACTTGTCGGTGATCGAGAAGAACCAGATACCCACGAAGGCGATCGCCATCGAGAACAACGCTGGGTACTCGTACGGGTAGATCGGCTTGTCGTGGTGCAGGATCTGCACCCAGATGGTCGGGCCGAGGATCATCAGCGTCACCGCGCTGATCAAGCCCATCCAACCACCGATCATGGCGCCACGGGTGGTCAGCTTCTTCCAGTACATGGAGAGCAGCAGCACCGGGAAGTTGCAGCTGGCCGCGATCGAGAACGCCAGGCCCACCATGAAGGCGATGTTCTGGCTTTCGAACGCGATACCCAGGCCGATCGCCAGGACACCGAGGCAGACAGTGGTGATCTTGGAGACGCGGATCTCGTCCTTGTCGTTGGTCTTGCCCTTCTTGATGACGCTGGCATACAGGTCGTGGGACACCGCCGAAGCACCGGCCAGGGTCAGGCCGGCAACGACCGCCAGAATGGTGGCGAACGCTACGGCCGAAATGAAGCCCAGGAAGATGCTGCCACCCACGGCATCGGCCAGGTGGACCGCAGCCATGTTGTTACCGCCGAGCAAGGCGCCAGCGGCATCCTTGAACGCCGGATTGGTGCTGACCAGCAGGATCGCGCCGAAACCGATGATGAAGGTGAGGATGTAGAAGTAGCCGATGAAACCGGTCGCGTACAGCACCGACTTGCGGGCTTCCTTGGCATCGGACACGGTGAAGAAGCGCATCAGGATGTGCGGCAGGCCGGCAGTACCGAACATCAACGCCAGGCCCAGCGAGAACGCCGAGATCGGATCCTTCACCAGCCCGCCGGGGCTCATGATGGCCTCACCCTTGGCGTGTACCCTGACCGCTTCGGAGAACAGCATGTTGAAGTCGAAGTTGACGTGCTTCATCACCATCAGGGCCATGAAGGACGCGCCGGACAACAGCAGTACCGCCTTGATGATCTGCACCCAGGTGGTCGCCAGCATGCCGCCGAACAGTACGTACAGGCACATCAGGATGCCCACCAGAACTACCGCCACGGCATAGTCGAGGCCGAACAGCAGCTGGATCAGCTTGCCGGCACCGACCATCTGCGCGATCAGGTAGAACGCCACCACCACCAGCGAACCACAGGCTGACAGGGTGCGGATTTCCTTCTGCTTCAAACGATAGGACGCGACGTCGGCAAAGGTGTACTTGCCCAGATTGCGCAAGCGCTCGGCGATCAGGAACAGGATGATCGGCCAGCCCACCAGGAAGCCGATGGAGTAGATCAGGCCATCGTAGCCGGAGGTGAACACCAGCGCGGAAATGCCCAGGAAGGATGCCGCCGACATGTAGTCGCCAGCGATCGCCAGGCCGTTCTGGAAACCGGTGATCTTGCCGCCTGCCGCGTAGTAGTCCGCCGCCGACTTGTTGCGCTTGGAGGCCCAGTAGGTGATGCACAGCGTGGCACCCACGAACAGCACGAACATGACGATCGCCGAGACGTTGAGGGGCTGCTTCTGCACCGCGCCGGTCAGCGCCTCGGCAGCCATCACGCTTGGGGCCAGGGCGAGTGCGCCCATTGTTGCCAATAGACGCCGCCTCATTGCTTGGCCTCCTGCAGGATCAGACGATTCAGGTCGTCGAACTCGCCGTTGGCGCGCTTGACGTAGATGGCGGTCAACACGAAGGCGGAAAGGATGAGACCGACACCGATGGGGATGCCCCAGGTGATCGACGATCCCGGACTGAGCTTGGCGCCCAGAATGTGGGGGCCATAGGCGATCAACAGGATGAAGGCCGAATACAGTCCGAGCATGATCGCCGAAAGTATCCAGGCAAACTTCTCCCTCTTTCTCACCAGCTCCTTGAAACGCGGGCTGTTTTGAATCGAGAGGTAAATGCTGTCGTTCATTGTTTTTGTCCTCGCAGCATAGATGGATAGAACGTATTCCACTTTAGGCTGCTCTGGGGCGCACTCCAGACGACCTTAGTAGTAGATCGGGGCTCGCAGACGCAAAAAGGTCGCCCTGGGGCGACCTTTCATGGTTCAACGTAGCAGCGGTCAGTGGCCGCGAAGGCTGCACCGGGGTTGACCCGATATAACGCAGTGCCTGATTCGCGGCCGATGACCGCTCCTACAGGGAGGGGTTACTTGGCGGTCCACTCGGCCACACGGTCCGGGTGCTTGGCGACCCAGTCCTTGGCGGCAGCGTCAGGCTTGGCGCCGTCCTGGATGGCCAGCATCACTTCGCCGATCTCGTCCTTGGACGACCACTGGAATTTCTTCAGGAAGGCTGCGACCTCTGGCGCCTTCTTGTCCAGACCCTTGCTGCCAATGCTGTTGACCGTTTCCGCCGCGCCGTAAACGCCCTTCGGATCTTCCAGGAAGCGCAGTTTCCACTTGGCGAACATCCAGTGCGGAACCCAGCCGGTCACGGCAATGGACTGCTGGGCGTTTTCGGCGCGCGTCAGTTCCGCAATCATGCCTGCACCCGAGCTGGCCTGCAGCTTGTAGCCGGACAGACCGTAATCCTTGATCGCCTGTTCGGTCTTGAGCATGACGCCGGCGCCGGCGTCGATACCGACGATGCGGTTCTTGAAGGTGTCGTCGGTCTTGAGGTCTTCGATGCTCTTGGCCTTGACGTATTCGGGCACGATCAGGCCGATCTTGGCATCCTTGAAGTTGGGGCCGTAGTCGACCACCTTGTCCTGGTTCTTGCTCCAGTATTCGCCGTGGGTTACCGGTAGCCAGGCCGACAGCATCGCATCGAGTTTGCCGGTGGCCACGCCCTGCCACATGATGCCGGTGGCAACCGCCTGCAGCTTCACGTCGTAACCCAGCTTCTGCTTGATGACTTCGGCGGCGACATGGGTGGTGGCGACGCTGTCCGACCAACCATCGACGTAGCCGATGGTGACTTCCTTGGCGGCAGCACTGGCCCAGCTGCAGCCCATGGCCAGAACCAGAGCAGCACTGGCTCCGAGAACTTTCTTCATGCTCATTCTGCTTCCCCGATAAGGCTGCGCGCGACGAATGCCGCACGGCAAATGTTGGCGTACTGATCATCGACTTCACGCGCCGATGATCATGCTCCACCTACGACCTTGAACCGTCGAGAAACGACATGGCCGGGCCTTGCGGTCCGTCCGGGGGAACTCAGCTGCGCATGCCACGGCCGCTGACCAGCAGCTTCACGCAGGCGAAGTACAGCACCACCGTGGCCACCAGCATGAACGCCACCGCTACGCCGATGCTGATATCCGAAACGCCGAGGATACCGTAACGGAAAGCGTTGACCATGTGCAGCACCGGGTTGGCCAGCGACACCGTCTGCCAGAACGGCGGCAGCAGGCTGATGGAATAGAACACCCCGCCCAGGTAGGTCAACGGCGTGAGCACGAAGGTCGGCACGATGGAGATGTCATCGAAGTTGCGCGCGAACACCGCATTGATGAAGCCGAGCATGGAGAAAATCGTGGCCGTCAGCAGCACCACCAGCACGGTGATACCCAAGTGATGCACCTGCAGATCGGTGAAGAACAGCGACAGCACGGTGACGATGATCCCCACCATCAGGCCGCGCAGCACACCGCCCGCCACATAGCCCACCAGAATGGTGTGCGGCGACAGCGGTGACACCATTAGCTCCTCGATGGAGCGCTGGAACTTGGCGCCGAAGAAGCTGGAAACCACGTTGCCGTAGGAGTTGGTGATCACCGACATCATGATCAGCCCCGGCACGATGTACTCCATGTAGCTGAAGCCACCCATGCCACCGATCTGCTTGCCGATCAGGTTGCCGAAGATGACGAAGTACAGCACCATCGTGATGGCCGGGGGCAGCAGCGTCTGCGGCCAGATCCGCGTGAAGCGGCGCACTTCGCGGTAGATGATGGTCTGCAGGGCGACCATGTTGGCCTGAAATTCGGAACTCATACCGCAACCTTCCTCAGATTCTTCTCCACCAGGGACACGAACAGCTCCTCCAGGCGATTGGTCTTGTTGCGCAGGCTCAGCACCGGAATGTTCAGCAATGCCAACTGGCCGAACAGCGAGGTGATGCCAATCTCCTTGTCGACCTGCACTTCCAGGGTCTGCGGATTGACCAGCGTGCAGGGATAGCCCTGCAACTGCGGTGCGGCCTTGAGCGGCTGCCCCAGATCGAGCAGGAAGGTCTCCACGTGCAGAGTGCCAAGCAGATCGCGCATGCTGGTGTTCTGGACGATGGTGCCGTGGTCGATGATGCCGATGTTGCGGCACAGCTGTTCGGCTTCTTCCAGGTAATGGGTGGTAAGGATGATGGTGATACCTTTCTCATTGAGCTCGGTGAGAAAGCTCCACATTGAGCGGCGCAGTTCGATGTCCACGCCTGCGGTAGGCTCGTCGAGAATTAGCAGGCGCGGCTCGTGGATCAGCGCCCGCGCGATCATCAGGCGGCGCTTCATGCCACCGGACAACGATCGCGACGGCGTATCGCGCTTGTCCCATAGCCCCAGTTGGGTCAGGTACTGCTCGGCGCGCTCCTTGGCGACCTTGGCTGGAATGCCGTAGTAGCCCGCCTGGGTCACGACGATGTCGAAGGTCTTTTCGAACTGGTTGAAGTTGAACTCCTGGGGCACCACGCCGATGCTGCGCTTGAGCGCGGCCGGCTGGCGGTCCAGGTCGTTGCCGAAGATGTTGACCGTACCGCTGGTCTTGTTGACCAGTGTGGAAAGGATGCCGATGGTGGTCGATTTACCTGCGCCATTGGGGCCCAGCAGTGCGAAGAAGTCGCCTTCCGCTACGTCGAGATCGATGCCACTGAGGGCCTGAAACCCGTTTCCGTAGGTTTTGGTCAACTGTCGAATGGACAGAGCAGAACTCATAAGGGGTCTATACGCCGTGTTGAGAATGGTGATGAAGTGAGGGCGACTGCGATGATTTGCAACCAGATGTGTGGGAACGGACGCCATGATGGGCGCCGTCTCCGCTGTCGTAAAGTGACCGTTGTCGATAGTGGACATCAGTCTCACGCGTGCCGCGTCTGGGTATCCACATAGGGCCACAACCGCTGGCGAACGTTCCGGGCAACTGCCCACCGCCATGGGCTGTGCGAACTCCCCTACCCCGCAACGGTCACTATCCAGGCAAGACCTGGATCTGTCCCACACCGAAGCTACGTGCCTGGCCACCGTTATTTCCGTGTGCCGTCGTTCTCTCGACGGCGTCCGCAGGTGGTTCGTCCCACCTGGCTTTCACGGAGAAAACACTATGCTGTTGTTGTGGATCGTCGCCCTTGTGGTCGGCATCGCCTGGCTGGCTCACCGCCGCATTCCCGCGTTGCCTGCCATGGGCATCGTCGCCGTCTTCCTGCTGGTCATGGGCGCGGCCAGTCGCGCGCCAGGCTGGCTGCTGACGGTGTTCTGGCTGCTGCTGATTGCCAGCGCCCTGCCCCTCCTGCTGCCAGAGGCGCGCCGCAAGTGGTTCACCGCGCCGTTGTTCCGCTGGTTCAAAAAGACCCTGCCGCCGATGTCCGACACCGAGCGCGACGCCATCGACGCTGGCACGGTCTGGTGGGACGGCGAATTGTTCAGTGGTCGGCCTGACTGGAACACGTTGCTGGCCTACCCCAAGGTCCAGCTGAGTGCAGAAGAACAGGCTTTCATCGACGGCCCGACCGAGCAGCTCTGCGCCATGGTCAGCGACTGGCAGATCGGCCAGGACATGGACCTTCCGCCAGCGGCCTGGACGCATATCAAAGAACACGGCTTTTTCGCCCTGATCATTCCCAAGGAATATGGCGGTAAAGGCTTTTCCGCCTATGCCCATTCCCAGGTGGCGATGAAACTGGCCACCCGCAGCGGCGACCTGGCCTCCACGGTCATGGTGCCGAATTCCCTGGGCCCTGCCGAACTGCTGCTGCACTACGGCACGGACGAGCAACGCAACCACTACCTGCCGCGCCTGGCCCGTGGCGACGACATCCCCTGCTTCGCCCTGACCGGGCCCCTGGCCGGTTCGGATGCGGGGGCAATGCCCGACGTCGGCGTCATCTGCAAAGGCCAGTGGCAAGGCGAAGAAGTCATCGGCATCCGCCTGACTTGGGAAAAGCGCTACATCACCCTTGGCCCCATCGCCACATTGCTCGGCTTGGCCTTCAAGGCCCACGACCCGGAGCACCTGCTGGGTGACAAGGAAAACCTGGGCATCAGCCTGGCGCTGATTCCGACCGATACGCCCGGCGTCGAGATCGGTCGTCGCCATTTGCCGCTTGGCGCCGCGTTCATGAACGGGCCGAACTCGGGCAAGGACGTGTTCATCCCCCTCGACTACCTGATTGGCGGTCAGCCCATGCTGGGCAAGGGCTGGATGATGCTCATGAACTGCCTGTCGGTGGGCCGTTCGATCTCGTTGCCAGCGGTCGGTACCGGGGCGGCCAAGTACACCAGCCTGGTGACCGGTCAGTACGCCCAGGTGCGCGAGCAGTTCAACGTGCCGCTGGCGGCGTTCGAAGGCATTCAGGAATCTCTGGCGCGCATCGGCGGCAACGCCTGGCTGATGGACAGCGCGCGGATGTTGACAGCCAACGCCGTGGACCTGGGAGAAAAGCCCTCGGTGCTGTCGGCCATTCTCAAGTACCACCTGACCGAGCGCGGACGCGACTGCATCACCCACGCCATGGACGTCCACGGTGGCAAAGGCATCATCATGGGGCCCAACAACTACCTGGGTCGCAACTGGCAGGGCGCACCGATCTTCATCACCGTGGAAGGGGCAAACATTCTCTCGCGCAACCTGATGATCTTCGGTCAGGGCGCCATCCGCTGCCATCCGTTCGTGCTCAAGGAAATGGCCCTGGCCGCACGTGAAGACCAGGACCAGGCGCTGCTGGAGTTCGATGCCCTGCTGCTCAAGCACATCGGGTTTGCGGTGAGCAACGCGGCCAGCACCTTCATTCTCAACCTGGGGTTCGGGCATTTCGAACAGGCGCCGGGTGACCGCCTGGCCCAAGGGTATTTCCGGGCTCTGAACCGGCAGGCTGCCGCCTTTGCCCTGTTGGCGGACTTGAGCATGATGCTGCTTGGTGGCGAGCTCAAGCGCCGTGAGCGCCTCTCGGCGCGCCTGGGCGATGTGCTCAGCTACCTGTACCTGAGTTCGGCGGCACTCAAGCGTTATCACGACCAGAACTCGCCCGAATACCTGGAGCCACTGCTGCGCTGGGCCATGGAAGAAAGCCTGGGCAAGGCCGAACATGCACTGGACGCCATTCTCAAGAACTTCCCCAGCAAGCTGCTCGGCTGCCTGTTGCGCGGCGTGGTATTCCCCTTTGGTCGCCGTCACACTGGCCCATCCGACAAGCTGGAAGCCGAAGTGGCGGCGATCACCGGTCGCCACAAGGGCGACCCGGCACTGGAAGAGCTGCTGGCCGGCTGTTACCGCCCACAAGGCGCAGACGATCCGGTCGGCGCCCTGCAGGTCGCCTTCGACCTGCTGCGTGACAGCCAGCCATTGCACAAGAAGCTGCAACAGGCCCACAAGGCGCGCCAGTTCAGCGCCACGCCTGGGCAATCGCTGATCGATGCGGCGCTCGAGGCTGGCGTCCTGCAACCGGCTGAGGCGAAAACGCTGCAACAGGCCGAAGCGGCGCGGCGCAAGGTGATCGACGTCGACGACTTCAGCAAGGATGAACTGCTGCCCACTGCCGGCAAGGTCCGCTGAGGATCTGCAATAAGACAGCGGGCGCGTGGAGCTTTATACTCCCGCGCCCGTTTCGCTCTAGAGGACCCCACCATGGCCACTGCCCATCTCGAACACCACCTTGTCCTGCTGGACCACTTGCGCGGCATCCTCGTGGCGCTGGGCGAGGCGGAGCAGGTACCCGAGGAAAGCCACGCGTTGTTCCTCGAACGCTTCGATGAACTGCGCGCGCAGCTGCCGGTCGACCCCGTGGAAAGCCAGTACCTGGGCCAGGACATCCTGTGTCAGGTGATCACCCGCTACCCGCAGATCGCCCACCTGGTGCCACGTGACCTGCTGTGGTTCTTCGCCGGTGATTGCCTGCACTACATGCCCGACGAAGAGATCGAGCTGTATCAAGCACTGGAAGAACGCCGCTTCGAGGCCGAGGAGAACGACGAGCCGTTCGATTGGAATCAGGAGAAGCAATTGTTGGCCATGTCGGGTCCGCAAAGCCATCATTGACCGTGCTTCACTTCGCCGTCGCAATGACGGCGAAGTGCTGTCTGCATAAGCTGATAACCAAACGCCATTACCCTCCCCCTTGTCGTTCTTCTATAGTCGCCTCACCGGATCACCGGGCATGCCCTCCCCTGTTCTCTTCGAGCCGACCGCGCCAAGCGGATGCGTCGAAGACGAGACTCACATCATGTCCACCCTCTTCACCCCACGACACCTGCTCGCCGCAAGCCTCAGCGTTGCGCTGGGCTTGTCTTTCAGCGTCGCGGCCCACGCCGAAACGCAGCTGCGCATCGGCTACCAGAAATCATCGACCCTGATGGTGCTGCTCAAGCAGCAAGGCACGTTGGAGAAACAACTGGCCGATCAAGGCGTGCGCGTCAGTTGGCATGAATTCGCCAGCGGCCAACCGCTGCTCGAAGCGCTCAACGTTGGCAACGTCGACCTGTCCGCCGACGTCGCCGATACGGTGCCGGTGTTCGCTCAGGCCGCCGGGGGCAAGCTCACTTACTACGCATCCGAGTCGGCCTCGCCGCAGGCCCAGGCGATCCTGGTTCGAAAGGACTCGCCACTCAAGGCACTGATCGATCTCAAAGGCCACTCCGTGGCGGTTACCAAGGCGGCCGGGGCGCACTACCTGCTGCTGGCCGCCTTGCGCAAAGCCGATCTGAAGTTCAGCGATATCCAGCCCGCCTATCTGACCATCGCCGACGGCCGAGCGGCCTTCGAAAACCAGAAAGTGGATGCCTGGGTGGCGTGGGAACCCTTCCTCAGCGCCGCGCAGCAGCACCAACCCACACGCGTGCTGGCCGGCAGCGAAGGCCTGGCGGCGTACAAGCGTTATTACCTGGCCGGCACGCCTTACGCCCAGGCCAACCCAGCCATTCTGAAGACGGTATTCGACGATTTGGCGGAGACCGGCAAATGGGTCAAGTCGCACCCTGCCGAGCCGGCCGCGATACTGGGTCCATTGTGGGGCAACCTGGACCCGGTCGTGGTACAGCAAGCCAACGCCCGTCGCAGCTACGACGTACAGCCGGTCACCCGCGAGGGGCTGGCCGAGCAGCAGAAGATCGCCGACGCCTTTTACGACGAGAAGCTGATTCCCAAGCGGATCGACGCGGTGAACGTGGAGGTATGGGCGCCGGGCCAGTAGTCTATCGGCTTGGGCTTGGGCTTGGGCTTGGGCTTGGGCTTGGCATCAACTGTGCGGCGCCTTGTCTGGCGCCGTCGCGGGGCGGCTCCCGGAAACCTTGCTCTCGATCACGCCGCAGACAAGTGTTCATAGAGGATGACCGCGCCGACCAGCATCAGCACGATGCCACCGATGATTTCCGCGCGTTTGCCGACGACGACGCCCAGTACCCGACCCAGCATGACGCCGATCGTGACCATGACGGTGGTCGCTACGCCGATGGCGGCTGCTGCGATCCAGATGTTCACGTTGACGAAGGCCAGACCTACGCCGACCGCCAGAGCATCGATGCTGGTGGCGAAAGCGGTGACGGCCAGAATGACAAAGGAATGCTGTTGCGGCTTGTCCTCTTCCGGGGCTTCAGCTTTGACGCCGTTGTAGATCATGTGCAGCCCGAGTGCCACCAACAGCACGAAGGCAATCCAGTGATCGAAGTCCTGAACATATGAAGTGGCCGCCTGACCGATGAACCACCCTATCAATGGGGTGATGGTTTCGATCACGCCGAAGATGATACCGGTGCGAAGTGCCTCGGCCAGGCGCGGCTTGTGGAGGCTGGCGCCTTTGCCGATGGCGGCTGCGAAGGCATCGGTGGACATGGCCAAGGCGACGAAAATGATGGAAATGGGGTTCACGGTCGAGCATCCAGCCGGGCTATGAGTCAACGACGCAACCACACGCCCGGCTTTAGGCATGGATGCATCGTTGGTCTCACCAACCCGAAGGTGTTCGTGCCACGGCAGACGGCCGAGAATGTTGACACGAACGCTCTGAACCGAGGTCAAGAGCAGGCTACTCCCCAACAAGGGACGCCACTGTAAGCAGTCGCACATGAAAATTTCGTGAGCGCAACCTTGGGTGTCAGGGCAACAGCGCCTGCCGCCCGATGGCAACCAGTGCACTGTCATCCTGGGGCGTATGAATGCGTGCGCAGAGCACGTTGCGGTAGTGCCGCTCCAGCGCGTTGCGGCGGTCCAGCGCGGGGTTGCCGCCGGCTTCGATGGCCAGCGTCACGGCGCGGATGGCCTGGTTGCAGACCAGGTACTTGATGGCCGGCCAGCGTTCGGCGGGCAGGCGGCCTTCGGCGGACGATTGCAGCAAGGCTTGGTTGGCCAGCAGCAGGCTGTCGATCTCGCCGACCCGCTCCTGAAAGCGCGGCAACGTCGCCAGGGCGGCGCCGAGGTTGGCCGGCACACGATGCTGCAACCAGTCGATGAACGAGTCCCGCGCGGCCTGGGCGACGCCGTCGTAGACGCTGGACATCAGCACCGCCATCCAGCGCAGGCCTTCGGCATCGAGCTCCGGCTGCGGTGCGCTGGCTAGGCTTACGCTTACCGCCTGGTCGAGGGGCACCAGCACGTCGTCGAAGACCACGTCGTGGCTGCAGGTGGCGCGCATGCCCAAGTGGTCCCAAGTGTCTTCGATGCTGACGCCGGGCGTGTCCCTGCGCACCAGCCAGGAGCCGACCAGCGGGTCATCGTCGTCACTGCGCGCCCACACCAGCAGCCAGGTCAGGCCATGGCTGCCCGTGGAGTAGATCTTGCGCCCACTGAGGCGCCAGCCTTCGGTGGTCCGTCGCGCCACGGTGTTGGGCAAACCGCCGCGCGCCGGGGTGCCGAGTTCGGGCTCGACCCGCAGGGAATTGATCAATGCTCCGGTCTCCACGGCCTCCAGAGCCAGGCGTTGCTGCCAGACCTTGGGCCATCGCTCGCTTTGATGCAGACGAGCCTGCTGCAGATACTGCATGACCAGAATCAACGCCGTGGCCGGCTCGCCCTTGGCGACGGCCGCCACCACTTGCTGCGCCGTGGCCAGGTCGGCCCCGCCGCCGCCATAGGCCGTGGGCACGGTCAGGGCCAGCAGGCCCAGGCTGTGCAGGTGCTCGATGTTGTCGTGAGGAAACTCACCGCTGCGGTCGTACCGCTCGGCATGCAGGGCCATTCGCTGAGTCAGCGCGGCAAGGGCGGTGGGGTCGAGTGGGGTCATGGGCAAACTCTGTCGCGCCGTTTAGTAACGGCAGGCCGGCGACAGCACGACTCACCGCCGCGCCGCCGTTGATTTGCGCCCATCTAACCATCCGTCGTGATATGAGTAAAATTCAATTTAGTCATATCCTAATATGCGAAAAACGAGCGATGACTGCCCTCAGTCCGTGTTCATGCCGTGGGCCACGGTTTCCCCGAACACACGAATCGCACCCTGCAGATTGCCGACGAAGGCGGCGTGCACCAGCCACAGGTCGACCATGGGTTTGAAATCCGAGATCTGCAGCACCTGCAGTTGATCGCGGTGTCGGCTGTGCTGCAACAGCGGTGCCGGGACCAGCCCCAGGCCCATGCCACTGGCCGCCAGACCCAGCTGCAGGTCGGTACCGAAAATCTCCAGATTGAGTTTCAGGCTCAGACCCTGTTCGGCCAAGGCGTGCGTAAGGCCAGCGCGGAAGCCGCAGCCATCAGGGTTCAAAACCCATCCGGTACTCTGGCAATCGGCGAGCTTGCACCGTTTACCGAGGTCCAGGCCCTTGGCGCCGACCACCAGCAGCGGCATGCGCGCCAGGGAGTGCCCCACCACGCCCTCGGGAAACACCTTGCCGGCCGGGAACAGTGCCGCAGCGGCGTCCAGCTCCCGGTGCTGAATGCGCTGGACCAACTGGCCGCCCCAACCGTGTGCGACCTGCACCTGCAGATCTGCGAAGCGCTGCTTCAAGGCTTGCAGGGCATCGAGCAGGACCGCGTCGCCCACGGTCTGCGGCACGCCGAGGCGCAGGGTGCCGGAAGGCGCTGCATCTTCGGCCACCAACTCATGCAACGAATCGATCTCGCGCATCACGCCCTGGCAGCGTTCGTACACACGCAGGCCGATGGCCGTGGGTTTCATGGGCTTTGTGTGGCGATCGAGCAGGATCGCTCCCAGTGACTCTTCGAGACTCTGCAGACGCCGGGTGATGGCGGACTGGGTCAATTGCAGGGATTCGGCGGCAACGCTCAACGATTGCAATCGCACGACCGCCAGAAACGCTTGGATGTCATCTATCTTCATTCGCTTTTCGCATATTAGCTTATGAACAAATTGAATTTCGGGAAGCTTACCCCCTTTGCTAGGGTAATAACGAATCTGTTCGAGGGCTACTGAAATGACTCATCCCCTGCGCTATGACCGTTTTCGCCAGTTCGTCGGCGACCTGGCCGAGCTGCTCGAGCGCACGTCCAGCGAGCTCGAGGTGCTGGAGCACGGCGCGGTGTTGCTGCAACGACTGGTCAGCCATGACGACTGGCTGCCGGAAATCGCTGCGCAACCGGATCCGCAACGCTACCAGCAATTCCTGCTGCACGCCGATGCGCGCCAGCGCTTTTCCGTGGTGAGCTTCATCTGGGGCCCGGGGCAGCGCACACCGATCCATGACCATCGCGTGTGGGGCCTGATCGGCATGTTGCGCGGCGCCGAATTCTCCCAAGGCTTCAGCCGCACGGTCGATGGCCGCCTGGCACCCGACGGTGCGCCTGTGCGTCTGGGTCCGGGGCAGGTCGAGGCGGTCTCGCCCAGCGTCGGCGATATCCACCAGGTCAGCAATGCCTTCGACGACCGTGTCTCCATCAGCATCCATGTCTACGGCGCCAACATCGGCGCCGTGCAGCGCGCCGTGTACAGCGAGAGCGGCGAAGAGAAACCCTTCATTTCCGGCTATTCCAATGCCGGTATCCCCAATTTCTGGGACCTGTCCAAACAGCCTGCGTCCACCGAAAGCTCGTTCAAAGAGAGATCGCCCGCATGACCAAGATTGCCGTACGCCCCTACTCCGCGATTCGCCAGGCATTGCTGGACCAGCAGGAACTGGCCTTGATCGATGTGCGCGAGGAAGCGCCCTTCGCCGAGGCGCATCCGTTGTTCGCCGCCAACATTCCCCTGTCGCGCCTGGAGCTGGACATCTACGCCCGCGTACCGCGCCGGGATACCGCGATCACCGTCTACGACGATGGCGAAGAACTTGCCCAATTGGCGGCGCAACGCTTGCAGGCGCTGGGCTATACCGATGTGGCCCTGCTGGAAAACGGTCTGGCTGGCTGGCGCGAGGCGGGTGGAGAATTGTTTCGCGACGTCAACGTGCCGAGCAAAGCGTTCGGTGAACTGGTGGAAAGCCGTCGCCACACACCCTCGCTGGCGGCCGAGGAGGTCAAGGCGCTGCTCGACCGTCAGGCGGACGTGGTGGTGGTCGACGCACGCCGTTTCGATGAATACCAGACCATGAGCATCCCCGGCGGTATCAGCGTGCCGGGCGCCGAACTGGTGCTGCGCATCCGCGAACTGGCACCGAACCCGCAGACCCAGGTGATCGTCAACTGCGCCGGGCGCACCCGCAGCATCATCGGCACCCAGTCACTGGTCAACGCCGGGATCCCCAACCCGGTGGCGGCGCTGCGCAACGGCACCATCGGCTGGACGCTGGCCGGTCAGACCCTGGAGCACGGCCAGCAACGTCGTTTCGGTGAAGTCGACGAACACACCCGTGCCGCAGCAGCGCAGTCGGCACGCGCAGTGGCAGACAAGGCCGGCGTGCAGCGGACGACGCTAGCGACACTAGGCAACTGGCAGGCCGAACAGGGGCGCACCACCTATGTGTTCGACGTGCGCACCCCGGAAGAATACGCGACCGGGCATTTGCCTGCGGCTCGCTCCACGCCCGGCGGTCAGCTGGTGCAGGAAACCGATCACTTCGCCAGTGTGCGCGGCGCGCGGCTTGTGCTGGTCGACGACGACGGTGTGCGCGCCAACATGAGTGCGTCGTGGCTGGCCCAGATGGGCTGGGACGTGTCCGTGCTGGACGATGCGCAATCCAGCGACTTCACCGCCACGGGCGCCTGGCAGGCACCATTGCCGCCCCTGCCCGAGGCGCCGACGGTCAGCCCGACCACACTCGCCCAGTGGCAGAGCGAGGGCGACACCCAGGTGTTCGATTTCACCACCAGTGCCAACCATGTGCAGCGCCACATCGCCGGCGCCCACTGGGCATTGCGCGCGCAACTGCCCCAGGCCCTGGAGAACGTGCCGGTGGCCAAGCGCTACGTGGTGACCTGTGGCAGCAGTCTGCTGGCGCGCTTCGCCGTGGCCGACCTGCAAGCCTTGACTGGCAAACCTGTCTTCCTCCTCGAAGGCGGCAATGCAGCCTGGGTGGCGGCAGGCCTGCCGGTGGAGCAAGGCGATCATCGTTTGGCGGTGCCTCGCAGCGATCGCTATCGCCGCCCCTACGAGGGCACCGACAACCCCCGCGAGGCCATGCAAGGCTATCTGGACTGGGAGTTCGGTCTGGTCGAGCAACTGGCCAAGGACGGCACCCACGGCTTCAAGGTGATCTGACCGCGCCACACCCCTTACCTCACTGGCAGCTCGGGACCTGATGAAACCGGACCGAGCGGCGATCGCGCCTCAGCGCCAGCGCCGCCGGTCTGTACGTTTTTCAGGAGAGACCCGAATGACTTCGTTGTCCGTTCTGCACGATTCCACGCCCACGCTGCGCCAGCGGGTCACGCCCCAGGAATGGGAGGTGCGCGTCAAGCTCGCGGCTGCCTATCGACTGGCCGCGCAATTGCGCTGGACCGACCATATCTACACGCACTTCTCGGCGCGGGTACCCGGCGATCAGGAGCACTTCCTGATCAACGCCTTCGGCCTGCTGTTCGATGAAATCACCGCATCCAACCTGGTCAAGGTCGACATCGACGGTGAACTGATCGACGACCCCCTGGGCCTGGGCATCAACCACGCCGGCTACGTGATCCACAGCGCCATTCACCGCGCGCGTCCCGACCTCAAGGCCGTGTTGCACACCCACACCCGCGACGGCGCCGCCGTGTCGGCGCAACGCAACGGCTTGCTGCCGCTGTCCCAGCACGCCCTGCTCTACTACAGTCGCGTGGCCTACCACGGCTATGAAGGCATTGCCCTGGACCTCGACGAACAGACGCGCCTGGTCAGCAACCTGGGCGACAGCAACATCCTCATCCTGCGCAACCATGGGCTGTTGACCGGTGGCGTCAGCGTGGAGCACGCCTTTCGCGAACTGCATGGCCTGGAGCGGGCCTGCAACATCCAGATCGCCGCCCAGGCTGGCGGCAATGCCGACCTGCTGCTGGCGCCGCAGGCGGCCATCGACAAGGTGCACCAGCAGTCCGCCAGTGCCGCCAGCGGCGACAACCCCAAGATCCAGCTGCACTGGGACGCCTTGATCCGTCAGCTGGACCGCGAGGGCCAAGACTATGCCACCTGAAATCGCCCTCCAGCCGGTTGCACAAGCACCCTTGCAGATGCTGGAAATCACCCCCAGTGCGCCCCGCCGCGGCGTGCGCGTGCCAGGCTTCGTGCTCAGGCTGCTGAGCCCGCTGGCGATCCTTGTGCTGTGGGAGCTGGCCTCCCGGGCCGGGCTGATTCCACCGCGCATCATTGCCGCGCCGTCGAGCATCGCGGTGACCTTCTGGTCCCTGACGGTCAGCGGCGAACTGCCCATGCACCTGTTGATCTCCCTGCAACGCGCGGTGTCGGGGCTGGCCATCGGAGTCATCATCGGCACCGTCGCCGCCCTGTTCACCGGGCTGTCGCGACGCGGCGAAGTGCTGCTCGACTCGCCCATGCAGATGCTGCGCACCGTGCCGTCACTGGCGCTGGTGCCGCTGTTCATTCTCTGGTTCGGCATCGGCGAATTCACCAAGGTCGCGCTCATCGTCATGGGCACCACCTTTCCGGTGTACCTGAACCTGTTCGCCGGTATCCGCAGCATCGACCCCAAGCTGATCGAAGCCGGCAATACCCTGGGGCTGAACCGTCGCGAGCTGGTCTGGCACGTGATATTGCCGGGCGCACTGCCGTCGTTCTTCGTCGGCCTGCGCTACTCCCTGGCGATTTCCTGGCTGGCGCTGGTGTTCGTCGAGCAGATCAACGCGACCTCCGGCATCGGCTTTCTGGCCAGCGACGCGCGCGACTTCATGCGCACCGACATCATCGTCATCTGCCTGCTGGTGTACAGCCTGCTGGGGTTGGTGATCGACGGCATCATCCGCGCCCTGGAGCACTACGCCCTGGCCTGGCGCCCCTCCTTCGTGAAGAGCTGATTCCCATGACCGCACACACCGCGCTGCACCCCCAACCCGCCGTCAGCCTGCAGAACGTGGTGCGCCAGTTCGGCGCCAATCGTGTCATCGACGGCCTGGACCTGGACATCGCGCCCGGCGAGTTCGTTGCCCTGCTGGGCGCCAGCGGGTCGGGCAAGACCACCCTGCTGCGCTCGCTGGCCGGGCTCGATCCGATCGAAGGCGGCCGCCTGCTGGTGCCCGCGGCGCGCTCGGCAGTGTTTCAGGAACCGCGCCTGATGCCGTGGAAACGGGTGTGGAAGAACGTCACCCTCGGCGTGCGCGCCCCGCAGGCTCGCGAGCGTGCGGTCAAGGCCCTGACCGAAGTGGGCCTGGCGCATCGGCTCGATGCCTTTCCGGGCACCTTGTCCGGCGGGGAAGCCCAGCGCGTGGCACTGGCGCGCAGCCTGGTGCGCGAGCCTCGCCTGCTGTTGCTGGACGAACCCTTCGCGGCCCTCGACGCATTGACCCGTATCCGCATGCATCAGTTGATCATCGACCTGTGGCGCGCCCACGGACCGGCAGTGTTGCTCGTCACCCACGACGTGGAAGAAGCGATCCTGCTGGCCGATCGCATCATCGTGCTCAAGCAGGGGCGCATCGCCGAGGCGCTGCCCATCGGCCTGGATCGCCCTCGGGAAAAAGGCACCCCGGCCTTCAATGCCATTCGCCGTCGTCTGCTCGGACTGCTGGGCGTGGACGCCAGCCCGCCTCAGGTGGCCGATGGGCCCTTGCCGCTGGCCAGCAGACCACTAGCGCTTGCGACCTGAATCCAGGTGAGCCCTTCGCGGGCAGAGCCCCACTCCCACAATGAGTGCAGCAGACCTTCGGGCACCACCAACCCTGTGGGAGCGGGGCTCTGCCCGCGAAGGCCCCCACCCCCAAACCCAAGCCGATCACAGCACTACAAAGGACCCTCACCCATGCCCCACCCAACCCCCTCATCGGCTTCGAACCCACCCCAACGCCCCCGCCTGCTGGCGCTCGGCGTACTGCTCGCAACGCTTGTAGGCTGCTCACCCTCGGCCCCCGAGCAGGCCGACAAGACCCTGAAGATCGCCTTCTTCGGCGACAACACCACCCTGGTCAGCGTCGACCCGTTCCAGGTCTACTGGCTCGAACACCGCGTGCTGTTGCGCAACGTTGCCGAATCCCTGACCGATCAGGACCCCGACAGCGGCAAGATCATTCCCTGGCTGGCGAAAAGCTGGAACATCAGCGACGACGCCCTGAGCTACACCTTTCACCTGCGTGACGACGTCAGCTTCAGCAACGGCGAGCGCTTCGATGCACACGCGGTCAAGACGGCGTTCGACAGCGACAAGGCCTTCGCTCAGGAACTGCCGGCCACCTTCGGTGCCACCTACCTGGCCGGCTACGACCACGCCGAGGTGCTGGACGACTTCACCGTCAAACTGGTGCTGTCGCGACCCAACGCCGGCTTCCTCCAGGCGACGTCCACCACCAACCTGGCGATTCTCGCCCCGGCGTCCTACCAATTGACCGCCAAGCAGCGCTCTCTGGGCCAGATCATCGGCACCGGGCCTTTCGTGCTGGAGCACTACACACCGGAGAGCGGCGCCCGCCTGACCCGTCGTACGGGCTACCACTGGGCGTCGGCGAACATGAAGAACAAGGCCGAGGCTCATCTCGATGCGGTGGACATCAGCTACATCGCCGAGGAAAGCGTACGCAATGGCTTGTTCCTGCAAGGCAAGGTCGATGTGCTGTGGCCGCGCAACCCCTTCTCGGAAGTCGACCTCAAGCTGTACCAGAGCAAGGGCGCGACCATCCAGAGCCGTGCCTTGCCGGGCCCGGCCCTGAACCTCTACCCCAACACCCGCAACGGCCGCGTGCTGGCCGACAAGAAAGTTCGTCAGGCACTGCTCAAGGCCATCGACCGCAAGAGCTACGCCAGCACCGTGTACAACGCCGATTTCCCGGTGGTGACCGGCGTCTACGACAGCACCACGCCGTACTTCAAGGCCCAAGGCGACAAGCTGGCCTACGATGCCGCCGGTGCCGCGCGCCTGCTCGACGACGCGGGCTGGGTCCCGGCTGCCGACGGCTATCGGCACAAGGACGGCAAGCGCCTGAGCCTGGCCTACAACATCAACGGCAGCGAAACGGCGGGTGATGTGCTGGTGCAGGACCAACTGCGCAAAGTGGGCATCGACCTCAAGCTCAACGTGGTGACCCGCGCCGAATGGACGGCGGCCAACGCCCAGGGCAACTACGACCTGACGTCCACCTACATGACCCGCGCCGATCCGATCATCCTGCAGACGATTCTCGATCCGCGCAGCGCCAACAGCTCGACCCTGGCCACCAACACCTACGAACCGGCCACTCTCAACCGCGCGACCGCCCTGTTCGATGCCGGCATCACCGCCACCCAGACCGAGCAGCGCGCCAAGGCCTATGGCGACTTGCAGGACCTGCTGGTGGACGAAGCCTCGGCCTTTCCGATCTACGAGCGGGTCTGGCAGGCCGCCACCGCCGCGCGGGTGAAGAACTTCCACTGGACCGCCGAGGGCTTCGCCTTCCTCGGTGACATCGAGGTCGGCACGCCATGAACCGTTACCTGCTGGGCCGTGTCGGCCAGGCGCTGCTGGTGCTGTGGGGCGCCTATACCATCACCTACTTCATCCTCTACCTGCTGCCGGGCGATACGCTGTCGATCATGCTCAGCGCGTCGGGCATCGAGGTCGATGCGCTGTCGCCTGCGGACCTGGCCAAGGCGCGTGCCTACTACGGGCTGGATCGCGGTCTGTTCGAGCAGTACGGGCATCTGCTCTGGCAGGCCCTGCAGGGTGACTTCGGCCAGTCGTTGTCACTCAACCGGCCCGTGACCGCGTTGCTGGCCGAGCGCCTGCCCCAAACCCTGACCCTGGCCGGTTCAGCCATCGTGCTGTCGCTGATCGGCGGCGTCGGCCTGGCCTACCTGACCGCCTACGTACGTTGGCAGCCGCTGCAATCGGCCATGGCACGTCTGCCTTCGCTGGGCTTCTCGGTGCCGGTGTTCTGGCTGGGGCTGCTGCTGATCCAGGTGTTCGCCTTCGGTCTTGGCTGGTTTCCCGCCACCGGCAGCCAAGGCCTGGACAGCCTGGTGCTGCCAGCCATCACCCTGGCGATCCCCAGCGCGGCAGTGTATGCGCAGGTGCTGCAACGCGGGTTCCAGCACGTGGCTCGCGAGCCCTACATCACTACCGCCTACGCCAAGGGCCTCAGCCGAGCCCAGGTGCAGTACCGCCACGGCCTGAAGAACGCCGCGCTGCCCATCCTCACGCTGTTCGGCCTGCAGGTCGGCAATACCGTGTCCGGCGCGGTGCTGGTGGAAACCATCTTCAGCCGCAACGGCGTCGGTCGCCTGGCCCAGGAAGCGGTGCTACGCCAAGACATCCCGGTGGTGCTGGCCATCGTCGCGATCTCGGCCGCCGCCTTCGTGGTGGTGAACCTGCTGGTGGACCTGCTCTACCCGATCTTCGACCCACGTATCACTCACGCGCCTGCCGCGCCCACAGCGGCCTAGGCCAGCCAAGGACTTCGCTCATGCCTTCATCCAATGCCGTGCGTGATCTCGACCAGCGCCTCATCCCGGCCGCGCCTGCTGCGACGGTCTACGCGCCGCCACCGACAGCGGTCCTGCCCGCCTGGCGGCGGCGCAGTCGCTGGGCGCGCCTGCTCGCGGCCTCACGTCCCTTGTCACGCCGACCTGGCTTCCTGCTGGCAGCCCTGATGGTCGCCTTCGCCTTGCTCGCGGCCGTGGCACCGGGCGCGCTGAGCGGCTTCGACCCCAATGCCACCGCGCCGCTGGCCAAGCTCACCGCGCCGAATGCGACCCACTGGTTCGGCACCGACGAGTTGGGCCGCGATCTCTACACCCGGGTGATACACGGTGCCAGCCTGTCGATCCAGGCTGCGCTACTGGCCGTCGGCCTGGCCCTGCTCGGAGGCCTGACCCTGGGCGTGCTGTCGGGGTTCGCCGGTGGCCGCGTGGATGCGGTGATCATGCGCGTGATCGACGTGCTGCTGGCCCTGCCCGGCTTGCTCCTGGCCTTGGCCATCGTCACCGCCATCGGCTTCGGCACCTTGCCGGTGGCCCTCGCCGTGGGCGTCGGGATCATTCCCGGCTTTGCCCGCACCACCCGCGCCGAAGTGCTGCGGGTCAAGACCCTGCCCTATGTCGAGGCCGCACGACTGGGCGGCGCGAGCTGGCTGCAGACCTTGTGGCGGCACATCCTGCCCAACGCCTGGGGCCCGGTCGCGGTACTCGCCACCCTGGATTTCGGCGCGGCCATCCTGGCCACTGCCGGGCTCAGCTTCCTGGGTTTCGGCGCCGCACCACCGGCGCCGGAATGGGGCACGCTGATCGCCACCGGGCGGCACTTTCTGATCACCGCACCATGGGTGGCGCTATTGCCCGGCGTGTTCGTCGTGGCGGTGGTGTTCAGCCTCAACCACCTGGCCCGCACCCTCGAAGAGATCAAGCGATGAATCCGCTCATTGAAGTGCACGACCTGAGCATCGCCTACCTTCACGGGCCGCAACAGACCCAGGCCGTGACCGATGTATCGTTCAGCCTGATGCAAGGCGAGACCCTGGCCATCGTCGGTGAATCCGGCTCGGGCAAGACCACCATCGCCAACGCCATTCTTGGCTTGCTGCCGGACAGCGCCGTGGTCACCGCCGGGCGCCTGTTCGTGGCTGGTCAGGACCTGAGTCAGGCCAGCGAACGGACCAAACGCCAGTTGCGCGGCCGCACCATCGGCCTGGTGCCGCAAGACCCGATGGTCAGCCTCAATCCGACCCAGCGCATCGGCCGCCAGATCGCCGAAGCCTTGGTGCTGGCCAAGGGTGCGCGCTACAAAGGGGTGGACGCCGACGTCAGCGAACTGCTGGCCCAGGTGGGTCTGGACAACCCGCAGCTGCGCGCTCGGCAGTACCCCCATGAGTTGTCCGGCGGCATGCGCCAACGGGTGCTGATCGCCATTGCCCTGGCCGGCAACCCGCGCCTGATCATCGCCGACGAGCCCACCAGCGCCCTGGACGTCACCGTGCAGCGGCGCATCCTCGACCATCTCGAAGGGCTGGTACGCGAGCGCGGCATTTCCCTGCTGATCATCACCCACGACCTGGGCGTGGCTGCCGACCGAGCCGACCGCGTGCTGGTGATGAAGGCCGGCGCGTTGGTCGAACAGGGCACGCCGCATCAGGTGCTGGCCAACCCGAGACAGCCCTATACCCGCGCGCTGATCGCCGCAGCGCCGGCGTTCGCCGAGCACCGCGCACCGCGCCCGGCTCCCGCCTCGGGGCAAACGCCCCTGCTTTCCCTGACGGCGGTGAACAAGCATTACCGCCTGCCACGCATGCGCGGCCAGGCCGAGCGTTTCCAGGCGCTGGCCGATGTGAGCTTCAAGGTCTGCGCCGGGCAGACCTTGGGCATCGTCGGCGAATCGGGCTCGGGCAAGAGCACAGCGTTGCGCATCGCCTTGGGCCTGGAGAAAGCCGACAGCGGTCGCGTTCAGTTCGCCGATCAGGACGTGACCGACTTCGGCTGGCGACAATTCAGACCCTTGCGTCGGCGCATGCAATTGGTCCAGCAGAACCCCTTCGCAGCGCTGGACCCGCGCCTGTCGATCTTCGACAGCATCGTCGAGCCGTTGGTCTCGTTCGGGCTGGCCAAAGGTGCGGAGCTGGATCGCGCCGCGCGTGAGCTGATCGAACGGGTGCATTTGCCGGCGCATTTTCTCGACCGTCTGCCCAGAGAACTGTCCGGCGGTCAGCGCCAGCGCGTGGCCATCGCCCGGGCGCTGGCGTTGCAGCCCGATCTGGTATTGCTGGACGAGCCGGTGTCGGCGCTGGATGTTTCGGTGCAGCGGCAGATTCTCGACCTGCTGGACGAACTGCAACGCGAGCTGGGTATCGCCTATGTGATCGTTTCGCACGATCTGGCGGTGATCGCCAACGTGGCCGATGACGTGCTGGTCATGCGCCAGGGCCGCATCGTCGACCAAGGCCCCACCGCCCAGCTGTTCGACCAGCCATCGAATCCCTACACCCGCGCGTTGCTCGACGCCGTTCCCGGCAAGCGCCAACGAGCCCTGGCCTAGAATCCGTAGGAGCGGTCATTGGCCGCGAACCTGCTACCACGCTCTTTCTGGTAGACCGCGGCGTTGCATTCGCGGCCGATGACCGCTCCTACGGGGATGCAGTGAATGGGACAGGATCCCAATATGCGCAATACGCATAAACATGATCTAGATGAATCCACAAAAAGAATAATTAACATAGAACTAAATGTCATTTCACAGCGCCCCTTTAGAGCTTTAGTTTGGACCCAGACCGACCCCTTGCCTGGTGGAGGTAACTCAATCCCTCTTCAGGAGTCGCTGTCCATGACCCGTTCCCGTGTCCTTTCCTTCGTTCTGGCGGTGGGGCTGCTGGCCGCTGGCCCGCTGGCCTTTGCCGACAAGCTCGAACCGTTGCGCGTCGCCAATCAGAAATCAAGCCTGAAGCTGTTGCTCACCGCAGCGGGCGAACTCAAAGACGTTCCCTACCCCATCGAGTTTTCCGAGTTCGCTGCCGCCGCGCCCCTGGGCGAAGCGTTGAACGCCGGTGCGGTGGACGTGGGTTACCTGGGCGATGCGCCTTACGTATTCGCGCTGGGTTCCGGCGCGCCGCTCAAAGCCGTCAGCATCACCCATTTCGAAGGCCGCTACACCACCTCCATTCTGGTGCCCAAGGACTCGCCACTGCAGTCGGTTGCCGACCTCAAGGGCAAACGCGTGGTCACCAACCGCGGTTCCATCGGCCACTTTCTGGTGATCAAGGCCCTGCGCGACGCGGGCCTGAAAACCTCCGACATCACCTTCGTCAATTTGCTGCCCAGCGACGCCCAGGGCGCACTGCAATCCGGCGATGCCGACGCCTGGTCGACCTGGGACCCCTACACCACTATCGCGCTGAACCAGGGCAACGCCCGCATCCTGCGCAAGGGCACCGACCTGCTGACCAACAACACCTATCTGGTGGCCACTCAACAGGCCACCGAAAACAAACGCGCTCAGGTCGAGGACTTCGTCGTGCGCCTGGAGCGTGCCTACCAGTGGGCCAATACCCACCACGACGAGTTCGCCGCCGCTCAGGCCCAGGTCACCCGCCTGCCCTTGGCGGTGCACCTGGCCTCGGTCAACGAGACCCGCTACACGCGCGCCGAGATCACCGACGCGGTGATCGCCGACCTGCCGCAAACCGCCGACATCTATCTGGCAGAAGGCGTGCTGGCGCAGCCGGTCAAAGTCGCCCAGGGCTTCGACAAACACTTCAACGATTTCCGCGCACCTACCCAGACCCCGCTGGCCAGCGCGCCATAACAGGAGATTTCCATGAGCACACGACAACTGAAACTGGGCGCCATGATCCACGGCGTAGGGCACGGCTGGGGCGAGTGGCGGCATCCGCAGGCACTGGCCGACGCCAGCACCAACCTGCGTTACTACCAACACCAGGCGCGGCTGGCCGAAGACGCTCGCTTCGACTTCGCCTTCATCGCCGACAGCCTGCACATCCACGAACGCTCCAGCCCCCATTACCTCAACCGCTTCGAGCCGCTGACCCTGCTCTCGGCGCTGGCCGCCACCACCGAGCACATCGGCCTGGTCGCCACCATCACGGTCAGCTACACCGAGCCCTACCAGGTCGCCCGGCAACTGGCCTCCCTCGACCACATCAGCGGCGGCCGCGCCGGCTGGAACGTGGTCACCTCGTGGCTTTCAGGCACCGCCGACAACTTCAGCAAGGCCGAGCATCCACCCCATGCCGTGCGCTACAAGATCGCCCGGGAACACGTGGATGTGGTCAAGGGACTGTGGGACTCCTGGGAGGACGACGCTTTCACCCGCAACAAGGCCACCGGCGAGTTCTTCGACCGCAGTAAACTGCACGCTCTGAACCATCGTGGTGAGTTCTTCCAGGTCAAGGGACCGCTGAACATCGCTCGTTCGCGCCAGGGCCAACCGGTGATTTTCCAGGCCGGTGTTTCCGAAGACGGCCGCAATTTCGCCGCCCAAAACGCCGATGCGATCTTCTGCCGACACGAGTCGTTCACCGAGTCGCGCGCCTATTACCAGGACCTCAAACAGCGCGCTGCCAGCGCCGGTCGCAATCCGGACAAACTGTTCGTCCTGCCGGGCATCAGCCCCATCACCGGGCGTGATCGCGAAGAGGTCGAGCGTCGCTATCAAGAGGCCGCAGACCTGGTCGGCATCGAAGACGCCATCGTCGCCCTGGGCCGCCCGTTCAACGACTACAACTTCAGCGGTCACGATCTGGACGCCCCCTTCCCCGACCTCGGCGACCTGGGCGCCAACAGTCACAAGGGTACGTCCGAGCGGATCAAGCAACTGGCCCGTGACGAGCACCTCACCTTGCGCGAAGTGGCCCTGCGCTTTGCCAAACCCGAGCGGGATTTCGTCGGCCTGCCCGAGGAGGTAGCGGACGCCGTGCAAGCCTGGTTCGAGGGCCACGCCGCCGACGGCTTCATCATCAACTCGCTGCTGCCCGACGGCCTCGAATACTTCACCCGCTACGTGGTGCCGATCCTTCAGCAACGCGGCCTGTTGCGCACCGAGTACCCCGGCCTGACCCTGCGCGACAACCTCGGCCTCGAGGTGCCGGCCAATCGCAACGCGGCCCTGCGCCGCAACGAAGAAGTGGCCTGAAAACCGATTCCCCACCCGCCGTGGCCGTGGGCTCCGGCACTCGATTGCAAAGGACACCTGCCATGTTTGCCGAAAAAATACAGCGCCCCGCCACGGCGATCCGCGCCACCGCCCTGGAGCCGACCATCGGCGCGCAGATCGAAGGCGTCGATCTGCGCCACCCCCTCGACGCGCAAACCCGTGATCAGATACGTGCGTTGCTGCTCAAGCACAAAGTGTTGTTCTTCCGTGACCAGCACATCGATACCGCCCAGCAGTTGGCCTTCGCTCGCCAATTCGGCGAGCTTTACCAGCATCCAACCACTCAGAAACAGGACCAAGAGCGGCCCAACGCTCACCTGATCCTGGCCAGCGAAGCCCGCGACCGTTATGGCGATGCCCGCAAGGGGCGCTGGCACACCGATACCAGCTGGATGCTCAAACCCACCTTCGGCGCCGTGCTGCGCGCCGTGTCGCTGCCCGAAACCGGCGGCGACACGCTGTGGGCCGACACGGGACTGGTGTACCGCAGCCTGCCGACGGCGCTGCGCGAACGCATCGATAACGCCTTCGTCACCCACAACTTCAAATCCTCGCTGGACAAGGTCGGCTACAACTATCCGATCCTCGCGCACCCGCTGGTGCGTACCCATCCCGAAACGGGTGAAGATGCCCTGTTCATCAATTTTTCGATGTCGCCGCAGATTCTCGGCCTGTCACTGGAGGAAAGCCGCGAGGTCGTCGGCCTGCTGCTCAAGGAAGTGAGCAACCCCGAATACCAGCTGCGCTTCAAGTGGCAGCCGGGCGATGTAGCGTTCTGGGACAACCGCGCCGCCCTGCACTATCCGGTCTACAACTACGGTGATTTCCCGCGCGTGATGGAACGGGTACTGATCGCCGACGATGACATTCCCCATCGACGCCGGGCTGATCCGGATAAATCGCGCTGAGCCCTTCGCGGCCGATGACCGCTCCTACAGTCGGCTCGCTAACGCGCACAAACAAAAACGCCGCTCATTGCTGAGCGGCGTTTTCATTGAATTTGGAGCGGGAAACGAGACTCGAACTCGCGACCCCGACCTTGGCAAGGTCGTGCTCTACCAACTGAGCTATTCCCGCAAATGGCGTCCCCTAGGGGACTCGAACCCCTGTTACCGCCGTGAAAGGGCGGTGTCCTAGGCCACTAGACGAAGGGGACACGCTGACCGAAACACATGGTGTGTATTCCGGCGCCCAGACCCGAGTCCGAAGACTGGATACTGGTTTCACTCAGTGCCGCCCGAGAGCCACACTGCTTAAACTGGAGCGGGAAACGAGACTCGAACTCGCGACCCCGACCTTGGCAAGGTCGTGCTCTACCAACTGAGCTATTCCCGCAATGGCGTCCCCTAGGGGACTCGAACCCCTGTTACCGCCGTGAAAGGGCGGTGTCCTAGGCCACTAGACGAAGGGGACACGCTACAACATTCACTCCCTGCTGCGCTTCGCTGTGTGCTTTACGCTGCAAGTGGCGCGCATTCTATGGATGCTTTCGAGGGTCGTCAACCCCCTGTTATAAATTTATTTAAATCAATGACTTCACTGCGCTTTACAGGCCCTGTGGCAGGCCACTGCCAAGCGGCAATGCGCAGGAGGACCAATAAGCTTTTGACACCGTTAGTAGCACAAAGCCATAGTTGCCACAGCCCCTCATAAGCACCTCATGACTGCGATGGGGCGGGTTAGGCTACCCGTGTCGGCACAGCAGCCCTACACTTGAACTTCATTCCACCTCGAGAGCTCCCCGGTGACTCCACTCATGATCACCCTGTTCATCGTAACGGGGATCGCCATCCTTATCGTCATCGGCCTGCTCAACAATATGGTCGAGAGCAACAAGCTGGCCAAGGCGCGCGACAAGCTCGAGCTTACCGACCGCCTGCGCCGCTGTGGCCGTATCGACGAGACGTTCCCCGGTCAACTGATGACCCCTGCCCTCAAGCAACTGCTCGCGCGACTGGAACTCAACATCAGCCAGCGCCTGCTGCAGCTCGACAAGCAGGACGCACCGCTCAAGGCTCGCCTGGAAGCTTTGCAGGCGGAAATCGCCAAGGGCGATGACATTGCCATCAATAACCCTCCTCTCCCGATCATGACCGAAGACCGAGCCAAGGAAGTGCGCTTCCTGCTCGAAGCCCTGCACGCCCAGGTAACCCGGGCCGGGCAGGAAGGCTTTCTCAGCCCCGTCGAGACCAAGCACTGGGCGAACGAAATCCGTGGCATCCTCGTACTGCTGCACATCGAGTTCTTCAACAATCTGGGCCAGCAACTGCTGGGAGAGGGTCTGCCGGGTCGCGCCCGCCTGGCTTTCGAGCGCGGCGTGCAGTACCTCAAGAGTCAACCCGACGCCGTGCTCTACCAAGAGCAACTGCAATACCTGCAAAAGATGCTCAAGCGCACCAACGCCATGGTCCTCAGCGAAATGGAGCCGACCGGAGACGAGGTCAACGAACTCACCGACGGTTTGAAAGCCGACGAGAAGGAAGACCCGTTCCAGAAGAAAGCCAACTACGACTGAAAGCGGTCGCGCTTCAGTAGCGGCTGCAGTCGGTCGATTGCAGGAAGATCGCCGCCAGTTGTTCCAGACCCTGCTGGTCGGCTTCGCTGAAGCGTGCGAGGCGTGGGCTGTCCAGGTCCAGCACACCGATCAGCTTGCCGTCCTTGAGCAGCGGGATCACCAGTTCGCTGTTCGACGCACTGTCACAGGCGATGTGGCCAGGGAACGCATGCACGTCCTCGACCCGCTGGGTCTCGCGGCTGGCTGCAGCCGCACCGCACACGCCACGACCAAACGGAATGCGCACACACGCCACCTGCCCCTGAAAGGGTCCGAGCACCAGTTCCTCATTGCGGTTGAGATAGAAACCCGCCCAGTTCAGGTCATCGACCTGATTGAACAGAAATGCGGAAAACTGCGCCGCATTGGCGACGAAATCACGCTCGTCGGCCAACAGCGATTCCAGTTGAGCGCACAGCATACGGTAGCCTTCCAGCCCCGCGCCTGCGGCGTGCAGATCGATCATGGTTGTTGCTCCAACAGTTTGAGACCCACCCAGTAGCGGGCGAATTGATAGGCGCAGCGGCCGTTGCGGTTGCCGCGGCCAGTGGCCCAGCGCACGGCGAGGATATCCAGTTGCTCGTCACGGGACCATTGCAGGCCGCTGTCGCGGGCGAGCTCGCCGATCCAGTGTTCCACCACGCGCAGGAAATGCTCCTGGGTGAAGGGATAGAACGACAACCACAGACCGAACCGGTCCGACAGGGCGATCTTGTCTTCGACCGCTTCGCTGGGGTGCAACTCGCCGTCGACCCGGGACCAGTTCTCGTTGTCGCTCTGATGTTCGGGAACCAGGTGCCGGCGGTTGGACGTGGCGTACAGCAACACGTTGTCCGGCGCCTGCTCCAGCGAACCGTCAAGCACGCTCTTGAGCACCCGATAATCGCCCTCGCCCGCCTCGAACGACAGGTCATCGCAAAACAGCACGAAGCGTTGCGGCAGCTTCTGCAACTGCTCGACCACCCGCGGCAGATCGGCCAGGTGGTCACGCTCGATCTCGATCAGACGCAAGCCCACCGCGGCATGCTCGGCAAGCAACGCCCGCACCAGCGACGACTTGCCCGTGCCGCGCGACCCCCACAGCAACGCATGGTTGGCCGGATGGCCGTCGAGGAATTGCTGCGTGTTGCGTGCCAGCTGCTGGCGCTGTTGATCGACCCCGATCAGATCGCTCAGGCGCATGTCCAGGCTGACCTCCAGCGGCAGCAGATAGCCGCTGCGGCCCTCGCGCTGCCAACGCGCAGCCAGGCACTGGTGCCAGTCGATTTCAGGGCGCAGCGCAGGCAGCAGCGGCTCGAGCCGCGCCAGTACGGATTCGGCGCGCTCAAGAAAGGCATTCAAACGAGAGTCCACGACTTTTCCTCAAGGCAAGTTGCGTGTAAAAGGTTCGGCAAGGGGACATGCCGTCGCACACTACGGCGCACAGACATGGTCCATGCTTTGGCCCTGCGCACGGAATGGAAATTGGCCCAGTATCCATGGATATAAAATTCACCCAGCGGCTGTCCTATAAACAAGCCCGCTTGACGGTACTGGTCGGCTTCATTCTGGGGGCTTTGCTCAGCGTTATCCAGATCGGCATCGATTATGCCATCGTCGATCAAACCATCGATCGGCAAATGCGTTCACTGCTGGAAATCAGCCACAACCCCGCCTCGCGCATCGCCTACAACATCGACGCCGAGCTGGCCAAGGAACTGACCCTGGGCCTGTTGCAATCGGAGTCGATCACCGCTGCACGGCTGACGGACAACACTGGCAACATCCTCGCCAGCGTGCAGCGGCCACGCCTGGAAAGCAGCTACCGCTTCATCAGCGACATCCTCTTCAATGCCCAACGCCAGTACGAAGACCCGCTGTTCCTCTCGCACATGCCCGACGACCGCCTCGGCACGCTGCAGTTGACCGTCGACACCTTCGCCATCGGCAACCGCTTCCTGCGCCGTGCCGAAATCACCTTGGCCAGCGGCTTCCTGCGCACGGCGCTGCTCACCGCCCTGCTCCTGGGCTTTTTCTACGTGATGTTGACCAAGCCGCTGAACCGGGTCATCCGTGCGTTGAGCAACAGCGATCCGCACCAACCCAAACCGGCGCGCCTGGACTATCCTCCGGGCCACGAACATGACGAGATCGGCGTGCTGGTGAAGGTCGCCAACCAGCAGTTCATCAGCATGGCCACGGAAATCCAGCAGCGGCGCAGCGCCGAGAACCGCCTGACCGAGTACCTGGGCGAGCTGGAAAACATCGTCTCGGCACGCACCACCGAGCTCAAGGCCAGCAATACCCGCCTGAGCATGTCCAACGAAGAGCTGGAGAAAGCGCGCCGTACGGCCTTGGACATGGCCCAGGCGCGCGCCTCGTTCCTGGCCAACATGAGCCACGAGATTCGCACCCCGCTCAACGGCTTGCTGGGCATGATCGCCCTGTCGCTGGACAGCCCGCTCAATGCCGAACAGCGGCAGCAACTCTCCATCGCACACGACTCGGGAAAGGTGCTGGTCGAGTTGCTCAACGATATCCTCGACCTGTCCAAGTTCGACGCCGGGCAGCTGGAGCTCGAGCGCATCCCTTTCGACCTCGGCGCGTTGATCGAAGACACTGCCAATCTGCTGTCGCAGAACGCCGCACCCAGCGTCGAGCTGACCTGCCTGATCGACCCGCATTTTCCGGCACTGGTCCTGGGCGATCCGACTCGAGTGCGCCAGATCGTCAGCAACCTGCTGTCCAACGCACTGAAATTCACCCGCTTCGGCCGGGTCGACGTGCGCCTCTATACCCGGCCAGGTGGGGTGCGCATCGAAGTCAGCGACACCGGCATCGGCATCGCCCAGGAAGCCCAGGTCAAGATCTTCCAGCCCTTCACCCAGGCCGGCGCCGGCATCACCCGCCAGTTCGGCGGCACCGGCCTGGGCCTGGCCCTGACCAACAACCTCTGCGAGGCTATGAAGGGCCGCTTGAGCATCAGCTCCGAAGCCGGATTCGGCAGCCAGTTCTACGCCGACCTGCCGCTGGTTGCGCACAGCCCTGCCCAGGTGCCACCGCTGCTGCGCGGCCAGGTGGTGTTGGTCGGGCATGCCGGCAGCGGTCTGGCGGAGCTGTTGCTGGACGTGCTGCCACTGTGGGGCATCGATTACCAGCGCTACGACCTGGGCGCGGACCTCTCCGGCATCGCGCCGGACCTGGTGATCACCGATAACCTGGACTGCCTGTTCAGTCTGCGCCCAGGCATTCAGGCGCCCATTCTGCTGGTCACCGCCTATGGCAACTTCCTGCCGACCGAGCAGGCCAACGCGCTGATGCCGCTGCAGCAGCAAGCCCGACCGCTGGCACGCAACGCGCTGTATCAGGCCTTGCGTCGCAGCCTGGTGGGTGATGAGCCGGCGACGCTCGACAATCTCGCCAACCGGCGTAGCGCGCAGCGTCGCGCGCGTATTCTTCTGGTGGAAGACAACCCGGTGAACCAGCTGGTGGCCAAGGGCATGCTGAGCAAGCTGGGGTGCGAAGTCACCGTGGCCGCCCATGGTGGCGAAGCACTGAGCGAGCTGGAAAAGCGCGAGTTCGACTTGGTGCTGATGGACTGCAACATGCCGGTCATGGATGGCTACGAAGCCAGCCGGCAAATACGTCGAAGCGGCCGCTGGCCACAGTTGCCGATCGTGGCACTGACGGCCAACGCCATGCCCGAAGAGCGCGAACGTTGTCGCGCCGCTGGCATGAGCGACTACCTGGCCAAGCCGTTTCGCCGTGAAGAGCTGGTGATGCTGATCGACCAATGGGTACCCGTATAGCCAGGCACCCAACCTGCTTCAGCCCAGCGCCCGCTCGATCTCGTGCGCCAGGTCGGCAGGCTTGGTCAGAGGCGCGAAGCGTTTGACGCTGCCGTCAGGCGCCACCAGGAACTTGGTGAAATTCCACTTCACCTTTTCCGAACCGAACAGTCCGGGCGCGCTTTTCTTCAGGTGAGCGAACAGCGGATGGGTCAGCTCGCCGTTGACGTCGATCTTGCGGAACATCGGAAAGGTGACGCCGAAGTTCTTCTCGCAGAACTGCACGATGTCCAGCGTATCGCCGGGCTCCTGATTGCCGAACTGGTTGCAGGGGAAGCCCATCACCACCAGCCCCTGCTTGCGATAGGTCTGCCACAGCTCCTCCAACCCCTTGTACTGCGGGGTGAAACCACACTGGCTGGCGGTATTGACCACCAGCAGCACCTTGCCGGCGAAATCGCCGACCGTCTTGTGCTGGCCGTCCAGGGTGATGCATGGGATGGAGAGAAGATCTTTGCTCATGGTCGCTTTCTTGTCAGGGGTCATGCAGGCTGTTCGGCCCGCGGCTGGAAATCCAGGCACACCGAATTGATGCAGTAGCGCAGGCCAGTCGGCGCCGGCCCATCGGGGAACACATGACCCAGGTGCGACTCGCACGTGGCGCACTTGACCTCGGTACGGATCATGCCGTGGCTGGTGTCACGGATCTCGACCATCGCCTGCTCGCCGATCGGCGCGTAGAAGCTTGGCCAACCGCAGCCGGAATCGAACTTGGTGCGCGAATCGAACAGGGGCTCATTGCAACCCACGCAGATGAAGATTCCGTCACCTTTGAAATCGTTGTACTTGCCCGTGAACGGCCGCTCGGTCGCACTCAGCCGGCAGACGTTGTACTGCTCGGGGTCGAGCATTTCCTTCCATTCTTGTTCGGTTCGCGTGAGCTTGGCCATCGGTACACCTCGGCGGTTCAAAAAGCCCGATCTGTGTCTTTTGCAACGATCGGGCGGCACGTATGATTGCGCCTTTGGACAGCAGTCTGTCACCCGCGTTTCAGCGATTCAATTTTTTCATCTTCAGGGCCGGCGCGGGCCTTGTCATCTTTCGGGACCTCACCATGCAGTTCAGCAAATCGAACAAGCTCGCCAACGTCTGCTATGACATTCGCGGGCCGGTGCTCAAGCACGCCAAGCGCCTGGAAGAGGAAGGCCACCGCATCCTCAAGCTGAACATCGGCAACCCGGCGCCGTTCGGTTTCGAGGCGCCGGTCGAGATCCTCCAGGATGTCATCCGCAACCTGCCCACCGCCCAGGGCTACAGCGATTCCAAGGGGCTGTTCAGCGCGCGCAAGGCCGTCATGCAGTACTACCAGCAGAAGCAGGTGGAAGGCGTCGGCATCGAAGACATCTACCTGGGCAACGGTGTGTCCGAGCTGATCGTGATGTCGCTGCAGGCCCTGCTCAACAACGGTGACGAGGTCCTCATCCCAGCGCCCGACTATCCGCTGTGGACGGCTTCGGTGAGCCTGGCCGGCGGTCACGCCGTGCACTACCTGTGCGACGAGCAGGCCAACTGGTGGCCAGACCTGGACGACATCAAATCCAAGATCACCCCCAACACCAAGGCCATGGTGATCATCAACCCGAACAACCCGACCGGCGCCGTGTACTCTAGGGAAGTGCTGCTGGGCATGCTGGAAATCGCCCGCCAGCACAATCTGGTGGTGTTCTCCGACGAGATCTACGACAAGATCCTCTATGACGATGCCGTACACATCTGCACCGCGTCGCTGGCGCCGGACCTGCTCTGCTTGACCTTCAACGGCCTGTCCAAGTCCTACCGCGTGGCCGGTTTCCGTTCCGGCTGGATTGCCATTTCAGGGCCCAAGCACAACGCCCAGAGCTACATCGAAGGCATCGACATCCTGGCCAACATGCGTCTGTGCGCCAACGTGCCGAGCCAGCACGCGATCCAGACGGCTTTGGGCGGCTACCAGAGCATCAACGACCTGGTCCTGCCCAACGGTCGCCTGCTGGAACAGCGCAACCGCACCTGGGAATTGCTCAACGATATTCCCGGTGTCAGCTGCGTCAAACCCATGGGCGCGCTGTACGCGTTCCCGCGCATCGACCCCAAGGTCTGCCCGATCCACAACGACGAGAAGTTCGTGCTCGACCTGCTGCTGTCGGAGAAGCTGCTGGTGGTCCAGGGCACCGCGTTCAACTGGCCCAACCCGGACCATTTCCGCGTGGTGACGCTGCCTCGAGTCGATGATCTGGAGCAGGCCATCGGTCGCATCGGCCGCTTCCTCAAGAATTATCGCCAGTAAAAACCGAACGTATTCAAGTGTCCGTCTGCATATACACAGTTTGAAATAGTCCCCCGGTTGAATCGACCGGGCGCGCACCTTATATAGCGCATACGCAACACTTTTATCCGTCAGGAGAACGTTACAACCATGATGCGCATCTTGCTGTTTCTGGCCACTAACCTTGCGGTGGTGCTGATTGCCAGCATTACCCTGAGCCTGTTTGGCTTCAATGGGTTCATGGCGGCCAACGGGGTGGATCTGAACCTCAATCAGCTGCTGATCTTCTGCGCCGTGTTCGGCTTCGCCGGTTCGCTGTTTTCGCTGTTCATCTCCAAGTGGATGGCGAAGATGAGCACCGGTACGCAGATCATCACCCAACCGCGCACCCGTCACGAACAATGGCTGCTGCAGACCGTCGAGGAGCTGTCGCGCGAAGCGGGCATCAAGATGCCCGAGGTCGGCATCTTCCCGGCGTACGAGGCCAACGCCTTCGCCACCGGCTGGAACAAGAACGACGCGCTGGTGGCGGTCAGCCAGGGCCTGCTCGAGCGGTTCTCGCCCGATGAGGTCAAGGCGGTCCTGGCCCACGAGATCGGCCACGTAGCCAACGGCGACATGGTCACCCTGGCACTGGTGCAGGGCGTGGTGAACACCTTCGTGATGTTCTTCGCGCGAATCATCGGCAACTTCGTCGACAAGGTCATCTTCAAGAACGAACAAGGCCAAGGGATCGCCTACTACATCGCGACCATCGTGGCCGAACTGGTGCTGGGTATCCTGGCCAGCATCATCGTCATGTGGTTCTCGCGTCGCCGCGAGTTCCGCGCCGACGAAGCCGGTGCACGCTTGGCCGGCACTAACGCGATGATCGGCGCGCTGCAACGCCTGCGCTCCGAGCAAGGCGTTCCGGTGCAGATGCCCGATTCGCTCAATGCGTTCGGCATCAACGGTGGTCTCAAGCACGGCCTGGCCGGCCTGCTCATGACTCACCCGCCTCTGGAAGACCGTATCGAAGCGCTGCGCCGTCGGGGTTGAAGCAACAGGCTGGACAGAGGGCGACGACAGTCGCCCTTTTTCTTGGGCGTCGAAAATACGGCAGGTTGTGCGCCGTTTGCATCGTTCAGCTTGCAACTTCGCCGCCCTCCCCCCATCAATAGATCATGAACCTACCTGAACAGCCTGATTCGCCACTGGCCCACTTCCACCCGGCAGTAAGCGCCTGGTTCAGCCAGCACTTTGCGGCCGTTACCCCTGCCCAGGCCCAGGCCTGGCCGTTGATCCAGCAGGGCCTCTCGACCTTGATCGCGGCACCCACTGGGTCGGGCAAGACACTGACGGCGTTCCTGGCCGTGCTCGACGAACTGGTAAAACGGGGACTGGAGCACCAGGGTCGGTTGCCGCAGCGCACGACCGTGCTGTACGTCTCGCCCCTCAAGGCGCTGTCCAACGACATCCAGCTGAATCTGCAACGCCCGCTGCGCGGCATCGCCGAGCACTTGACGACCATGAACCTGCCCGCGGTGACCATCGTCGCCGGTGTACGTACGGGCGACACGCCGCAGAAGGAGCGCGCCGCCATGCGTCGGCAGCCTCCGCACATTCTGGTGACCACACCCGAATCGCTCTACGTGCTGCTCGGTTCGGATTCGGGCCGAGGCATGCTGGCGGATGTGCACACGGTGATCGTCGATGAGATCCACGCGGTGGCCGGCAGCAAGCGCGGCAGTCATCTGGCCTTGAGCCTGGAGCGTCTTCAGGCGCTGTGCAGCCAACCTTTGCGACGCATCGGCCTGTCCGCCACGCAGAAGCCCATCGCCCAGGTGGCGCAATTCCTGGTGGGGACGCAACGCTCATGTTCGATCGTCGACATCGGTCACGCGCGGCCTCGGGACCTGGCGATCGAAGTGCCCGCGGTGCCGCTTGCCGCAGTCATGCCCAACGATGTCTGGGAGCTGCTCTACGACCGTCTGGCAGCCCTCGCGCAGTCCCATCGCACCACGCTGGTGTTCGTCAATACGCGGCGCCTGGCCGAACGCGTGGCGCGGCATATGAGCGAGCGCCTGGGCCGTGAGCACGTCGCGGCCCACCATGGCAGCCTGGCCAAGGAACACCGGCTGGATGCGGAGCAGCGCCTCAAGCGCGGCGACTTGCAAGTATTGGTGGCCACCGCTTCGCTGGAGCTGGGCATCGATATCGGTGACGTCGACCTGGTGTGCCAGATCGCTTCGCCAGGCTCCATCTCCGCGTTCCTGCAACGGGTGGGGCGGTCCGGGCACCATGTCGGTGGCGTTCCCAAGGGTCGCCTGTTTCCCATTTCCCGAGATGATCTGATCGAATGCGTGGCTTTGCTGGACTGCGTGCGCCGCGGCGAACTGGACACCTTGCAGATTCCTCAGGCACCGCTGGACGTGCTGGCCCAACAGATCATCGCCGAGGTCAGTTGCCAGGAATGGCCGGAGCAGGCGCTGCTGCAGATGTTCCGTCAGGCCACGCCTTACGCCGGGCTCGACGACGCGCGTTTCGAGGGCTTGCTGCGCATGCTCGCCGAGGGCTACAGCGGACGTCAGGGCGTACGTGCAGCCTATGTGCATCGCGATGCCGTGACCCGCACCCTGCGCGGTCGACGCGGCAGCAAGTTGACCGCAGTCACCAGCGGTGGGGCGATTGCCGATAACGCCGACTACGCGGTGCTACTGGAACCCCAAGCGTTGAGCATCGGCAGCGTCAACGAGGATTTCGCCGTGGAAAGCCTCGCCGGCGACATCTTCCAACTGGGCAACCGGTCCTACCGCATCCTGCGCATCGAAGGCGGCAAGGTCAGGGTCGAAGACGCCCACGGCCAGGCGCCGAACATCCCCTTCTGGCTCGGCGAAATGCCGGGGCGCAGCGCCGAGCTGTCGGCCAGCGTGGCGCGATTGCAGGCATCGATCGACCAGCGCCTGGCGCTCAGCGAAGGTCAAGTCGAGTCGTTGCTGCCCTGGTTGCAGGACGAACTGGGCCTGGGCCGGGACAGCGCCGAGCAACTGCTCGATTATCTGGCGCGCACACGTCAGGCGCTGGGCGCCCTGCCCTCGCAGGACACCCTGATCATGGAGCGCTTCTTCGACGCCTCCGGCGCCACGCAACTGGTCATCCATACGCCCTTCGGCAGCCGTATCAACCGCGCCTGGGGTCTGGCCCTGCGCAAGCGCTTCTGCCGCACCTTCAATTTCGAGTTGCAGGCGGCCGCCAGCGAAGATGCAATTGTGCTGTCGCTGTCGACCAGCCGCAGCTTCGAACTGGAGGAGGTGTGGCATTACCTGCACAGCAACAGCGCTGAATCGATACTGATCCAGGCGCTGCTCGATGCGCCGCTGTTCGGCGTGCGCTGGCGCTGGAACGCAGCGACGGCCCTGGCCCTGCCCCGCTACAGCGGCGGACGCAAGGTGGCCCCGCAACTGCAGCGCATGAAAGGCGAGGATTTGATCGCCACGGTATTCCCGGACCAGATCGCCTGCCTGGAAAATATCGTCGGCGAGCGGGAGATTCCCGATCACCCGCTGGTCCAGCAGACCCTCGACGATTGCCTGCACGAGGCCATGGACAGCGCGGGCTGGCTGACCCTGCTGCGGCGCATCGAGAGCGGTCAGATCACCCTCATCCAGCGCGACCTGCCCAGCCCTTCGCCATTGGCGGCGGCTATCCTCAATGCCCGGCCCTATGCGTTCCTCGACGACGCGCCGCTGGAAGAGCGACGCACCCAGGCAGTCCTCAATCGACGCTGGGACGAACCCCGCTCGGCAGACGACATGGGTGAACTGGACACGGATGCCATCGCTGCGGTGGCCGCCGAAGCATGGCCCGCCCCCATCAACGGCGACGAGATGCACGAAGCCTTGATGAGCCTGGGCGCCTTGGCCGAACACGAAGCCCAGCCCGGCGAGCTGGCGCTGTTGAAGACGCTGGCGCGCACCGGCCGTGCTGCGCGCCTGACGCTGGGCGATGGCAATCACCTGTGGCTGGCCCTGGAGCGCATGGCCTGCCTGCAAACCCTCTACCCCAACGCCCAGCTATCCCCCGCACTGCAGGTGCCGGCACACCTGGCCCAGACGTGGACCCAGGAGAGTGCGACGCTGGAGCTGATCCGCGCCCGCTTGAGCGGATTCGGCCCGCAAAGACTGGGGGACATTGCCGCCCCGCTGAACCTGCATCCTGCCGTGGTGGAACTGGCGCTGCTGGAATTGGAATCCCAGGGTTATGTAATGCGCGGCCAGTTTCTCACCCACATCGAGGAAACCCAGTGGTGCGAGCGGCACCTGCTGGCGCGTATCCATCGCTATACGGTGAAGCGTCTGCGGCGCGAAATCGAACCGGTCAGCCTGCAGGTGTTCATGCGTTTTCTGCTCGACTGGCAGTGCCTGGCGCCTGGCACCCGCCTGCAGGGCGAGGCGGCCCTGCCCAAAATCCTGGAACAGTTCGAAGGGTACAGCGCCCCGGCTGGCGCCTGGGAGAGCGATCTGCTGCCCGCGCGGCTGCGTGGCTATGACCCATCGTGGCTGGACCGCGCTTGCCGTAGCGGCAAGACGGTCTGGGCGCGGCTGGCCAGCAGCGGCAAAGGAGCCACCCTGCGCGGCACGCCGATCGTGCTGCTGCCCCGCGCGCGCCTGCCCCTGTGGCGCAGTCTGGCTCCGACAGTCCAGCCGCAGGAATTGTCCATGCGCGCGCAGAAGGTCAAACAAACCCTGGCCGCGCAGGGCGCGATGTTCTTCGACGATCTCGTACACGATGTGCGCCTGCTGCGCACCGAAGTGGAGAACGCGCTGCAGGAACTGGTCGCCGCAGGCCGAGTGAACGCCGACAGTTTCGCCGGATTGCGCGCGCTGATCACACCGGCCGGCAAACGTCAGGCGCGCAGCAGTCGCCGTGGTCGCGGTGCTTTCATTGGCGGCATGGACGATGCAGGGCGCTGGGCCTTGCTCCAGGCAAACGGCAGTGCCCCCGATGAAGCCGTCGAACAGATCGCGCTGGTGCTGTTGCGTCGCTACGGGGTGGTGTTCTGGCGCCTGCTGCAACGCGAAGCCGACTGGCTGCCCAGCTGGCGCGACCTGCTGCGGGCATTGCAGCGACTGGAGGCGCGCGGACAGATTCGCGGGGGGCGTTTCATCGACGGCTTGTCCGGCGAGCAATTCGCCTTGCCAGAGGCCATTCCAGCCCTGCGCGAGGTGCGCAAAAGACCTGTGGATGGCAGCCTGGTGTCCATTTCGGCCAGCGACCCATTGAACCTGGCAGGTACCCTCCTGCCATTGCCCGGCTCCGACCCCCAGCTGATCCACAAGACCGTGCCAGCGTTGCCGAGCAACCGTGTGCTCTACCGCGACGGACTGCCCGTGGCGGCCTTGATCGCTGGCAAGCCGGTGTACTGGAGCGAAGAAACCACGGAGCTACGCCAGCAGCTGATCCATCCCACCCTGTAGCAGCGGCGCAAGCCGCGTCATCGGTGCACGCGGTGTGCCTGAACAGACGCGGTGAGGCCGGACGCGGCTTGCGCCGCTGCTACACGGGCTGCGCCGTTGTGACATTCCGTAATAGCCAAACTTTTGCAATTCGTTGCGAAACCCGCCACCCTCCGCGCCGCTGGTCGATAATGACCGCCGACGCGGAACCGCAATGCCCGCTGTCCCATCCCTACTACATCCTTCCTATTCGCAAGAGCCTGTCGCCATGACTAACGATCGAGACCATCGGATCGATTTCTATCGGGGTTTGGCGTTGATCTTCATTTTCTGGGATCACATACCGCAAAACCCGCTGGCCAGCTTCACGCTGCGCAACTTCGGCTTCAGCGATGCTGCAGAAGTGTTCGTGTTCCTCGCCGGCTACGCCGCCGTGCTGGCCTACGGCAAGATCGCCCTGCGCGACGGCTATCTGGTGGCCGGCATGCGCATCCTGCGTCGCGCCTGGGTGCTTTACGTGGTCCACATCTTCCTGCTGGCGGTCCTGATGGGCATCATCTTCGTCGCCAACAATCACGTCGAAACCCGCGACATGATCAAGGAGATGAACCTCACCTATTTCGTGTCCAACCCGCAACAGGCGATGGTCGACGAACTGCTGCTGCGCTTCAAGCCCAACCTGATGGACCCCTTGCCGTTGTACATCGTGTTACTGCTCGGCCTGCCGATCGTCCTGCCGTTGCTGATCAAGCGCCCAGCCCAGGCCATCGGCCTCTCGCTGGTGTTGTACCTGATGGTGCAATGGCTGGGCTGGAACATTCCTGCGCACGACAACGGCCTCTGGTATTTCAATCCTCTGGCCTGGCAGGTGCTGTTCGTCCTGGGTGGCGCCACGGCGCTGCATTCGGCGCGCGGGCAGGCAGCGCCGACCCGCCCCTTGAGCCGTCAACCCCTGTTCCTCGCGTGCGCCACGCTCGTCACATTCAGCGCGCTGGTTGCCCTGGGATGGCGCTGGTCGATGCTGCACGAGGCACTGGTGCCCGGCTGGTTCAGCCAACTGCTCTACCCCATCGACAAAACCAACCTTTCGCCGTCACGCCTTCTGCACTTCCTGGCCTTGGCCTACTGTGTGGCCAAGCTGATACCTCAGGGCGCATGGGTGAATCACCTGTTGGCACGCAAAGTCGGGCTGTTGGGACGCTATTCGCTCGAGGTCTTCTGCCTCAGCGTGGTGCTGGCACCGTTGGCCGACATGGCCAATGCCCTAGCGGATGACCAGCTCGCGATGCAGATCGCCAGCGCGTTGGTCGGCGCAGGCCTGATGCTGGCCCTTGGCGAATGGCTGGAACTGAACAAACGACTGGGCCGTCCGCGGCCTGAGCTGCCAAAGCTTGAGCTGCCGAAACCCGAACGGCCCGTGGTCGCACTGGGCAAAGGCCTCTGATCAGGCGTTGCCAGCCACTTTCAGGCGCGCTGCCTGGGTAAAGTCCAGCATGCGCTTGAGCGGCCGAACAGCTTGGGGAATCAGCGCCGGATCCACAGTGATTTCGTTGCTGCCGGCGCGCAGGCATTCCAGCGTGCGCTCAAGTGTGTTCATGGCCATCCACGGGCAATGCGCACAGCTGCGACAGGCAGCACCGTTGCCCGCCGTGGGCGCCTCGATCAGCGTCTTTCCAGGCACGGCCTGCTGCATCTTGTAGAAGATACCGCGATCGGTTGCCACGATCAGCGTCTCCTGCGGCAACGTACGGGCAGCGGCAATCAATTGGCTGGTGGAGCCCACGGCGTCAGCCAGTGCGATGACCTCGGCCGGCGACTCGGGGTGCACCAGAATCGCGGCATCGGGATACAGCGCACGCATGTCGCTCAGTTGCCGCGACTTGAACTCCTCGTGCACGATGCAGGCACCGTCCCACATCAGCATGTCAGCGCCGGTGTGGGTCTGGATGTAGTTGCCCAGATGCTTGTCCGGCGCCCAGATGATCTTCTCGCCGTTGTCCATCAGGCTCTCGACGATTTCCAGCGCGCAGCTCGACGTCACTACCCAGTCGGCCCGCGCCTTGACCGCTGCCGAGGTGTTGGCATAGACCACCACCGTGCGCTCGGGATGCTGGTCGCAAAAAGCCGAGAAGGCATCGACCGGGCATCCCAGGTCCAGCGAACAGGTCGCTTCCAGGGTGGGCATGAGCACACGCTTTTCAGGGTTGAGGATCTTCGCCGTTTCGCCCATGAACCGAACACCCGCCACCACCACGGTGCGAGCTGAGTGCTGGTTGCCAAAACGTGCCATTTCCAGCGAGTCGGACACACAACCGCCGGTTTCCTCGGCCAGCGCCTGGATCACCGGATCGCAGTAGTAGTGAGCGACCAGCACCGCGTCCTGAGCCTTGAGCTCGGCAGCGATGGCTGAACGGTAGTCGGCTTCCTGCTCCGGTGTCAGGGGCTTGGGCTGCTTGGCATCCAGGTGAGCCTGAACCAGAAGGCGTTCGGATATCTGCGTCATGAGGCAAGACCTGCGAGCGCTGATGCGCGAGAGTCGAGTTTAGACCGGGCCGACAAGGGCCTGGGAGTATATGCCCTGGCTTTCGTGAGGCTTTTGAGGGCTGGCGCAGGCTACAGAGAAACGAGGTGTTAGCAAAGCCCTATCGCTGCAAGGATAGCCACCGAATTCCGGGCATAAAAAAACCCGCAGCTTTTGCAAGCTGCGGGTTTCGAAATGGTGGGTCGTGTGGGATTCGAACCTACGACCAATTGGTTAAAAGCCAACTGCTCTACCAACTGAGCTAACGACCCGTTTCGTGGGGCGTATAATACCGAATTCTTTTGGTAATTCAACACCCTACAGAAAAAAAATCAAAAATAACGTGTAGGGTCACTCACACCGGCCGCAGTGAAGCCTTCCGCGCGCAAGCGGCAACTGTCGCATTTGCCACAGGCCTGGCCTTCGTCGTTAGCCTGATAGCAGGACACCGTCAGGCCGTAGTCCACACCCAGTGCCACGCCCGCCTTGACGATTTCGGCCTTGCTCATGTTCTGCAACGGCGCCTGAATGGTGAAGCCATTGCCTTCCACTCCAGCCTTGGTAGCCAGATTGGCCAGGCGCTCGAAGGCCTCGATGAACTCGGGTCGGCAGTCCGGGTAGCCGGAGTAGTCGACCGCATTGACGCCAATGAAGATGTCCCGCGCCTCCAGCACCTCGGCCCAGCCCAGGGCCAGCGACAGAAAGACCGTGTTGCGCGCCGGCACGTAAGTCACCGGAATGCCCTCGCCCAAGGTTTCGGGAACGTCGATCGACGTATCGGTCAGCGCCGAACCGCCCATGCCGTCCAGATTCAGTCCAATGACCTTGTGCTGGACCACGCCCAGATCGCGAGCCACCCGCGCCGCCGCATTAAGCTCGGCGCGATGGCGCTGACCATAGTCGAAACTCATGGTGTAGCAGGCGTAGCCCTGGTCTTTGGCCATCGCCACTACGGTCGCGGAATCCAGGCCGCCGGAGAGCAGGATGACCGCTTTTTTCTGGTGCTCGGTTGTGTCGTTCATGTCAGCGCCCCGGCTCGTCGTTCCAAAGAAGTTTGTGCAATTGCATCTGCAGGCGCACCGGCAGGTTGTCGGCCACGATCCAGTCGGCCAGATCGGTTGCACGCAGTTGATCCTTGCTCGGCGAGAACAGCACTTCGCCAGCGCGCTGGTCCAGATCGTACTGAATCAGCTTGGAGACGGCCCAGTCGTAGTCTTCACGCGAGCACAGGACGAATTTAACTTGGTCGTTGCGGGTCAGCAGCTCGATGTTCTCGTAGCGATTGCGATGGACCTCGAGGGAACCCGGGGTCTTCAAATCAAGCACCCGGCTGACTCGAGTGTCCACTGCGCTGATGTCGAGCGCACCGCTGGTTTCCACGGAAACCTCATAGCCCGCATCGCACAGGCGCTGCATCAATGGGATGGCATTGGGCTGGGCCAACGGCTCGCCCCCGGTCACGCACACATAGCGGGGCTTGTAGCTGGCCACCTGCTCCATGAGCGAGTCGAGGGTACGCTGGGTACCCCCGCTGAATGCATAGGCGCTGTCGCAGTATTGGCAGCGCAGAGGGCAACCGGTCAGGCGCACGAAAACCGTGGGCAGGCCAGCGGTCCGCGTCTCACCCTGCAAGGAGTAGAAGACTTCGGTGATACGTAGTGTGTCTTGCATAGGGTCCACGGGCGTGACAGCGAAACAGGCTGACCGCCTCCGTTGGGCACTTCAGGCAGCCCGCGCTCGCGTGGCTTCAGGAAGCGTGTTCATAAAATGGCGGCAAATTCTAACAAAAAACCCGCGCCAGGCGCGGGTTTCTTCGAATCACTCGGCAAGCTTCACAATCTTTGCAGGTCTTTCTGCGCCAATTGCGCCGCGGAAGTACCCGGATACTGGGTCACAACCTGCTGCAGAATACCTTTGACTCGATCGGTATGACCGAGGCGACGTTCGACGTCGGCCAACTTGTACAGCGAATCCGGCACCTTGTTGTGCTTGGGATACAGCTGGCTAACCTTGGCGAAGGCTTGACCTGCGCCTTGCAGATCACCTTTGGCAAGGTTGACCTCGCCCAGCCAGTACTGGGCATTGCCCGCATACTGGCTGTTCGGGTATTTGCGCAGGAATGCGGCAAATGCCTGGCTGGCCTTGTCGAAATCCTTGGCTTTGATCAGGTCGAAGGCTGCATCGTAATACAGCTTCTCCTTGGCCGGATCGCCAGGCTCTGAACTGGCTGTCGATTGACCGCCAGCCGATGAAGCACCAGCGCCGCCGGAGGCGCCGCTGGCTGAAGAATTATCCGGCTGGGCAGCGGGTGCAGGTGCAACCCCAGCGCCAATCCGACGATCGAGATCCTGATACCGCTCGAGCCCTTCCTGTTTCAGGCGCTGGATATCGTTTTGCTGGACTTCGACCTGACCTCGCAGACGCGCGATGTCTTCCTGCATTTGCTGCAGTTGCATGAACAGCTCGCCCTGAGCCGAGACAGGCGCTTGCGCACCTGACCCGGCCGAGGCGCCGTTCGTACCGTAACCTGCAGGCGGATAGCTGCCACCAACGGCGCCACTGTTACCGTAGCCTCCATTGTTGTTGCTATCGACCACAGGCACCGCGCCCCAAGCCATCACAGGCAGGGCGAAAGCCAGAACAGTTACAGCACGACGGCACGTTCGCATGACGAATTACTTACGCAGTTCGACGCGACGGTTTTGAGCCCACGACTGCTCGTCGTTGCCGGTAGCTACTGGACGCTCTTCGCCGTAGGAAACCAGTTCCAGCTGAGCTGGCGAGACGCCTTGCAGTACCAGGTAACGCTGAACGGCCTTGGCGCGACGCTCGCCCAGTGCCAGGTTGTACTCGCGAGTACCGCGCTCGTCGGTGTTACCCTCCAGGACGACGCGAGCGCCGTTGGCTTTCAGGTCCTTGGCGTGAACGTCCAGAGCGCGCATGGCTTCTGGCTTCAGGTCCGAGCTGTCGTATTCGAAGTAGAAGGTGGTGATTGCGCGCAGAGCAGCTTCTTCGCTCAGGGAACCGTCAACGGCACCGGTGTTTGCGCCGTAACCAGCGTTAGGGTCGACAGCAGCGCCGCCTTGACCAGCATCTTCGCCGCCTTTGGACGAGCAACCTACAGCTACGGACAAGGCCAGGGCCAGCGCAGCAAACTTACCAAACTTCAGCATTTCCATCGTGAAACTCCTAATGAACCCCAGTGTGTTAAGTACAACGTATTACGCCGCGTCAGTTCAGGTAAGGGGACCAGGACGGTTCTCTGACTTCGCCTTGAGCGGTAGGAAGCGGGAGCCTCACGCGGCCATTTAGCGACACGAGCATCAAGACTCCCCGGCCCTGCTGGCGGGTGGCGTAGATTACCATGGTGCCGTTGGGCGCAACAGTAGGCGACTCATCAAGAGTTGAATCTGTGAGGATCTTTACGCTTCCGCGTTCCAAGTCCTGCGCCGCCACCTTGAAATTGGTGAAACCATCTTGCCGGTGAATCATTACAAGCGTCTTTTCGTCAGCCGAAAGTTTCGGGTTGGCGTTGTAGTTGCCCACAAACGTCACACGCTCGGCATTGGCGCCACCGGAAGTGCTGGTCTTGTAGATCTGCGGCTTGCCGCCACGGTCCGACGTAAAATAAAGCGTCGAGCCGTCCTTGCCCCAGAAGGGTTCGGTATCGATCGCCGGGCTGTTGGTCACGCGAGTCAATGCGCGCGACGCCAGGTTCATCACGTAGATTTCCGGGTTGCCATCTTTGGACAGCACCAGCGCCAGACGGTTGCCGTCAGGTGAGAACGCCGGTGCGCCGTTCAGGCCTTCGAAGTTGGTCAGCTGCTCGCGGCGACCGGTGTCGACGTTCTGCAGGAAAATCCGCGGACGACGCTGCTCGAACGATACATAGGCAATGTTGCGGCCATTGGGCGAGTAGCGTGGCGACAGGATCGGCTCGCGTGACTGCAGCAGGGTCACGGCACGTGCCCCGTCGTAGTCAGAACGCTGCAAGGTGTAGCGAGTAGCGTTGGTACCGGCGCGCTCGGCAGTGACATAGAGCATGCGCGTGGAGAACGCACCCTTGATCCCGGTCAGCTTCTCGAACGACTGGTCGGAGATGAAGTGGGCCATGTCACGCAGCTGATCGGTGGTGCCCGACACGCTGCCGGTCAACACGGGTTGCTGGGTGTTGACGTTGAGCAGCGCGTACTGCACCTGCAGGCGACCACCGGCCGGCGTGATGCTGCCGACCATGACGTACTGAGCACCCAGCGCCTGCCAGTCGCGGTAGATGACTTCGCTGGCCTGGGACGGCTGGCTGATCATGTTCTGCGGTGGAATGGGTGAGTAGTAGCCCGAGTTGCGCAGGTCGTTGCCGACGATTTCGGCAATGTTGTCAGGCAACACGCTGCCACCCTGGAAGCCGAACGGGACGACCGCGATCGGCGTCGCACGATCGGCACCGCTGGTGACCAGAATGTTCTTTTCGTCCGCAGAGGCCATGCCGGCGGCGCAGCACAGGACGACGAGCAGTCCTCGAAGAAGGGTAATCACAAGGCAAGATCCTCAGGTGTAAATGTCATCTTGAAGGAACGATAGGGGTTGAAGTCAGCTGGTTTCAAACCCTGCATTTCCGTTAAACGGCCAATGTTCTTGACCGCAGCAACCGCCGAACTGTCGAAAGGCCCATCGCCGCTGGAGCGCGAAACGCTGACGTTAGTGACAGTACCATCGGGCAACATGTTGATCTGCAATACCACAGTCATGTTCTTGCGTGCAGAAGGCGGACGTGCCCAACCTTCGGCTGCTCGCGAGCGAATGAGATCGTCGAAGTTGCCCGCGACTTCATCACCCTGCTCATCGGCGAGCGCCTGCTGGCGTTCGGGCTTGTCGGAAAGCAGATCGGCCAGCGCCTGCGCCTTCTTGTCTTCCGCAGCCTTGCGTGCCGCATCCTGGGCCTTCTTCTTCGCAGCGTCGGCCGCAGCCTTCTTCTTCGCGTCCTCGGCAGCCTTCTTCTTGGCATCTTCGGCAGCGGCGGCGGCAGCAGCTTTCTTGGCGTCGTCTTCGGCTTTCTTCTTCGCGTCTTCGGCGGCCTTCTTCTTGGCGTCTTCGGCAGCCTTCTTCTTGGCTTCCTCGGCCGCCTCCTTCTTGGCCTCCTCTTGCTCGGCTTTCTTCTTGGCGATATCGGCCAACTCGCTCTTCTTGGCTTCGGCAGCTTTTTCAGCCGCTTCGGCCTTGGCCGCTTCAGCCTTGGCTGCGGCCGCCTCTGCCGCTTCCGCCTTGGCGGCGGCGTCGGCTTTCTTGGCTTCGTCGGCCTTCTTCGCTGCTTCGGCCTTTTGAGCGGTTTCTTCTTTCTTTTGTTCCGCCGCCTTTATGGCTTCCTGTTCAAGCTTCTTGGTCTCCATCTGCTCGACTTCAGTTTGTCGCGCGGCAGACTTCTTCGCCTCGCCCGCCAGCTTCTGATTGGTCTGAGTGGTGGCCTGGCTCTTGGACTTGAGCTGATAGAGCGTAGCCTGCACGATGGGGCGCGCTTCGGGCAGTTCGGGCGTCATGGCGAAACTGACGAACAACATCCCGAAAATCAGCACGTGCAGGGCTACCGCCCAGACCGTGGGCCAGAAGAAGCTTTCCGAGGCTGAATGCTCTCGCTTTTGCATCACGGGGCCTCGGTAATCAAGCCAACGTTACCGACACCTGCCTGCTGCAAACCGCCCATGGCGCCCATGACGGCGCCATAATCAACGGTCTTGTCACCGCGAATGAAGACTTGGGTCTTCTTCCCGTTGGCATTGCCCTGGTTGATGATCGCGGTCGCGGCCTGGGTCATCTGCGCCAGGGTCATGGCCTTGTCCTGCTGCTTTTCAGTGTCTACTTCCTTGCCGACGTTCCAGTAGTAGGTCTTGTCGGCCTTGATGGAAATGGTGAGCACCTGAGTGTTGTTGTCCTGCGGCAACGCTTCGCTGGAAACCTTGGGCAGATCGACCTTCACACCTTGGTTGATCATCGGAGCGGTGACCATGAAGATGACCAGCAGTACCAACATCACGTCGATGTAGGGCACCACGTTCATCTCGGCGACCGGCTTGCGTTTTGGGCGACGACCTCGAGTCATTGGGTTATCCCTGCTCACTCTTCGCTGGTGTGCACTTTACGGTGCAGGATGGCCTGGAACTCGTCAGCGAACGTGTAGTAACGGTTGATCAGGGTCTCGCTGCGGGCAGCGAAACGGTTGTAGGCAATAACGGCCGGAATGGCAGCGAACAGGCCGATGGCCGTGGCGATCAGCGCTTCGGCAATACCCGGTGCAACGGTCGCAAGCGTCGCCTGCTGGGCCGAAGCCAGACCACGGAACGAGTTCATGATGCCCCACACGGTACCGAACAGACCGACGTACGGGCTGGTGGAACCGACCGTGGCCAGGAACGGCAGGCCCTGCTCGAGCTTCTCTTCCTCACGGGAGATCGCAACGCGCATGGCACGACCGACGCCTTCCATCACGGCATCGGGGTCGACGCCCTGCTGCTGGCGCAGACGGGAGAACTCCTTGAAGCCGGCACGGAAGATCTGCTCGACGCCCGAATCCGGATCCGGATTGCTTCCAGCCTGGCGATACAACTTGGACAGGTCGATGCCCGACCAGAAGCGCTCCTCGAAGCTGTCCAGAGCACGACGCCCGGCGCGCAGCATCGAGCTGCGCTGAAAGATCATGATCCACGAAGTGACCGAGGCGGCCACCAGAATCAGCATGACCAACTGCACCACGACACTGGCATTGCTGACCAAACTCCACATGGAGGTATGGTCGACGACGTTAGCTTCCACGCTTAATCTCCTGCATTGGATTATTTGCCCAGGTCGCCCGCGTCGGCGAGGGCCGCGCGCAAGGCTGGGGGAATGGCCTGGGGTTTGAAATTATCGGCGCGCACACAGGCCACCATGAACTGCCCTTCGCAGAGCAGCGTTGCGTCCTTCATCCGCCATACCTGCTGCTTGAAACGCAGGCTGGCGCGATTCAATTCGATTATTTCGGCGGTCACCTTCAGTTCGTCGTCCAACCGCGCTGGCGCATGGTAGCGCGCCTCTGCCGAATGGACGACGAACAGCAGGTTCTCTCCTGCCAACTGCGACTGGACGAACCCCAGCGCACGCAGGCGCTCGGTACGAGCCCGCTCCATGAATTTGAGGTAGTTGACGTAGTAGACGACGCCGCCGGCATCGGTGTCTTCGTAATAGACCCGACACTGATGAGCGAACACCTGAACCCCGTTTTGCGCGCGCATACTCTAGTGCTTACTCCTCAGGTTGCCAATCCGCCCAGGCAACTGTTTTTTCGTTGCGTGTGCAGGCAAAGCGCAGGCGAAAGCTGCGTCAGCCCCTAGGACCACGCAAACCCGAATTAGATCGCTGCGCAATGGGCCTTTCATGCGTCGATTTCGTCGGGTTGGGCATCACCGGCAGGCATGTCGCCCAACCGGTTGGGAATGTTCAGGCCGAAATGCAGGTAGGCGTGGCGTGTCACGACACGCCCGCGCGGGGTCCGCATGATGTAACCCTGTTGAATGAGGTAGGGCTCCAGAACATCCTCGATGGTGTGCCGCTCCTCGCTGATGGCGGCCGCCAGGCTGTCGACGCCCACCGGACCGCCGTCGAACTTCTCGATCATGGTCAGCAGCAGGCGCCGGTCCTGGTGGTCGAAGCCGCGCTCGTCGACGTCCAGCATGTTCAGAGCCAGGTCGGCGATGGGCTTAGTGATGTGGCCCTTGCCCCGTACCTGGGCGAAATCCCGGACCCTGCGCAACAACCGATTGGCGATTCGCGGCGTACCGCGGGCGCGCCGGGCGATCTCGAAGGCGCCTTCATCTTCGATCGCCAGCCCCAGAATGTTGCCCGAGCGGCTGACGATGGTTGCAAGGTCCGCCGTGCTGTAGAACTCCAGACGCTGGACGATGCCGAAGCGGTCGCGCAACGGGTTGGTCAGCATGCCGGCACGGGTAGTGGCACCGACCAGGGTGAACGGTGGCAGATCGAGCTTGATGGAGCGTGCCGCCGGCCCCTCGCCGATCATGATGTCGAGCTGGAAATCCTCCATGGCGGGATACAGGACTTCTTCGACGATGGGCGACAGCCGGTGGATCTCGTCGATGAACAGCACATCGTGGGGTTCCAGATTGGTCAGCAGGGCCGCCAGATCTCCCGGCCGCTCCAGCACCGGGCCCGAGGTGCTCTTGATCGACACGCCCATTTCCTGGGCAATGATGTTGGCCAGGGTCGTCTTGCCCAGACCTGGCGGGCCGAAGATCAAGGTGTGATCCAGGGATTCGCTGCGCCCGCGTGCGGCCTGGATGAACAACTCCATCTGCTCGCGCACGGTGGGCTGGCCGATGTACTCGGCCAGGCTGAGCGGGCGGATGGCCCGGTCCTGTACTTCTTCGCGATCGCGGCCAGTGGCGGCGATCAGGCGGTCGGCTTCGATCACTTAGATCATTCCCTTCAACGAGCGGCGGATCAATTCTTCGCTGCTCAGCCCCTTGGCATCGATGGCTGCCACGGCGCGGCTGGCTTCCTGCGGCTTGTACCCCAGGGAGATGAGCGCGCTGACGGCATCGGCCTCGGCGCTGCTGACCGGCGCCGGGCCCTGCGGCCCACTGGGCACCAGTTCGAACATGCTCGGCGTGGTTTGCCAGGCCTTGAAGCGATCCTTGAGCTCGACCAGCAGGCGCTCGGCTGTCTTCTTGCCTACGCCGGGCACCTTGACCAGCGCCGAGGTGTCCTGTGCCTGCACGCAACGCACCAGCTCATCGACATCCAACCCTGACATCAGTGCCAGGGCCAGTTTGGGACCGACGCCGTTCAGGCGGATCAGCTCGCGAAACAGCTCACGCTCGCGCTTTTCATAGAAGCCATAGAGTAACTGAGCGTCTTCGCGCACCACCAGATGGGTGTGCAAGGTCACGGTTTCGCCGACCGGCGGCAGGCGATAGAGCGTGGTCATCGGCACTTCGAGCTCATAGCCCAGCCCGTTGACGTCGAGAATCAGGTGCGGAGGCTGCTTTTCAGCCAGGGTACCGCGCAGGCGTCCAATCACGTTTGAATCCTTTGTCGGAAGGCGCAGTCACGCCCTGCTCATGCTGGCCGGATCTTCGAATCCGTGGCCATCATTGCAGGACTTGGGTGAGCTGCAAGCAAAAAAGTTTGAAACGATGTAAGCCGCTATAGACGCAGGCGTCCACCGCGGCTGCGGGCGGTGCTCAGGCCATGGGGCATCAGGCTCGAACGGGTGTGCGCGTGGGTCAGTGCGATCGCCAGGGCGTCGGAAGCATCGATCTGGGGTTTCTGAGTCAGCTTGAGCAGGTGCATGACCATCATCTGTACCTGTTCCTTGTTGGCTGCACCGGTACCGACGATGGCCTGCTTGACCTGAGTGGCGCTGTACTCGGCAATCTCCAGCCCCTCCTCGGCCGCCGCAACGATGGCCGCACCCCGTGCCTGACCCAGCTTCAGGGCCGAGTCGGCATTGCGAGCCATGAACACCCGCTCGATGCCCATGGTCACCGGACCGTAGGTCTGGATCACTTCGCGCACACCGCGAAAAACGATCTGCAGACGATCGTGCAGCAGCCCCCCGCCCGTACGGATGCAGCCTGAAGCTACGTACTCGCAGCCTCGTCCGGTTTCACGCACGACGCCAAACCCGGTGATGCGCGAGCCTGGGTCGATTCCAAGAATTAAAGTCATAAAGCCTGCAGTAGTGAGAAACACGGCTGATGCCTTCGCGGGTCATCTACCCGCGAAGAGGCTAGCCCTGTCGAAGCATGGCTTCGATGAAACAAACAGGCCGGTCAGCCGAGCTGTTCCATCACGGCATCGGATATTTCGGCATTGGAATAGACGTTTTGCACGTCGTCCAGGTCTTCGAGCATGTCGATCAGTTTGAGCACCTTCTCGGCACCTTCCGCGTCCAGTTCGGCGCTGGTGGTCGGGGCCATGACGATTTCCGCCTCGTCGGCCTTGAAACCCGCCGCCTGCAGCGCATTGCCCACCGCGTAGAAGCTGGCGAACGAGGTGAACACGTCCATCGAGCCATCAGCGTGGGTGACGATGTCGTCGGCATCGGCCTCCATGGCCGCTTCCATCAGGGCATCTTCATCAACGCCCGGAGCGAAGGACAACTGCCCCTTGCGCTCGAACAGATAGGCCACCGAGCCATCGGTGCCCAGGTTGCCGCCGCATTTGCTGAACGCATGGCGCACGGCGGCGGCGGTACGGTTGCGGTTGTCGGTCATGCACTCGACCAGCACCGCGACACCACCGGGACCATAACCCTCGTAGCTCAACTCGACCACGTCATCGCTGCCCGCCGCTCCGGTACCCCGGGCGATCGCACGATCGATGATATCGCGGCTCATGTTGGCGCTCAGCGCCTTGTCCAGCGCCAGCCGCAGACGCGGGTTGGACCCTGGCTCGCCGCCACCCTGACGGGCTGCGACAGTCAGCTCACGAATCCACTTGGTGAAGATCTTGCCCCTCTTGGCATCCTGGCGCTCTTTGCGGTGCTTGATGTTCGCCCACTTGGAATGACCAGCCATAACGCAACTCCGATTTCTGTGTGTTACCCATACGACCCTGCCTCGGCAAGGTTTTCCACTGCCCAACGCAAGGGCGCATCCGAAGATGCGCCCTGTCAGCCGTCACTCAGCCTTGGGCTGTTCGCGCAGACGAATGTGCAGCTCACGCAGTGCCTTGGCATCGACGACACCAGGTGCCTGGGTCATGACATCGGCGGCACTTTGTGTTTTCGGGAACGCAATGACTTCACGAATCGACTGCGCGCCAGTCATCAGCATGACCAGGCGATCCAGGCCGAAGGCCAGGCCGCCGTGTGGTGGCGCGCCGTATTTCAGGGCATCGAGCAGGAAGCCGAACTTCTCTTCCTGTTCCGCCGCTTCGATGCCGAGCAGACGGAACACCGCCTGCTGCATGTCCTTGCGGTGGATACGGATCGAACCGCCGCCCAACTCGGTGCCGTTGAGCACCATGTCGTAGGCACGCGACAGCGCTGTGGCCGGGTTGGCCTCCAGCTCGGCCGGGGTGCACTTGGGGGCGGTGAACGGGTGGTGCAGCGCGCTGAAGCTGCCGTCTTCGTTCTCTTCGAACATCGGGAAGTCGACGACCCACATCGGCGCCCATTCGCAGGTCAGCAGGTTAAGATCGTTACCCAGCTTGATGCGCAGCGCGCCCAATGCCTCGCTGACGATCTTGGCCTTGTCGGCACCGAAGAACACGATGTCGCCATCGACCGCGCCGACGCGATCCAGGATCACGTTGAGGTTGGCTTCCGGGATGTTCTTGACGATCGGCGACTGCAGGCCTTCGACGCCCTTGGCGCGCTCGTTGACCTTGATGTAGGCCAGGCCCTTGGCGCCGTAGATGCCAACGAACTTGGTGTAGTCGTCGATCTGCTTGCGCGGCATGCTCGCCCCGCCTGGAACGCGCAGTGCGGCAACGCGGCACTTGGCATCGTTAGCCGGACCGCTGAAGACCTTGAATTCGACGTCCTTGAGCTGGTCGGCAACGTCGACCAGTTCCATCGGGTTGCGCAGGTCCGGCTTGTCCGAACCGTAGCGGCGCATGGCTTCTTCGAAGGTCATGTGCGGGAACTCGCCGAATTCGACGTCCAGCACTTCCTTGAACAGCTGGCGCACCATGGTTTCGGTGAGACCGATGATTTCCTTCTCGTCGAGGAAGCTGGTCTCGATGTCGATCTGGGTGAACTCAGGCTGACGATCGGCACGCAGGTCTTCGTCGCGGAAGCACTTGGCAATCTGGTAGTAACGGTCGAAACCGGCCACCATCAGCAACTGCTTGAACAGCTGGGGCGACTGCGGTAGAGCGAAGAAGCTGCCGGGGTGGGTACGACTGGGAACCAGGTAGTCACGCGCGCCCTCGGGTGTGGCCCGGGTCAGGATCGGCGTTTCGACATCGAGGAAGCCGTTCTCGTCGAGGTAGCGACGGATGCTGGTGGTGATGCGCGAGCGCAGGCGCAGCTTCTCGGCCATCTCGGGACGGCGCAGGTCGATGAAGCGGTAGCGCAGGCGGGTTTCCTCGCCAACGTCGGAGTATTCGTTGAGCGGGAACGGCGGGGTTTCCGCTTCGTTCAGCACTTCGAGCTCGTAGCCGAGCACTTCGATGGCGCCGGACGCCATGTTCGGGTTGACGGCGCCGGCCGGGCGCGCGCGGACCTTGCCGGTGACCTTGACCACGTACTCGCTGCGCACGCGATCGGCGGCGGCGAAGCTGTCGGCGCGATCGGGGTCGAAGACCACCTGGGCCATGCCTTCACGGTCCCGAATGTCGAGGAAGATCACCCCGCCATGGTCGCGACGGCGATGGACCCAGCCGCACAGGGTTATTTCCTGACCTTCCAGGGTCTCGTTCAGTTGGCCGCAATAGTGGCTGCGCATCATAGTAGTGGTTTCACTTCTCGTAATTCATGATTCGATGACGGCGTGTAGCTGGACACGCGGCACCCTGGACATCGTGCAGGAGCGGGCGGGAGCCGGACAACTCACTCGGCCTTGTCGCCACCCGCCAGATTCTTCTTGTTGCCGGTCTTGAAGTCGGTCTCGTACCAGCCGGTGCCGCTCAGGCGGAAACCCGGCATGGAAAGCATCTTCTTCAATTCCGGCGCCTGGCAGGCAGGGCAGTCGGTCAAAGGCTCGGCGCTGATCTTTTGAATGACTTCCATCTGGTGACCACAGGAAGCACATTGATAGTCGTACATCGGCATGGGTAGTGTCTCGGCAACCAAATAACCGCGGCGCATGCGGCGCCAGGATGAAACGCGGGATTATATCCGGTTAATCGGCGCCGCGCAGCCGTCCAAGGTAACAGACGACGCACGATCGCGCCCCATCAGGTGAGTGACGCAGACCACGCGCACCAGCCCGCTGAAATTCTTCACGCCGCCGTGACGCAGGTGGACTTCGCGGTCGACGTAGGAAAGCAGTGCGTTCACCGTGCACTCATTGGCCAGGGCGATGCGTTCCAGGATCTCCCAATAGATCCGTTCCAGACGCAGGCACGTGGCGAACCCGTTCAGGCGAACCGAGCGGGAGACGGGTCGAGCCATGCCCATGTCGAAGTTTTCTGCGTAGGGATCGACGACGAGCCTGCTCGATCGGTCGAGCTGTCGTGCTCGGGTGATGATGTTTCCTTCCATGGATCCGTGCCTCCTTGATGATCGCCACCTCCAACCCTGGAGGTGTGCTGACGGATCTATGGAAGCGTATCGAGGCGCGATGCCGACAGAGGAATAAAGAGTTGCAGGTGTGCGAAGGGCGGCGTCGTTGCGTAGGAGCGAACCATGCTTCGACCGGGCGCAAAGCGCCAGGATCGATACGGCGGACACCCTGCTGGCGCGGGTGCCGCCGCACCAAGAAGGATCAGCCTTCGAGCAGCGAACGCAGCATCCAGGCGGTCTTCTCATGCACCTGCATGCGCTGGGTCAGCAGGTCGGCTGTCGGCTCGTCACTGACCTTGTCCAGCAGCGGGAAGATGCCTCGGGCAGTACGGGTAACGGCTTCCTGACCTTCGACCAGTTGTTGGATCATGTCCTGGGCCGAGGGCACGCCCTCTTCTTCCTTGATCGAAGACAGACGGGCATAGATGGAATACGCGCCGGGCGCCGGGAAGCCCAGGGCACGAATACGCTCGGCAATGGAGTCCACTGCCAGTGCCAGTTCGGTGTACTGCTCTTCGAACATCAGGTGCAGCGTACGGAAAGCCGGGCCGGTGACGTTCCAGTGGAAGTTGTGGGTCTTGAGGTAGAGCACGTAGGTGTCGGAGAGCAGACGGGACAAGCCGTCCACGATCGATTTGCGATCTTCTTCGCTGATGCCGATATCGATTGCCATGTAATGTCCTTGTAGACGATGAATATACACCCCACTGGTGGACGCCCACTTTACCAAGACCCATCGACCCGCGCAGCCTTTGCCTTGCTCGCTTTGCGTCGACTATCCGCCCGACGGCGGTGGGCGGCACTCCGGCCGATTTGAGAAGGATCCGGCTTTGCTGTTAAATAGGCCGCGTGTCGCCCGGCGATTCATCAAGCCGCGGTGCATAGGCTGATCCCTGCAGATGCCGGCAATTCTTGTCACCCCAACGCTGTGCGTGGTGCGGTATCAGCTCTTCCTGTATGCCTGATCTTAGAGTGAGCCAATCGAATGTTGAAAATCGTCCACCTCCTGACGGGCGCAGCGGCCGTGCTGCTGTCCTTCATACCAAGCCTGCGGGCCGATGTAGCGCCTTACCTGCAACAACCCGACGCAATCTACCTGGCGCTGTTCGGTCTGCTCAATCTGCTTTTGGCGCCAGTGATACCACGCTGGAACAAAGGTCCACGTCATCTGTTGCAAAATCTGGTCAGCGTACTGCTGGTCGCCTCGGTGATCACCCAGACCCTGACATTGCTGGTACCGCTGCCGGCCATCGGCATCCTGCCGGGTCTGCTGTGCGCGCTGCTTGCGTGCCTGGCGCACCTGTCGATCAGCTTCTACCGTGCGTCACCGGCGCCCAGCGCCGTGCAGTACGACATGACCAACCGCGATACGGGCACCGTCAAGTGGTTCAACACGTCCAAAGGCTTCGGCTTCATTTCGCGTGACTCGGGCGACGACATCTTTGTGCATTTTCGTGCCATTCGTGGCGAAGGTCATCGGGTATTGGTCGAAGGCCAGCGCGTCGAGTTTTCGGTGATGAACCGTGACAAGGGGCTGCAGGCCGAAGACGTGATTGCGGCATCGCCACGTCGCTGAATCCAGCAGGCAACAAAAAACGCGGGCACTGCCCGCGTTTTTTATTGCCTCGAAAAAATCTCAATAATGAGGCGGCGGCGCTTCCTGAGTGGCCGTCTCGAACTGGCCGACCATTTCTTCCTGCCGCTTGAGCAGTGCTGCGAGCTGCATCTGCAGGCGCTCGATGGCCCGCTGCTGCAGGATCAGCTCGTCGCTGAGCGAGGACAAGGTGTCATCCTGAAACGCCAGACGCGTCTCCAGTTCCATCACTCGATCTTCCAGGCTCATGCCCTGCCCTCCGCGAAAACGAATTCGTTGCCCAGCAGGCTTGCCAGTTTTTCACGAACCGATGCCAGCTGCTCAGCGGTATAGGGTACCGCTGGCAACTTGCCCCAGACCGGCGCAGGCCAGACAGCATCGGCGCGATACCGGACGATTACATGCATGTGCAACTGGCTGACTACATTGCCCAGGGTGGCAATATTGATCTTGTCGGCGTCATAGCCTTGGTGAAGCAACTTCGCCAAGGCATGGGTTTCATCCCACAGCATTTGATGGTCCGCCTCGTTCAACTGGAAGACTTCGCTGATATCGGGACGACGTGGCACCAGAATGAACCAGGGATAATTGGCATCATTGCTGAGCAGCAGACGACACAGTGGGAAGTCACCCAGGACATGAGTGTCTTGGGCAAGTCGGGCATCCAGGCTGAACACGGGCGTTCTCCAGAAAGCGGGATGGGGGACCGGGCCATGGCCACGAATCGTCGAGCACCAAGGATACCGTGCCTGGTCGATTTTTTTCGAGGTTGTCGCGCATTCAGCTGATCTACTGCGCCACGCGAGCCCGTCAGTATGCCCGGAACAGGGCACAGTGCTGGTGCCCTTCGCCCCAGGATCGCCCGCCTCGCTCAACCCTGAGCGGCACGCCCTGTGCGGACTTCACGCGTTCCATTCAGTACTACACGTAACTACCTGACCAGCGGTACTTCTTTAGGCCAGCGCCACGTTGCCAATTTCATAAGCTGGGCTAGCCTTGCGATTCGAGACGTCACTTTTCGCACCAAAAAGATCCACCAGGGACGCTGTCGGTGCACGCAGACTTCGGAATCTACCCACTCATGTCACCCTGCGGTAACGTTTGCGCGGCGAAATGGGAGGCGATCGCACTCACGACACAGTGACCGAAAAAACAGGACAGGGCTCGACAGGCTGGATTCCCGTGGGCTTCGCCGAGGAGAAGCAAGAAAAGTGAAAAATATGTGAAGGCCTGGCACGTTTGTGCACGCTTGTTGCATTCATCATCGCAAGGTTCAGCGGGGACGTGGGAAGACGATACCCGGGGACAAACAGTAAACCGCCGTATGACGTTTTCATGCGTTTGCAACTTGGCATTGTCAACGACTCAATTCACGGCAGTGCATAAAAGGCAACACGGATGAAACAGCGTTAGTGCACACGCGCAAGCGAAGTGCAGTTGCAAGCGCGAACTTGAAAGTATCGCCAACATGGCTGGCGTGGTATACGTTCCGCGCCGTCATAAAAAGAAAGAACTGCCTCAGATAAAAAAACAGGTGAGGCAGTGGTTACTCTTCTTAAAACCAAAGGAGCAAATCACGATGCGCGTGATGAAGTGGAGCATGATCGCACTGGCTGTAACAGCCGGCACCTCGCAGTTGGCTTTGGCGTCCGCCCAGGACGATTCCAAGGGTTTCGTGGAAGACAGCACCCTGAACCTCAAGCTGCGCGCCCTGTACATGAACCGTGACTACAAGCACGGCGCGGGCAACCCTACCGCTGGCAGCGACAAGGGCTATCGCGAAGACACCGGCCTTGGCGCCCAGATGTTCTACGAGTCGGGCTTCACCCAGGGCACCATCGGTGCAGGTGTGGATGCAATGGGCTTTGGTTCGGTACGCCTGGACGGCGGTACCGGTCGCCGCAGCAACGGCCTGTTCGCAGCCGATGACGAAGGCAACCTGGAGCACAGCCAGACCAAGGGTGGCGCGGCCGTCAAGTTCCGCTTCTCCAATACCGTGCTCAAATACGGCCAACAGATCGTCGCCAGCCCGGTCTTCGCGACCGATGACGGTCGTCTGTTGCCTGAAGTCGCCACCGGCACCTCGATCACCAGCAACGAAATTCAGGACCTGACCCTGAACATCGGCCGCTTCACCTCGATGAGCGCGCAGACCGGCATGGGTCGCGACTCCCTGGGCCTGAAGTCCGCCGACATCGCTGGCGCCACCTACGCCTTCACCAAGAACTTCACCGGTACGGTTGCAGCGTCCGATGTGGAAGACTACTGGAAGCGTCAGTACGTCAACCTGAACTACACCCTGCCGATCGACGATCTGCAGTCGCTGAACTTCGACTTCAACGCCTATCGTACCAAGAGCCAGGGCGAAGACCTGGGCGGCGACGTCGACAACAAGATCTGGAGCACCGCGGTTGCCTATAGCCTGGGCGCGCACAAGTTCACCCTGGGCTACCAGCGCAGCTCCGGTGACACCGGTTACGCCTATGGCGTGGACGGTGGTGGCACCGTGTTCCTGAACAACTCCGTACAGTACTCCGACTTCGTCGGCGCCGAAGAGAAGTCGTGGCAGGTTCGCTACGACCTCAACATGGCTACCTACGGCGTACCGGGCCTGAGCTTCATGACTCGCTACATCACTGGCGACAACATCGAAGCCAGCAACGGCGAAGAAGGCAAAGAGCACGAGTGGGACTTCGAGACCAAGTACGTGGTTCAGCAGGGCCCGATCAAGGACATGTCCTTCCGCCTGCGTAGCGCCGTGTACCGCGCCAACAATGCCTACGACGCCGACTACGGTCCGTCGAACAACGATCTGCGCTTCATCGTCGAGTATCCGCTCAGCATCATGTAATCCGCTGCGGGTAGCTGCACCCTTGAAAAGCCCGGCCCCGCCGGGCTTTTCTGCGTCTGGGTTCCCGTGCTCCGCAAAGCGCGGCCCTATGCCTGTACGTCGTCCAATCACGCCCGTACAATGCCAGGCCTCGATAAAATTTCGCCAAGACAACGGTCAACCATGCGCACCAGTCAATATCTGCTCGCCACACAGAAAGAAACCCCTTCCGATGCCGTCGTGATCAGCCACCAGCTGATGCTGCGTGCCGGCATGATCCGCAAGCTCGCCTCGGGCCTGTACACGTGGCTGCCGATGGGTCTTCGAGTGATGCGCAAGGTTGAGCGGATCGTGCGCGAGGAAATGGACGCCGCCGGTGCCCTCGAGGTGCTGATGCCAGGTATCCAGCCGGCAGAACTGTGGCAGGAATCGGGTCGCTGGGAGCAGTACGGCCCTGAACTGCTGCGCCTGAAGGACCGCCACGACCGTGAGTTCTGTGCAGGCCCCACCCACGAAGAAGTCATCACCGACCTGATGCGCAACGAGCTGAACAGCTACAAACAGCTGCCCATCAATCTGTACCAGATCCAGACCAAATTCCGTGACGAGATCCGTCCGCGCTTCGGCCTGATGCGTGGCCGCGAATTCATCATGAAGGATGCCTATTCCTTCCATGCCGACCAGCCTTCTCTGCAGGTCACCTACGACCGCATGCACCAGGCCTACAGCAACATCTTCACTCGCCTGGGCCTGAAGTTCCGCGCTGTGGAAGCCGACAACGGCTCTATCGGTGGCGCTGGCTCCCATGAATTCCATGTGCTGGCAGAGTCCGGTGAAGACGACATCGTGTTCAGCGATACGTCCGACTATGCGGCCAACATCGAGAAGGCCGAAGCGATTCCACGCGAGACCGAGCGTGGTGCTGCGCAGGAGGAACTGCGCCTGGTCGACACGCCCAATGCCAAGACCATCGCGCAACTGGTGGAAAACTTCGGCCTGCCGATCGAGAAAACCGTCAAGACGCTGGTGGTCCATGCCGCCGAAGAAGGCAAGTTGATTGCCTTGGTCATCCGTGGCGATCATGAGCTGAACGAGATCAAGGCGGCCAATCAGCCTCAGGTCGCCAGCCCGCTGGTCATGGCCAGCGAAGCCGAACTGCGTGAGGCCATCGGTGCAGGTGCAGGTTCCCTGGGCCCGCTGAACCTGCCCCTGCCGTGCATCATCGATCGCTCCGTCGCCTTCATGAGCGATTTTGGCGTAGGCGCCAACATCGACGACAAGCATTACTTCGGCGTGAACTGGGAACGTGATCTCCCGTTGCCTGAGGTGGCCGATCTGCGCAACGTGGTTGACGGCGACGCCAGCCCGGATGGCCAGGGCACCCTGACCATCAAACGTGGTATCGAGGTAGGTCATATCTTCCAGCTGGGCACCAAGTACAGCGAAGCCATGAAGTGCCAGGTACTGGGTGAGAACGGCAAGCCAGTGACTCTGGCCATGGGCTGCTACGGGATTGGCGTATCGCGCGTGGTCGCAGCGGCCATCGAGCAGAACAACGATGCCGGGGGCATCATCTGGAGCGACACCCTGGCGCCCTTCCAGGTGGCACTTGTACCGCTGCGCTACGAAACCGAACAGGTCCGCGAGGCCACCGATCGGTTGTACGCGCAACTGACCGAAGCGGGTTTCGAAGTGCTGCTGGACGACCGCGACAAGAAGACCAGCCCCGGCATCAAGTTCGCCGACATGGAGCTGATCGGCATTCCTCACCGGATCGTCATCAGCGACCGCGGCCTGGCCGAAGGCAACCTGGAATACAAGAGTCGTACCGAGGACGCAGCCCAGGCTTTGCCTGTCGACGAAGTCCTGTCTTTCATCCAGGCTCGCGTGCGCCGCTGACAGACTCGAGAAACCATGTTCAAGCGAACTACCATGGCCCTCGGGGGTGCTGCCCTGTGCAGCACCCTGCTGGTCAGTGGCTGTGCCAACCAGATGTCGCAGCGCAACGAACACGAAGAGCGGATCGAGCGCAAGCTGCTCGAACACAGCCTGCAGATCGACCTGGGCAAGCCCGAGGTCCTGCAGACACCGCAACGCCGCGTGCGCATTCGCGAACTCAAGGACTTCGAAGTCACGGCGTTCGAGACCACCCGTCACTACGATCGCTACACCCCCTACCAACCCTGGCGCGAGGTCTACGAGATCCCGCTGGGCGCGGTTGCCGTGGTGGCGGGCGTGGGCGCCAATGTGGTGAACGTGGCGACATTCGGCAGTCTGCCCGATAGCGTTACCAAGGATTGGGTCAGCTATGGATTTGCCGGTCTCAATCCGTTCATGAACGTGCAATCCAACGGCCGCGCCGAGCAGAACCTGGCCAGCATCGACGAGGTGCAGACCGACAAGCGCGTGGAGCACAACAGCACGCCTTGGAGCGAGCGGCCCGTTCAGGTCGGCACCGGTCGCAAGACCTTCGACCTGGAGACCGATGCCAACGGCGTGTTGCGCATCAATCTGCTGGACAGCCCGTTCGCCGAACAGGATCTGAACCGTGTCACGCGCTTGCAGCTGAGCGTGGTGGACGAGGACAGCCAGACCCGCGCCAGCGCCCTGCTGCCGGTCAGCCCGGATCTGCGCGGCAAGCTTGCCGAAGCGCACAGGCTGATTTTCGATGACCTGGAAGGCGACGAGGTGGGTCAGTGGGTGTTTCGGGTCAAGCGACTGTCTGAACTGGGTCTGGAAGATGAAGCCAGTGAGCTGGAACAGAGCCTGATCGAATTGACCCGCAACGATCCTGAATTGCAGCAGGATTTCCTCAAGTCGCTGCGCAAGGAAACCGGGCGACTGGTTGCCGATCCTGGGACCTGAGCCCGCCGATCAGCGCTCGCTGAACAGCTCCAGCTGCTCGTGAGCGCCACGCAGATCCAGCAGACGCACGCCGATGCCCAACAGCCGCACCGGCTTGCCACCTCGGGCGAACGCCTGACCCAATAGCTGCTGGTAGCTTTCCAGGTCCCTGCCCGCCCCGGCCTGCTCCAGGGTGGTCTGGGTGAAATCGTGGAACTTCACTTTGACGAACGGCTTGCCGGGGCGATAGCTGCTGTCGATCCGCCCGATGCGTTCGGCCAGGGTCTGCATCAGCTCCGGGAGCTTGCCAAGGCAGCTGGCCAAGTCCGGCAGGTCTGCCTCATACGTGTTTTCCACGCTGATGGACTGCCGCCGGCTATCGTTCTGCACCACACGATCGTCGATGCCGCGAGCCAGGCTGTAGAGGCGCTCGCCGAAGCTGCCGAATTCGCGCACCAGCGCCAATTTGCTCCACTCACGCAACTCCAGGCAGCTGTCGATGCCCAGGCGCGCCAGCTTGTCCGCAGTGACCTTGCCCACGCCGTGCAGTTTGGTGACCGGCAGGGCCGCGACGAAATCCTCGACCTGGGGCGGGGTGATGACGAACAGCCCGTCCGGCTTGCGCCAGTCGCTGGCAATCTTGGCCAGAAACTTGTTCGGCGCCACCCCGGCCGAAACGGTGATGTGCAGACGCTTGGAAACCTTGCGCCGAATGTCCTGGGCTATACGCGTGGCGCTGCCGGAAAAATGCGGGCAGTCGGAAACGTCGAGGTAAGCCTCGTCCAGTGACAGCGGCTCGATCAGGTCGGTGTACTCGCGAAAGATGCCCTGAATCTCCCGCGATGCTTCTTTATAGGCATCCATGCGGGGCTTGACGATGGTCAGGTCGGGACAGAGTTTGACTGCATGACGTGAACTCATGGCCGAGCGCACGCCATAGGCGCGCGCCTCGTAGTTGCAGGTGGCGATCACGCCGCGACGCTCCGCAGAGCCACCGACGGCCAGAGGCTTGCCGGCCAGCCGCGGGTCGTCACGCATTTCGATGGCGGCGTAGAAGCAGTCACAGTCGACATGGATGATCTTGCGCTGCGTCATGGTCTGGGCGGGGTACCGGGCGGGTAATGGATCGTACACATACCACGGTATTATCCCACTCGCAGCGCCAAGCGCCATCACCAAAGCCTGACGGCGCTGTCTCGGCTCATCGGAAAAACATCGGGAATACCGCTGAAAGCCCCGGCCGGCCTGACTCTTCAGGCCATTGGCAAAGCTAAGCGATTGATGGAAAAGAGTTTTCTTGAAATCAGGGTTTGACAAGCGCGCGCTGCGCTGTAGAATAGCCCACACAGACGCGGGATGGAGCAGTCTGGTAGCTCGTCGGGCTCATAACCCGAAGGTCGTCGGTTCAAATCCGGCTCCCGCAACCAAACAACGAAGAAGGCCACTTGAAAAAGTGGCCTTTTTTGTTGCCTGCGTTTTGCCCCACCGCTGATTACTCAATCAGGTCGTCAGGCTGATCCACATCGCGGTAGATACCCAGGTCATCACACGCCACACGATGCAGGTGTTCTTCGGCAAACAGTCGTCGTGCACCTTGATCGCCACGCAACACCAGCAGCTGTTCGCGGAAAGCGCGGCCAAAGCCCACCGGGTGCCCCTGCCCTTGCGGGCCATGGGCGATGCTGATGCGCTCCAGCGCCATGGACCGGCGCACCTTGGCGAAGGTGCCAGCAGTCACGAACGGCATGTCGCCCAGGCACACCAACCAGCCATCGGCGTTGGCACTGGCTTCGACGCCGGTGCGCAGGCTGTCGCCCATGCCTGCGGAGTCGAGAAGCACCACTTCGCAGCCGTAAGCCTGGGCGACCTCTATCACTTGTGTCTTGTGCGTACGGGTGACCAGCACACGACGCTCGACTGCCTCGCCGAGATTGCGCAGCACCTGCTCGATGACGCTGCGCTCGATGCCATCCAACCCTCGGCACCGGGCGAGCAGTTTGTCGCTGCCCTGCCCTGCCGCTTCCTGAAAACGCCGACCCTCTCCCGCAGCGAGGATCAGGGCGCAAGGTGCAATAATGGCTGACATGTCGTTGAGCTCCGGTGATCACATGGCGCACTGCAGATGGAATGGCGTCGCGATCAATACAGGTTGGGTTCCATTTCCAGCGCTACGCCAAAGCGCGACTGGATATCTTCCTGGATCCGCTGAGCCAGCGCATACAGCTGCTTGCCTGAGGCGCCGCCGTAGTTGACCAGCACCAGCGACTGCAAGCGGTGCACGCCAGCGTCGCCGTCGCGATAGCCTTTCCAGCCTGCGCGCTCGATCAACCAGCCGGCCGCCAGCTTGAAGAGCCCATCGGCCTGGGGATAGGCCACTGCATCGGGATGCTCGCGGCGAATGGCGTCCAGCACCGGCGCGGTCACTACCGGATTCTTGAAGAAGCTGCCGGCGTTGCCCAGTTCGGCAGGATCGGGCAGCTTTTCGCGACGAATGCTGCAGATGGCGGCACTGACGTCGTTGGGCGTGGGGTGCTGGATACCCTGGTCGGCCAATCGTTGACGCACAGGGCCGTAGTCCAGATGCACCGGCGCCGAGCGCGACAGCTTGAAACGCACACGCAGGATCACCCAGCGTCCGGGCTGGCGCTTGAACACGCTGTCGCGATAGCCGAAGGCGCAGTCGGTGACACTGAAGTCGCGGACCTGCAGCGTGTCCCGGTCCAGCGCGGTCAGGCCGGCGAACACGTCCTTGATCTCGACACCGTAGGCACCGATGTTCTGCATCGGTGCCGCGCCCACGGTGCCGGGGATCAGGCTGAGGTTTTCCAGCCCCGCCAGACCCAGCTCGAGCGTCTGCAACACGAAAGGATGCCACGGCTCGCCGGCTTCGGCTTCCAGCAATACCTGATCGCCATTTTCTTCGAGCACACGGACACCACGGTTGTCCATGCGCACCACCAGCAGCTCGCTCAAGTCAGTGGTCAGCAGCAGGTTGCTGCCGCCACCGATGACCAGCACGCGCAGATTCCTCGTCGCCGCCCACGCCAGTGCCTGCTCGAGTTCGCCATCGCTGTGCACGGAGACGAAGAACGCCGCTCGAACGTCGATGCCGAAGGTGTTGTAGGGCTTGAGCGACTGGTTGGCACGGATGTCCAGGCTCATGACGCCAGCAGGCGCCGCACGCGCTCAAGATCTTCGGCGGTGTCGACACCGGCGGGTGGCGCCTGGACGGCGTCGGCGACATGGATGCGCACACCGTGCCAGAGCGCCCGCAGCTGCTCCAGACGCTCTGTGCTTTCCAGCCAGCAAGGGCCCCACTGCACGAAATCCTGCAGGAAGCCGGCACGGTAGGCATAGATGCCGATGTGACGACGATAGGGCACCTGGGCTGGCAGGACGTCGCGATCGTTGGCGAAGTCATCGCGCGCCCAGGGCAGCGGTGCGCGGCTGAAAGTCAGCGCCAGGCCGTTAAGGTCCGTGACGACCTTGACCACGTTGGGGTTGAACAGTGCCTCCACGTCTGCGATCGGCTCGGCCAAGGTCGCCATGGCGGCCTCGCGACTGGCGGCGAGATTGGCCGCCACCTGGTCGATCACCACGGGCGGAATCAACGGCTCGTCGCCCTGCACATTGACCACGATCGCGTCGGCATCCAGGCCCAGCGCCTGGCAGACCTCGGCCAGGCGGTCGGTGCCGGACTCGTGGTCAGGACGGGTCATCACCACTTCGGCGCCGAAGGCACGGCAGGCGGACTCGATACGACCGTCGTCGGTGGCGACCACCACCCGCGCAGCGGTGCTCTTGCAGGCCTGCTCCCAGACATGCTGGATCATCGGCTTGCCAGCGATCATCTGCAGCGGCTTGCCCGGCAGGCGCGTCGACTGGTAGCGGGCGGGGATCACGACAGTGAAGGCCGTGCTCATTTATCCAGGCGCTCGTCGTCGGTGAGGGTGCGGGCTTCGGTTTCCAGCATCACCGGAATGCCGTCGCGAATGGGATACGCCAGGCCTGCGCCCTTGCTGATCAGTTCGGTCTTGTCGGCGCTGAGCTTGAGCGGACCCTTGGTGATCGGGCAGGCGAGAATGTCGAGCAATTTGGTGTCCATGGAAAATCCTTCAAGGCAGGGAATCAGGGCAAAAGGTCGGTCAGACGCTGGTCGAGCCAACCGATGAAGCGTGGTGAGGGCTGGGCGTCGACGGCCAGGTACCACCAATCCGCGGCGGCGAACTCGCGGCACTTCACGGCATCCTTCTCGGTCATGACCACCGGCAGCGGCGGCTCGAAACTCAGGGCCTGGAGCGTGAGCCGGGCATGGTCGGCGAAAGGGTGCGCGACAGGCTGCCAGTGTAGCGCCTGCAGGGTGTCGAAGAAACGTTGCGGATTGCCAATCCCGGCCACGGCGTGAAGGGCCTGTCCGGGGGGGAAATGGCTCAAGGATCGGCGTTCGCCGCTGCGCACGTTGATCAGCGCCTGGGCTTGCAGGGTCAGGCCGTAGCCTTGCGGGGAATCGTCGGCGGCACCGTTGCACAGCACGGCATCCACCGTCTGCAGGCGTTCGGCGGGTTCGCGCAACGGGCCTGCAGGCAGGCAGCGGCCATTGCCCAGTCCGCGCGCGGCGTCGATCAGGACCAGTTCGATGTCACGAGCCAGGCGGTAATGCTGCAGACCATCGTCACTGAGGACGAGGTCCACGGGTTCGGCATCGAGCAGCGCACGCACAGCGCGGCCCCGATCGGGGTCGATCACCAGCGGTACGCCACTGCGCTGCACGATCAGCAGCGGTTCATCGCCCGCCTGGGCTGCGTCCTGATCGGCGCTGACCCGCCACGGCAGGCTCGGCGGCTGGGCGCCGTAGCCGCGACTGACCACGCCGACGCGCAGGCCGCGGGCGCGGCAATGCTCGATCAGCCAGAGGATCATCGGTGTCTTGCCGGTGCCACCGACGGTAATGTTGCCGACCACCAGCACCGGTACCGGTGCTCGGTAGATCTCGCCCTGCCCGGCCTCGAAGCGCCGCCGCTTGCGCAGCACAACGTGGCGGTACAGGCATTCCAGCGGACGCAACAGCCACAGCGCACGATGGCCGGTGTACCAGGCGGCGGACAAGCGGTCGGCGAGGCTCATCAGGGATTTGCCTGCGCCTCGACAGTGATCATGCTGATCTGGCTGAAGCCGAGCTTGCCGGCAGCATCCATGGCACTGATCACTGCCTGATGGGGCGTCTTGCCATCGGCACTGATCGACAGGGGCAGCGCGCTGTCGCCCGCCGATGCGGTGCGCAGGGCCTCGATCAGGGTCGGCAGGTCGCTCTTGGGCAGCAGCTGGTTGTTGACCGCGTAGACGCCCTCGGCGCTGATGGCGATGTCGATGCGCTTGAGGTCGCTGGCCTGCTCCGGCGCGCCATTCACCGCTTCGGGAAGCTCGACACGCAACTGGGTCTCGCGGGTGAACGTAGTGGTGATCACGAAGAACAGCAGCAGCACGAAGACGACGTCTATCAGCGAGATCAGGTTGAGCTCGATGTTCTCCCGACTGCGACGACGAAACTTCACGCTTTTTCCTCGGCCAGGTCGACCTCGCGATCACCCTGCACGACTTCCACCAGCTTGATGGCTTCCTGTTCCATGCCCACTACCAACTCATCGATGCGGCGCTGCAGCAGGCGATGGAAGAACAGCGCCGGGATCGCGACGATCAGGCCGGACGCGGTGGTAACCAGCGCCTTGGAGATACCGCCAGCCATGACGCTGGGATTGCCGCTCACGGCGCCGCCGGTGAACGAGCCGAAGATCTCGATCATGCCGATCACCGTGCCCAGCAGGCCTAGCAGTGGGGCCATCGCAGCAATGGTGCCCAGGGTGCTGATATAGCGTTCCAGCTCGTGGATGACGCGGCTGGCGGCTTCCTCGATGCTTTCCTTCATGATTTCGCGGCCGTGGCGCGAGTTGGCCAGGCCAGCGGCGAGAATTTCACCGAGGGGCGAGTCGGCGCGCAGCTCCTTGAGCTTTTCCTTGCTCAACTGCTTGTCTTTCTTCCAGCGCCAGACCTGGCCGACCAGATGGGCGGGCGAGACGCGGCTGGCACGCAAGGTCCACAAGCGCTCGGCGATGATGGCCAGCGCAACGATGGAGCTCACTATGATTGGCAACATCATCCAGCCGCCAGACTTAACCAATTCCCACACAGGTGCGATCCCCTCGAAAAAGTTCGCCACTCTACCATAGGGGTGCGGCGGGTCGAAGTGCGTGATGACCGCTGGAAAGCTCACGGCGCGATGGCCGCGTCACGCCAGAGACGTCGCTGGTCGCGCTGCCGCTGCACGGGACCATAGGTCCCCAACTGGACGCGCAATGCGCCCGCCTCGGCTGTGTCGTGAGAAGTGATGCCCAAGGCCTGGTAACGCGCCAGTACGTCGGCGTGTGGATGACCAAAGGTGTTGTCGTGTCCACGCGATATCAGCGCGGCGTGAGGCTGCACCGCTTCAAGGAACGGCTTGCTCGATGAGGTCTTGCTGCCATGATGGGGCGCCTGCAACCAATGCGCCTGAGGCGCCAGACCACTGCCGAGCAGGGCCCTTTCGGCCGACGCGTCGATGTCGCCTGCGAGCAACAGCCGTTCGCCGTTGGCTTCGACCCAGAGCACGCAGGAAGCGGGATTGCCGGGTACCGCCGACGGCCAGCGCCACAGCACGAACCTGACCTCATCCCATTCCCAACTACGACCCGGCTTGCAGGGCTGCGCCTGCCATGCGGCCGGCAGTGCGCCGGGTTCTCCGGCCAACGTCTGGGTGACGGGCAGGCGTCGCCGCACGGAGCCTGCACCGCCAGAGTGATCGAGGTGGGCATGACTGATGATCATCGCATCCAGGTGCCGTACACCCAGCGCGACCAGGCTGGGCACGACGACACTGGTGCCGGCATCGACTTCGCCCAGCCCAGGACCGGTGTCATAGAGCACTTGGTGGTGGGCGGTGCGTACCAGCACAGCCAGGCCCTGGCCAACGTCCAGCACCCAGATATCGGCCTGGCCCACGGGCGGCGCCTGACGCGGGCTGAACAGCAGCAGCCCGACCATCGGCACGCTCAGCCAGCGCAACGGCACGCCCGCTGGCAGCAACAGCAGCAGGATGCCGATCGCGAGCACCAGCCATACTTCTGGCGACACGCCGGGCGGCAGCCAGGGAGGGCTCCATTCGGCGGTCCAGGTCAGCCATTGAAACAGCCCGCGCAATGCCCCGCCAGCCAGCCACAACAGGCTTTCGCCGATCCAGGGTGCCGGTAGCAGCACGGCGCCGGCCATGGCCACTGGCAGTACCACAAGGCTGATCCAGGGTACGGCGAGCAAATTGACCAGCGGCCCGCTGACACTGACCGGCAGGGCCAGGGCCACCATCACCGGCAGCAGCCCGACGGCCACGCAGCACTGCGCACGGGTCCAGGCCTGCCACCAGCGCCACCCCCCGAGGCGCCCTGAGAACGTCAGCAGCAACACCCCCACGGCAGTGAACGATAGCCAGAAGCCGGGCTGCAGGCTCACCAGTGGGTCGACCAGCAACACCAGGGTGAACGCCAGCAGCAGCGGCCACCAGACGCCCAGGTGGCGAAAGCGCAGCCGCCACATCAGCACCAGGCCGATCATGATGCAGGCGCGACGTACCGGCACCTGGAAGCCGGCCAGTAATCCGTATGACAACGCGGCGGCGAACGCCAAGGCGCAGGCGCAGGGTAACCACGGCCACCGCGCCGGCCACAGGCCGACTTTGGCCAACAAAGCCACCAGTCCATACACCAGCCCCGCCAGCAGGCCGACATGCTGGCCGGAAATGACCAACAGATGCACGGTGCCGGTGGCCTGGAGCACTTCCCACTGCTGGCGCGAGACCGCGGAACCGTCACCCAGCAGCAACGCGGCCAGGGTACCGCCCTGTTGTTGGCTGTCGACCGCCAGCAGACGCTGGCGCAGTCCATCGCGCCAGGCCAGGCGGGCTGCACGCACCCGCTCGCCGGCCTTGACGCTGCCCGTGGCGCCGAACCCCTTGGCCAGGGCCCAAGCCTGGGCGTCGAAACCGCCAGGATTGACCAACGCACGCGGGCGTTTGAGTTTCACCGCCAGGCGCCAGCGTTCGCCGCTGGCCCCCGGTGGGCCGCCGTACCAGGCCAGACGCAGCCGTGACGGCAACTGCGCGCGGCGCGGCCAGGCATCCGCCAGCTCGAAGCGCAGGGTGTTGCCGCTCACCGCCGGCAAGCCGACCACTTCGCCCTCGAGCCACAGGGTCTGCCCGTCGAGCGCCGGCGCCAGCTGATCGTTCGTCGCCCAGTGGGCATGCAGGCATGCCCAGCATAACCCCAGCAGAAACAGCCCGCAGTGCCAGCGGCGCGCCACCAGCAATAGCGATGCGACCGCCGCCATCCCCATCAACCAGCCCAGCGACGGCAAGGCCGGCAGCCCGCGCAGACACACCATCCCTGTCGCCAGCGCCAACATCGCTGTGCGCATACCCTCCTCCCGGGAAAAACCGCCGGCCAAGGCTAAGGGGAATCGCAGCGCGGCGCGCCTTATCAAATGTCACAAAGTCTGAGCTCCGACGCCGGGGAACTTGTGCATACTGCCGGACACATCCAGACAGATATGTGCGAGACCGCTATGCCGCGTCGCCTGTTCAAGCGCTACATGCCGGACCCAGAGACGATCCGCGAACACAAGTCGCTGCGATTTCTGGGTCGCCTCCTGCAGGACGCCAATCTGTGGCATCTGAATCGTCATTCCGTGGCTCGGGCCATGGCGGTCGGGCTATTCGCCGCGTTCATGCCGATTCCCCTGCAGATGGTCTTGGCGGCGGCGTTGGCGATCATGGTGCGTGGCAACATGCCGATCGCGGTCAGCCTGGTGTGGCTGACCAACCCGATCACCATGCCGCCGGTGTTCTATTGCACGTACAAGGTGGGCTCGTGGCTGTTGGGCCAACCGCCCCGGCAACTGCCCGATTCCTACAGCTGGGACTGGGTCATGAGCCAGATGTCCACGCTGTGGCAGCCGTTTCTGCTCGGCTCGGTGGTGACAGGCGTGGTCCTGGGTGCCCTGGCCTACCTCTTGACCATGCTGTACTGGCGCTGGTGGGTGAGCCGCCAGTGGCGCCGACGCAAGCAACGGCGCTAGCGGTTCCCTGGCTGGCAGGGAAATCGGCACCCGCGCATCGCGGGGCCATTTCGGTGTATCGTGCGGCCGGTCAGGACGAGTGGTCGCGTTAAAAGTTCAGCGGTTTGGCAACTTGCCACCAGTGCGCTTGTCCTAGCCTCGAACGTCAACACAGCATTCTCCTCTAGGGACTCCGTCATGCTCCGATCATTGCGCTTCGCTGCCCTGCTTGGCGGCCTCATCATGAGTGCGTCCGCGTTGGCGAAGGATATCGACCCCGCCACCTATGGCTATCCGCTCACCAACCCGTTCGAGGCCACCATCGCGTCGACGCCGCCGGAGTTGCGCCCCAAGCTGCCTCTGGACGAAGACATCGATCAGGCCGACTACAGCCTGAACCTGCGCCCGGAGCGCGAGTTCATCCTGCCGGACAATTTCTGGGCGGTGAAGAAACTGCGTTATCGCCTGGCCCAGCAGGACCACGCCGCGCCGCTGATCTTCCTCATCGCCGGCACCGGCGCGCCCTATAGCAGCTCGCTCAACGAATATCTGAAGAAGCTGTATTACCAGGCCGGCTACCACGTTGTTCAGCTGTCCTCGCCGACCAGCTTCGACTTCATCAGCGCTGCCTCGCGCTTCGCCACACCGGGCGTGACCCGCGAAGATGCCGAGGACCTGTATCGAGTCATGCAGGCCGTGCGTGCACAGCATCCCAAGTTGCCGATCACCGAGTTCTATCTGACCGGCTACAGCCTTGGTGCGCTGGACGCGGCATTCGTCAGCCAACTGGATGAAACGCGCCGCAGTTTCAATTTCAAGAAAGTGCTGCTGCTCAACCCGCCGGTCAATCTGTACACGTCGATCACCAACCTCGACAAACTGGTGCAGACCCAGGTCAAGGGCATCAACAACAGCACCACGTTCTATGAACTGGTCCTGAACAAGCTGACGCGCTACTTCCAGCAGAAGGGCTACATCGACCTCAACGATGCCCTGCTCTACGATTTCCAGCAGTCCAAGCAGCACCTGTCCAATGAACAGATGGCCATGTTGATCGGCACCTCGTTCCGCTTTTCGGCCGCCGACATTGCCTTTACGTCCGACCTGATCAACCGCCGCGGGCTGATCACGCCGCCCAAATATCCGATCAGTGAAGGCACCAGCCTCACGCCGTTCCTGCGCCGGGCGCTGCAGTGCGACTTCGACTGCTACCTGACCGAGCAGGTGATTCCGATGTGGCGCGCCCGTACCGATGGCGGCAGCCTGCTGCAGCTGGTGGATCAGGTGAGCCTGTATGGCATCAAGGACTACCTGCAGAACAGCCCCAAGATCAGCGTCATGCACAATGCCGACGACGTGATCCTGGGCCCTGGCGACCTGGGCTTCCTGCGCAAGACCTTTGGCGATCGCCTGACCGTTTACCCTTATGGCGGCCATTGCGGCAACCTCAATTACCGCGTCAACAGCGACGCTATGCTGGAGTTCTTCCGTGGCTAGAAAATTCCTGTTGATGGCAACGCTGCTCTGCGCAGGCTTTGCCCAGGCCGACGACAGCACCGTACAGAAGGTCGACAGCGACGGCTTCAAGCAACCGTTGCAGGTTCTCAAATTCAATCCGGGCCTGGATCAGCGCGAGTTCGAGCGCTCCACCCTGACGGCGTTGAACGTGTACGACCCGCTGGAAAACCTGAACCGACGCCTCTACCACTTCAACTACCGCTTCGACGAGTGGGTGTTCCTGCCGGTGGTGAACGGCTACACCTATATCACGCCGTCGTTCCTGCGCACGGGCGTGAGCAACTTCTTCAGCAACCTGGGCGAAGTGCCTAGCCTGGTCAACAGTCTGCTGCAGCTCAAAGGCAAGCGTGCTCTGGACACGTCTGGACGGCTGTTGGTGAACACCACCCTGGGTGTGGCGGGGCTGTGGGATCCGGCGACCTGGTTCGGCCTGCAGAAGCAGTCCGAGGATTTTGGCCAGACCCTGGGCTTCTACGGTGTACCGAACGGTGCCTATCTGGTGCTGCCGATTTTGGGTCCGTCCAACCTGCGTGACACCACTGGCCTGGTGTTCGACTTTGCCGTCGAGAACCAGATCAACTTCCTCAATGTAGCCGAGGTGAGCAGCAACCATCCGGAGCTGTGGGCACTGCGTGCCGTGGACCGACGCTACAGCAACAGCTTTCGCTACGGCCAGATGAACTCGCCGTTCGAGTACGAGAAGGTGCGCTACGTGTATACCGAGGCGCGCAAGCTGCAGATCGCCGAGTAGGTACATCTGCGACGGGCCTCTTCGCGGGTAGAACCTGCTCCCACAGGAACCGCGCGAAGAGACCGTCAGGGCTGGTTCATCGGCGCTTGTCGTAGAGTTTGGGGGCACCGGCCGGTCGTGACTTGAAGCGCCGGTGGGCCCACAGATACTGCTCAGGGCATTCGGTCACGGCCTGCTCCACCCACTGGTTGATGCGCAATGCATCAGCCGCTTCGCTTTCGCCGGGGAACCCTTCCAACGGCGGATGCAGAACCAACCGATAGCCACTGCCATCTTCCAGCCGTCGTTGCGTGAACGGGATGACCCGTGCCTTGCCCAGACGGGCGAAGTGGGTGGTCGCCGTCACCGTCGCTGCTTCGATGCCGAACAACGGTACGAAAATACTCTGCTTGGCGCCGTAGTCCTGATCGGGGGCATACCAGATCGCGCGGCCCTTGCGCAGCAGCTTGATCATGCCGCGCACGTCCTCGCGCTCCACCGCCAGCGAATCGAGATTGTGGCGCTCGCGGCCCTGGCGCTGCACGAAGTCGAACAACGCATTGCGATGCTCGCGGTACATGCCGTCGATGGTATGACGCTGGCCCAGCAGCGCCGCGCCAATCTCCAGGGTGGTGAAATGCAGGGCCATCAGAATCGCCCCCTCGCCGTCACGCTGGGCCGCTTGCAGGTGTTCGAGCCCTTCGATGTGCGCGAGCTTGGCCAGGCGTGCTTTAGGCCACCACCAACTCATGGCCATTTCGAAGAAGGCGATGCCGGTCGAGGCGAAGTTTTCCTTGAGCAGGCGCTTTCTTTCGACGGGCGGCATCTGCGGGAAGCACAGCTCCAGGTTGCGCGCCGCTACGCGGCGGCGTTCGCTGGCCACGCGGTACATGCCCAGACCCAGCCAGCGCCCCAGGCGCAGCAACGCGCCGTAGGGCAGTTGCACGACCAGCCACAACCCGCCCAGCCCCAGCCACAGGGGCCAGAAGCGCGGATGAAGAAAATATCGGCGAAAGCGCGGGCGTTCCATTGACGATTCCGTACAGGCAACAAGGCCGCGCATTCTACATGGGTTGACCTTCCATCGCTGCGTCGCGGCTTGCAGGGGAAGGTGGTTCTCGCTATAAGTCTCGGCACTTTTTTAGTTACAAGGCGCGTTTTGCCGACCATGAGCCAGACCGATCAGCTAGACCAGGAACCTGTGTTCCAACTCAAGGGCAGCATGCTCGCCATCACCGTGCTTGAGTTGGCGCAGAACAACCTTGCCGCCCTGGACCGCCAATTGGCAGCCAAGGTGGCCCAGGCACCGAACTTCTTCAGCAACACGCCGCTGGTGCTGGCGCTGGACAAGCTGCCCGCCAACCAGGGCAGCATCGACCTGCCCGGCCTGATGCGCATCTGCCGTCATCATGGCCTGCGGACCCTGGCAGTGCGCGCCAGCCGTATCGAGGACATCGCCGCGGCGATCGCCATCGACCTGCCCGTGCTGCCGCCTTCGGGCGCGCGCGAACGGCCCCTGGAAGTCGAGGAAAAAAAGCCGGAAAAGCCGCCCGAGCCCTTGATCCAGCCCACTCGCGTGATCACCACGCCGATCCGCGGCGGCCAGCAGATCTATGCCCAGGGCTGCGATCTGGTGGTGATCAGCTCGGTCAGTTCGGGTGCGGAACTTCTCGCCGATGGCAACATCCATGTCTACGGCCCGATGCGCGGACGCGCCCTGGCCGGCATCAAGGGCGACCGCAAGGCGCGCATCTTCTGTCAGCAACTGGGCGCCGAGCTGCTGTCCATCGCCGGGCAATACAAGGTCTCCGAGGACCTGCGACGCGACCCGTTGTGGGGTTCACCCGTTCAGGTCAGCTTATCCGGGGATGTGTTGAACATCACCCGTCTTTAACGGATACTGCCGCCATTTTCAGCGCAACTTTCAAATAGCGCGGTTGTCGCGCGGTACCGCTTCCAGTACCGCCGGCTCATGCAGTCCGCCGATGTTTTGAAGTCATGTTTTTTCGGGGATTAACCGTCCCTTTTTCAGTAGAGGTGATACACCTTGGCCAAGATTCTCGTGGTTACATCCGGCAAGGGTGGTGTGGGCAAGACCACCACCAGCGCCGCCATCGGCACCGGCCTCGCATTGCGCGGCCACAAAACCGTCATCATCGACTTCGACGTCGGCCTGCGTAACCTTGACTTGATCATGGGCTGCGAACGCCGCGTGGTGTACGACTTCGTTAACGTCGTGAACGGCGAAGCGACCTTGCAACAGGCCCTGATCAAGGACAAGCGCGTCGAGAACCTCTTCATCCTGGCTGCCAGCCAGACGCGCGACAAGGACGCCCTGACCAAGGAAGGCGTCGAGAAGATCATCAACGAGCTGTCCAAGACCCACGACTACATTCTGTGCGACTCCCCGGCGGGCATCGAGAAAGGTGCTCACCTTGCCATGTACTTCGCCGACGAGGCGATCGTGGTGACCAACCCGGAAGTCTCCTCGGTGCGAGATTCGGACCGCATGCTGGGCTTGCTGGCGAGCAAATCGCGCCGCGCCGAACAGGGCGAGGATCCGATCAAGGAACACCTGCTGATCACCCGCTACAGCCCCGAGCGCGTCAGCAAGGGCGAAATGCTGGGCGTCGAGGACGTCGAGGAAATCCTCTCGGTCCGTCTGTTGGGCGTGATCCCGGAATCCGAGGCCGTGCTCAAGGCATCCAACTCGGGTACGCCGGTGATCTTCGACGACCAGAGCGACGCCGGCCAGGCGTACAGCGATGCCGTCGACCGTTTGTTGGGCAAGGAAAAGCCGCACCGTTTCCTTGATTTCAAGAAAAAGGGCTGGATCGAGCGCCTGTTTGGAGGTCGCTAATGAATATTTTCGACTTCTTTCGCGATCGCAAGAAAGGCAGCACCGCGTCGGTTGCGAAAGAGCGTCTACAGATCATCGTGGCGCATGAACGTGGCCAACGCACGACCCCTGATTACTTGCCCGCCCTGCAGAAAGAGCTGGTGGAAGTGATTCGCAAGTATGTGAACATCGAGAGCGACCAGGTACAGGTTGCACTCGAGAACCAGGGTAGCTGCTCGATTCTGGAATTGAACATTACCTTGCCTGACCGCTGAGCCTCGCGCTCGGCTCCACGGCGGCCCGCCGGCCCTTTGTTGAAAAGGGTCGACGCGCCGCCGTTGGCGTTTCTGAGAGATAGACTTTCATGCCGTTGTCGAACATTCGCATCATTCACCAGGACGCCGCCGTGCTGGTCATCGACAAGCCGACCCTGTTGCTGTCGGTGCCGGGCCGCGCCGAAGACAACAAGGACTGCCTGATCACCCGCCTGCAGGAGAACGGGTTTCCCGAGGCGCGTATCGTGCACCGCCTGGACTGGGAAACCAGCGGGATCATTCTGCTGGCGCGGGATGCCGACAGCCATCGCGAGTTGTCCCGTCAGTTTCACGATCGCGAAACGGAAAAGGCCTACACCGCACTGGCTTGGGGGCAACCGGCGCTGGACAGCGGCAGTGTCGACCTGCCGCTGCGCTACGACCCGCCGACCAAGCCCCGGCATGTGGTGGACCACGAGCAGGGCAAGCATGCGCTGACCTTCTGGAAGGTGCTGGAGCGCTGCGGGGAGTGGTGCCGCGTCGAGCTGACGCCGATCACCGGGCGTTCGCACCAGTTGCGCGTGCACATGTTGTCGATCGGTCATCCGTTGCTGGGTGACCGGCTGTATGCCCATCCGCAGGCGCTGGAGGCCCATGAGCGGCTGTGCCTGCACGCGAGCATGCTGGCATTCACCCATCCGGTGACAGGTGAGCGGATGAAATTCGAGTGTGCTGCGCCGTTTTGAATTGTGGTGGGGTCTTCGCGGGTACGCCGAATACACTGCGGCGGGGTCTTCGCGGGCACGTCGGATACACCGCGGTGGGGCCTTCGCGGGCAGAGCCCGCTCCCACAAATACCTCGGTGGGGTCTTCGCGGGCAGGGGCTCGCCGCCATGGATTGGGCAGCCCTATCCGTGGGCAATCGGGTAAACTGACGGCATTGCTGTCTGGAGTTTTCTATGCGCGAAGCTTTGAACCAGGGCCTGATCGATTTCCTCAAGGCCTCCCCTACCCCATTCCATGCCACTGCCACTATGGCACGACGCCTCGAGGCCGCCGGTTTTCAGCGGCTGGACGAGCGCGAGAGCTGGAACACGGTGCCCGGCGGGCGCTACTACGTGACCCGCAACGATTCCTCGATCATCGCCGTCAAGCTGGGCAAGCACTCACCGCTGCTCAACGGGCTGCGCATGGTCGGCGCCCACACCGACAGCCCCTGCCTGCGCGTGAAGCCGCAACCCGAGTTGCAGCGCCAGGGCTTTTTCCAACTGGGTGTCGAGGTGTATGGCGGTGCCCTGCTAGCACCCTGGTTCGACCGCGACCTGTCGCTGGCCGGCCGGGTAACGTTTCGCCGCGACGGCAAGGTCGAAAGCCAGCTGATCGATTTCCGCCTGCCGATCGCCGTGATACCCAACCTGGCCATCCACCTCAACCGCGAGGCCAATCAGGGCTGGGCGATCAATGCCCAGACCGAACTGCCGCCCGTGCTGGCCCAGGTGGCCGGGGATGAGCGCGTGGATTTCCGCGCACTGCTGACCGAACAGCTGGCTCGCGAACATGGGCTGAACGCCGATGTGGTGCTCGATTACGAGCTCAGTTTCTACGACACGCAAAGTGCTGCGGTCATCGGCCTGAACGGTGATTTCATCGCCGGCGCGCGGCTCGACAACCTGTTGTCCTGCTATGCGGGCCTGCAGGCCCTGCTCGATACGCAAGGCGACGAAAGCTGCGTGCTGGTGTGTACCGACCATGAAGAGATCGGTTCCAGCTCCGCCTGTGGCGCCGACGGTCCGATGCTCGAACAGGTGCTGCAACGCCTGATCCCTGAGGGCGACGAGTACGTGCGCAGCATCCAGCGTTCGCTTCTGGTGTCGGCGGACAACGCCCACGGCGTGCACCCCAACTATGCCGAGAAGCACGATGCCAATCACGGACCCAAGCTCAATGCCGGGCCGGTGATCAAGGTCAACAGCAACCAGCGCTATGCGACCAACAGCGAGACGGCCGGGTTTTTCCGGCACCTGTGCATGGCGGTGGAAGTGCCGGTGCAGAGCTTCGTGGTGCGCAGCGACATGGGTTGCGGCTCGACCATCGGCCCGATCACCGCCAGTCACCTGGGGGTGAGGACCGTCGACATAGGCCTGCCGACCTTCGCCATGCATTCGATTCGCGAGCTGGCTGGCAGCCATGACCTGGCGCATCTGGTCAAAGTGCTGGGTGCCTTCTACGCCAGCAACGAGCTGCCCTAGTCACGCCCCTGCCGCGACGTGGCCCGACCTGAACACCCGTACGCGGGCAGAGGTCGTTCTCTGTCCGCGCAGGGCGCACCACCCAAACACCGATCTACAGGTGACTCCACTGATGGTCCTTTTCCTGCGCCTGGCGCTTGCCGTCCTGCTTTTGCTGCCCATTACCGCTCAGGCAGTCGGCCTGCCCGGCCTGTTGGGGGGCAGCTCGGAGAAGCCGGCCGAACAGCCCGCCCAGCCGTTGGGCCAGTCATTGGATCAGGTGATCCAGACCCTGGAAAACGACCAGCAACGCACCAAGCTGTTGAGCGACCTGAAAAAGCTGAGGGACAGTACCCGGCAGGCCCAGCCGGCCGCCGAGCAAGGCGTGCTGGGCATGATCGGCAGCGCCCTGGCCCACGTCGACCAGCAGTTTTCCGGGGACAACAGCCCATTCCGGCGCTGGGGTGAGGAAGTCGCCCTGGCCCACGATGAATTGCTGGCGCTGGCCCTGCCCATGGCGGAATGGCCGCCGATCATCGGCGCTTTTTTGTTGATCATGCTGGTGTGGAGCCTGCTCGCCTACAGTCTGATCTGGATCGGCCATCGCGTGCGCCTGCGCTTCGGCCTGTCGGAAGAACTGCCGCAGCATCCACGCACCCTCGACCTGCTGCGCTTTGCCTTGCGCAAGCTGGGGCCGTGGCTGGTGGCGCTGGTCATTACCGTGTACGTGGGCTACGCGCTGCCTTCGTCGCTGGGCAAGAGCCTGGCCATGGTCATGGCCTATGCACTGGTGGTGGGCACGCTGTTCTCCGCGATCTGCGTGATCGCGTTTTCCCTGCTGGACGGTCCGCATCGGCACCGTGCCCTGAATATCCTGCGGCACCGGGCCTTTCGGCCGCTGTGGCTGATCGGCAGTTTCGCGGCCTTCGGCGAGGCGCTCAGTGACCCGCGCATGGTCGCCGCGCTCGGTCAGCACTTGGCCCACAGCGCGGCAACCCTGGCCAACGTTCTGGCCGCCCTGTCGACCGGCCTGTTCATCCTGCGCTTCCGTCGGCCCATCGCCCACCTGATCCGCAACCAGCCCTTGTCGCGGCGGCTGACGCGTCGGGCGTTGAGCGACACCATCGAGATTCTCGGCAGCTTCTGGTACCTGCCGGCCCTGGTGCTGGTGGGCATCTCGCTGTTCGCCACGTTCTTCTCGGCCGGCGACACCAGCACAGCGCTGCGTCAGTCGCTGATGTGCGCGGTGCTGCTGATCCTGTGCATGGTCATCAATGGCCTGATCCGTCGCCATGCCCTGCGCCCGCCCAAGGGTCCAAGGCGCCATGCCTTGTATTCAGAGCGCCTGAGCCACTTCGCCTACACCCTGATGCACCTGCTGATCTGGGTGGTGTTCATCGACCTGGGCCTGCGTGTGTGGGGCATGTCGCTGATCGGTTTCACCGAGGGCGATGGTCACGAAATCTCGGTGCGCCTGGCCAGCCTGGTGGGCACTCTGATTTTCGCTTGGCTGGTGTGGATTCTGGCCGACACCGGCATCCATCACGCCCTTACCCGTTCGCGCAAGGGCATGGCCAACGCGCGCGCGCAGACCATGATGCCGCTGATCCGCAACGTGCTGTTCGTGACCATTTTCATCATTGCCGCGATCATCGCCCTGGCCAACATGGGCATGAACGTGACGCCGCTGCTGGCGGGTGCGGGGGTGATCGGTCTGGCCATCGGTTTCGGTGCACAGTCGTTGGTGGCGGACCTGATCACCGGGTTGTTCATCATCATCGAGGACTCGCTGGCCATCGATGACTACGTGGATGTGGGCGGCCACCTGGGCACCGTCGAAGGCCTGACCATCCGTACGGTTCGCCTGCGTGACATCGACGGTATCGTGCACACCATCCCCTTTAGCGAAATCAAGAGCATCAAGAACTACTCGCGGGAATTCGGCTACGCCATCTTTCGTGTGGCGGTGCCCTACAGCATGGGAATAGACGACGCCATCAAGATGATGCGCGAAGTGGGCCAGAAGATGCGCAGCGATCCGTTGCATCGGCGCGATATCTGGTCTCCGCTGGAGTTTCAGGGGGTGGAAAGCTTCGAGTCGGGCACCGCGATTCTGCGCGCGCGGTTCAAGACCGGGCCGATCAAGCAGTGGGAAGTGTCGCGGGCCTTCAACCTGGCACTCAAGCGCCAGTTGGATGAAGCCGGGCTGGACCTGGCGACACCGCGCCTGAGCGTGCAGGTGGTCACGGCGGGGGCGGTTGGCGAGAAATAGCGGGATACCCTTTGCAGGCGGCTTGTTCGTCCACTTTTTTGTCACAGGAATTGAGGTGTGGCTCAGGCCCTATTCGCGGGCAGAGCCCGCTCCCACAGTGATCGCTGCAGGCTGAATTGTTTTCTGTGGGAGCCGGGCGGGCGGCTGAGGCCTCTGCCCGCGAAAGGGGCGCTGCGGTGTTACAGGTTCACCACATTGGCGATCCGCACCGGGGCGTTCTCGTCGATGCGCAGGTTGTGGAAATCGAACAGGTCGCGGTCGGCCAGCTGCGACGGCATCACGTTCTGCAGGCTGCGGAAGATACTGTCGGTGCGGCCGGGCGTTTTGCGTTCCCAGTCCAGCAGCATGTCCTTGACCACCTGGCGCTGCAGGTTCTCCTGGGAGCCGCACAGGTTACAGGGGATGATCGGAAAGCCCTTGAAGTCCGAGTACGCCTGGATGTCTTTCTCATGGCAGTAAGCCAACGGCCGAATGACCACGTTGCGCCCGTCGTCGGCGCGCAGCTTGGGTGGCATGGCCTTGAGCGAGCCGTTGAAGAACATGTTGAGGAAAAATGTCTCGACGATATCGTCGCGATGGTGACCCAGGGCCATCTTGGTCGCGCCGATCTGGTCGGCGAAGGTGTACAGCGTGCCGCGGCGCAGGCGCGAGCACAGCGAGCAGGTGGTCTTGCCTTCCGGGATCAGCTCCTTGACCACCGAATAGGTGTCTTTCTCGACGATGTGGTATTCGACGCCCAGCTGTTCCAGGTAGGCCGGCAGCACATGCTCGGGGAAGCCCGGCTGCTTCTGGTCCATGTTCACCGCCACGATGCTGAACTGGATGGGTGCGACCTTTTGCAGGTGCAGCAGCACATCGAGCAGGGTGTAGCTGTCCTTGCCACCCGAGAGGCAGACCATGACCTTGTCGCCGTTCTCGATCATGTTGTAGTCGGCGACGGCTTCACCGGCCAGGCGACGAAGGCGTTTCTGCAGTTTGTTCTGGTTGACTGAAAGAGTGCCCATGGCGACAGGATCCCGCGAGGTGGGTGACAAAGGCCGGGCATTTTACGCACTTTGATGCGTGCCGTGTACCGTCTGCGAAGCGTGAGGGCCGCACGGCACCGACGGATGGCTCGGCACTGCACGGAGGTTGCGGCATAATCGCTGCACCTGGAGTGTGTCGAAGAATGCCCGAGCAACTCAATCAACGCGTCGAAGCCTGCTTTCGCCAGGCCGAGCTGTTTTTCAAGCGCCCTTTCCGGCGCCCGGTGGTCAGCACCCAGCTGCGCGGGCAGAAGGCCGGTGTGGCGCACTTGCACGAAAACCTGCTGCGCTTCAATCCGCAGCTCTACCGCGAGAATGCCGAAGACTTCCTCAAGCAGACCGTGCCCCACGAGGTCGCGCACCTGGTGGCGCACCAGCTGTTCGGCGATCGCATCGCGCCTCACGGCGAGGAATGGCAACTGATCATGCGCGGTGTCTATGAACTGACCCCGCACCGCTGCCACAGCTACGCCGTGAAGCGTCGCCAGGTCATGCGCTACCTGTACAAATGCCCCTGCCCCGACAGCGAGTTCGCCTTCTCGGCGCAACGCCATGGCCTGGTCGGCAGAGGTCGCCGCTACCTGTGCCGGCGCTGTCGCCAGACCCTTGTGTTCAGCGGTGAAACGCGCGTGCAATGATCGCCATTCCCTTGCACGACCAGGCTGGGCAGAATGCGCACATGAATACAGCCCTCCCCGCTTGCCTGAGCGACCTGCGTCAACACTGGCCCTTGCCCGAGGCCGTGCCCGGCGCACGTTTGTTCAGCAGCCGTTTCGACCACGGCGCGCTGACCGCCGAAGACTTCGCGCAGTGCGGCATTGCCCCGCCTGCGTCGATTCAGCGTTCGGTGGCCAAGCGTCAGGCCGAGTACCTGGCGGGGCGCGTCTGCGCACGTGGCGCCCTGCTGGCGTTGACCGGCGAAGCGCAGGTGCCGGCCATCGGCGCCGACCGCGCCCCGGTCTGGCCTGAGCAAATCGTCGGGTCGATCACCCACGGCAGTGGTCGGGCCGCGGCCGTGGTCGCCCATCGGGACCAATGCCAGGGGCTGGGTCTGGATATCGAAAGCCTGCTGCCAGCGGCGCGCGCCGAACGGCTGTGCGCGGAAATCCTCACCCCGGCGGAAATGACGCGGATGGATCCGGCGCAGGTGGATACGCTGGTCACTCTGACCTTCTCGCTCAAGGAAAGCCTGTTCAAGGCGTTGTACCCGTTGGTCGGGCAGCGTTTCTATTTCGAGCATGCCGAAGTGCTGCAGTGGTCGGCCGAAGGGCATGCGCGGCTGCGCCTGTTGACCGACCTGTCACCAGAGTTTGGCGACGGATTCGAAATCGACGGGCAGTTTGCCTGGTTCGACGGACACCTGTTGAGCCTGGTAGCGGTCCGTTGAGGCCAGCCCAGGGGCAGCGTATCCGGCGTTCTGCGGCCTTGCTCGTCACGCTGGCCTTGTGGGTCGGCCTGACCGGCGCTACCGGTCCCGACAGCCCGCGCCTGCTGGACCAGACACTAAATAGCCAGAGCGCCCGGCAATCCATCGCGCGCATCGTCGCTTCGCTTGCGCCAGGGGATACGCCCTATCAAAGCGCCCGCGACTTTCTGCAGGCTCAGGGGCTGGCCAACCACACGACAACCACTTGGGCCGCCCTCGACACCCTGCCTGCAGCGGGAAACAGCCTGATGCTGCTGGACCGGCAAACGCCGCTGTCCACCCAGCAGGTCGACCGACTGTTGGGCTGGGTACAGCGCGGCGGACGCCTGCTGACGGTGGCCGACGCCCTGTGGGACGAAGCCAGCGCCACCAGCGGCGATGCGTTGCTCGATCGTCTGCAGATCCGCGTTCAGTTGAGCGCGCAGCTGCCGCAGCTTCCCCCTGCTGCGGACGATGAGTACCCGAGCCTGACCAAGCTCTATCTGGAAGACGAGGAAGCGCCGGCGTATTTCAGCTTCGATACGCAACGCCATCTGGATGACCCGACCGGCAAGGTTCAGGCATGGGCCAACAGCAATGGCGCCACCCATCTGATGCAGATGACCTATGGCGATGGCCTCATCACCCTGGTCAGCGATGCGCAACTGTGGAAGCGCGAGCAGATCCCGCGCTACGACAATGCCTGGCTGCTGTGGTACCTGAATCAGGGCAGTGAGGTGACCTGGCTGTTCGAACCCGTGGTCGAGCAGTCCAAACCCTACATGCCGTGGGTGATGGCCGCCCTGCTGCTGGCCGCCGGGTCGGGGCTGTGGTGGATGAGGACGCGGCGGTGTCCCTACCAGGGCTTGAACGGGCTGGACCGACATCAGCTGCGCCGGCTACGTGGATACGGACGTCAGTGTCTGCGCGAGCAGGGTCCACAGGCGTTGCTCGGCCATCTGCGCCAAGACGTGCTGCAGCGCGCGCGTCTGCATCATCCAGGCTTCGACAAGCTCGCCGTCGCCGACCAGTGGCAGGTGCTGGCGCAACTGTCGCAGCATTCGACCCGCAGCGTTGGCGCCGCGTTGATGCCAGCCGGCCACCGACGTCTGTCGAGTCGAGCATTCACCCGCGCGGTGGCGCAACTGCAAAGCCTGCGGGACAGCCTGGGACCGATGTCGGTCGGCGCGCGGATCAACCGTCCTTTGAGTGTGGCCGCAAGACAGGCCGACCCAGTGGTGATGATGCTGCTGGACGGCGGCGCCTGGGCCGGCCATCGCGAAACCGATCTGAGGCATGCCGTGCATGCGTGTCTGCAAGTCAGCGAAGCAGCGCTGACGGATGGGTATGCCGTGGGCCTGCAGGTGTCATCCTGCGTGACGCCGGTGAGCCTGGCGGCGCAATCCGGGGCCGAGCAGCTGCAGCGAATGGCCGAAGCGCTTGCGCATCTGCAACCCTCCTCGACGGCGGGTGATTCGACCGCGACCCTGGATGCCTTGCTTGTCGAAGACGAGGCCATTGTGCTGGTGGTCATGGTCACCGGCTTCCAGGAGATTGACGAGCCGGACAGGGTCTCTGCGTTGGCCAAGGTAGCAGTGCGCCATCCGGTGCTGCTGGCCAGCTTGCGCGACGAAGCCCTCGAGCGCCTGCGCCAGCAGCCGGTCAAGACTCGGCGCGATGCCCTGCTCTATTGCGGGGTGATGCAGCGGCTGCTCTGGCGTCAGGGGCTGCACGATAGGCTGGTCGCGGCAGGCGTTACTGTCGTGGATGCATGGCCGGGAGAGATCGCCACCGAAGCGCTGCTGCGCTATCGAAGCCTGCGCCAGCCGCGCGCCTGAGTTTCAGGTTCTACGTCAGGCCGACGTGCCATGAGGATGGAACGTGAAATAGTGGCGCAACGCGTCTACCAGCTTGAGAAACTCCGTCGGCGCCGGGCCCTGCAGTTCGAAGCCCGAATCGTAGTGACCAGGGGTCGCGTCTTCCTTGCACCACAGGCAATGCGCCGACAGGTCGATCAGCTTGGGCTCGCCCTCGACCGAGGGGATTTTCACCTGCAGTTCGAACACCGGACCGACCAACAGCGGCAGTTCGCTGATCAGCATCAGGCCGACGTCCGAAATGTTGCCCATGTAGCCCATGGCGCGGCCGGTGTAGCGGTTGTAGACCTTCAGGTAGTACGGCAACTGGTGCCGTTCGATCCGACGCTCGGTGTACATGATGGGTCTGCTGTAGATATCCGGCATAAGTGTCGCGTTCGTCCTCTGTCGTTTCACAGGTTCACCCGTTCAGGTGTCCCAGGCGTTTTCCAGATCGTTTCAGGGTACAGGAAATTCACCTCAGAATGCCGCCGGACGTGGCTGTGCAGGCACACCAGGGTGCACGTGGCCAAGCTGATCCAGGGTTTGCAGACGTGCCTGGGCGCGGTAGGCGTACTCGCTGGAGGGATAGCGATTGATGATGTACTGGTAGGTCTGTGCCGCATCGACGTACAGTTTCTGGCGCTCCAGGCATTGACCTCGCAGCATCGAGACTTCCGGTTGCACGTACGGCCGCGAACGGCTCTTGCGGTCGACCTGGGACAGCTCCAGTACGACCTTTTCGCAGTTGCCGTCGTCATAGGCGCGGTAGGCGCTGTTCAGGTGCTGGTCCATCGACCAGCGGGTACAGCCTGACACGGCGATGGCCAGGGCAATCAATACAAGCGCGCGCATGGGACTCTCCTGCCGCAGGGGGTATGAGGCTTTATCGACCCGTTGCCGGGAATCTTCAATACCCGGGCGTCCGATGCCGGCGCGCACCAACTGTCTCTGTCCAAATCCTCTCTATCGAGTGCAGAGGAACGATGACGCCAGCGCAATTGAGGAGTAGCCTTTGCCAGCGCTTCAATAAAGGAGTCAGTGCATGACCGTTCGCCGTACCAAAATCGTTGCCACCCTGGGCCCCGCCTCCAACTCACCGGAAGTGATCGAACAACTGATCAAGGCCGGCCTGGATGTCGCTCGCCTGAACTTTTCCCACGGTACACCGGATGAGCACAAGGCTCGCGCCCGTCTGATCCGCGAGATCGCTGCACGGCTGGGGCGTCACGTCGCCCTGCTGGGCGATCTGCAAGGTCCGAAGATCCGCATCGCCAAGTTCGCCAACAAACGCATCGAACTGAAGGTCGGCGACCGCTTCACCTTCTCCACCAGCCATCCGCTCACCGAGGGCAACCAGGACGTCGTGGGTATCGACTACCCTGACCTGGTCAAGGACTGCGGCGTCGGCGACGAGCTGTTGCTCGACGATGGCCGCGTGGTCATGCGCGTGGAAACCGCCACTGCCGACTCGCTGCATTGCTCGGTGCTGATCGGCGGCCCGCTGTCCGACCATAAGGGCATCAACCGTCGCGGTGGCGGCCTGACCGCCCCGGCCCTGACCGAGAAAGACAAGGCCGACATCAAGCTGGCCGCGGAAATGGACCTGGACTACCTGGCCGTGTCCTTCCCGCGCGATGCCTCGGACATGGAATACGCGCGCCAGCTGCGTGACGAGTCGGGCGGTACCGCCTGGCTGGTGGCCAAGATCGAACGCGCCGAAGCGGTGGCCGACGACGAGACCCTCGACGGCCTGATCCGCGCCAGCGACGCCGTCATGGTGGCGCGTGGCGACCTGGGTGTTGAAATCGGCGACGCCGAGCTGATCGGTATCCAGAAGAAGATCATCCAGCACGCCCGCCGCAACAACAAGGCGGTGATCGTGGCGACCCAGATGATGGAGTCGATGATCCAGAACCCGATGCCGACCCGCGCCGAAGTGTCCGACGTGGCCAACGCCGTGCTCGACTACACCGACGCCGTGATGCTCTCGGCCGAAAGTGCTGCCGGTTCCTATCCGATCGAAGCCGTGCAAGCCATGGCACGCATCATCGTAGGCGCGGAAAAGCACCCGACCAGCAAGAAGTCCAGCCATCGTCTGTACACCCAGTTCGAGCGCTGCGACGAAAGCATCGCGCTGGCCGCCATGTACACGGCGAACCACTTCCCGGGCGTGAAGGCGATCATCGCCCTGACCGAAACCGGGTACACCTCGCTGATCATGTCGCGCCTGCGCTCGTCGGTCCCGATCTTCGCCTTCTCGCCGCAGCGCGCCACCCAGGCACGTGCGGCGATGTTCCGCGGCGTCTACCCGGTGGACTTCGATCCGGCCGTGCTGCCGCCGAGCGAAGTGAGCAAGGCCGCCATCGACAAGCTGCTGGAGATGGGCATCGTGCAGCAAGGCGACTGGGTCATTCTGACCAAGGGCGACAGCTACGCCACGACCGGTGGCACGAACGGGATGAAGATCCTGCACGTGGGTGATCCGCTGGTCGATTGATGATTGCTCGCTGAACGACCAAAGGCCCCGGGGTTGAAACCTCGGGGCCTTTTGCATTTCTGTAGGGGCGGTCTGTGGCCGCGAAGGGTGGGCTGCGGTGTGTCAGGTATAGCCTGGAACTCTTTTCGCGGCCGATGACCGCTCCTGAAGGGGGCGGTCATCGCCTCAGCCGCGGCCGACGAATACGTCGCTGTACAGCTGGCTTCTGGGCAGTCCGGCCAGGAACAGCCGTCTGGAGAACTCCTCCACACTAATCGGCGAGCCGCACACCAGCGCGATGGTCTGACGCGAGGAAAGCCGCAAGGGCGGAGGCTCGCCGGCCGGGAACTGCTCGACCATCAGGTTGGGATGCGCCTGGGCAAGCGCCCGCAAGGGTTCATCCAGATAGTGCTCATCGGCCATGTGCAGCACGCGGATCGGTCCCTGATGCCCTTGCCGCAACGCCTCGCGCAGCACGCCCCACAAGGGCGCCAGACCGGTACCGGCGGCGAACAGCCACAGTGGCCGGGACTGCCATTCGGGATCGTAATGCAAGGCGCCGCCGCGGACTTCGCCCACCTGCACAACATCGCCCACCTTGAACTGACGGGCCTGATCGATGAAAGCGCCGGGGCGTCGACAACTCAGATGAAACTCCAGAAACTCGTCGGCCTGGGCGAGGCTGGCGATGGAATAAGGCCGCGCGACCCGCACTCCTGCGGCCGTGGCGGTCCAGAGCACCATGTGCTGCCCGGCGTGATAGCGCAGTTCACGTTCCGCCTGCAGCCGCAGGCGCAGCACGTTGGCCGACAGCCAGTCATGGCCGATCACTCGCGCAGCCGTACCGTCACCTTGAGGATCGAACACCGCCACCTGCAAGTCCTCGACGATTTGACACTGGCAGGCCAGGCGCCAGCCCTGCTCGCGCTTGCCGACACTCAGGGCTTCAGGTTTGCGGTCGTGGGGCTCGCCAGCCAGGCAGCGCACCAGACACGCATGGCAACTGCCTGCGCGACAACTGAAAGGCACCTGCAGGCCGGCCTCGTTGAGGGCATCGAGCAGGTTGCTGCCGGCCGCGACCGTCCAGCGCTGCCGGCCTGTTTCCAGTTCAGGCATCGGCCATGTCCCAAGCTGCCGCGCAGCGGTTGCGACCCTCGCGCTTGGCCCGATACAGCGCCTGGTCGGCACGCTGCAGCGCGTCATCCAGATCGTCGCCCGGCGCCAGCAAGGTCATGCCCACCGACAGACTCAGATTGGCTGCGCCCAGGCCCTGCGGGTCGGCGTCGGCAAACGCGCGACGCAGCCGCTCGCAGCTGCTCACCAGATGATCCGCATCGACTTGCGGCATCAACAGCACGAATTCTTCGCCGCCATAGCGGGCCAGTACATCGGTATCGCGCAGGCAATCCTGGGTCACGGCGGCAAAGGCCTGCAGCACCTGATCACCGGCGGCGTGGCCATGGATGTCGTTGATGCGCTTGAAGTGGTCGAGGTCGATCAAAGCCAAGCCATGCTCGACACCCGGCTTGAGCGTGGCCAGCTCGCGCGACGCCAGGCGCAGGAAATGCCGACGATTGAACAGGCCCGTGAGTTCGTCGGTGGCCACCAGGTCTTCGAGCTGGCGCATCATGCCGCGCAGGGTGTCCTGGTGCGCCTGCAGGGCGTAGCGGCGCTGGCGCATGCGCTGGCGCGAGCTCTGCACGTAGCTGGCGTACATGCATAACCACAGCAGCACCACCAGCATGGCGCAGATCTGCAACGTGGCCAGCCCCGGATCCGGCAGCGCCATGCGATAGGCTTCCCACAGATTGACCCCGACGAAGGCGACGAACACCACCAGCGCACAGCGCACGAACGCCAGGCGCGGCAGGTGGAACACGCCGAACAGCAGGATCAACACGTAGACCACCATGAAGGTGCCGCGAGCCACTTCCAGATTGGCGATCAGCCAGGTATGCCAGGCCACGGCCAGCAGCACCTGGAACTCGGTAAGGCTGGGGTCGCGAAAGCGCTGATTGGTGCCGCTGCGGAAGACCCAGTACAGCACGCCCTGGCTGACGACGACCAGGCAAGTACTGCCCACCGCTGTCACCAGCGACACGCTGCAATACTGAGTCAGGATGGCCACCCACACGAGCACCAGCACCAACGCATAGGTGCAGGCAGCCAGCGAGAAACGCTTGATCAGTAGATGTTGAAGGGCGGACTCGGTCACTCGCAGACTCGCTGTGCTGAACGGGAATCCATCCCCTGATTGCACCGTAACAGTGCAAAGGTGTGATGCCATAATAATGGCCAAGGGGTCAAATAACTATTCAATTTTGGAGGGCTCGACGAAGTCTACCGGGTATCGGACCAACGGTGTATCCGCCTCAACCCCACGCCACTCCATCGATCCAGCGTGTCAGCTCGGTTCAGCCGCGCTATACTGCCGCGCCTTTTTCGCGCCAACCTGCTACACGTTGACGCACCTCGAAAGCCGTGCGCCAGGCTAGACCTGACCCGCTTTCTTAACGAATGTTCCCCACCAAGAGGAGCGCGCCCCATGACCGTGATCAAACAAGACGACCTGATTCAGAGCGTCGCCGACGCCCTGCAATTCATTTCCTATTACCACCCCGTGGACTTCATCCAGGCCATGCACCAGGCCTACCTGCGTGAAGAGTCCCCGGCGGCGCGCGACTCCATCGCCCAGATCCTGATCAACTCGCGCATGTGCGCCACCGGCCACCGGCCGATCTGCCAGGACACCGGCATCGTCACCGTGTTCGTGCGCGTGGGCATGGACGTGCGCTGGGACGGCGCCACCATGGGCCTGGACGATATGATCAACGAGGGCGTGCGTCGCGCCTACAACCTGCCGGAAAACGTCCTGCGCGCCTCGATCCTGGCCGACCCGGCCGGCGCTCGCAAGAACACCAAGGACAACACCCCGGCGGTGATCCACTACTCCATCGTGCCCGGCAACACCGTGGAAGTGGACGTGGCAGCCAAGGGTGGCGGCTCCGAGAACAAGTCGAAGATGGCCATGCTCAACCCGTCCGATTCGATCGTCGACTGGGTGTTGAAGACCGTGCCGACCATGGGCGCGGGCTGGTGCCCGCCCGGCATGCTCGGCATCGGTATCGGCGGCACGGCCGAGAAGGCTGCGGTAATGGCCAAGGAAGTGTTGATGGAGTCCATCGACATCCACGAACTCAAGGCCCGCGGCCCGCAGAACCGTATCGAGGAGATCCGTCTGGAGCTGTTCGACAAGGTCAACCAGCTGGGCATCGGCGCTCAGGGCCTCGGCGGCCTGACCACCGTGCTCGACGTGAAGATCATGGACTACCCGACCCACGCCGCCTCGCTGCCGGTGTGCATGATCCCCAACTGCGCCGCGACCCGTCACGCCCACTTCGTGCTCGACGGTTCCGGCCCGGCCGAACTGGAAGCGCCGGACCTGGACGCCTACCCGGAAATCGTCTGGGAAGCCGGCCCGTCGGCTCGCCGCGTCAACCTCGACACGCTGACGCCTGAAGAAGTGCAAAGCTGGCAGCCGGGCGAGACCATCCTGCTCAACGGCAAGATGCTCACCGGTCGCGACGCTGCGCACAAGCGCATGGTCGAGATGCTGAACAAGGGTGAAACCCTGCCGGTGGACCTCAAGGGCCGCTTCATCTACTACGTCGGCCCGGTCGATCCGGTCCGCGAAGAAGTGGTTGGCCCGGCTGGCCCGACCACGGCCACGCGGATGGACAAGTTCACCCGGCAGATCCTCGACCAGACCGGCCTGCTGGGCATGATCGGCAAGTCCGAGCGCGGCCCGACCGCCATCGAAGCGATCAAGGATCACAAGGCTGTGTACCTGATGGCCGTGGGCGGCGCCGCCTACCTGGTGGCCCAGGCCATCAAGAAATCGCGCGTGGTGGCCTTCGAAGAGCTGGGCATGGAAGCCATCTACGAGTTCGACGTCAAGGACATGCCCGTGACCGTGGCCGTCGACAGCAAAGGCGAGTCGGTACACATCACCGGCCCGGCCATCTGGCAGGGCAAGATCGCCGAAAGCCTGGCGGTGGAAGTACAGTAAACGCTGCGTGCGACCCGCGAAAGCCCGGCCATTGTGCCGGGCTTTTTCGTTTCAGCCAGTTTGTCTAGCTGGCACATTTGACAGTATCGCCAACGGCGGCTTGGGCATAGAAAGGGTGGTTTTGCAATAGGAGCAATTCCATCATGACGGGCTCGAACCGTTCACAGTCGTACAGCACCTTCAAAAACACCCCGATGCTCAGCGTCCTCGATGGCCGCGGGCTGGCCGTGGCCGAAGTGCTGTACCACCGCCATCCCGAGCAATTGGAAATCGTTGAAGCGCGCATCACCCGGCACGCTTTCAGCGCTTCTGGCCAACACCTCGCCTCCGTCGATCCGCGCCTCCACGCTCACGTTCGGCGGGATGGCAGTTACACCCCCAATATTCGCTACCAACGTTCCCTGGCAGGCAAGGTGTTGAGCAGCGACAGTGTCGATGCCGGGCGCAACTACCAGCTGGACGATGCGTTGAGCAGACCGGCTCTGAGCCTCTCCGCCACCGGCGTCAAACGCACCTGGGCCTACCTGGCCAACCAGCCCGCGGACCGAATCAGCACCGTCACCGAACACACCGAGGCCAGCGCGGGCAAGGTGATCGAGCGCTTCATCTGGGCCACCCCCAGCGCCTCTCAGCAAGCGCTCAACCTGAGCGGTCGCTGTGTCAGGCATTACGACACGGGCGGCCTGCACCAGCGTTCGGCCCTGAGCGTCAACGGCGCAGTACTGTGTGAAAGCCGTCGACTGTTGCGCGGCGACAGCCAAGCGAACTGGCAGGGCACCGATGAACAGGCCTGGAATGCCCTGCTGGACACCGACGCGCTCACCCACCAGTACCAGCTCGACGCCACCGGCACCCTGATCACGCAGATCGACCCGCAGTTGCACCGCCAGCGCATTGCCTACGACCGACTTGGCTTGCAAAACGCCAGTTGGCTACGCCTCAACGGCCAGGTCGAACAACCGGTGGTGATTGCCCAGCACTACAGTGAAAGCGGCCAACTGCTGCGCAAGGAACAGGGTAATGGCGTGCTCAGCACCTTCACCTACGACCCTTGCGATTTGCGTCTGGTCGGCGTGTGCGTCGAGCGTCCGGCTGGCCATCGACTCGGGGCCCAACGCCTGCAGGATTTGCGCTACAGCTACGATCCAGCCGGCAACGTGACGGCAGTGGAAGACACGGCGCAGGCCACCCGCTTCTGGCGTAACCAGCAGGTGCCCGCGCAGAGCTGCTTCGTCTATGACAGCCTCTATCAGTTGGTGAGCGCCAGCGGCCGCGAGTGTGCCAGCCATTCACGCCAGGGCGCGCCGAGCACGCCCATGCTGCTCGACGATGGCGCGGTGACGCTGTACACCCGGACCTACCAATACGACCGTGCCGGTAACCTCGTTCGCCTGCGCCACAGCGCACCGGCCAGCGGCAACAACTACACCCGCCATATCACCGTTGCGACTTCCAGCAACCGCGCCGTGCCGGGCGAACTGAGCGAAGACCCCAATCAGGTCGATTGCCTGTTCGACGCCGCCGGCCATCAACTGCATCTACGCCCCGGCCAACCTCTGAGCTGGACACCCCGCGGGCAGTTGCAGAGTGTCACCGCACTGCGCCGTGAAGGCCAAATGCCCGACGACGAACGCTACCAATACACCGCAGACGGACAACGCATCAGTAAACGGGCCAGCGCTCAGGGCGGCACCCAACAGCAGACCCGGCGCACGGTTTACCTGCGCGATCTCGAACTGCACACCCAGCATGTGGGTGAAACCCTCACCCAACAGTGGCAGACGATCAGCGTCGGCGCGCCCGGCAGTGGCCAGCTCCGGGCGCTGCTGTGGACGCAGGGTAAACCGGATGGCGTTGACAACGGCGCCCTGCGTTACAGTTACGACGACTTGATTGGCAGCGGCGGGCTTGAAGTCGATGGCGAGGGTGCTCTGATCAGTCGCGAAGAGTACTACCCTTTCGGCGGCACTGCCGTGTGGGCGGCACGCAACGAACTGGAGGCCTGCTACAAGACCGTTCGTTATTCGGGCAAGGAGTGCGACGCCAGTGGCCTGTATTACTACGGCCACCGCTATTACCAGCCGTGGGCCTGTCGCTGGCTGAGCGCCGACCCGGCCGGCACCATCGATGGCTTGAACCTGTTCAGGATGGTGCGCAACAACCCCATGACCCTGCGCGATGCCGACGGCCTGGAGCCTAGCGGTGCCCAGCAGCCCAACGGGTTGTACGCGCCGAAACTGCGTACGGGCGCCAGCCGCAATCGAAAAGACGCCTCCATCGCCGAGACGCCGGCCGACATCTATGACTTTCCAACACTGCACGCGCAACCGGTGCCGCTGCGCGACGTGCTGAGCGATGGCAGCCAGGCCAGCGAACTCTTGATAACCGATTTGCTCGTTCCGCAAAAAGTGTCTACCTCCGCGGCCACCATAGCAACGATAACAAATCTCCAAGGCGGTGGGCAGTTGCTCTTCGGTGCGCTCAAAATGACGGACCAAGGCAGAAGCTACAACGCTCTAGTCGTGACCGACCCGAGCGCCGCACACCCCGTGGCGGCCAGTGAGTACGCCTACTGGGCACCCCAGGGGGGCTATGTCGACATTCCCATTCACCCAAGCCAGGGTCAACCGGAATTGGTGCTCACCCCAGGCTTCAGCGGGTGTACCTTGGCCGTCGACCAGATGGATGGCCAGACGCTGCGGGTCCGGCATGTGCAAGGCGACAAGGAAGACGACGAGTACAACAATCTGAGCAGCGGTGAACATGGTCTTGGCATGGTCAATGCCATGGAGTACCCGGACTATGCCTATCACCAGGACAGCACCGGCGCCACCATCGAGAACATACAGGCCACAGCGTTCATGCGTTACGACCGTTCAGCTCGGCAATGGGGTATTCATCACCAAAACCAGATGAACCCTCCGAACATCTCCAAAGTTGAGAACACAACCACTGGCTTGTTCAAGAAACAGGTCACTCGGCAGGTTACAGCCCGCTTCTCCAAGACTGCGCGTGTGATCAGCAACCACAAGATTGCCCTGAAGACTGCGTAAAGCGCACACGGCAAGTTGCCCCAAGCGGGGCAGCTTGCCGTGTGTACCTCTGACCTTGGCGTCTCACTCCCCCCCTCCCTACACCCACCTGGAAGCCTTGCCTACCTATCACTTCTACGGATACCACCAAGTATTCGCGCACCGTAAAACGTCAGGCTGTCATTTCCCTGAACGAGTGCGAACCATGAACACGCCTGAACTGCCCGATCCCCTCTTCGACAACGACGAAGACCTGACCCCCGAAATCGAACTGCCGGCTGAGCAGGAGCCGGTCTACAACCCACTGTTCGAAAACCTCGTACCCCAGCAGCCCGAAACCCGCATCGCCGGGCGCCTCAGCTTCGCCGACGCCATGCCGCAGATGGGCATGAGCTCGGTGTTCGACATCATCCGCCAGCCCAAGCTCGAATTCACCAGCCGACTGCGCAACCTCAGCGACGCCGACGGCGACCTGGCCTACGACAATGCCATGTGCTACGCCAACCAGATCGCGCGCTCCTTCCGTGAAGAGCAGGTCTCGTCGGGCCGCAGCCTGCCGCTGATCGCGCCGCAAACCGGCGTGCGCGCCTTGGTCAACGTCGGCCCCAGCTACCCCAACCTGTTCAAGGAAAACTGGGATCAGTTCTGCAAGGTCGGCGCCATCGAAGCCATGGACGGACCAGTGGCCTACCTGGGTTCGCTGCGCCGCTTCGCCGCCGAAAAGATCGAAGGCGCCTCCACCTCGCCACTGCGCATCCCGCTGACAGTGCGCCGCCCCGATCTGGACCAGATGCTGATCGACGAGCAAAGCACCTACCAGAGCCGGCCCATGCTGGACCTGGTCAATGACGTGCTGACCCAGGGCATCAACAAGTACCAGAAAGAACAAGACGATGTGCGGCCGATCCACCAACTGCTGGCGGAGAAGAAGCACCCGTTCGTGTTTCCGTATCATTTTGCTCACCAGCAGGTGAGTCTGGCGTTGGGTGGGGAGAAGCCGGGGCTGGGTGAGATCAATTACACCTTGGCAGCCACGCCTAGCGCCATGACTAAAAATGCCTTGCCGCTGATGTCAGGTTTGAGCCCGGTGCAGCAGCGCCTGCTTGTTCAGCCAAGCCTGTTTCCGGCCCTGGGCCGGACACTGAGTGATAACTCGTGGTATTCCCCTATCCAGTCCAACACCTATCTGTGGACTACGGGCACTACACATTTCGAGGTGCCGGTTCAGCCTGCAGTCTCGAATGTCACTCATCACGAACAATACAGTCTGATCATGATGACCTTGCAGCACAACGGCGTTACGCAGACCGTTAGCCTGAGGGTTCATGGCTTGCGCGAGGGGAGCGGCGGGTCATGGCCGCTACCCACCGCCCATGACGACCTGAATCAGGGCATCTGTTTACGTATCACGTATGATCCAGCCGATAACGGCGGCCGGCCCCTCGACGGTGAGTTTCATGCGCCTTTACTGATTGACGTGATGGCCAAAACCGACGGTGTGATCCGTATCGGTCGCCGTCTGAGCGTGAGTATCTATACCGGCAGTATTGCTGGCCAAAGCCGTAACCTGACTGGCGAAGAAACCCTTTTCTTCCGCGAGCACTACGGCATCGAGCAACTTGTATTCGACAACTGCTCGTTGAGCCAAGTGAATACATTTTGCCAGACAACAGGTTTAGATGCCGATCAGTTGCAGTCACTGATTGCGCAGAAGCGGGCTTTCCCGCAGCTTTCGCCGAACTGTCCAATAGGTAACAAGACCGGTTCAAGCAGGCCGGAGCGGCGCATGCCCAACCCAATGAGCTACGGCGCAGTCTACGTCAACGGCACGGGCGGCCAAGACAATTACAAATCAGGAGCCAACACAGAGCAATACAATAACGCCTTGAATTTCTGGCAAGGAGCCGACACCTCTCCCTTGTTGCTGGGCAATACCTCTCTGGACCGTTTCGACCGGATGCAGCGCATGATCCGTCTGCAACGCTGGACGAATATCCCGTTTGCCGAACTGGATACGCTGATTGTGTCGGCCATGCGCGCCGAGGGCGATGCCAACCCGGCGTTGCAGCCCAATCAGAACACCCTGCGCACCTTGGGCGCCTATCGCTACTTCAATCGCCACTACGGCATCGGCGCGGAAGAGTTCGCAGCGTTTATACACGACATAACCCCCTTCGCCAGCGGCGACACGCTGCCGTTGTTCGATCGCGTCTTCAACAGCCCAGTGCTGTTCGGCGCGCCACTGCAGTTGGATCAAACCGCGTTCACCCAAACCCCGTCCGACATGGACTCGCAAAAGACCATTGGTCAATTGTGCGCCGGTCTGGGTCTGTTGCACGACGAGACGTCTTTTGGCGTGGCGGCAGCCAATACCATTGCTCACGTCGGTCCACTCAACCGCTCGCTGCCAATAGTGTCGGCGCTGTATCGCCAAGCGCGCATTGCTGCCCTGTTCAGCATCAACGTGGCCGACCTGGATGGCTTGCAGCGTCTGATGGGCGGCGTCGAATTCGTGCGCAAATGCACGGCCGGTGTTCTGCTGCCACGGGAAGCCGACGCAGAAGCCGAAGCGGACGTGCTGGACATCCTGATGCAACTGGATGAGTGCGTGCGGTGGCTCAAGACCCACAAGCTGACTGTATCGTCCCTGCGTGCACTGCTCGATACCGTCGAAAGCCGCACACCCGCCCCTGCCCTGTACGAACGTCTTGAACAACTGGCCAACGAGGCTCGTGATCAACGCGTCACCCCAGAGCAGGTCAATGAGCTGGGTCTGCCCACCTTGCAAGACGGCACGGCCGTCGATTGGTACGTACAGCTGCGTGCGTGGACACTTATCAGCAGCAGTGGCTTCGTGGTCGATCGAGAACTCACGGCCCAAGACACTGACCTGGCACAGCTGCAAGCCCGCCTTCAGCAGATGCTTGACTCGCTTGCCTTGACATCCGAGGCCGTCGAATCGGCCATGGGCTGCCTGGACCAGTGGTTGCTTGAGCGCCTGCGTCGCCAGGAACGCCTGATCGAAGCGCTGCTGCAAGAACACACCGGTCTGATGCCTGAGCTGGCCGTGCTGGCAGGGCACTTGGCCGACTTTGCGCCAGGGGCGGTGCTGTATCACGTCACCCAGGGCTGGCCGATCGAGGGCGAGCCTGAGCGCTCGTCCCAAGAGTACACGCTCCAGAGGCTGCAGCGCGTTGTGGCCGTCAGCAAGGTTGTGACCTGGACAAATCTGGGCCCGCGCGCACTGCGTACCTTCATCGCCTGCCCGGAATGGCTCGGCGCCACGAACCTGCGACCGCTGAAGCTTGACAATCTGCGCCTGCTCAAGGCTTACGAGACCCTTTTCAACACTCTGGGCCAACCCGAAGAACGCCTGCTGGGCTACCTGGAACAGGCCAACGCGCTGGTTTCCAAGCGCCCTGGCAAGCGCCAACTGGCGGTGCAGGCGCAAACCTGCAATGCCGCAGTGTCGGCCCTGCTGGGCTGGCGCGAAACCGAAGTGGCGCTGCTGACCGAGCTGCTGCCGCAGAAGACCGCCAAGACCGTTGCGCACATCGACTGGCTGCGCCGGGCGCAGGCCGTGTCGCTCGAAACCGGCCTGAACGCGGCGACCCTGCTGCAAGCCTGCTCGCTGACGGCCGACAGCCCCGAGGCTGACTGGCAGGCGGTAGGCCAGGCGGCGATGGCGGCTGTTCGCGCTTAAGTCTGAAGTATCGGCGTCGACCTCTTCGCGGGCAGAGCCCGCTCCCACAGGGATTTTGTGAACACTTTGAATCCTTGTGAGAGCGGGGGCGGGCGGCGAGCTCTCTGCCCGCGAAGAGGCCCTTACAGGCACCCCAAAAAACCCTTGAACCACCACACAGGAATCCATTCCATGACCATTGCAGCAACCCTCAACGAAAGCTTTCGCGACGCCCTCGTCGCCTATTACCTGGGCGAATTGGTGCCCAACGACACCACCC
>NZ_LGIR01000034.1:0-100221 GCF_001187875.1 Pseudomonas sp. RIT-PI-a
CCCCTTTTTCACCGCTTCCGAACTTGAAGATCGAAGCACTTCCTCACTGCCTGAACGACTAACTCATTGATTAACAAGGCGTTTATCGTTTCGGCTGCGCCGGAAGTGGGGCGAATTATAGACACTTCGAATTCGCCGTCAAGCCCTTGTTTTGAATTATTCGATTTTTAGCGTAATGCGGGCGAAAGCCTTCTTGCCGGCCTGTACGACATGGGTTGCGCCCAGCGGGAAGATGAATGCGCGGTCTACCACAGCACCGTCGACGCGGACACTTCCGGCATTGAGAAGATCGCGCGCGCCTGCGGCGTTCTTGACCAGCCCTGCCTTATTAAGGATAGCCGCTATAGGCATGTCTTCAGCGGCTGCGACATCCACTTCCGGCAAATCTTCTGGCAGCTCACCCTCCTTCATGCGGTTGCCCGCTGCCTTATGGGCGCTCTGTGCCGCTTCCTCGCCATGGAAGCGCGCAACGATCTCTTCGGCCAGCTTGATCTTGATGTCACGCGGATTGGCACCGGCTTCCACATCCGCCTTGAAAGCGTCGATCTCATCCATGCTGCGGAAGCTGAGCAGCTCGAAGTAACGCCACATCAGTGCATCGGGAATGGACACCAGCTTGCTGTACATGATGCCGGGCGCTTCCTGAATGCCCACGTAGTTGCCCAGCGACTTGGACATCTTCTTGACACCGTCCAGACCTTCCAGCAACGGCAAGGTGACGATGCACTGGGCATCCTGACCATAAGAGCGCTGCAGCTCACGCCCCATCAACAGGTTGAATTTCTGGTCGGTACCGCCCAGCTCGACGTCTGCCCGCAGGGCAACGGAGTCATAACCCTGGACTAGAGGATAGAGGAACTCGTGAATCGCGATCGGCTGGTTGCTGGTGTAGCGCTTGTCGAAATCATCGCGCTCGAGCATACGGGCCACGGTGTACTGCGAAGCCAGGCGAATGAAGTCAGCTGGGCTGAGGACGTCCATCCAGGTGGAGTTGAACGCCACTTCTGTTTTGGCAGGATCAAGGATCTTGAACACCTGGGCCTTGTAGGTCTCGGCATTCTCCAGCACCTGCTCACGCGTCAGCGGTGGACGTGTGGCGCTCTTGCCACTGGGGTCACCGATGGAGCCGGTGAAGTCACCTATAAGGAAGATGACCTGGTGACCCAGCTCCTGGAACTGTCGCAGCTTGTTGATCAGCACGGTGTGGCCCAGGTGCAGATCCGGGGCGGTGGGATCGAAGCCTGCCTTGATACGCAGGTGTTGACCGCGCTTGAGCTTCTCGACCAGTTCGGATTCGACCAGCACCTCTTCAGTGCCGCGCTTGATCAGCGCCAGCTGCTCTTCAACAGACTTCATATAAGGTCCTACAACGCTCGGATTCAAAAGGCTCAACGATACAAGATCACCGGTCAAATACAAGGCGCGGGCACAGATGTGACTCATTGGCGCCAAGCAAACGTCTGCGAGCTTGCTTTGGAGGGGTTTTGGTTATATTTTATACAGTTATTTCATCTTCATCATGTCATTCATCTCATCTTTCCATCTTTAAAAGTCAAAAAATCACCTATGACCAAGCAACCGCCTAAAGCGCCGCCGCTTTATCCGAAGAGCCACCTTGTGGCTGCCAGCGGCCTGGCCGCCCTCCTCAGCCTTGCCTTGCTGGTATTTCCTTCCAGTGATGTAGAAGCAAAACGCACGAACATGAGCCTGGAAATGCCGGCTCCCGTCGAACAGCTCAAGGACGCCGAACAAGACACCCCGGTTGCCCCGATCGCCGAACAGGCAGCCCCTGCACCCTTCGCCCAGATTGAAACGCCTGCCTCGACCGACACCGAGCACGCTGCACAGCCATCCGAGCATCCAGCCCCCCACGTTGCTGCAACCAAGGAAGCACCCGCTGCCAAGGAAGTCGCTGCCGCGAAGAAAGAGCCGGGACATCGTCAGGTGGTGGTTGCCAAGGGCGACACGCTTTCCACGCTGTTCGAGAAGGTCGGTTTGCCGGCGTCGACCGTGGCCGACGTCATGGGCAGTGACAAGAAGGCCAAACAGTTCACTCAGCTCAAGCGTGGACAACTGCTGGAATTCGAACTGTCGCCGGAAGGCGAATTGCTCAGCCTGCACAGCAAGGTCAGCGACCTGGACACCATCCGGCTGACCAAGGCTGGCACGGGTTTCGCCTTCGAGCGTGAAACCAGCAAGCCGGTGACTCGTGAAGCGTATGCCCATGGCGTGATCAAGAACTCGCTGTCGCAGTCAGCGGCGCGTGCCGGGCTGTCTCATAGCCAGACCATGGATATGGCCAGCATCTTCGGATATGACGTGGACTTTGCTCAGGATATTCGCCAGGGCGATGAGTTCGACATCATCTACGAGCAGCGTGTACTCAACGGTAAGGTAATCGGTACCGGCGGTATTCTCGCTGCGCGCTTCACCAACCGCGGCAAAACCTATACCGCAGTGCGCTATACCAACAAGCAGGGCAACAGCAATTACTACACCGCCGATGGCAACAGCATGCGCAAGGCGTTCATCCGTACCCCGGTGGACTTTGCCCGCATCAGCTCGCGGTTCTCAATGGGTCGCAAGCATCCGATTCTGAACAAGATCCGTGCGCACAAGGGCGTTGACTATGCTGCGCCGCGCGGTACGCCGATCAAGGCGGCCGGTGACGGCAAGATCACCTTGGCCGGTCGTCGTGGCGGCTATGGCAACACCGTGATCATTCAGCACGGCAACAGCTACACCACGCTGTACGGACACATGCAGGGTTTCGCCAAAGGTATCAAGACCGGCGGCAGCGTCAAGCAAGGCCAGGTGATCGGTTACATCGGTACCACCGGTCTGTCGACAGGCCCGCATCTGCACTACGAGTTCCAGGTAAACGGCGTGCACGTCGATCCTCTGGGCCAGAAGCTGCCGATGGCTGACCCAATCGCCAAGTCCGAGAAACAGCGCTTCAACCAGCTGAGCCAGCCGCTGATGGCGAAGATGGACGTAGAGCGCAGCACCCTGCTGGCGAGCAAGCGCTGAGCCATGGCGTACTACCTTGGGGTCATGTCCGGCACCAGTCTCGATGGGCTGGACATCGCCCTGATCGAGCAGGATCAATCCACTCGGCTGGTGGCAACACACTACGTGCCCATGCCCGAGGCATTACGCAGCCAGCTACTGGAACTGTGCGCCAGCGGGCCGGATGAAATCGCTCGAGCTGCCGTCGCTGAAAACCAATGGGTAGCACTGGCAGCCGATGGCATCTCTGCCTTGCTGGCCTCACAGCATCTTGCATCTGCCGACATCCGAGCGATTGGTAGCCACGGACAGACCGTGAGGCACGAGCCAGCTCGGGGCTTCACCGTACAGATCGGCAATCCGGCGTTGTTGGCGGAGCTGACGCAGATCACCGTCGTGGGCGATTTTCGCCGACGCGATGTGGCCGCCGGCGGTCAGGGTGCACCCTTGGTTCCGGCCTTCCACGAAGCGCTGTTCGGTGCCGAAGGTGAGGCGCGTGCGGTGCTCAATGTGGGTGGCTTCAGCAATCTCAGTCTGATCGGCGGCAATCAGCCAGTAAGCGGTTTCGACTGCGGACCTGGCAACGTGCTGATGGATGCCTGGATTCAGCTCAAGCGTGGCCAGGACTATGATCGAGCAGGCGCTTGGGCAGCGACCGGTACGCTGCAACCGCATTTGCTGAGTGCTCTGCTAAGCGATCCATTCTTCGCTGGCAGCGGCCCGAAAAGCACGGGGCGCGAGGTGTTCAACCTGAGCTGGCTGCAACGGCACCTGGACAGCCTTCCTGCGTTCGATGACGCCGACGTTCAAGCAACGCTTCTCGAGCTGACCGCGCAAAGCATCGTGCAGTCGCTGCGTGTCGCCCAGCCGAGCACTCATGCACTGCTGGTGTGCGGTGGCGGCGCTCACAACCAGGCCTTGATGGCGCGACTGCAAGCCTTGCTGTCGGGGACTCGGGTCGAGAGTACGACAGCGGCGGGTGTCGATCCGGACTGGGTCGAAGCCATGGCTTTTGCCTGGCTGGCTGATTGCTGCCTGCAAGGCGTTGCGGCCAACCGGCCCAGCGTGACCGGCGCGCGAGGCCTGCGCGTGTTGGGCGCCATCTACCCGGCCTGAAGCTGGATACCTGAAATGCAAAACGCCGTGCAATCGCACGGCGTTTTTCATGGGTGCTGGATCAGATCGAGAAGGACTGACCGCAACCGCAGGTGGTACTGGCGTTGGGGTTGTTGATCACGAATCGCGAACCTTCCAAGCCTTCCTGGTAATCGACCTGTGCGCCGGCCAGGTATTGGAAGCTCATGGGATCGACCACGAGACTGACGCCTTCGCGCTCCACGATGGTGTCGTCTTCGGCGACATCTTCATCGAAGGTGAAGCCATACTGGAAGCCCGAGCAGCCGCCACCGGTGACGAAGACGCGCAGCTTGAGACGATCGTTACCCTCTTCATCGACCAGGGTCTTGACCTTGATGGCAGCCCCTTGGGTGAATTGCAAAGCCATGGGGGTAAAGGATTCGACGCTCATGTAGAAGTTCTCCCGGCGTACGCCGTCATAATGCTCAATGGCGGCATTATCCTCTTCTCCTACGAAAATGGTCAAGAATTAGCCAGTGGCTAAAGCAAAGAGGCCCGCAACGCGGGCCTCTGGGCGATGCTGTGGAAATGGTCAGGGCAGCATGCCGGCGTGGGACAGACCGAAGCGTTCGTCCAGACCGAACAGGATGTTCATGTTCTGCACGGCTTGGCCCGACGCGCCTTTGACCAGGTTGTCGATGACCGAAAGCACGACCACCAGGTCGCCACCCTGGGGGCGGTGCACGGCGATGCGGCAGACGTTGGCGCCGCGCACGCTGCGGGTTTCGGGGTGGCTGCCGGCCGGCATGACGTCGACGAAGGGTTCATCGGCGTAGCGTTCTTCATACAGCGCCTGCAGATCGACCGACTTGTCGACCACCGTGGCATACAGTGTGGAGTGGATGCCGCGGATCATGGGTGTGAGGTGTGGGACGAAGGTCAGACTCACCTCGCCACCGGCGGCGCGACGCAGGCCTTGGGTGATTTCGGGCAGGTGACGGTGACCCTTGACCGCATAGGCCTTCATGCTTTCGCCAGCTTCGCAGAACAGTGAGCCTACGCTGGCGCCGCGACCCGCGCCACTGACGCCCGACTTGCAGTCGGCGATCAGACGCGTGTTGTCGGCCAGTCCAGCCTCGAGCAGCGGCAGGAAGCCCAGCTGGGTGGCCGTCGGATAGCAGCCTGGCACAGCGATCAGGCGCGCCTGGCGGATCTGCTCGCGGTTGACCTCGGGCAAGCCATAGACAGCATCGGCCAGCAGCTCGGACGCACCGTGCGGCTGACCGTACCACTTGGCCCACTCATCGGCATCCTGCAGGCGGAAGTCGGCGGACAGGTCGATGACCTTGGTACCTGCTGCCAGCAACTCGCCGGCCAGGGCGTGGGCGACACCGTGGGGGGTGGCGAAGAACACTACGTCGCAGGCACCCAGGGTCTTGATGTCCGGGACGCTGAACGCCAGGCCGTCGTAGTGACCGCGCAGGTTGGGGTACAGGTCGGCAACCGGCAGGCCAGCCTCGGATCGGGAGGTGATGACCTCTACTTGCGCCTGCGGATGCTGCGCCAGCAGACGTAGCAGTTCGACTCCGGTGTAACCCGTGCCGCCGACGATACCGACCTTGACCATACACTGCCCTCTTCACGATGCGACTGGAAAGCCTTCGATGATAGGGGCCTGGGGCTTGAGCCACAACCGTTGAGATGACGCGAACGCCGACAGACTCTACTATCGACGCTACCGTGAACCTGAGAAGACCGAAAATGCTTTATCTATGGATCAAGGCTCTGCATATCGTCAGCGTTGTCTGCTGGTTTGCCGGGTTGTTCTACCTGCCTCGCCTGTTCGTCTACCACGCGCAGAGCGAGGACACCGTCAGCCGCGAACGCTTTGCCGTCATGGAGCGCAAGCTTTACCGCGGCATCATGACCCCAGCGATGATCGCCACGTTCATCTTCGGTATCTGGCTGATTGCACTGTCGCCGGGCTGGATGAGCCAGGGATGGATGCATGCGAAGCTGACCCTGGTCATATTGCTGACCGGCTACCATCACGTGTGCGGTGCGCAGATGAAGCGCTTCGCACGTGGCGAGAACAAACGCAGCCATGTGTACTACCGCTGGTTCAACGAAATTCCAGTGCTGATCCTGCTGGCCGTTGTGATCCTGGTGGTGGTCAAGCCGTTCTGAGGTCACGCACAAGCTGTGAGCCCAAACGTGAACGCGCGCGGTAGAATGTCCATATGAAACCGCGCCAGCTTGCCTGGCGGGGGTATGGAGAATTCAATGACCCGTTATGCCATGATCACAGGCGCGTCGGCAGGCTTGGGCCTGGCCATGGCCGAAGCCCTGGCCAGGCGTGGGCGCAGCCTGCTTCTGGTAGCGCGCCAGCGTGACCAGCTTGAAATCATTGCCGCTGAACTGACGCAGCGCTTTGGTGTGGAAGTATTGTTTCGTGCCTGCGACCTGGGCGAACCCCTGCGGCTGTCGGGGTTTCTGCTGGAGCTTGAAGAAAGCGAACGCCAGATCGACCTGTTGGTGAACTGCGCGGCCGTACGCTCCTATGGGCACTTTCTGGCTCAGGACTGGAGCCAAGAACAGGATCTGATCGAACTGAACGTTCTAGCCCTCACCCGCCTCTGCCACGCCTTGGGCAATGCGATGGCCGTGCAGGGTGGTGGGCAGATCCTGAATGTCGCCTCACTGGCCGCCTTCCAGCCCGGACCATGGATGAGCAGCTATGCGGCGAGCAAGGCCTATGTGCTGCATTTTTCCGAAGGGCTGCGCGAGGAACTCAAGCAGACCGGGGTAAAGGTTTCGGTGCTGTGTCCTGGGCCGGTACGCTCCAACCAGCGGCGCATTCCGCGCCTGGCGAACAGTTCGCAGGTGCTGGACCCCGAGCAGGTAGCGCTGCAGACGGTACGAGCGCTGGCCCGCAATCGCGCGGTGATCGTGCCTGGACAGCGTAATGCCTGGCTGGCCAGGGCTCCGCGGCTGGGCTCACGGTGGCTGACGCGCATCGTGAGTGGATGGATCAACAAGGCTTTCGCCCCCCATTGAAGCCGGCAAGGCTGGGCGCTGGGCACAAGCCTCAGTACACTGAACCTTCGACTGCCATGGAGATGCATTGTGGATACTTTGTTTACCAAGATCATCAACCGGGAGATTCCGGCCAAGATCATCTACGAGGATGACCAGGTACTGGCCTTCCACGATATCGCGCCACAGGCCCCGGTGCATTTTCTGGTCATCCCGAAAAAACCCATCCGCACGCTCAACGACTTGACCGAAGACGACAAGGGCCTGGCTGGACATATCCTGTTCACCGCCCAGCGGTTGGCCAAGGAGCTGGGTTGCGAAGAGGGCTTTCGAGTGGTCATGAACTGCAACGAACTGGGCGGTCAGACCGTCTACCACATACACATGCATGTACTGGGACAGCGCCAGATGAACTGGCCGCCCGGTTGAGCGGCATTCATGCAGGCCAGGTTTTCAACGGAGGTGCCCATGGCTACCCAGCGTCACTACTCGCCCATTGATCGTTTGCTGCTGCAAGCCGATACGGCCATGCGCACGCTGTTACCGTTCAGCGGACATCCATCGCGCCCCTCGCCGGCGCTCGTCCAGCCCGAGGTGACGATGGACAAGCAGCAGAGTCGGCACGTGGCCGGCCTGATGCGCATCAATCACACCGGCGAGGTCTGCGCTCAAGCGCTATATCAAGGACAAGCCCTGACCGCGAAGCTGCCCCAGGTGCGCAAGGCCATGGAGCATGCGGCCGAAGAGGAAGTGGACCACCTGGCGTGGTGCGAGCAGCGCATTCGGCAACTGGGCAGCCATACCAGCGTGCTCAATCCGTTGTTCTACGGCATGTCGTTCGGTATCGGCGCGGTAGCGGGCGTCATCAGCGACCGGGTGAGCCTGGGTTTCGTGGCGGCGACCGAGCATCAGGTGGTCAAGCATCTGGACGAGCACTTGCTGCAACTGCCTGCCGAAGACGTCAAGTCGCGGGCGATCCTGGCGCAGATGCGCAGTGATGAACAAGCCCATGCCGAATCGGCCCTCGACGCTGGCGGGGCCAGGTTTCCGGCGCCGGTGCGCTTTGGCATGAGCCTGGGGGCCAAGGGCATGACCAAGAGCACCTACCGGATTTGATTGTTTGCAGCAGATAGAACAGGGGCGCTCGATGAGCGCCCTTTTTACTTGTTCTTGAAGTCAGCCCAGTTCGACGATTTCGTAGTCATGGGTGATGTCCACGCCGGCGCGACCCAGCATGATGGATGCCGAGCAATACTTCTCCGCCGACAGCTCCACTGCACGCTTGACCTGAGCTTCTTTCAGGCCGCGGCCCTTGACCACGAAGTGCAGGTGGATCTTGGTGAAGACTTTCGGGTCTTCCGTGGCGCGTTCGGCCTCCAGAAAGGCTTCGCAGCTTTCGATGGGCTGGCGCGATTTCTTGAGGATGCTGACCACGTCATAGTTGCTGCAGCCGCCCAGGCCCAGCAGCAGCATTTCCATGGGGCGCACACCGAGGTTGCGGCCGCCGCTCTCGGGAGGTCCGTCCATGACCACGACATGGCCGCTACCCGACTCGCCCAGAAACATGGCCTCGCCGGCCCACTGAATACGCGCCTTCATCTTTCCGGACTCCCGTGTTCATAAAGCGGGTGAGCTTAACACAGCGCACCTGTAACAATTTGCGAGGTCGAACCGGTCAAATCCTGCGTTCTGCAGTCAAATGCCGTGTGACCCCACTATGTGTCTGATAAGCTGACGCCAATGTACTGGCGTATTGCCGTGATTCATGCAAGATCGATTGCCCTTTCCGGAACCAAGCCATGCCCGCTGCCGCGCACAAGATCAAGAACCTCGAAAAGCTGCTGGCGCAAGGTCAGCGCCATCGATTTGCCGCGAAGACTACGCTGATCGCAGCCGGTGCACGGGATGACACCCTTTCGTTGATTCTCAAAGGCTCGGCGACGGTGATGATCGAGGCTGAGGAAGGTCGGGAGTTGGTAATTGCCTACCTCAATCCCGGAGATTTCTTCGGCGAGCTGGGCCTTTTTCAATCAGTCCATAGCACACAGGCACACGATGCCTGTGTACGCGCCAGGACCGAATGCGAAGTGGTGCAGATCAGCTATGCGGCGTTTCGCGAGTTGGCTCAGCAGGAGCCGGACATGCTCTATGCCGTGGGTGGGCAAATGGCGCAACGTCTGCGCGACACCACGCGCAAGGTGGGCGATTTGGCGTTCTTCGATGTGACTGGGCGGGTAGCTCGTTGCTTGCTGGATCTGTGCAAGCAGCCCGACGCGATGACCCACCCCGACGGCATGCAGATCAAGATCACGCGTCAGGAAATCGGCCGCATCGTGGGCTGTTCACGGGAGATGGTCGGACGGGTTCTCAAGGACCTGGAAGAGCGCAGCGTGGTCCACGTGAAGGGCAAGACCATGGTGGTGTACGGAACCCGCTGACCCGTCAGGCTCAGGCCAGTGCTGTTAGCATTTGGGTATAGGCCACTTGCAGCTCGTCGATCAGATCCGGTGCGGGATGACGCTCGTGCAGTGCTACATGGCTGGAGGCCTTGACGCGCTGCTCCAGCTCACACTGCTGATTGAACAGATTGACGGCGGCCGCCATCGATTCGCGCTCGTCCTCCATCAACATCGCCCCGTGAACCAATACCACCGGACGCGTGCCGCTCAGACCCTGGCGCCAGCGCTGTGCCGTGCCCACCCATTTGCGGCCGTCGAGATTGACGTTGAAGCGGCCATCGCAGAAGGCGCCTTCTATTTCGCCCAGTGACGCGCGGCCACCCAGGCGCTCGAGGGCATCGAGCAAGGGCTGGCACAGGCGGCGGTAGGCCGTTTCGATACGGTGCTGGTCACCTTCCTGCTGCGGGGCCACGTATACCAGCGCAACGTTGATGGTCGAGGGCGACTGTGGCACCGGCTCCCCGCCAGTCTCGCGCAGCAGCACAGGCCAGCCGCTGGCAGCCGATGCGAGGCGGGCCTGCTCGAAGCCATCGAGGCGGCTCATGCGTCGCGGCATCACCAAGGTGCGATCGGTCGGGCACCAGAACAGCAGGCCCCACGCCTGCTCACCCTTGCACACACTGCCGAGCAGATCCTGCTCGGCGCGCAAACCCTGTTCCGTAGGCAAATGCTGAAGCATGGGGCGAGACTCGTGCAAAGTGAAGGCCCAGACGGCCGTTGGATCAGGGGAAGAACAGGCGCTGCAGTTCCGTGCCTGGATCTTCGGCGCGCATGAACGCTTCGCCGACCAGGAACGAGTAAACCCCGTTGATTTCCATGAGCTGAACATCGGCACGATTGAAGATGCCGCTCTCGGTGATCACCAGGCGATCGCGCGGGATACGCGGCAGCAGATCGAGCGTGGTTTCCAGGCTGACGTCGAAGGTGTGCAGGTTGCGGTTGTTGACGCCGACCAGCGGGGTGTCCAGGGTGCTCAACGCGCGCTCCAGTTCATCGCCGTCGTGGACTTCGACCAGCACGTCGAGGCCAACGCCCTTGGCCACTGTGGCCAGCTCGGCCATTTGCGCATCCTGTAGCGCCGAGACAATCAACAGGATGCAGTCCGCCCCCAATGCGCGCGCTTCGACCACCTGATAGGGGTCGATCATGAAGTCCTTGCGGATCACCGGCAGCTGGCAGGCAGCGCGCGCCTGTTGCAGGTACAGGTCGGCTCCTTGGAAATAGTCGATGTCGGTCAGCACCGACAGGCAGGTAGCGCCGCCTTTCTCGTAGCTGGCAGCGATGTCGGCGGGTACGAAGTGCTCGCGGATGACACCTTTGCTGGGCGAGGCTTTCTTGACCTCGGCAATGACCGCTGGCTTCTTCGAAGCGGCCTGGGCGATCAAGGCCTGGGCAAAACCACGCGGCGCATCGGCTGCGGCGGCAAGGCGCTCGAGTTCGGCCAGGCCGACTCGTTCGCGACGCTCGGCCACTTCCTGCGCCTTGCGCGCCAGTATGTTCTCTAACACCGTAGGCACGCTCATGCTTCGTTCTCCTGCTTGAATACAGCGGTAAAGGCACCCAGTTCCTCGAGCTTTTCGCGGGCCAGGCCGGTATGCAAGGCATCGTGCGCCATGGCCACGCCCTCTTTCAGGCTGCTTGCCACATCGGCCGCGTACAACGCTGCGCCGGCATTGAGGACGATCATTTCGGCGGCTTTCTCGCCATGTTCGGTCTTGCGTCGACCCAGCGCATCGCGGATCAATTCGAGCGAAGCCGCCGGGCTGTCGACCACCAACCCGTGCAAGCTCTGGCTCTTGATGCCCAGGTCTTCGGGCTCGACCCAGTATTCGGTGACTTCGCCATCCTTGAGCTCGGCGACGAAGGTTGGCGCGGCCAGGCTGAACTCGTCCAGACCGTCGCGCGAATGCACCACCAGTACGTGTTTGCTGCCCAGGCGCGCCAGCACTTCGGCCAGCGGTCGGCACAGGGCCTGGGTGAACACACCGACCACCTGATGCTTGACGCCTGCCGGATTGGTCAAGGGCCCGAGCATGTTGAACAGGGTCCGCAGGCCCAGATCGCGGCGCGGGATGGCGGCGTGTTTCATGGCGCTGTGATGAGCCTGGGCGAACATGAAGCCGATGCCGACGCTGTCGATGCAGCGGGCGACCTGAGTGGCGTCCAGGTTGAGGTAGACGCCGGCAGCTTCGAGCAGGTCAGCGCTGCCGCTCTTGCCCGAGACCGCGCGGTTGCCATGCTTGGCCACCGTGCAACCGGCCGCCGCGACGACCAGTGCCGAGGCAGTGGACACGTTGAAGATGTTGGCGCCATCGCCACCGGTGCCGACGATGTCGACCACCTTGTCCAAGGTCCGCAGTTCGACCTTGCTCGCCAGCTCGCGCATCGCCGACACGGCGCCGACGATCTCGTCGATGGTCTCGCTTTTCATGCGCATGCCCATCATGAAGGCGCCGATCTGCGCTTCGCTGCATTGGCCGGTCATGATGTCGAGCATCACCGTGCGCATTTCCTCGGTGCTGAGGTCCAACTGGCTGACGATACGGGTCAGCGCGCTTTTGATATCCATGGGTATCCCTTAGCCCTGGCGGCTGCCGCCGGTCTGCTTGAGAAAGTTGGCGAACAGCTCGTGGCCTTGCTCGGTCAGGATCGATTCGGGGTGGAACTGCACACCCTCGACATTCAGGGTCTTGTGCCGCAGGCCCATGATCTCGTCCACCGTGCCGTCTTCGTGTGTGGTCCAGGCCGTCAGCTCCAGGCACTCGGGCAGGGTCTGCGCCTTGACTACCAGGGAGTGATAGCGGGTGACGGTCAATGGGTGGCTGAGACCTTCGAATACACCCAGGTCGGTGTGGGTGATCGGGCTGGTCTTGCCGTGCATGACCTGCCGAGCGCGCACCACGTCACCGCCGAAGGCCTGGCCGATCGACTGATGGCCTAGGCAGACACCCAGGATGGGCAGCTTGCCGGCGAAGTGGCGAATGACGTCAAGAGACACACCGGCTTCGTTGGGCGTGCAGGGTCCGGGCGAAACGACGATGCGCTCCGGGGCCAGGGCCTCGATTTCGGCGATGGTCAGTTCATCGTTGCGGATGACCTTGACGTCAGCGCCAAGCTCGCCCAGGTACTGGACGACGTTGTAGGTAAAGGAGTCGTAATTGTCGATCATGAGCAACATGGTGCTTAACCTCTCGAATCTGCTGACGGGTCACCGGTTGTCTGGAACCGGTGAACACTGGCTTGCCGGGTCCGGTATCAGTCTGGCGATTGCTCGGCCAGGGCCACGGCCTTGAACATGGCGCGACGCTTGTTCAGCGTTTCTTCCCATTCCAGGGCAGGCACCGAGTCGGCCACGATGCCGCCGCCAGCCTGCACGTGCAGTTCACCGTTCTTGATGACCGCGGTACGGATGGCAATCGCGGTATCCATGTTGCCGTTCCAGGCGAAGTAGCCGACCGCACCGCCGTAGACACCGCGTTTGACCGGTTCCAGCTCGTCGATGATTTCCATGGCGCGGATCTTCGGGGCACCGGACAGGGTGCCAGCCGGCAGGATGGCACGCAGGGCATCCATGGCGGTCAGGCCCTGCTTGAGGTGGCCGGTCACGTTGGACACGATGTGCATCACGTTGGAGTAACGCTCGATGACCATCTTCTCGGTCAGCTTCACCGAGCCGACTTCCGATACCCGGCCCACGTCGTTGCGGCCCAGGTCGATCAGCATCAAGTGCTCGGCGATCTCCTTGTCATCCGACAGCAGATCGACTTCCAGCGCATGGTCGGCTTCTTCGGTCGCGCCCCGCGGGCGGGTTCCGGCAATCGGCCGTACGGTGATCAGGTCGTCCTCGACCCGTACCAGCACTTCGGGCGAGCTGCCGACCACGTGGAAATCGCCGAAATTGAAAAAGTACATGTAGGGCGTTGGGTTGAAGCAGCGCAACGCGCGGTACAGATCGATCGGCGCTGCCTTGAAGTCGATGGACATGCGCTGCGAAGGGACCACCTGCATGACGTCGCCCGCCAGGATGTATTCCTTGATGGTGTCGACGGCGCCTTCGTAGTCGGACTGGGTGAAACTGGAACGAAACACCGGGTCGGCAGCCTGCGGACGATTGAAGTCCAGCCCGCGGCGCGGCGCAATGGGCTGGCGCAGGCGGTCCATCAGGGCTTCGAGCTGATCGCGGGCCTGCTCGTAGGCATCGGCCTGCGCAGGATCGGCCAGGACGATGGCGTGCATCTTGCCAGCCAGGTTGTCGAACACCACCACGGCATCGGAGACCATCAACAGGATGTCCGGAACGCCCAGCGGATCCGGGTTCGGGCACTGGCCCAAACGCTTCTCGACGTAACGCACGCAGTCATAGCCGAAATAGCCCACCAGGCCACCGTTGAAGCGCGGCAGGCCGGCGATGGTCGGCACGTTGTAGCGGGCCTTGAAGGTCTCGACGAAGGCCAGCGGGTCTTCGACATCGCAGGCTTCGATCTCGACGCCGTCGCAGGTCACGCTGGCATGGTACCCGTGCACACGCAGGACGGTGCGGCACGGCAGGCCGATGATCGAGTAGCGGCCCCATTTCTCGCCGCCCTGTACCGATTCCAGCAGATAGGAATTGGGCTGGTCGGCCAGTTTCAGGTAGATGGACAGGGGTGTATCGAAGTCGGCCAGGGTTTCGTGGGCCATCGGGATACGGTTGTAGCCTTCGGCGGCCAGGCGCAGGAATTCTTCGCGGGTCATGATTCAGCCTCGTGATGGAGGGGTCGAACGGTCTGTGGGCAAACGCTGGAACGGGAAAGTCAGGCGCGCCAACGCCAGCGGGCCAAGGCCTTGATGACTTTCATCCAGAGTTTGCGAGTGACCACCACGATGGAATCTCTATGAGCGGGGGAGTTGCCGTGGGCCAACGTTATCCCAGTGGCCGGATCGAAGCAACCAGGCATCAGTGCGCGCAGATCGTCGATCACCAGTGCCGGTGATTCCTCGGCGATCGGTCGGCCATGGTTGTAGCCGTAGCTGAGCGCGATACAGTTCACGCCCGCAGCCTTGGCGGCTTGCACGTCACTACGCGAATCGCCGATGAACAAGGCGTGCTGCGCCTTGACCTTGGCCATTTTCATGACGAACAACAGGGCTGCCGGATCGGGCTTCTGCTGGGGTAGCGTATCGCCGCCGATGATCCACTTGAAATAGCGTCCCAGGCCCATCTGGTCCAGCAAGGGCGCGACGAAGCGTTCCGGCTTGTTGGTGATCAGGGCCATCTTCACGCGTTTCTTGTGCAGCCATTTGAGGGTTTCGTGAACCCCCGGGTAGACCTGGGTCAGGGCATGGCTTGCGGCATAGGCCGCTGAAAACAGCTCAAGGGCGTGTTCGGTGTCCGCCTCGTCGATGTGCTGGTGATCGATGCCGCCTGCCAGCGCACGGCGAACCAGCACGCGGGCACCGTTGCCGATCCATTCGCGCACGGCTTCGATTCCGGCCGGCTCACGGCCCAGCTGGGCCAACATGGTATCGACGGCGGCTGCCAGATCAGGCACCGAGTCCACCAGGGTGCCGTCCAGGTCGAACATCACCAAGCGCGGCAGACTGCCGGGAAACAGCCGCTCCAGGGCGCTCATGAGCGGGCCAGCGTCAGTTCCGTGCGCATTTGCTCGATCACGTGGCGGTAGTCGGGCGCGTTGAAGATGGCCGAGCCGGCGACGAAGGTGTCGGCACCGGCTGCGGCGATCTCGCGAATGTTGTTCACGTTGACGCCGCCGTCGATTTCCAGGCGGATTTCGCGCCCGCTGGCGTCGATCAGAGCGCGTGCTTCACGCAGCTTGTTCAGGGTGCCGGGAATGAACTTCTGGCCGCCGAAACCGGGGTTGACGCTCATCAACAGGATCATGTCGACCTTGTCCATGACGTATTCGAGCAGGTTCAGCGGGGTTGCCGGATTGAAGACCAGACCGGCCTTGCAACCACCTTCGCGGATCAACTGCAGCGAGCGGTCGATGTGCTGAGTCGCTTCGGGGTGGAAGGTGATGTAACTGGCACCCGCCTCGATGAAGTCACCGATGATACGGTCGACCGGGCTGACCATCAGATGGACATCGATGGGCGCACTGATGCCGTACTTGCGCAGCGCCGCGCAGACCATCGGGCCGATGGTGAGGTTGGGGACGTAGTGGTTGTCCATCACGTCGAAGTGGACGATATCGGCGCCCGCGGCGAGTACGTTATCGACTTCTTCGCCCAGGCGGGCGAAATCCGCAGAGAGGATGGACGGGGCAATTGCGAAGGGCTGCATGGCGCACCTATTCAGGCTGGAATCACGGTGGCGCGCATTGTAGCTCAGGTGCGATGGGCGGGCGAATCGCGCTGGAACGCATTGCAGAACCGGGGGCGGAGCGAAGGGGGAACATTCGCTGTGAACGACCTTTGCGTGGATGGCACTAAGCTATAGGCTTGGAATTTCAACCGGTGTCGAACACAAGAATCATTGATCTGGACGGAAAGTACCGATGAAAGCTGTTCACATCAGAGCGGTCTGCCTGGCATTGCTCGTTCCGCTGCACGGCTTTGCGCTGGCCGATGACGCCGCACCGGCGAAGGATGCGGCGGATGTTCGTCAACCTTTGCCTGAGCGCAGCGTCGAGGATGCCCAGGCACTGGAACGTCAACTGCCTGCCAGCGAGCAGCAACAGTTGCAGGCCGGCAGCGACGAGTTCCTGTCGCTGTGGCGTCCAGCCAATACTGCCGATGCGCAGGGTACGGTCATCATCGTGCCAGGTGCCGGGGAAACCGCGGACTGGCCGCAGGGGGTGGGGCCGTTGCGGCGCAAGTTGCCGGACGCCGGGTTCAACAGCCTGAGCCTCAGCCTGCCGGACCTGGTCAGCCAGATGCCTTCGGCCAGGCCAGCCGAGAAGCCGCCATTGCCGGTGACGACCGAAACCCAGGCGACGCCGCCGGACGCCGGCGCCGGGGTGGAAAAGGCCACAGCGCAGGATGCCGAAGCGGCCAGCCCCGAGGTGCAGTTGCAAGACCCGATGAAGGTGGACGCCGAGCGCATCTTTGCGCGCATCGAAGCAGGCATCGCTTTCGCCCAGCAACACAACTCGCGCAGCATCGTATTGGTAGGTCATGGCAGCGGTGCCTACTGGGCGACCCGCTACATGGCCGAACGGCAACCTGCACACGTCCAGCGACTGATGTTGGTGGACACGCGCACGCCGGACAATGCACCCCAGCAGATCGACGAGTTGGCCGCACTGCTCAAGGTGCCGACCACGGACATTTTCTACAGCGATCGTCAGGCGGCGGCCGCTGCTGCGCAACTGCGTCTGCAAGCCAGCAAGCGCAACAAGGGCGCGGTGTATTCCCAGGTTTCGCTCAAATCGCTGCCGGACAGGGATGCACAGGCCGAGCAGTTGTTCCGGCGGGTCAAGGGTGCCTTGAGCGCGCAGTAGACGATTGCGCGCTCGCCAGCGGACCGGCCCATCAACGCAGATCGCGGCGCTCGCGGATCAGGCTGTAGGCGTTGTGCAGCTCACGGGTGCGGTCGGTCGCCTCGCGAATCTGCGCCGGGGTTACGCCGCTGCCGACCAGCTTGTCAGGGTGATGTCGGCTCAAGAGGCGCCGGTAGGCGCGCTTGATCTGATCCGGCTCGGTGGTCGAGGACACTCCCAGCAAACGCATTGCTTCTTCGTAGGCACCGCCACGCTTGGTCACCGGTCTGTGGCGCGGCTCGTAGTCCTGCCCAAGCCCCTGCACGCGCGCCGACGACCAGCCCAGCCACTTGCCCCAGGTGACCACCAGCTCGCGCTCGGCGGTTCCGGCGCGACCATCGGCCCAGACCATCCGCCAGCAGGCACGCAGCATGCCTTCGGCGGAATTGGGTTGATGCGTGAGGCGCAGCAGGTGCCCGCGCAACTGATCACCCCCCGCCTTGCCCCGATTGAATGCACCGATCGCGCGGCGACGTGCCTGCTCGTTGAGGTTCAAAGAGCGCATTTCCAGGCGCGCCTGCTGGATATGCGCCGCGAGCACTTGGCCTTCAGCCTTGGCCACCCGGCCCAGCAGGACGAACAACAGCTCTTCGTCGCGCAGCACCGACTTGCCCTTGAGCCGATCCAGCAATTCCCCCCAGGTCTGTAACCTGAGGTGGCGATCCAGCGCTTGACCAAGCACCAGACCCAGCAGCGCGCCTGGAATGTCGGCAATGGCATACCCTGCCGCTGCGCCGGCTACCGTTGCGGGCCACAGCATATCAACCCCGCTCGGCCAGGAGCCGATCCAGGTCGCTCAGCCGCTGCGGCGTACCGACGTCGATCCACTGACCCCGGTAGTGCTCGCCGGTCACCTGCCCCACGTCCATCGCACGGCGCAACAATGGCGCGAGCTTGAACGGGGTTTCGCCATGGCCGTCGAACAGCTCGGGGTCGAGCACGGCGATGCCGCTGTAGGTCAACCCGGGCTGGTCGCGCACCTGGCCTTCGAGCAGGGTGAAGTCACCCTTCGGATGCTGGGCCGGGTTGTCGACCAGTACCAGATGAGCCTGGCCCGCCAATGGGCCGCGCAATTGGCTGAAATCGTAGTCAGTCCAGATGTCGCCATTGACCACCAGAAACGGTGCATCACCCAGCAGCGGTAACGCCTGACGAATGCCGCCGCCGGTTTCCAGCGGTTCGGTCTCGCGCGAATACTCGATGGCCACACCATAACGAGCGCCGTCGCTCAGGTAGTCTTCGATCTGCTGGCCCAGCCAGGCGTGATTGATCACCACGTCGCTGAAGCCCGCCTTGGCCAACGCGAGCAGGTGGTATTCGATCAACCGTTTGCCACCGACGCTCAGCAACGGCTTGGGCGTGGCCAGGGTCAGCGGGCGCATGCGCTCGCCCTTGCCTGCCGCCAGGATCATGGCTTTCATGAGGACACTCCAAGGCTTTTGAACAGTTGACCCAGTTCAGCCAGCTCGGGACGCCGCGCCAGTACCGTTTCTATATAAGAGAAGAAACGCGGTACGTCGGCCAGGTAACGGGGTTTGCCGTCACGATGGCAGATACGGGCGAAAATGCCGATCACTTTAAGATGGCGCTGCACGCCCATCAGGTCGCTGGCACGGCAGAACTCGGCAAAGTCCAGTTGCACCGGTATGCCCTGCTCGCCTGCCTGCTCCCAGTAGCGCTGCAGCCATGCCTGCACACGCTCCTCTGGCCAACTGAGAAACGCATCTTTGAACAGACAGGTGATGTCGTAGGTAACCGGACCATAGACCGCATCCTGAAAGTCCAGCACGCCTGGATTAGGCTCGCTGACCATGAGATTGCGAGGCATGAAGTCGCGATGCACCAGGACCTTGGGCTGCGCCAGGGCGCTGTCGATCAGGCGCGTGCTCACGCGTTGCCAGGCCGCCAGTTGCTCGGCGTCCAGCTGTTTGCCCAAGGCCTTGCCAACGTACCATTCTGGAAACAGTTCCAGCTCGCGTCGCAGCAGCGCCACGTCGTAGCTGGGCAGGTCGCCGCTGGCCGGTAGTTTCTGCAGCGCCAGCAAGGCATCGATGGCGTCGGCGAACAGCGCTTCGGCGTTGTCCGCATCGATCACGTCCAGGTAGGTCTGGTGGCCAAGATCGCTCAACAGCAGGAAGCCACGCTCCAGGTCCTGGGCATGAATCTGCGGCACATTGAGGCCGGCACTCGCCAGCAATTCGTCGATTTTCACGAACGGTGCGCAGTTTTCCTGGGGCGGTGGCGCGTCCATGACGATAAAACTGCGACCCTGGCCCTGCCAGCGGAAGTACCGACGAAAACTGGCATCGCTACTGGCCGCAGTCAACGTGGCCGGGGGTACGGCGCCCCATTCACGAGCCTGGAAGAGTTTCTCCAGTTGCTCGTCGAGCCATGTTTTGAGGTGTTGCAGGCGTACATCTTGATCAGGCATTGCAAGGGTCTCCGACGGCGCTAGCCGTCAAGCGGGTCATGCTTTATTATCCAGCATCTTTTTCAGACCATCGAGAGGCGTGCGGCCCCCCCGCGGGCAAGATGGCACGCAGGAAGCCCGGACTAATAAGATGGCATTGAAATCCCCCGCGTTTCGTAAAAAATTTCCGTTGCTGGTCACTGGCGGTTTGCTGGTGATGCAACCCATGGCCACCCAGTTCGTCTTTGCTGCAGAGCAATTCGACTGCCAAGTCTCCGCTGCCGGTGCCTGGGACTGCAACCCCAAGGCCCCGGCTGCGCAGTTGCCGCCACGCCCCGTGCACGACGGCGCGGCGGTGGCAGGCAGTGGCGGCGGCTCTTCGCGTGAAGAGAAGACCGTCGGCCCCGTGGCCGTCACCCAGAGCAAGGGCCGTGGCCTGACCTCGCGCAGTGCCGATTACAGCCACCTGGACTGGGTACCGCGCAGCAAGCTGACTGCCGCGCAACTGGCCGAAACCGGACCGTACTGCTCCGGTGCGTACATCGAACCCGTGCGTCCCGGCATGAGCGACAACACGCCCAAGAGCGAGTCTCCGACCTTCATCGGCGCCAAGGCTTCGCGCTACCAGACCGAAGAGCAGATCGCTTCGCTGGCCGGTGACGTGGTGATGCGCCAGGGCAGCATGCAGATCGAGGCCGACGAGGCCAGCCTGCATCAGGCCGAGAACCGTGGCGAGCTCAACGGCAACGTCAAGCTGCGCGACAACGGCGCGCTGGTCGTGGGCGACCACGCCCAGGTCCAGCTCGACACCGGCGAAGCCCAGGTCGACAACGCCGAATACGTGCTGCACAAGTCGCGCATCCGCGGCAGTGCGCTGTACGCCAAGCGTGCCGAAAACGCGATCATCCGCCTCAAGGACGGTACCTATACCACCTGTGAGCCGGACAGCAACGCCTGGCAGCTCAAGGGCAACAACATCACGCTGAACCCGGCCACCGGTTTCGGCACCGCGACCAACGTCACCCTTCGCGTGAAGGATATTCCGGTGCTGTACACGCCGTATATCTACTTCCCGATCGATGACCGTCGCCAGTCCGGCTTCCTCCCGCCGTCCTTCGCCACCGACAGCGACAGCGGCTTCACCCTCGTCACGCCGTACTACTTCAACCTGGCGCCCAACTACGACGCCACGTTGTATCCGCGCTACATGGCCAAGCGCGGCGTGATGATGGAAGGCGAGTTCCGCTACCTGACCAAGACCAGCGAAGGCCAGTTCGGCGGTGCGTACCTCAACGACGAGAACGACGATCGCCGCCTGCAGTCCGACTACGACAAGACTCGCTGGATGGTCAACTGGCAGCACAAAGGTGGCCTGGATTCACGCCTGACCACTGAAGTCGACTACACCGACATCAGCGATCCTTACTACTTCCAGGACCTGCAGTCCGACCAGATCGGCGTCGAGCGCCACGACTGGATCAACCAGCAGGGTGCCCTGACCTATCGTGGCGATACCTACACCGCACGCTTGAACGTTCAGGCGTACAAGCTGGCGACCGTGGCGGACATCACTCCGTACAACCGCATGCCGCAGATCACCTTCAACGGTGCACTGCCTTACCATCCGGGTGGTCTGGACTTCACGTACAACAGCGAGATCGTTCGTTTCGAGCGTGATCTGCGCACCGGTACGTTCATCAACGAAGATGGTTTCAGTGATCGCCGTATCGACAACAACGTCTCCGGCCTGGCCCGCGCCAACGGCAACCGCCTGAACCTGGAACCTGGTGTGGCCCTCCCGCTGAACTGGAACTGGGGCTTCGTGCGTCCGTCGCTCAAGTACATGTACACCCAGTACGACCTGGATCTGGACAGCCGCGGCAAGAACACCCTGCTGGCCGACGAGCGTTTCAGCAGCTCGCAGAACCGTGGCGTACCGATCGCCAGCATCGACAGCGGCCTGTACTTCGATCGCGACACGCAGATGTTCGGTACCAACTTCCGCCAGACCCTGGAGCCGCGCCTGTTCTACCTCTATGTACCTGAGGAAGACCAGACCGACATTCCCGTGTTCGACACGTCGGAAACTACCTTCAGCTACGGTTCGTTGTTCCGTGAAAACCGCTTCACCGGTACCGACCGCGTGGGCGACGAGAACAAGCTCTCGCTGGGCGTGACCAGCCGCTGGATCGAAGACAACGGTTTCGAGCGTCAGCGTGTCAGCGTCGGTCAGGCCCTGTATTTCCGGGATCGCGAAGTGCAACTGCCGGGCGTCGACTTCAAGACCCGCGACGATGCACAGGCCAACGTTTCGCCGTACGCCCTGGAATACGAATACCGCTTCAACCGCGACTGGCGCTTCAGCTCGGATTTCAACTGGGATCCAGACAGCCGCAGCACTCGTTCGGGCAGCGCGATGTTCCACTACCAGCCTGAAGACAACCCCAACAAGGTGGTCAACCTGGGCTATCGCTACCGCGACGACACCGTGCACTACGATTCGGCGACCGGTCGCTGGACCTTCGGTGGCGACTACGGTCAGCCGGGCGATCCGAACTATGTGAAGGACTACTACAAGATCCAGCAGCATGACTTCTCGGTCATGTGGCCGATCGTGCCGCAGTGGAGCGTCATCAGCCGCTGGCAGTTCGACTACAACCGCAACCGCACGCTGGAAGCCTTCGGTGGCTTCGAATACGACAACTGCTGCTGGAAGATGCGTCTGATCAACCGTTACTGGGTTGACTACGACGAATACAGCCAGGCCGCCCCGCAGAACGAAAAAGGCGACCATGGCATCTTCCTGCAAATCGTGCTGAAGGGCCTCGGTGGCGTGGTAGGCAATAAGGTTGAGGGTTTCCTCGACAAGGGCATTCAAGGTTATCGTGAACGTGAAGACCAAGCTATGTGATCTGCTGCGCCCAGTCGTGCTGGGCGCCATGCTGCTGGGCACCACGGCGCACGCCGCGGTGCAACAGCTGGACCGTGTCGTGGCCATCGTCGACAACGACGTGGTCATGCAAAGTCAGCTCGACCAGCGCGTCAAGGAAGTGCAGCAAACCATCGCCAAGCGTGGCGGCAGTGGTGGCGTGCCTCCCGCCAGCGTCCTGCAACAGCAGGTGCTGGAACGCCTGATCGTCGAGAATCTGCAACTGCAGATCGGCGAGCGTTCCGGCATTCGCATCACCGACGAAGAGCTCAACGGTGCCATCGCCACCATCGCCCAGCGCAACAACATGTCGACCGCGCAGTTCCGCGCCGCATTGGCGCATGACGGCCTGTCGTATGACGATGCGCGCGAGCAGGTGAAGCGCGAGATGATCATCAGCCGCGTGCGTCAGCGTCGCGTGGCCGAGCGCATCCAGGTGTCGGAGCAGGAAGTGAAGAACTTCCTCGCTTCGGACCTGGGCAAGATGCAGCTGTCCGAGGAACTGCACCTGGCCAACATCCAGATCCAGGTTCCGGAAAGCGCCAGTTCGGCGGCCATCCAGGCAGCGGCCAGCAAGGCCGAAGACATCTATCGCCAACTCAAGCAGGGTGCCGACTTCAACAAGCTGGCCATTGCCAGCTCGTCGAGCGAAAACGCCCTCGAAGGCGGCGACATGGGCTGGCGCAAGCCGGCGCAATTGCCACCACCTTTCGATCGCATGCTGAGCACCATGCCGGTTGGTGATGTCACGCAACCAGTGCGCACGCCTGTGGGTTTCATCATCCTCAAGGTGCTGGACAAGCGCGGCGGCGGCGTCCAGACCGTCGACGAAGTGCACGTACGCCACATTCTGCTGAAGCCGAGCGAGATTCGCAGTCCGGCGCAAACCGAAGAGCTGGCGCGCAAACTGTACGAGCGCATCGAGAACGGCGAAGACTTCGCCACCCTGGCGAAGAATTTCTCGGAAGATCCAGGTTCGGCACTCAACGGTGGCGACCTGAACTGGGTCAACCCGCAGTCGCTGGTACCCGAGTTCCGCGAAACCATGGCCTCGACGCCAGTGGAATCGGTCTCGCGTCCATTCCAGACGCAGTTCGGCTGGCACGTTCTGCAGGTACTTGGCCGCCGCGCGACCGACAACACCGAGCAGGCCCGCGATCAGCAGGCAATGAACGTGTTGCGTAACCGCAAATACGACGAAGAGCTGCAGACCTGGATGCGCCAGATCCGCGACGAAGCCTACGTTGAAATCAAGCTGCCTGGCGCCGACCAGGCTGCACAGTGACACCCAAGCGTTTCGCGTTGACGCCCGGCGAGCCGGCGGGCATAGGTCCTGACCTGTGCCTGCTGCTCGCCGCGCAATCCCAGCCTCATCCCCTGATAGCCATCACCAGTCGTGACCTGCTCGCCGAGCGGGCCGCGCAACTGGGGCTGGCCGTCAGTCTGCTGGCAGTCGATGCCGACGCCCTCCCCGACCATCCTGCGCCCGCTGGCAGCCTGTACGTATGGGATACACCGCTGGGCGCGCCTGTGCGTACAGGTGAGCTGGATACAGCCAATGCCGCGTTCGTGCTGCAGACCCTGACCCGTGCGGCTCAAGGCTGTCTCGACGGTCTGTTCGCAGGCATGATCACCGCGCCGGTGCACAAGGGTGTCATCAACAACGGTGGCATCGCGTTTTCCGGACATACCGAATTCCTCGCCGACCTCACCGCGACCGAACAGGTAGTGATGATGCTGGCCACCGGCGATCTGCGCGTGGCGCTGGTGACCACTCACCTGCCGCTGCGCGACGTAGCCGACGCAATCACCGCCGAACGCCTGGAGCGGGTCACGCGCATTCTGCATGCCGACCTGCAGGGCAAATTCGGCCTGGCTCGCCCGCGCATCCTGGTCTGCGGCCTCAACCCGCACGCCGGTGAGGGCGGCCACCTGGGTCGCGAAGAAATAGACATCATCGAGCCCACCCTGGAGCGTCTACGCACCGAGGGCATGGATCTGCGCGGGCCGCTGCCTGCCGATACGCTCTTCACTCCCAAATACCTGCAGCATTGCGACGCGGTGCTGGCGATGTATCACGACCAAGGCCTGCCCGTACTCAAGTACAAGGGCTTTGGCGCGGCGGTCAATGTTACCCTGGGGCTGCCGATCATCCGCACCTCCGTGGACCATGGCACCGCCCTCGACCTGGCCGGGACCGGCAAGGTCGATACCGGCAGCCTGCGCGTCGCCCTCGACACCGCCTATCGAATGGCCGAGACATTTTAATGACCGAGCAATACCAACACCGGGCGCGCAAGCGCTTTGGTCAGAACTTTCTTCATGACGCCGGCGTTATCGACCGTATCCTTCGCTCGATCCATGCCAAGCCCGGTGAACACCTGCTGGAAATCGGACCGGGCCAGGGCGCGCTGACCGAAGGCCTGCTGGGCAGCGGCGCGCAACTGGACGTCGTGGAACTGGACAAGGATCTGGTGCCCATTCTCAATCAGCAGTTCGCAAGCCGTGACAACTTCCGTCTGCACCAGGGCGACGCATTGAAGTTCGACTTCACCAGTCTGGGTGCCGAGCCCGCTACCCTGCGCGTAGTCGGCAACCTGCCGTACAACATTTCCACACCGCTGATCTTCCATCTGCTGCACAACGCCCATCTGATTCGCGACATGCATTTCATGCTGCAGAAGGAAGTGGTCGAGCGCATGGCTGCAGGGCCTGGCGGTGGCGACTGGGGTCGTCTGTCGATCATGGTTCAGTACCACTGCCGCGTCGAACACCTGTTCAACGTCGGACCCGGTGCGTTCAATCCACCGCCCAAGGTCGATTCGGCCATCGTGCGACTGGTGCCTCATACCACCCTGCCCCACCCGGCCAAGGATCACCGCCTGCTCGAGCGTGTCGTCCGCGAAGCGTTCAACCAGCGCCGCAAGACCTTGCGCAATACCCTCAAGGCGTTGCTGCCCAATGAGGCGATCGAAGCGGCCGGCGTCGACGGCAGCCTGCGGCCCGAGCAGCTCGACCTGGCGGCTTTCGTACGCCTGGCCGATCAATTGGCCGAACGAAGCGACGCGCTCTGACCTCTAACGTGGACCACTCGTTGGTCCACAGGCCCTCTATTTGACCTAGACTGACCTGAACCGGCCGACGCCGGCTACATTCGCTCTCGCTTTCAAGGCCTTTTGCATGTCCGATCCTCGCTATCAGATCGACGTCAGCGTCGTGACCCGTTTCCTGCCCGAACAGTCCCAACCCGAGCAGCATCGTTTTGCTTTCGCCTATACCGTGACTGTGCTCAACAACGGACAACTGCCCGCTCGCTTGCTATCACGACACTGGGTGATCACCGATGGCGATGGCAAGGTCGAAGAAGTCCGTGGGCCTGGCGTGATCGGCCAGCAACCACTTATTGCTGCAGGCGCGAGTCATACCTACTCAAGCGGTACGGTCATGGCCACCACCGTGGGCAACATGCAGGGCAGTTATCAGATGCAAGCCGAGGACGGCAAGCAGTTCGAAGCCGTAATCGCGCCGTTTCGCCTCGCCGTGCCGGGAGCTCTGCACTGATGGCGGTGTACGCAGTCGGTGACTTGCAAGGCTGTCTGGAACCCCTCAAGTGCTTGCTACAACGGGTCGCCTTCGACCCGACGAAAGACACCTTGTGGCTAGTGGGTGACCTGGTCAATCGCGGACCGAGCTCGCTGGAAACTCTGCGCTATCTGTATGCCATACGCGAGTCGGTGGTCTGCGTGCTGGGCAACCATGACCTGCACCTGCTGGCGGTAGCTCACAACGCCGAACGACTCAAGCGCGGCGATACCCTGCGCGAGATCCTCGAAGCGCCAGACGGCCCGCAACTACTCGACTGGCTGCGCCGCCGGAAGCTGCTGCACTACGATAAGCAACGCAATACCGTTCTGGTTCATGCCGGGATTCCGCCCCAGTGGTCGCTGCGCAAGGCCCTGCGTCTGGCCGCCGAAGTCGAGACGGCCCTGCGTGACGACAACCTGTTTCAGCCCTATCTGGATGGCATGTACGGTAACGAGCCGAACAAGTGGGACAAGGAACTGCAGGGCGCCGCTCGTCTGCGTGTGATCACCAATTACTTCACCCGCATGCGCTTCTGCACCGCTGACGGCAAGCTCGATCTCAAGGGCAAGGAAGGCGCCGACACCGCGCTGCCCGGTTACGCACCCTGGTTCGCGCACAAGGAGCGCAAGACCCGCGACCTCAAGATCATCTTCGGCCATTGGGCGGCCCTGGAAGGTCGCTGCGACGCGCCGGGCGTTTTCGCGCTCGACACCGGTTGCGTATGGGGCGGCGCGATGACCCTGCTCGACGTCGACAATGGCGTGCGCCTGTCATGCCAATGCACCGACCAGGGCGGGGCAATTACACCCGAACCGATGCCTGCGGCAGATTTCCCTCCCCCCGGCGACAAACGCTAGAATGGATGCCCAGCCCAGGAGCCTGCCCATGACCGAATTCCAACGCATCCCTCCGCAACAAGCCCACAGCCTGCGCGAACAGGGCGCCGTGGTGGTCGACATCCGCGATCCGCAGACCTTCGCGGCCAGCCACATCACCGACTCCACGCACCTGGACAACCACTCGCTGCACGATTTCATCAAGGCAGCCGACCTGGACAAACCGCTGGTCGTGGTCTGCTACCACGGCAACTCCAGCCAGAGCGCCGCCGCCTATCTGGTCAGCCAAGGGTTCTCCGACGTCTACAGTCTGGATGGTGGCTTCGAGTTGTGGCGCACCACCTTTCCGAGCGAAACCAGCCAGGCCTGAATCCTCGGCGGCGGGCAAGGCGCGACGAATTTTTTTTCGTGCGCCGACGCCGCGCCCCACGGGCCTTCCCGGCATCGGCGCAAAGCCTTGCCGACACTTAATTGCGCATCCGCCCTTGAAGTCCCCGATTACCAACTATCCTTTAGCTCAGGCCATCCATAACAGGGGAGAGCCGGTACACCGGCGCGCGGGTCAATCGGTAAAGACTACATGGGTGTTCTGGGGGGTATACGGCCACCAAGGGGTTCAGGTGACCGCCAGCATCAACTGAGTGATCCGACGTCGGCTCCACGTATCGAGCGAGGTGACGTCATGAGTATTTTTAGCCACTTCCAACAACGCTTCGAATCCACACGCCAGGAAGAGCTCTCATTACAGGAGTACCTCGAGCTGTGCAAAAAGGACCGTAGCACCTACGCCTCCGCCGCCGAGCGGATACTGATGGCGATCGGGGAGCCCGAATTGCTCGATACGTCGACCAATTCCAGGCTGTCGCGCATCTTTTCCAACAAGGTGATCCGCCGCTACCCCGCCTTCGAAGACTTTCACGGCATGGAGGAATGCATCGACCAGATCGTGTCGTACTTCCGCCATGCTGCACAGGGTCTGGAAGAAAAGAAACAGATCCTGTACCTGCTCGGCCCGGTCGGTGGCGGCAAGTCGTCGCTGGCCGAGAAGCTCAAGCAGTTGATCGAGAAGGTGCCGTTCTATGCCATCAAGGGCTCGCCGGTGTTCGAGTCGCCCCTGGGCCTGTTCAATGCCACCGAGGACGGCGCGATCCTGGAGGAAGACTTCGGCATTCCGCAGCGCTACCTGAGCACCATCATGTCGCCTTGGGCGACCAAGCGCCTGGCTGAATTCGGCGGCGACATCAGCCAGTTCCGCGTGGTCAAGCTCTATCCTTCCATCCTCAACCAGATCGCCGTGGCCAAGACCGAGCCGGGGGACGAGAACAACCAGGACATTTCCGCGCTGGTGGGCAAGGTGGACATCCGCAAGCTGGAGGAATACCCGCAGAACGACGCCGACGCCTACAGCTACTCCGGTGCCCTGTGCCGCGCCAACCAGGGGCTGATGGAGTTCGTCGAGATGTTCAAGGCGCCGATCAAGGTGCTCCATCCGTTGCTGACTGCCACTCAGGAAGGCAACTACAACAGCACCGAGGGTCTGGGCGCGATCCCCTACTCAGGCATCCTGTTGGCGCACTCCAACGAATCGGAATGGCACAGCTTCCGCAACAACAAGAACAACGAGGCGTTCATCGACCGGATCTACATCGTCAAAGTGCCGTACTGCCTGCGCGTGAGCGACGAGATCAAGATCTACGACAAGCTGCTGTTCAACAGTTCGCTGTCCAAGGCCCACTGCGCACCCGACACCCTGAAGATGCTCGCCCAGTTCACCACCCTGTCGCGGCTAAAGGAGCCGGACAACTCCAACATCTACTCCAAGATGCGCGTATACGACGGCGAAAACCTCAAGGACACCGATCCAAAGGCCAAGTCGATCCAGGAATACCGCGACACAGCAGGCGTGGACGAAGGGATGAATGGTCTGTCGACGCGCTTCGCGTTCAAGATCCTGTCCAAGGTGTTCAACTTCGATCCACACGAAATCGCCGCCAACCCGGTGCATCTGCTTTACGTACTGGAGCAGCAGATCGAGCAGGAGCAGTTCCCTGCCGAGGTGCGTGAGCGCTACCTGCGTTTCCTCAAGGAATACCTGGCTCCGCGCTACATCGAGTTCATCGGCAAGGAGATCCAGACCGCGTACCTGGAGTCCTACAGCGAGTACGGCCAGAACATCTTCGACCGTTACGTGCTGTACGCCGATTTCTGGATTCAGGATCAGGAATACCGCGATCCGGAAACCGGAGAAATCCTCAACCGTGTGGCTCTCAACGAAGAACTGGAGAAGATCGAGAAGCCGGCCGGCATCAGCAATCCGAAGGATTTCCGCAACGAGATCGTCAACTTCGTGTTGCGCGCCCGCGCCAACAACAATGGCAAGAACCCGACCTGGCTCAGCTACGAGAAGCTGCGCGTGGTGATCGAGAAGAAGATGTTCTCCAACACCGAGGATCTGCTTCCGGTCATCAGCTTCAACGCCAAGGCCAGCAAGGAGGACCAGCAGAAACACAACGATTTCGTCACTCGCATGGTCGAGCGTGGCTATACCGACAAGCAGGTACGCCTGCTGTCCGAGTGGTATCTGCGGGTCAGGAAGTCGCAGTGATCGCGCGGTAAGCTTCAGGCAGCGAAGGGCCCGGACGGACATGACCGTCCGGGCGCCTCGCCGCTCTCGACTTGTGGCTTGCAGCCAGGCTGCCCGGAGGCCTAATGAGCTATGTGATCGACCGACGCCTCAATGGCAAGAACAAGAGCACGGTGAACCGCCAGCGATTTCTGCGGCGTTACCGTGATCACATCAAGAAGGCCGTGGAAGAAGCGGTCGGCCGCCGCTCCATCACCGACATGGAACACGGCGAGCAGATCAGCATTCCCGGTCGCGACATCGACGAACCGGTGCTGCATCACGGCCGTGGTGGCAAGCAGACCGTGGTGCACCCCGGCAACAAGGAGTTCACGGCCGGTGAACACATCGCTCGCCCCCAAGGCGGTGGGGGTGGCGGCAAAGGGCCTGGAAAGGCGGGCAACTCCGGCGAAGGCATGGACGAGTTCGTGTTCCAGATCACCCAGGAAGAATTCCTCGAATTCATGTTCGAAGACCTCGAACTGCCCAACCTGGTCAAGCGCAACCTCAGCGGTACCGACACCTACAAGACAGTGCGCGCCGGGATCAGCAACGAGGGCAACCCCTCACGCATCAACATCATCCGCACCCTGCGTTCCGCCCACGCGCGGCGCATCGCGCTCTCGGGCAGCAGCCGCGCTAAGCTCAAGGCGGCCAAACTCGAACTCGAACGCCTGAAGATCGAAGAGCCAGACAACTTTGGTGACATCCAGGCCCTGATGGGGGAAATCGAGAAGCTCAGCGCCCGCATCCATCGAGTGCCCTTCCTCGACACTTTCGACGTGAAGTACAACCTGCTGGTCAAACACCCCAACCCCAGCTCCAAGGCAGTGATGTTCTGCCTCATGGATGTGTCCGGCTCCATGACTCAGGCGACCAAGGACATCGCCAAGCGGTTCTTCATCCTGCTGTACCTGTTCCTCAAGCGTAACTACGACAAGATAGAGGTGGTATTCATCCGCCACCACACCAGCGCCCGCGAAGTCGACGAAGAAGAATTCTTCTACTCCCGCGAGACTGGCGGCACCATCGTTTCCAGCGCGTTGAAGCTGATGCAGGAAATCATGGCGGCGCGCTACCCGACCAACGAATGGAACATCTATGCCGCCCAGGCCTCGGACGGCGACAACTGGAACGACGACTCGCCCATCTGTCGGGAAATCCTCACCAAGCAGATCATGCCGTTCGTGCAGTACTACACCTATGTGGAGATCACGCCGCGCGAACATCAGGCGCTGTGGTACGAATACGAGCGCATCAGCGATTCGTTCGCCGATACGTTCGCCCAGCAACAGCTGGTGTCGGCCGGGGATATCTATCCGGTCTTCCGTGAACTCTTCCAGCGCAGGTTAGCGACATGACCGCCAGAGAGCAGAAGCGTCAACCCATCTCCACGGGCTCGGAATGGACCTTCGAGCTCATCCAAACCTATGACCGGGAAATCAGCCGCATCGCCGAGCGCTATGCGCTGGACACCTACCCCAACCAGATCGAGGTGATCACGGCCGAGCAGATGATGGATGCGTATGCTTCGGTCGGCATGCCGCTGGGCTATCACCATTGGTCCTACGGCAAACACTTTCTCAGTACCGAGAAATCCTACACGCGCGGTCAGATGGGGCTGGCCTACGAGATCGTCATCAACTCCGATCCGTGCATCGCCTACCTGATGGAAGAGAACACCATCTGCATGCAGGCGCTGGTGGTGGCTCACGCCTGCTATGGGCACAACAGTTTCTTCAAGGGCAACTACCTGTTCCGCACTTGGACCGACGCCAGTTCGATCATCGATTACCTGGTGTTCGCCAAGTCCTACATCATGAAGTGCGAAGAGCGGCATGGTATCGATGCCGTGGAAGACCTGCTCGACTCCTGCCACGCGTTGATGAACTACGGTGTCGATCGCTACAAGCGTCCGTATCCGATTTCCGCCGAGGAGGAACGTCGCCGCCAGGCCGACCGCGAGGAACACCTGCAGCGCCAGATCAACGATCTGTGGCGCACCATCCCCAAGGGCGCCGACAAGAACCGCGAGGAGGACAACGCCCGGTTTCCGGCCGAGCCGCAGGAGAACATCCTGTACTTCATCGAGAAACACGCGCCGTTGCTCGAGCCATGGCAACGCGAGATCGTCAGGATCGTGCGCAAGATCGCGCAGTACTTCTATCCCCAGCGCCAGACCCAGGTGATGAACGAAGGCTGGGCGACGTTCTGGCACTACACCCTGATGAACGACCTCTACGACGAGGGCCTGGTCACCGACGGTTTCATGATGGAGTTTCTGCAGTCGCACACCAGCGTGGTGTTCCAGCCGGGTTTCGACAGCCCCTACTACAACGGTATCAACCCCTATGCGCTGGGTTTTGCCATGTACCGGGACATACGGCGCATGTGCGAAAACCCGGACGACGAGGACCGCCGCTGGTTTCCCGAGATTGCCGGCAGTGACTGGCTGTCGACGATCAAGTTCGCCATGAGCAGCTTCAAGGACGAGAGCTTCATCCTGCAGTACCTGTCGCCCAAGGTCATCCGCGACCTGAAGCTGTTCAGCATCATGGACGACGACCAGCGCGACGAACTGCTGGTACCGGCGATCCACGACGAGAACGGCTATCGCACGATCCGCGAGACCCTGGCGGCGCAATACAACCTGGGCAACCGCGAGCCCAACGTGCAGATCTGGAGCATCGATCGACGCGGTGACCGCTCATTGACCCTGCGTCATCAGCAACACGACCGCAAGCCGCTGGGCGAATCCACCGAGGAAGTGCTCAAGCACCTGCACCGTTTGTGGGGCTTCGACATCCATCTGGAGACGTTGCAAGGCGATCAGCTGGTCAAGACGCACCACGTGCCGCCTCGCAACGAGCACACGGACGGCAGCCATGGGCGGGCGGACCTCAACGTCGTGCACCTCTGAGCCCGGTGCACTGGGCAAACCTTCGGTGGCTTGGTGTTATCCTTCGCGGCCATCGGAGGTGTTGCAATGAAGATCTATGAAGTGGGCGGCGCGGTGCGCGATCGCCTTCTGGGTATACCTGTCACCGACATCGATCGCGTAGTCGTGGGTGCCAGCGCCGAACGAATGCTCGCTGAGGGGTACCGGCCGGTCGGCAGCGATTTCCCGGTGTTTCTGCATCCGCAGACCGGCGAAGAATATGCCTTGGCGCGTACCGAACGCAAAAGCGGGCGCGGCTACGGTGGTTTCGTGTTCCATGCCAGCCCGGACGTCACTCTGGAAGAGGACCTGTCGCGGCGCGACCTGACCATCAATGCCATGGCCGAGGACGACAAAGGTCGGATCATCGACCCCTACGGTGGCCAGCAAGACCTGCATGACCGCCTGCTCAAGCACGTCTCCCCCGCCTTCATCGAAGATCCCCTGCGCGTATTGCGGGTTGCACGCTTCGCTGCCCGCTATGCCGGGCTGGGTTTTCGAGTGGCCGAACCGACCTTGCAACTGATGCGTCAGCTGAGCGAATCGGGCGAGTTGCAGGCCCTGACGGCCGAACGCAGTTGGAAGGAGATTTCCCGGGCGCTGTTGGAAGCGCACCCACACGTGTTCATTCAGGTGCTGCGCGACTGCGGAGCGCTGGAACAATTGCTCCCCGAAGTGGACGCGTTGTTCGGCGTACCGCAGCCGCCTGCTCATCATCCGGAGATCGACACCGGGGTGCATACCTTGAGCGTGCTGGAACAGGCCGCGCGGCATCACCAGCCGCTGACCGTGCGCTGGGCGTGTCTGTTGCACGATCTGGGCAAGGGCACCACGCGACCCAGCGAGTGGCCGCGGCATATCGCTCACGAGCAGCGCGGCGTGAAGTTGATCAAGGCGGTTAACGAGCGCTTCAAGGTGCCCAAGGATTGCCAGGAGCTGGCGGTGCTGGTCGGTGAATACCACACCCATGGGCATCGGGCTCTGGAGCTCAAGCCGTCGACCTTGCTGGAGCTGTTGCAGAATTTCGACGTGTACCGCCGTCCCCAGCGCTTCGAGGAGTTCATCATGGCGTGCGAAATGGACGCGCGTGGACGGTTGGGGTTCGAGGGGCGAGAGTACCCTCAGGCAGATTATCTGCGCGGTGCGGCTGCGGCGGCGCGGGGGGTGGCGGTTCAGCCGCTGGTTGCCCAGGGGTTCAAGGGGCAGGCGCTGGGTGAAGCGTTGAAACGGGCACGGTTGGAGGTGTTGAAGGGGTATAAGGCGGGCGTTTGAATGGGGATGGTTGAGGGTGGCTTTGCGGGCCTCTTCGCGGGCAGAGACCCGCTCCCACAGGGACGTGTGATCACCTGAGGCTCCCATGGGGAAGTGGGATCACCTGTGGCTTCCATGGAGAAGTGGGATCACCTGAGGCTCCCATAAGGAGGTGGGATCACCTGGGGCTCCCATGGGGAAATGTGACAACCGGGGGAGCCCCCCTCCCACAGGGACGTGTGATCACCTGGGGCTCCCATGGGGAAGTGGGATCACCTGCGGGAGCGGGTCTCTGCCCGCGAAGAAGGCGCAAGCGATCTAAAGCGTGGCAGGGGTCAATTGCTGTCCGCGCCATTCGAAGGGGACAGGTGCCAACACCTGGTCGATACTCGCCTCGCGCCACAACCGGCCAAGACTCACACCTGTACCCGGATGCACCAACTCTGGCGCAATCAGCGCCAATGGCCACAGGACGAACGCGTTTTTCAGAATTTCGGCACGCGGCAATATCAGCCCATCGAAGTTGCCGACCAAGTCGGCGTACAACAATACATCGATATCCAGCGGCAGCCCCTTGCGGTCCGGGGCGTAGCGGCCATTGTCGGCCTCGATGAATTTCAGCCGGCGGTCCAGCTCCTCCAACGGCAGATCGGTCAGCGCGGTGACCACCAGGTTGAAGAACGGGCCGCTCTTGATACCCACCGGCTGGCTTTCGAATACGGCCGAGCAGCGCAGGTCCACGAGGAAGGCGGCCAACGCGTCGAGCCCGGCGCACAGATGGCGCTGACGATCGACGTTGCTGCCCAGGCCCAGATAGATTCGATTCAGCGACATCCGCGCTCGATCTCCACGCCTACACCCTGCGCCGCCGCGACGGCACCGGGCTTGGTGACTTTGAGCCGCAGCCAGGGAATACCGAATTCGCTCATCAGCAATTGGGCAAGGCGCTCGGCGAAGGTCTCGACCAGCTCGAAGCGCGCCTGGGCAGCAAAGGCCTGGATGCGCTGCGAGACGGTCGCGTAGTCCAGCGCGAGCGTCAGGTCGTCGCCCGCGGCAGCCGGACGATTGTCCCAGGCGAATACCAGGTCCAGACGCAGGCACTGACGAATGTCACGCTCCCAATCATAGGCGCCGATCACCGTGTCGACTTCCAGGCCTTCGATAAACACTTTGTCCAAGCACTTCACTCCGCAGCACGACAAGGGCGCCTGGCGCCGTTAGAATCAAGGGTTTCCCTACCCGGAAATAAAGCATGTTCTGGTTGCTGGCGCTTGGCGCCTACCTGCTCGGCTCGCTGTCCTTCGCTATCGTGCTCAGCCGCGCGACGGGTACTCCCGACCCGCGAATGAGCGGTTCGGGCAACGCCGGCGCGACCAACATGCTACGCCTGGCCGGTAAAAAGCTCGCCATCCTCACTCTGCTGGGCGACTTGTGCAAGGGTTTGCTGCCGGTACTAATTGCCGCGCAAGCCGGGATGACGCTCGCACAGCAAGCCTGGATCGGGCTCTGCGCGGTGATCGGCCACCTGTTTCCGCTGTATTTCCGCTTCAAGGGCGGCAAGGGCGTGGCCACCTCCGCCGGCCTGCTGCTGGGCCTGTACCCGCCTGCCGCGCTGCTGGCCATGGCTGCCTGGGCGCTGACCTTTCGGCTCACGCGCACCAGTTCACTCGCAGCCCTGATCGCCACGCCACTGACTTTGCCGCTGCTGGCTTGGCAACGCCCAGAGACACTGCTGCCCCTGAGCGTGCTGACCATCCTGATCATCTGGCGTCACCGCGGCAATCTGCGCGATCTGTTCGCTGGCCGCGAGCGGCACTTCTGAGCAGTTGCCGGCGCGTTCAGAGCGCTGGCAACTGCTCCATCGGCCAACGCGCCTGGACACTGATGGCCAGAGTTTCCTGCTGCCCGGCTAACAGACGCTGACACCCAGCATAGGCGATCATCGCACCGTTATCGGTGCAGAATTGCGGGCGGGCGTAATAGACGTTGCCACCCAGCTCGCCCAGCATCTTTTCCAGGCCTTGGCGCAATGACTGGTTGGCACTCACCCCACCGGCGATCACCAGGCGCTTGAGGCCGGTCTGCTTCAAGGCCCGGCGGCATTTGTAGGTCAGCGTATCGACCACCGCCTGCTCGAACGCCAGAGAGATATCGCAGCGAGTCTGTTCGCCGTCATCGCCAGCGCTGCGGCACTGCTGCCAGGTGTTGAGCGCGAAGGTCTTCAGACCGCTGAAACTGAAATCCAGGCCAGGGCGGTCGCACATCGGACGAGGAAAGGTGAAGCGCCCGGCCACGCCCTGTCTGGCCAGGCGGGCAATCTCCGGGCCGCCCGGGTAGTTCAGGCCGATCAGCTTGGCAGTTTTGTCGAAGGCTTCCCCGGCCGCATCGTCCAAGGTCTCGCCGAGCAAGGCGTACTGGCCAATGCCGTCGACCTGGACCAGTTGCGTATGGCCGCCGGATACCAGCAGGGCGACGAACGGAAACTGCGGCGGTTGCTCTTCCAGCATGGGTGCCAGCAGATGGCCTTCCATGTGGTGCACGCCCAACGCCGGTATGTCCCAGGCGAATGCCAGCGCCTGGGCGCAGGAGGCGCCGACCAGCAGCGCGCCGACCAGGCCGGGGCCGGCGGTATAGGCGATGGCGTCGATCTCGGTGGCCGCGCAGTCGGCCTCGGCCAACACCTGACGGATCAGCGGCAGCATGCGCTTGACGTGGTCGCGCGAGGCAAGCTCAGGCACCACCCCGCCATAGGCGCGATGCAGGTCGATCTGGCTGAACAGCGCATCGGCCAGCAAGCCGCGTTCACTGTCGTATAATGCGACACCGGTTTCGTCGCAGGACGTTTCCAATCCCAGTACTAGCATGGCCAGGCCTTGTGGAGCTGTATTCGAAGGCGCGCATGATAGTCGTCGAACAGGGCACCGACCAGCGGTTTTCGATCAGAGGCTTTGCATTCCTGCTGGGTAAGGGTTAACATCCGCAACCCTTAAAAACCGACGTACTTATGCGCGCTTTTGCCATGAGATGTCGACCCCGGTAATGAATGAAGGTAGCTCTGGATGCCAGCCGTCAAAGTTAAAGAGAACGAACCCTTCGACGTAGCTCTGCGTCGTTTCAAGCGCTCCTGCGAAAAAGCCGGTGTACTGGCTGAAGTTCGTAGCCGCGAATTTTACGAGAAGCCGACTTCGGAGCGTAAGCGCAAGGCAGCAGCCGCTGTCAAACGTCACGCCAAGAAAGTCCAGCGCGAACAGCGCCGCGCCGTTCGTCTGTACTAATACACAGACGTTCGTCGCAAGCTTCTGCCTTGCCCGGCCCACAGCCGGGCTGCCGGCAGTTGCCGCAGTCCCCCGCCTCAAACGTCAGAACTGGCTTCATTGCCAGATCGTGCACGTCATCCTGACGAGCCTTGCAAGGCTGCAGACGAGCACACTTATTCCGTTGGTAACGCCCTCCTTCGACTGCTGCCCAAGGCGCCGTTGAACGCAGAGACGTTTCCGACATAGAAATCAGCGCTGCAAAACCTGCCAGACCGATTTCCAATGGGTACACTTCCGCTCCTGGGCTGCTGATAAAGAGAACGCCATGGCCGGGCTGATTCCCCAAGGCTTCATCGACGACCTGCTCAACCGCACCGACATCGTCGATGTGGTGCAGTCACGTCTGCAAATGAAGAAAGCCGGCAAGAACTACACGGCCTGCTGCCCTTTCCACAAGGAAAAGACCCCCTCTTTCAGCGTCAGCCCCGACAAGCAGTTCTATTACTGTTTCGGCTGCGGCGCCGGTGGCAACGCCCTTGGCTTCATCATGGACCACGACAACCTGGACTTTCCCCAGGCCGTCGAGGAACTGGCCAAGGCCGCTGGCATGGAAGTGCCGCGCGAAGACAGCGGGCGCAACAGCAAGCCGCGCCAGCCGACCGACTCACCGCTGTATCCGCTACTGGAAGCCGCTGCAGAGTTCTATCGCCTGGCGCTCAAGGGGCACCCGCAACGCCGGGCGGCCGTCGACTACCTCAAGGGCCGTGGCCTGTCCGGCGAGATCGCGCGCGATTTCGGCCTGGGCTTCGCACCGCCTGGCTGGGATAACCTGTTCAAGCACCTGAGCAGCGACAGCCTTCAGCAGAAAGCCATGATCGATGCGGGCCTGCTGGTGGAAAACGCCGACTCGGGCAAGCGCTACGACCGTTTCCGCGACCGCGTGATGTTTCCCATCCGAGATAGCCGCGGGCGGGTCATCGCCTTCGGTGGCCGAGTGCTGGGCGACGACAAGCCCAAGTACCTGAACTCCCCGGAAACTCCGGTGTTTCACAAGGGCCAGGAGCTGTACGGCCTGTACGAGGCGCGCAAGCACAACCGCAACCTTGACGAGATCATCGTCGTCGAGGGCTACATGGATGTCATTGCCCTGGCTCAGCAAGGCTTGCGCAACGCCGTCGCGACCTTGGGCACGGCCACCAGCGAGGAGCACCTCAAGCGTTTGTTTCGCGTGGTGCCCAGCGTGCTGTTCTGCTTCGACGGCGACCAGGCCGGCCGCAATGCCGCCTGGCGTGCACTGGAAGCTGCGCTGCCGAGCCTGCAGGATGGGCGCAAGGCGCGCTTTCTGTTTCTGCCCGAAGGCGAAGACCCGGACACCCTGGTGCGCGCCGAAGGCACCGACGCCTTCCGGGCTCGAATCAACCAACACGCGCAGCCGCTGGCGGACTATTTTTTCCAGCAGCTGACCGAAGAAGCCGATCCGCGCTCGCTGGAAGGCAAGGCGCACATGGCAACGCTGGCCGCGCCGCTGATCGACAAGGTACCGGGCGCCAACCTGCGCACCCTGATGCGCAATCGCCTGAGCCAGATCACCGGCTTGAGTGGCGAGGCCGTCAGCCAGCTGGTGCAAAGCGCGCCCCCAGCGCCGACGCCCAGTCACGATCCGATGGCCGATTACGATTCGATGCCGGGTTATTCGCCGGACTTCAGTGACTTTCATGCGCCGCCGGCCTTCGAACCACAGCAACAATGGACATCGACCAAGACGTCCGGCAAGAAATGGGAAGGCAAGCCGTGGAAAGGCAAGGGCAAGCGTGATTTCGAACCGCGCCCGCAGCCACGCACGCCGGTGACGGTGGAGCCGCCCACGCTCAGTGCACTGCGTACTCTGCTGCACTATCCGCAACTGGCGGAGAAGGTGGAGGATGTCAGTCACTTTGCCGACGAGGAACAGCTGCACGCACAACTACTGGTGGCACTGCTCGAAGCCCTGCAGAAGAATCCCAAGCTACGCTCTCTGCAGTTGATCGCGCGATGGCACGGTACCGAACAAGGCAAGTTGCTGCGCGCATTGGCCGAGAAAGAATGGCTGATCGATGCCGATAACCTTGAACAACAGTTTTTCGACACTATAACTAGCTTGTCCGCTCGCCAACGCGAGCGTTGTCTCGAGCATTTGCTCAGAAAATCAAGACAGAGTGAACTGAGCGCAGAGGAAAAGAATCAACTGCGCGAGCTCCTCAGCCGCAATGTTCACGCACAAACCCCGACCTCAACTGGCGCGTGAGGTCCTAGCTCGGGTATAATCCTCGGCTTGTTTTTTGCCCGCCAAGACCTTCAGTGGATAGGGTGTTATGTCCGGAAAAGCGCAACAGCAATCTCGCATCAAAGAGTTGATCACCCGTGGTCGTGAGCAGGGCTACCTGACTTACGCGGAGGTCAACGATCACCTGCCCGAGGATATTTCAGATCCGGAGCAGGTGGAAGACATCATCCGCATGATCAACGACATGGGGATCAACGTATTCGAGAGTGCTCCGGATGCGGATGCCCTTTTGTTGGCCGAAGCCGATACCGACGAAGCGGCGGCCGAAGAGGCCGCTGCGGCGTTGGCAGCGGTCGAAACCGACATCGGTCGCACGACCGACCCGGTGCGCATGTACATGCGCGAAATGGGTACGGTCGAGCTGCTCACGCGTGAAGGCGAAATCGAAATCGCCAAACGTATCGAAGAGGGCATCCGTGAGGTGATGGGCGCGATCGCGCACTTCCCCGGCACGGTCGAGCATATCCTCAGCGAATACGACCGCGTGACCACCGAGGGTGGTCGCCTGTCCGACGTGCTCAGCGGCTACATCGATCCGGACGACGGCATCGCGCCGCCGGCCGAAGTGCCGCCGCCGGTCGAGAAGCCGGCTGACAAGGCCGACGCCAAGGATGACGACGAAGAAGAAAGCGACAGCGACGACGAGGAAGAGACCGAGAGCGGTCCCGATCCGGTCGTGGCCCAGCAGCGCTTCGGCGCCGTGTCCGATCAACTCGCCGTTACCCTGAAAGCGCTGAAGAAGCATGGCCGTCACAGCAAGCAAGGCATCGCCGAGATGCTCGCGCTGGCCGAGCTGTTCATGCCGATCAAGCTGGTGCCCAAGCAATTCGAAGGCCTGGTGGAGCGTGTTCGTGGTGCCCTGGATCGCCTGCGTCAGCAGGAACGCGCCATTATGCAGTTGTGCGTTCGTGATGCTCGCATGCCGCGCGCCGACTTCCTGCGCCAGTTCCCTGGCAACGAAGTCGACCAAACCTGGAGCGATGCTCTGGCCAACGGCAAGGCGAAGTACGCCGAAGCCATCGGTCGCTTGCAGGCCGACATTCAGCGCTGCCAGCAGAAGCTGAGCGCGCTGGAAGCGGAAACCGGTCTGACCATCGCCGAGATCAAGGACATCAACCGTCGCATGTCGATCGGTGAAGCCAAGGCTCGCCGGGCGAAGAAGGAGATGGTCGAAGCCAACCTGCGTCTGGTGATCTCGATCGCCAAGAAGTACACCAACCGTGGCCTGCAATTCCTCGATCTGATCCAGGAAGGCAACATCGGCTTGATGAAGGCGGTGGACAAGTTTGAATACCGTCGCGGGTACAAGTTCTCGACGTACGCCACCTGGTGGATTCGTCAGGCCATCACCCGCTCGATCGCCGACCAGGCGCGCACCATCCGTATTCCGGTGCATATGATCGAGACCATCAACAAGCTGAACCGCATTTCGCGGCAGATGCTGCAGGAGATGGGTCGCGAGCCTACGCCGGAAGAGCTGGGCGAGCGCATGGAGATGCCCGAGGACAAGATCCGCAAGGTCTTGAAGATCGCCAAGGAGCCTATCTCCATGGAGACGCCGATCGGTGACGACGAAGACTCCCATCTGGGTGACTTCATTGAAGACTCGACCATGCAGTCGCCGATCGACGTGGCCACCGTGGAAAGCCTCAAGGAAGCCACGCGCGAAGTGCTGGGCGGCCTGACGGCACGGGAAGCCAAGGTGCTGCGCATGCGCTTCGGCATCGACATGAACACCGACCACACCCTCGAGGAAGTCGGCAAGCAGTTCGATGTTACCCGTGAGCGTATTCGTCAGATCGAAGCCAAGGCGCTGCGCAAGCTGCGTCATCCGACGAGAAGCGAGCACCTGCGCTCCTTCCTCGACGAATAAGCCTCAGCGACGAGCACCACCAGAACCCCCGGCCTTGCCGGGGGTTTTGCGTGATGGACCCATGACCCCAAAGTTTGTTCGCCCCCCTCTTCCCGCTGGCTGCCGCGCCCGACTACACTGGCCCTTCCTGCGATGGTCCAACGAGGCTGCCATGCATCGACTGCCGGCACTTGTGCTGCTGACTTCGCTCGCCGGGGCAGCCATCGCCGACACTGTTTCTCCCGCTGGTTACCCGCTTGGGCTAGTTGAACATCCGCCTTTGCTTGCGAGTGTGGCCGAGGCGCGCCCCCTGCTTGCCACGGCGCCAGACGCCAGTGTGCCAACGACGCAGCAAGCCTCGTCGGCCAATGCTGCGCCCGCCCGTGACTGGTACTCCGCCCTGATCTACGGCCTGCCCGGCCTGGTCATGCTGGTCATTGCCCTGGGCGTGGTGATCCGCATCAACCGTCGCCTGACCTCGGAAATCAGCCAGCGCATCGCTCTGGAACGTGAGCTGCGCAGCAGCGAATACCATTACCGCGGCCTGATCGAGAGCCTATCGGCCATCGCCTGGGAAGCTGACACGACCGACTACACCTACAGCTACGTCTCACCCCATGCCGAGGCGCTGCTGGGCTACCCGTTGCAGAGCTGGCTGGAGCCCGGTTTCTGGCAGCGCATCCTGCATCCGGAGGACGCGAGCTGGGCGCGCGATTACTGCGCCGAGCAGACCGCTGCAGGGGTGGGTCACTCCCTCGAATACCGCGTGATCACTGCAGACGGTCGCAGCCTGTGGGTGCGCGACATCGTCAGCCTGATCAAGCATGACCAGCGACCGGTGATGCGCGGCCTGATGATCGACATCAGTGAAACCAAGAAGATCGAAGAAGCCCAGCGCCTGTCCGAGCAGAAGTTCGCCTCGGTGTTTCGTCAGTGTCCCGACATTCTGGTCATTGCGCGGCTCAGCGACGGCTGCCTGCTTGAGGTCAACGAAGCCTTCGAGGAACAGATCGGCCTCAAGGCGGCACAGGTGGTCGGACGGCGCGCAGCGGAGCTCGACATCTGGGGCGTGGACGGCGTCGCGCCGCGACTGCTCAAGCGCCTGCAGGGCGGCAGCATCCGCAACCTGGAGATGACCTTTCGCCGCGACAACGGCCAGCGCTTCACCGGCCTGCTCTCGGCCGAACCACTCCAGCTGGAAACCACGGCGGCGATGGTCGTGGTGGTGCGCGACATCAGCGAGCTCAAGCAGACCCAGCAGCGCCTGCAGATTTCCGAGGAGAAGTTCGCCAAGGCGTTCCACGCCTCGCCCGATGGCATGCTGCTGACTCGTCAGAGCGACGGCTTGCTGATCGAAGTCAACGAAGGCTTCAGCATCATGACCGGGCACAAGAGCAAGACGTCCCTGGATCGCTCGACCCTCGAACTGGGCATCTGGGCCGATCCCAACGAGCGAAAGCGGCTGCTGGACAAGTTGCAGCGGCAAGGCTTCGTTCGTGACTTCGTCTGCCGCATCCGGCGTATCGATGGCCAGGTGCGCCTGTGTGAGGTGTCGGTACGGCCGCTGCCCATCGGTGGGGACGCCTGCATGCTGACCATTGCCCGGGACATCACCGAGCGCCAGCAGATGCAGCACAAGCTGACCCTGGCCGCGACGGTGTTCGAGAGCACGGCCGAGGGCGTGCTGATCACTGACACCCAGCAACGCATCAGCATGGTCAACCGCGCCTTCACCGAGATCACCGGTTTTTCCGAACAGGAAGTGCTGGGCGAAACCCCTCGCCTGCTCGCCTCGGGCCAGCACGACAGTGCGTTCTACATTGCCATGTGGCATCGCCTGGCCGCCGAAGGGCATTGGCAGGGCGAGATCTGCAACCGGCGCAAGAACGGCGAGCTGTACCCCAGTTGGTTGACCATCAGCTCGGTACGCAACAGCGAAGAGGCCATCACCCATTTCGTCGCCGTGTTCGCCGACATCTCCAGCCTCAAGCACGCTCAGGCGCGGCTGGACTATCAGGCGCACCACGACCCGCTCACCGGCCTGCCCAACCGAACCCTCTTCGAAAGCCGTCTGGCCGCCGCCCTGGCCAGCCAGAACGAAGCCGGTGGCCAAGGCGCAGTGCTGTTCCTGGATCTGGACCGCTTCAAACACATCAACGACAGCCTCGGCCACCCCGTAGGCGACCTGCTGCTCAAAGGCATCGCCCAGCGCCTCAAGGAACAGGTGCGCGACATCGACACCGTGGCGCGCCTGGGCGGCGACGAGTTCATCATTCTGCTGCCGGGCCTGGCCCACGCCAGTGATGCGGAGCACATTGCCGCCAAGGTCCTGGCCTGCTTCGCGGCGCCCTTCCAGGCCGGTGACCATGAGTTCTTCACCAGTGCCAGTATCGGCACCAGCCTGTATCCCCAGGACGGCACCGACGTCGCCACCTTGGTGAAGAACGCCGATGCTGCCATGTACCGCTCCAAGGCCAAGGGCCGCAACCGCGTGGAGAGCTACACCCGCGACCTCACCACTCAGGCGACCATGCGCATCGCGCTGGAGCACGAGCTGCGCCGGGCGATCGAGCGCGATGAGCTGAGCCTGAGCTACCAGCCCAAGTTCAGCATCGACTCGGATCTGCTGGTAGGTGCCGAAGCGCTGATCCGCTGGAAGCACCCCAACTTCGGCGACGTGCCGCCCGAGCAATTCATTCCGCTGGCCGAAGAGAACGGCATGATCCTGCAGCTCGGCGATTGGGTGCTGGAGCAGGCCTGTCGGCAGCTGCGCGAGTGGAAACAGCTCTACCACGAGTTCGGTCCGCTGTCGGTCAACCTGGCCGGCGCGCAACTGCGCCAACCCAACCTGCTCAAGCGCATCGAAGGCCTGCTGGCCGACAGCGATCTGCGCCCGCAATCGCTGCAACTGGAGATCACCGAAAACTTCATCATGAGCCAGACCGAGGAAGCGCTGGTGGTGCTGCATCAGCTCAAGCGTCTGGGAGTGCAACTGGCCATCGACGACTTCGGCACCGGCTATTCATCGCTGAGCTACCTCAAGCGCCTGCCGCTGGACATCCTCAAGATCGACCAGTCCTTCGTCCGCGGCCTGCCCGACGACCCCCACGACGCCGCGATCGTACGCGCCATCATCGCCTTGGGCCGAAGCATGCAACTGACCGTCATCGCCGAGGGCGTGGAAACCGCCGCACAGCAAGCATTCCTGGCCCGCGAAGGCTGCGAGCAGATCCAGGGCTACCTCGTCAGCCTCCCCCTGCCCCCCGACCGATTCGCCGCGACCTTTCTTCGTATGCGCCTTACGGATTTTTCGGATAGCACTCCCTGCAATCCATCGCTATAATCGGCGGCCTTCTGGGGCCTATAGCTCAGTTGGTTAGAGCAGGGGACTCATAATCCCTTGGTCGCAGGTTCGAGTCCTGCTGGGCCCACCAAGATTTTGGAGCCGCGCTTTGCGCGGCTTTTTTTATTTCTGGCGAGATCATTCCAATACGGTCCCGTAGTGCAACGCTGCAAGGTGAATTCTCGATCCAGCATGGAGGAGGATTCATGAAAGATTTTCGACTTGTGATCCCTTGATCAAATCGGCGAGCGCAGCTTTCGACACCGCTGAAACATCCTGAACCAATTTATCCGTTGACTCCTCTATCTGGACTGTAACGCCAGCAAATGTCCTGTTCTCTCAAGGACGCGGCTGCCGATGCGATCTCATAGACCATTTGGATAAATCCCCATGACACAGACACCTCTGCTCATCGGCTTCGTCATCATGTCGCTTGCCTCCTTGGCTATCTATGCCAAAGGTGCTCACCGCGGGCCGCTGCGCGGCCATACGCTGATCCATGCAGCTGTTCCCTTTATCGCCGCTACGGCGTATCTCGCCATGTACTTGGGTGTCGGCAATCTGATCAAGCCGGACGACAGCATCACTTATGTCGCCCGCTACTTCGACTGGCTCCTGACCACGCCCCTGCTGTTGGCAGGCGTTGTCAGCTCGGCGTATCTGGGGGCTCGCGAGCGCGATGGTCAGGCCGGTTTCGTGACGTCCATCGTAACCTTGGACGTGATGATGATAGTGACAGGCCTGATTGCCTCTCTGGCGCTCTATGGCACCATCAAATGGGTCTTCTTCGCTTGGTCATGCGTCGCATTCGTCGGCGTGCTCTATCTGATCTGGAAGCCATTGGCGGCGCTTTCCGAAGCGTCTCCGGCAATCGGCGCGGCCTATCGTAAAAACAGTGGCTTTCTCACCGTGCTCTGGCTGATCTACCCCGTTGTCTTTGCCGTCGGACCGGAAGGCATCTGGGCAATCAGCGATGCAGCGACCCTCTGGATCATTCTGGTACTCGACGTGCTGGCCAAGGTTGTCTACGCCTTTACCTCCGAGCGCAATCTGCGCGCGGCGCTTGTTCATTCCGGCACCTGAGAATGAACCGGAGCGGCTGGTTGGCATTGCTGTTGACCGCCGCAATGGCCAGCGTAGACGGGGGAGCGGGACAGCTGACGTTTGCGCTGGCCGTAGGGCTGGGCTTGGGGCTATTGCACGGCGTCAGCGACCTACACCTTGTGGCACCGGCCCGGCGCTGGGGTTTTTTGTGCGCTTATCTGGCGGTGGCTCTGGGCTGCCTGGTCTTTTGGCAACTCGCAAGCGGGACGGCTCTGCTGCTGTTCTTGCTGCTCTCGGTCTGGCATTTTGTCCACGAGGATGAAGTGTTTCCTGATCGGCTGACTTCGCTGGCATTGGGCGTTTTCATCGTCGGTGGCCCGGCGGTGATGCACGAGGCAGAGGTCACTCGGTTGCTGGCGTTGAGCATGGGCTTGGGCGAATCCAATGCCCTCGCAGAGTGGCTGACGTGGTTACTCGCCGCAGTTGGCAGCGTGGCGCTGCCGATACTGCTGCTGGCTTCCTGCCGACGACGCTGTCTTTGGTTGGCGACCACCTTGATCGGGGTAGTGCTGGCACCACCGTTGGTAGGATTTGCGCTGGGTTTCTATCTATTGCATGCCGCGCCCCAGACCCGGGTTCGTCAACGAATGCTGGGCGTACCTGATTTAGCGGCCTATCTACGGCTCACTTGGCCAATACTATTGGGCGCAGCGCTGTTCACCTTGGGTGGTGGCCTGCTCTTCCTCCTCCAGGAGCACACTGGCATCCGTGCCTTGTTCGCTGTGCTGACTGCCTTTGCAGTGCCGCACATGCTTGTCCTACCGCGCTTTTTGCCCGCAACTGGCACTGCTGGCCAATCCGGTGAGGGAACTCGACTCGTTGGGAGATAGCTTCCCGGCAGAGCATTGAAGGCATCATCGATTCCCTCAATCACCCCATCAAAACAGCCGATTGGCCATTTCCCGCCCCCCTCCGTAACGTAACCACCCGGTGCGACAGATGCGCGCACCGTCTGAGCTTGTCGTCCCCCTGCTCAGCCCACGATCACGCACGAGCCCGCCATGTCTTTGAATACCCCGCAGCAAATTGCCGAAATTGCCGTCGAAAGCGGCTTCAAGAAAGCCCATCTGAGCCTCTCTTCGTTGATGATCCTTGGATTTCTGGCGGGCGCTTTCATCGCCTTCGGATTTCTTCTCGACATTCATGTGAGCACCATGATCCCCAGTGATTGGGCGTCGCTGGGTAACCTGCTGGGCGCTGTGGTGTTTCCGGTGGGGTTGATTCTCGTGGTGCTGGCCGGCGGCGAATTGTTGACTGGCAACATGATGAGCCTGCCCATGGCGCTGTTCGCCGGGCGTATCGGTTTGAGCCAGCTGGTGCGCAATTGGGCGCTGGTGACGCTGGCCAACCTGATTGGCGCGCTGTTCGTTGCCTACTGCTTCGGGCATTTGGTCGGCTTGACCGAAGGCGCCTTCATGGGCAAGACCGTGGCTATCGCCAATGCCAAAGTGTCGGCCAGCTTCGAGCAGGCGTTCATTTCCGGTATTGGCTGCAACTGGTTGGTGTGCCTGGCGGTGTGGCTCAGCTACGCGAGCAAGGATGTGGTCGGCAAGGTGGTGGGCATGTGGTTTCCGGTGATGGCTTTTGTCGCGATCGGCTTCCAGCACGTTGTTGCCAACATGTTCGTCATACCAGCGGCGATCTTTGCCGGGGCGTTGAGCTGGGCGCAGTTCGCCGATAATTTCGTGCCGGTATTCCTGGGTAATGCCGTGGGCGGCGCGGTCTTCGTCGGCTTGGCCTATCATGTGGCGTACTTCAAGACGGCAACCGGCTCCGAAGCATCGTCCACGGCCAGTGGCGCGCAAACGCCGAAATAATCCAGCCAGGCTGGATCAGTACTGTCATCAAGGTTGAGAAATGGACTTCACACCTGTCATCGCCCAGCTCTGGGGAACGCTGAGCTGGGCGCTACCGCTCCTGTTGCTGATCACGCTGTTCAAATCGCCATGGGCCAAGGGTCATATCGGCGAGTTGCTGGTGCGCCTGTTTGCGCACTGGCAACTGGACGCGCAGATCTACCGTCGTCTGCATAACGTCACCTTGAATACGCCGGACGGCACGACGCAGATCGATCATGTGTTCCTCTCGGTCCATGGCATTTTCGTGCTGGAAACGAAGAACATGAGCGGCTGGATTTTCGGCACTGAGCAACAAGCGCAGTGGACGCAGAGATTTCCCAGGCGCAGTTTCAAATTCCAGAATCCCCTTCGGCAGAACTACAAACACCTGAGGGCATTGGAAGCCGCTTTGGATGTCAGCCCTGCGCATCTGCATTCGGTCATCACGTTCGTCGGGGGCAGTACGTTCAAGACCCAGATGCCGGCCAACGTAACGCGGGGCATCGGCTTCATCCGCTATATCAAGTCGTTTCGGCAGGTTGTGTTCAGCGAGGCGGAAGTCGATGACATGTTGCAAGCATTGAAGGCCGGACGTCTGGCGCCGAGCCTTGTGACTCATCGCGAACACGTGCAACACCTCAAGCGTCGCAGCGATCCAAGCGCTGAACGTTGTTGCCCGAAGTGCGGTAGTGCGCTGCTCATCCGCACGCGGAAAACAGGAGCCAATGCCGGGCAGCAGTTTTGGGGATGTTCGGCGTTCCCCAAGTGTAGATTCATGCAAAGTCTCTAGGGTGCTGCCCTTCACTAGACTCCGCATCGAGAGGCAAACTACCCAAATGTTTGCCTGAACGGATCGGCACTTTTCTGTATTGCAGTGACCACGTGCTGCGCTTGCTCCATCACCTCACCCGAGCTCGCCAGCACTTGCTCCAACGCCTGCAGTTGCGTGCGGATAACTTCTTGGGGCTGCTCCACACCACAGAGCTGGGCGAAATCCAGCAAGCCCTGCCGCGAGGCGAACATTGATTTGTTGCCGATCAGGTCCAGGGCAAGTACGTCGTCAGGGATATAGGCCGTGGTGTTGACGATGTCGTAGGCGGGTGCAAGTCGTGCATCGCCTTGGGCGGGATTGGCGTAGAGCAGTCCGAAGTTTTTCAGATGGGCATCGCCGTTGCCGACGATGCAGCTGAGAGTCACGATCGCGAATAGCTGAGACAGTGAATGCTCTATCCGGTCAGGGGCGCAGAACATACGGATGGCTCTGGCAATGGACGAGTAGCTCTTGCTGTACTTCTGTTCGGCAGCCAGGCCCATGAGGGCTGTCATGTCCTCGAAGCCAATGGGGTTGAGCTGCTCGTCCCGATCAAAGCGGCGCATGACGAACAGTTTGGTGTTATCGGACAAGTAGAATTCCGGCACGACGATGCCGGCTGCTTTGGCCACGGACATGCAGAGAAACTCGTTGATCGCCAGGCCAGGGAATTCATCTCGGCCGCTCTTGATGATCAGTTCCGACGTTTTCGAAGTGAATCGCTGCGGAGCGTGGTTTTGATGCTCAGGTACCAGCACCTTGGGTTGCACCCCTGAGATGCCGGCACGCAGGATGTACCGATCAACCAGGCTGGCGAAGATGTCCTCGGCACCATCCCAGGCGAGGATCTCATCCAGCCTTTCTCCGGGGAACTGTTGGCGTTGCAACAGCGCATCGACTTCCGGCGATTTGACTGCGACTCGCCCGATGGGCGAACTGCTGCCTGAAAGTGCCAGGAGTAGCATTGGATCGACGTTTGTCACCTTGGCCAGGCGATTACGCAGCTGCTCCAGCACGTAACCCTCAGGCAGATTCATCTGGAAGATGGGATGAAGTTCTCGATGGCGATATTCATCTATCCGCGGGGGCATGAGCAGACTGATCGCGGTGTGCGCGGCGGCGTCATCGCAATAGCGGAAGATGTAGTCATCTTCGCTGCGTAGCACTCTTCCGCTCTCTCCCTCTGGGGTTGAAACCTGCAGTAGGGTCGGCATCAGTCGAATATCCCGTGAATTTCATCCAGCGTGGGCAGCACGGCAGGGATGACCGTAAGTTCGCAATTCAGCGCAGCGAGCACACGCGCATAGGCAGTCATGCCGACCGAGTGGTCGCCCTTCTCGATCGCAATGACCTTCTGCCGTGTGACAAAAGCCAATGCGGCGAGCCGGGCTTGAGTCATGCCACGATTGAGGCGGCGTTGCCGGATTTGGGCGCCCAGACGGGTAGCAATGAGCTCGTAATCCATGTTGTGTATACGTGACAAATTGAGGTCAATGTAACGTATACCTAACCCTTGTGAAAATAAAGCTTCGGCTGGCACAAAATGCAGCCTTTAGGCTTCTCCGGAAGCACTTACTTGGCCTGCAGGCGAAACCCCAGCAAATTTTCCTGCAGCCGGTACTGCTCGCCAATGTTCCCGCAAAAGCTGGTGCGTGGCAGGAACGCGCCGGCGCCGTTCAGGTAAGGCGGGATGTTGGTGCTCTGTTCGCAGCCTTGCAGGATGCGGCCGCGTAGCGCGCCGTTGGCCTGGGCCGAGCGCAGGGCGCCCAGTGGGGTCGGGTCGGCGACGACCAGGGCGCCGGGGGGCACCAGGGTTTCGTAGGTGCGGGCGAACTGTTCTGCAGAGCGGTCCTGCAGATAGGGCACCAGGTAGTAGCGGATGTCGTTGCGAAACGGCAGCGCTTCGGTATGGGTCGGCAGTTTGACCCAGCCATTGGCGTACAGCCCCCACATCGACAGCAGGGCCGCCGGCCCGGCCACGACCGAAAGGTAGAGCGCGGCGACGCCGAAGCGATTGCCAGGCAGGTACCTGGCCAAGTGAGCGACGCCCAGGATGCTGGCCAAGGCGATGCCGGGCAGGAACAGGGTGAAGCGGTCGAATACGCCGTAGGACACGGCGAACAGGAAGTTGAGCAGCAGCGCGGCCCACAGCACTTGCAGGGCGCGGGTTTTCGGCCATACGAGCAGGCCAATGAGTTGCGGGCCGATCAGTGACAAACCCAGCAGCACCACGGCGTTCTTTTCGTGCCACATGTCGTCGAAACGCCACAGCGTGTCGTTGCGGCCGCCGGGAATGATCGCCAACTGGTCGGGACCGGCCAGGTAACGGCGAGCGATTTCGAACAGGCTCATGCCGCTGTCCAGGTCGCCGATGACAGCGGGCAAAGCGGGTGCAAACCCCAGCGCAATTGCAGGCAGGACGAGCAGCAGGCGCAGTCTGTGCTGAATGGCCAGGTGCACGTACATCGGCAACAGCACCACCAGCGTCAACGGGTGTATCGCCAGGGCCAGGCCACTGAGCACACCGATGGCCAGCAGGCGCGCTGTGGCGCCAAGTCGCGCGGGTGTGGCGAAGCACAGCCAGTAAGCCCCAATGATCAGCACGGCATGCAGCACATAGGGCTCGGCCTTGGTGGACGCCCAGAACACGGCGTGGGCCAATACCGTTGCCGTGGCCGACAGCAGCGCCAGGTGGCGCGCAGCGCCGACGCTGACCGTCAGGCCATGCACGACCAGCGCCAGCGGCAGCAACAGGATGGCGTTGAGCAGGCTGAGCAGGTGCATGCCCAGCAGCGCGTGGACGACACGGCTCACCAGTGCGTGGAACGGATGACTGACCGGCCCCAGGGAGGTGCTGAAGAACGAGCCGTGGGCGGCCTCGGCAAGCATCAGGCCGTTGTCCATCCACTGAATCGGGCCGCTGCTGGCCAGAAAGCTGGCGATCACGGCGCAGGCCAGCATCAGACCGGCCACTACGGTGGGCAGGTGCATGCCACGGGTTGAACTCATGTTCCTTGCTCTCCATGGCCGCGAGCAGCGGACTGTTTGGTCAGGGGATGAAAGGGGCGTTGTTCGGCAAGCGAACTATAGAGGGATTAATTGTTTTGCCACTTCAATTTAATCAATCCACTGCACTCGGCCTGCCGTTCGCCTGACGCCACAAACAGCCGGTTGCAGCGGACTTTTCATCCGTTGCGTCAAACTTTCCATTCAACTAACGCAACGAGGAGCAACAGCGGTTGAAAGACCTGAAGGATCGCCCTTGGCAACATTGCTTTGAGCCGGGCGTCGATAAATGGCCTAATGCGCCGCACTGACTTGCCTATGGAGCCCCCGCCTTGTCCGACCGCCACCCGCTTGCCCTGGATGCCATAGATCGCCAATTGATTGCCGCGCTGCAGCTCAATGCCCGCGAGAGTGTGGCGATGCTCGCGCGCGGATTGGGCATTGCGCGCACGACGGTCACGGCGCGGCTGGCTCGGCTGGAAAGCTCAGGGGTCATCAGCGGGTACGGTGTGCGGCTCGGCCAGCACGCATTGGACGGCGGCCTGCAGGCCTACGTCGGCATCACCGTGCAACCGCGCTCGGGCAAGGACGTAGTGCGACGCCTGAGTGGCATGGCGCAGGTGCAGCAACTGTGCGCGGTGAGTGGCGAGTTCGATTACGTGGCCTGGCTACGCACCGACTCGCCGGAGCAACTGGACCAACTGCTGGACCAGATCGGCAGCGTCGACGGGGTAGAGAAAACCACGACGTCGATCATCCTCAGCAACAAGGTCGACCGCCGGGATTGAACCCCTCGCTTTGCACAATGCAGCGCCGACACGTCTTTACGACCGATAAAACGTCAGATCGACGACACTTTGTGTCTTATTAACCTCATCACGCTTGCCTAGAATGAACCTGCGTTTTCCTCGTTCAGCCAAGGTCCCGCCATGAGCCCAACTTCGCGTCACCCCGCCGACGGCAAGAAGCCCGTCACCGTATTCGGTCCGGATTTTCCCTTCGCCTTCGACGACTGGATCGAGCATCCGGCCGGGCTGGGGGTGATTCCCGAACACCACCACGGTGCCGAAGTGGCCATCGTCGGCGCCGGGATCGCCGGGCTGGTGGCGGCCTACGAGCTGATGAAGCTGGGGCTGCGGCCCGTGGTCTATGAGGCGTCGAAAATGGGCGGACGGCTGCGCTCGCAGAAGTTCGAAGGCACCGAGGATATCGTCGCCGAATTGGGCGGGATGCGTTTCCCGGTGTCGTCTACCGCGTTCTACCACTACGTCGACAAGCTCGGCCTGCAGACCAAGCCCTTCCCCAACCCGCTGACCCCGGCCTCGGGCAGCACGGTGATCGACCTGGAAGGCGAGACCTACTACGGCCAGACCTTGGCCGACCTGCCAGCACTGTTTCAGGAGGTCGCGGACGCCTGGGCCGACGCGCTGGAAGAAGGCGCCCGTTTCGGCGATATCCAGCAGGCGATCCGCGACCGCGATGTGCCTCGTCTCAAGGAGCTGTGGAACACCTTGGTGCCGCTGTGGGACGACCGCACCTTCTATGATTTCGTGGCCACGTCCAAGGCCTTTGCCCAGCTGTCGTTTCATCACCGAGAAGTGTTTGGCCAGGTGGGTTTCGGTACCGGCGGCTGGGATTCGGACTTTCCCAATTCGATGCTGGAAATCTTCCGCGTGGTGATGACCAACTGCGACGATCACCAGCATCTGGTGGTCGGTGGCGTCGAGCAGGTGCCATTGGGTTTGTGGAAGCATGTGCCCCAGCGCTGCGCTCATTGGCCTGCCGGCACCAGCCTGGCGTCGCTGCACCGCGGCGCGCCGCGCGGTGGCGTGAAGAAGATCGCCCGGGCCGCAGATGGCCGCTTTGCGGTCACCGATCACTGGGACGACACGCGGCATTACGCGGCCGTGCTGACCACCTGCCAGAGCTGGTTGCTGACCACTCAGATCGAATGCGAGGAAACGCTGTTTTCGCAGAAGATGTGGATGGCCCTGGACCGTACCCGCTACATGCAGTCCTCGAAGACCTTCGTCATGGTCGACCGGCCGTTCTGGAAGGACAAGGACCCCGAGACCGGCCGCGATCTGATGAGCATGACTCTCACCGACCGCCTGACCCGTGGCACCTACCTGTTCGACCACGGCGACGACAAACCGGGGGTGATCTGCCTGTCGTATGCCTGGATGAGCGATGCCCTGAAGATGCTTCCTCATCCTGTGGAGAAGCGCGTCAAGCTGGCCCTGGATGCCTTGAAGAAGATCTACCCGAAAGTCGACATCGCCGCGCGCATCATCGGTGATCCGATCACCGTGTCATGGGAAGCCGATCCGTATTTCCTCGGCGCTTTCAAGGGCGCCCTGCCCGGCCACTACCGCTACAACCAGCGCATGTATGCGCACTTTATGCAAAGCGCGTTGCCTGATGCACAACGCGGTATCTTCATCGCCGGTGACGACGTGTCATGGACGCCTGCCTGGGTCGAAGGCGCGGTGCAGACGTCGCTGAACGCGGTGTGGGGCATCATGACCCACTTCGACGGCTACACTCACCCGGAAAACCCCGGGCCTGGGGATGTTTTCGATGAACTGGGGCCCATTGCCCTGTCGGATTGACCGCTTCCTTGATCGCAACAGGAGCCCGCATGCGCATAGCCTTGTACCAATGCCCGTCCCAACCGCTCGACGTCGAGGGCAACCTTGCCCGCTTGCAGGCGCGCGCCCGTGAAGCTGCACAGTGGGATGTCGAACTCTTGGTACTGCCGGAGATGTTTCTGAGTGGCTACAACATTGGCGCGGGCGTGGCCCGCAATCTGGCCCAGGCCAGCGACGGTGCCAACGCCGAACAGGTCGCGCAGATCGCTCGGCAATTCGGCCTGGCCATTGTGTACGGCTACCCAGAGCTGGATGAACAGGGCAACGTGTACAACTCGGTGCAGTTGATCGACCGCACCGGTGAGCGCCTGGGCAACTACCGCAAAACCCACCTGTTCGGCGACGCCGACCGCGCCATGTTCAGCGCAGGCGAACAGGCCCCTGCCGTGCTCGAACTCAATGGCTGGAAGCTGGGCCTGCTGATCTGCTACGACCTGGAGTTTCCGGAAAACGCGCGTCGATTGGCGGCAGCAGGGGCGGAGCTGATTCTGGTGCCCACCGCCAATATGGTCCCCTACGGATTCATTGCCGAGGTGACCGTGCGCAGCCGGGCATTCGAGAATCAGTGCTACGTGGCGTATGCCAACTATTGCGGCAACGAGATGGAGTTCGAGTACTGCGGGCTGAGCAGCATTGCCGGTGCCGATGGGCAGCAGATTGCCAAGGCGGGTCGGGATGAGGCGTTGATCGTCGGTACGTTGGACAAGGCCTCTCTGGCATCGGCGCGCAGTGCGTTCACCTATCTGAACGACAGGCGGACCGAGCTTTATTGATGTTGCCGATTTGTAGGCGGGGTCTTGGACCCTGAAAGCTTGACTGGGGCCTGTCTGACACACCGGGGTGTCTTTTCGCGGCCGCTGACCGCTCCTACGGGATGGGGGGTGTGGCGGGAGGGGCGAGTGAGTGATGTCAATAAACCATCATGGGCGTGCTTTGTGGCCCATGGTGGTTTTTTTTTGACGACGGTAAATAGTCGGCTTTTGTGTGGATTTTACTGTTTTACGCCGCTTGCGAAATGATCGGGCCCAGTAACTGCGCGGGTTTGCGGTCCACTGACGGGCTCCCCAGCTGGAAAACTTCAAAAACGTCAAAGAAAGCAGCAATATGCCAGCGCCAAAAATAAATTACCTTATAAATCAATTGCATATGTAATTATATCAAGGCGATTCTAATCGGCGCGCTATTTTTGACGAAAGCAATTGACAGTCCTCCCGCCAAAGCCGATATATCACCCCATCTGCCGCCAACACAGCAGTTGCAGCGACGCCGAAGAGTGTCGCGCAGACCCGACGACTACCCCATTGCCCTGTAAGCGCTGACCTCAATGAGCGGTCCGCGCCGTGTGCTCTGGCCTGTGCAGTCCGTCATGTTCATTGCAGTACGCGAAGTTGGAAGTTGCACATTTCAAGGATCGTCAAGTACGAACCGGGCGGTAGCTTTGCCCAAACACAGAGAACGTTAGTTATGGCGTTCAATCAACCGCGTGTCCAAGGAGGGTTCTTCCTCATGTCACATTTGTTCAACCTGGATGAAAGCACGTCGAACCGCCTGGCGGTCGACATGAATGAACAGGGCTATGCCGTACTGGAAAACGCTTTGGCGCCCTACGTGCTGGAAGAACTTCGTGCTTATGTGGATGACCAGGCCGCGCGCCATAACCATCAGTACTTCGCCTATCACGGCAATGCGCCGCTGGTGGGCAGCCGCTTGGCGGCCACGGCGATGTCGAGCGAGTTTCGCCAGCACCTGGCGCGCCTGCATGAGCAGGGCCAGGGCCATGCTGCGCCCAGCGACCAGGTGTTCCCGGTATTGCGTTGCGTGCAAGGCCACAGCGGCCTGAAGGAATCCAACGCGTTTCACTTCGATGCCACCCTGCTGACCATGCTGGTGCCGATCTTCATCCCCGAGCAGGGCAAGGATCGCGGCGACCTGGTGCTGTTTCCCAACCTGCGCAAGGTGCGGGGCAGCGTGCTGTTCAACGCTGCCGAGAAAGTGCTGTATCAGAACCCGCTGTGCCGGCGCCTGATGGGTTGGTGCATCGAGCGCGGCTGGCTCAAGCCGCTGTTACTGCGCATGAAACCTGGCAACGTGTATTTCTTCTGGGGCTACCGTTCGCTGCATGCCAACCAGCCGTGCGATCCGGCGCACCGGCGTGCCACTGCGCTGTTCCACTACGGTGACCCTCATGCCGGCAGCCTGACCACACGGATGATCCTGCGGCTCAACCAGCACCGCGCCCGACGCGCAGTCGCTCGCAGCAAAAGTCAGGCGTCCTGAGCGGACAATAACGTGTTGGATACCACGGGAATGGCGAGCCGCCAGGGAGCAGCGAATGATCAACGTAACCAAGGCCTATCTAGGCGACATCGACAAGTTCAAGGCCTATGTGGACCGTATCTACGCGTCCCACTGGCTGACCAACCACGGTCCGCTGTGCTGCGAGCTGGAGGAGCGCCTCAAGGATTACCTGGGCGTGCGCCACTTGATCCTGACCAATAACGGCACGCTGGCGCTGCAAGTGGCCTACCGCGCCCTAGGCCTTTCCGGCAGCGCCGTGACCACGCCGTTCAGCTTCGTGGCCACCAGCAGTTCGCTGCACTGGGAAGGTATTCGTCCGGTGTTCGCCGACATCGATCCGCACACGTGGAACCTGGACCCAGAGCAGATTCCAGGCAGCCTGCAGGCCGACACCAGCGCCATCGTCGCTACTCACGTGTTCGGCAATCCCTGCGCAGTGGAACGCATCGAAGCAATCGCTCGTCAGTACCGTCTCAAGGTGGTGTACGACGGCGCCCACGCCTTTGCCGTGAAGCACGCTGGTCAGTCCGTGTACCACTGGGGCGATGCCAGCACCCTGAGTTTCCATGCCACCAAGTTGTTCCACACCATCGAGGGTGGCGCGATCGTCACCAACGACGATGAAGTCGCGGCGCGGGTGCGCAAGCTGTGCAACTTCGGCATCACCGACGTGGACAAGATCGAGGGGCTGGGCACCAACGCCAAGCTCAACGAATTCTGCGCCGCCATGGGGTTGAGCGTGCTCGACGACATCGACAACATCCTCGAGCGTCGCGCCGAGATGGGTCATTACTACCGCCAGCGCCTGGGTGGCTATCTGGACCTGCAACGCCAGGCCGACGACAGCCAGGTCAACTACAGCTATTTCCCGGTAGCCTTGCAGAACGAAACCCAGGTGCTGGCCATGCGCACCGAACTGCAAGCCGGCGGCATCAATCCACGGCGTTATTTCTACCCTTCGCTCGACACTCTTGAATATCTGCAGCCGCAAGCGGTCCAGTACCAGTCGCGCAGTCTGAGCGAGCGAGTGCTTTGCCTGCCCATCTACCCCGGTCTGGCGCGGGCGACTCAGGACCAGGTCGTCGACACCCTGCTGCGCGGCCACGAACTGAGTTACCCACAATCCGTTTCATGGGCCACCGCTGTATGAAAACAGGCATGAATTCGTTGAACCAGGGCACGCGTCGATGAAGAAGCTTTCGGTCATCCACAACACGGCCCTCAGCTACCTGGGCCAGGCCTATGCGCTGGTGATCGGCATCTTGATCATGCCGTTCTACCTCAGCCATCTGGGTGCCGAGGCCTATGGCTTGATCGGCTTCTATGCCGTGATGCAGGCCTGGCTGCTGCTGCTCGACGCTGGTGTGTCGCCGTCGCTGGTGCGCCAGATCGCTCATCACCAGGGCAGCAGCGACAGCGCGGCGGCCAAGCGTATCGGCGGCTGGTTGATGCGCTCCTTCGAGCTGGTGTTTCTGCCCATGGCACTGATGTGCGCGTTGGGTGTGTACCTGGCCAGCGACTGGATGGCCGCCCATTGGCTGCAGGCCCAGGCACTGGAGCCGCAGACCATCGTCAACTGCGTGATTCTGATGGGGGTGATGGTTGGCCTGCGCCTGTTCGCCACGCTGTACAAGAGCGGCCTGCAAGGCCTGGAGATGCACGCCTGGTTGAACAACGCCAACGTGGTCATCGCCACGCTGCGCTACTTCGGCGGCCTGGTGCTGGTGACCTGGGTGTCGCAGGACGCGCAGGTGTTCTTCGAGTTCCAGCTGTTCGTGGCGCTGGTGGAGACCTTGATCTTCGCTGCCAAGGCCTACCGCCACCTGCCTGCACCGACCCCGTTGAGCGGGTTCAACTGGGCGCTGGTCAAGCCGATCCTGCCGTTCGCGGCCAGCGTATCGCTGACCGCCGTGGTCTGGATCGTGCTGACCCAGCTCGACAAGGTGCTGTTGTCCAAAGTGCTGCCGCTGGCCGAATACGGTTACTTCTCGCTGGTCGCATTGCTGACCACCGGCATCATGATGATGATCAACCCACTGGTGCAGACCTTGCTGCCGCGCATGACGGTACAGGTCGCCGAAGGCCGCGAAAGCGACATGCATGCCCTGTACCTGGGTGCCAGCCGCTTCGTCAGCACCTTCCTGTTTCCGCTGGCGGCGATCATCGCGTTCCATGCCGAGCCGCTGCTGTTTGCCTGGAGCGGTGATACACAAGCCGCTCAGTGGGGGGCGCCGATCCTGTTCTGGTACGCCCTGGGCAGCGCCATCCTGGCGGTCAGCGCGTTCCAGTACCACCTGCAATACGCCTACGGCGAAATGCGCCTGCACATCGGCTACAGCGTGGTGTCGGCCGTGATCAGCGTGCCGGCGATGATCATCGCGGTGTACGGCTGGGGCGCCCTGGGCGCGGCCGTGACCTGGTTCATGCTGCGCCTGGTGTCGTTCGCGCTGTGGCCACAAGTGGTGCATCGGCGCCTGGCGCCCGGCCTGCACCGGCCCTGGCTGCACGACATTCTGCGCATCAGCCTGAGCACCGTGTTCGGCGTGCTGCTGACCCATCCGTTGTTCAAGGCCATTGCCGGCGGCTCCAGCGACCGACTGGTGATCTTCGCCGCCCTGGCCGTGTGTGGCGTGCTGACCCTGGCCCTGGTGGCCGCCACCTACAAACCACTGGCCCTGCGGGTCTTCCTCAAGTTGAGCAGAGCGAGCGCCGAACGATGAAGCGGACCGAACAACAGATCATGCAGGCCTGGCCACAGGGGCAGGAACCGTTGCTGTCGATCACCTGCCCGGCCTACAACCAGGTCGAGTACATCGAGCAGACCCTGGACAGCTTTCTGGCGCAACGCACCACGTTCGCCTTCGAGATACTGATCAACGACGACGCCTCCAGCGACGGCACGACGCAGGTCATCGAGCGCTACGCCGAGCAGTACCCGAACCTCATCAAGCCGGTGATTCATCAGCACAACCAATACCAGCTGGGACGCTGGTGCTTTCCAGCGCTGTTCAACAGGGCCCGCGGCAAGTACATCGCCTATTGCGAGGGCGATGATTACTGGATCGACCCGCTCAAGTTGCAGAAGCAGGTGAACTTCCTCGAAGCCAACGCCGATTACGTGCTGACCTACCACGACGCCATGGCGTTCGACAGCGAAGGTGAACGGGGTATCCAACTGATCGGCAAGTACCAGGCCGATGCCAGCGCCATGGACCTGCTCAAGGCCCGCCCGATCTCGACCCTGACCACCTGCTTTCGCAACGTGCTGCACGAGCTGCCCCGCGAGCTTGCGCAAGCGCCGGTGCTGGACCTGTGCTGGTGGTCGATGCTCGGTGCCCACGGCAAGGGCAAGTACCTGGCCGACATCGCCCCGGCACGCTACCGCCTGCACCCTGGCGGGATCTTTTCCCAGCGCCCGGGCCAGAACAAATTGCAGATGACCCTGCACACCTACGCGTGCCTGGCCAACTACTACTTCCGCCAGGGCGACCGCGTGCTCTACGAGCACTTTCTGGTGCAGGTGTCCGGCATGTGTGTGGCGGCGATCCGTCCGGTACAGAAATTCCGCGCCCTGCTGCATGTGTCGGGCAACGTCAGCCGCAACCTGATACGGCGCCTGACGCCGGCCGCGGCGAGAGGCTGAAGACGAGATGATCAACAAGGTTTTGGTGATCTGCATCGGCAACATCTGCCGCAGCCCCATGGCAGTGGCGCTGTTGCGTCACCACGCGCCGCACCTGCAGGTTGAATCGGCGGGCCTGAGGGCCTGTGTTGGCGAAGACATGGACAGCCTGACCGCACAGGTACTGGCCGACAACCAAGTGCCACGGCCGGCGCACGCTGCCTGCCAGCTGACCGACGAGCAGGTGCGTTGGGCCGATCTGATTCTGGTCATGGACCAGCGCCAGTTGCGCAGCATCACCGACACGGCCCCGCACACGCGCGGCAAAACGTTTCTGATCGGCAAGTGGCGCGACGATTTCGAAATCGACGATCCCTATCGCCGCCCCATTGCCGCCTTTCAAAGGACCTACACCGAATTGACTCGGTGTATCGAAGGCTGGCTGCCCTACCTGAGTTCCGAGGATCGACAAAGATGACCGCGATGAACCGTTCAAACCTGGAGTACTACAAGGACACCCAGATCGATCTCGCGACGATTCTTCGGACCTTGTTCGATCACAAGAAACTGATTGCCGGAGTCGTGGCTCTGTTCACGCTGCTGGGTGCTTTCTACGCCGTGGTCGCCACGCCGGTGTACCAGGCCAACGCCATGATCCAGATCGAACCGAAGAAGGTCGGTCTGGATGCGACCCCGCAGCTCAACACCAAGCCGTCCTCGGTATCGGAAGCGGTGACCGAGATCGAGCTGATCAAGTCGCGTACCGTGCTGGGCCAGGTGGTCAGCGACCTCAAGCTGGACGTGGTGGCCACGCCGCGCTACTTCCCGGCGATCGGGCGCTACATGGCGCGCGAATTCACCCCGACCGGCAACCAGACACTGGCCGCGCCGCTGTTCGGTCTGGAGGCGTTCGCCTGGGGCGGCGAGAAGATCGACGTGTTCAACCTGGACGTGCCGGCAAACCTGCTGGGCGAGCGCCTGACCCTGATCGCCGGGCCGAACGGCACGTATCGCCTCGTGGGTACCGACGGCGCGCCACTGCTCAGCGGCCGTGTCGGCGAGGTCAGCCAGGGCAACGGCGTGACTCTGCAGTTGGCCGAGCTCACCGCTCGCCCCGGCACTGAATTTCGCCTGGTGAAGAACCGCCTGCTCAACACCTCGCTGGACTATCAGCAGCGTCTGCGCGTAGCCGAGTCGGGCAAGGATTCGGGCATCGTCTACCTGAGCATCAACGACACCGACCCAGTCCAGGCCAACCGCGTGCTGGATGAAGTCAGCCGCCTGTACGTGCGCCAGAACGTGGAACGCAGTTCGGCCGAAGCGGCCCAGCGCCTGGATTTCCTGCGCTCGCAACTGCCCGTGGTGCGCAAGGAACTGGAAAAGTCCGAAGAAGCCCTGCACGCCTTCCAGATGCGTACCAAGTCGGTGGACATCACCCTTGAGACCAAGGCCCTGCTCGACCAGATGGTCGCCTACGACGCCCAACTCTCGGAGCTGCGCCTCAAGCGCACCGACCTGGATCGCCTGTACACCCGTCAGCATCCCGCGTCGGCAGCGTTGAGCCAGCAGATCAGCCAGATCGAGTCGCAGAAGACCTCCCTGCAAGCGCAGATCAAGGGCCTGCCCGAGACTCAGCAGGAATTGCTGCGCCTGACCCGTGACATGCAGGTGACCACCCAGACCTACACCCTGGTCCTGAACAAGAGCCAGGAGCAGGACATCATCCGCGCCGGCAACATCGGCAACGTGCGCATCATCGACAAGGCCGACAGCAACATCGAAGAGCCGGTCAAGCCGATGCGCGCGGTCATCGTTCTGGTGGCGATGCTGTTGGGCACCCTGGTCGCCGTGGCCATCATCTTCATCCGCCAGGCGTTCTACCGCGGCGTGGAAAACCCCGAGGTGATCGAGAGCCTGGGCATGCCGGTGTACGCCTCGCTGCCGCTGTCGCGCCAGCAGGAACGTTTGCAGAAGAAACGTGGCAAGGGTGTGACCAACCGCGAATCGCGCTTGCTCAGCGTGGCCGCGCCGAGCGAGCTGGCCATCGAGTCGTTGCGCAGCCTGCGCACCAGCCTGCACTTCGCGATGATGGAAGCACGCAACAACGTGCTGATGATCACCAGCCCCATGCCCGGCGTGGGCAAGTCGTTCGTCAGCGCCAACCTGGCGGTGATCATTGCCCAGGCCGGCAAGCGCGTGCTGCTGATCGACGGCGACATGCGCAAGGGCTACCTGCACCGATCGTTCGGCCTGCAGCCCAAGCACGGCCTGTCCGATGCCCTGGCCGCGCGCCTGGGCAACACCGAGGTGATCAATGCCACCGAAGTGGACAACCTGCACCTGATCGCCTGCGGCTTTGCCGCGCCCAACCCTTCCGAACTGTTGATGCATGACAACTTCAGCAAGCTGCTGCGCGAGCTGTCGCCGCATTACGACCTGGTGATCATCGACACTCCGCCGGTGATTGCCGTGACCGACGCCAGCCTGATCGGGCGCCAGGCCGGGACCACCCTGCTGGTCGCTCGCTTCGGCCAGAGTTCGGTCAAGGAGATCGAGGTCAGCAAGCGTCGTCTTGCGCAGAACGGCGTGCTGGTCAAGGGCGCGATATTCAACGGCGTGATCCGCAAGGCGTCCACCGCCGAGTACGACTGCGCTGCCTACGGCTACGACTATTCGCCGAGCAAGAAGTGATCGCCGATCCAGGCAGGAGTCTCCCGATGCCCCGCACCGTTGCAATGATGCAGCCTTACTGGTTTCCCTATTTCGGCTATTTCCAGCTGATCGCCGGCGCTGATGCCTTTGTGCTCGGCGACAACCTGCAGTACGTCCATCCGGGTTGGGTCAACCGCAACCGGCTGCTCAGCTGTGGCGCGCCGGCCCTGTTCACCTTGCCGCTGAAGAAGGACCGCTCGGACCTGGCGATCAACCAGCGCGAGCTCAGCGATAGTGCTCCGCAGGTGCTGGGCAAGCTGCTCAAGACGATTGCCATGAGCTACTCCCGGGCGCCTTACCGCGACGACGTGCTGGCGCTGCTCAAGCCGCTGATGACCTGCCCGGAACGCAACCTGGCGCTGTACCTGGAGTACTCGCTGCGCAAGGTCTGCGAATACCTGCAGATCGACACGCCGATCCACGTCGCCTCCACCCTGCCGGTGGACGAGCGCCAGGTGCAGGACAAGCAGGACCGCGTGGTGAAGCTGGCCCGCCACTTCGGCGCGCAGCGCTACCTCAATCCTATCGGCGGCACGGCGCTGTACGACGAAGAGTACTTCGCCCGCCACGACCTGGAGCTGCGTTTCCACCGCATGGACGAGCTTTGCTACACGCAGTTCAAAGACCCGTTCGTGCCCAACCTGTCGATCATCGACGTGCTGATGTTCAACCCCGTATCGCGGATTCGCCAATGGCTGCCGTGCTACAGCACGCTCAAGCCGAGCGCTGCACAGGACACCCACAGGGTGGCCACCAGTCCTTCCGTCCACGCCATCGAGATGCGCTCATGAACGACTTCGACAGCAATGCCAACTGGTACCTGATCCAGACCAAGCCGCGGCAGGAAGCCCGTGCCGAAGAACATCTGCTGCGTCAGCAATACGAGTGCTTTCGCCCATTACGCGCCGCCCCTGCCCTGACCCGCAGCCGCCGCGTGGCCGACGAGGACTTGTTCCCCGGCTACCTGTTCATTCGCCTGGACTGCAACGACAACTGGTACCCGATCCGCTCCACCCGTGGCGTGTGCCGCGTCGTCGCCTTCGGCGGCATGCCGTGCCCGGTACCGGACAGCCTGATCGCCAGCATTCGCCAGCGCACCCAGGCAAGCGCCGCCAACGCGGTGCGTTTCACCGAAGGCGAAGCGGTGCGAGTGCGCACCGGCGAGAGTGAAGTGCAGGCCATTTTCCTCTGCGAGGACGGCGACGAACGCGCCGTGATCCTGCTCAACCTGCTGCAGCGCGAACAGCGTATCAGCCTGCCGCGCAGCAGCCTGCAGCGGCTTACCGCGCACGCCTGCTGAGCGGCGCACCGACATACGATGCTTCAGGAGAGCAGTTCGATGAATGCCAAGACCACCCTGGTGACACTGACGTACGGCGACCGCCTTGGTTACCTCGAAGCGCTGATCGAGCGTTCGCTGGCCTCTGCACACATCGAACGGGTGGTGGTGGTGAGCAACGCGTCGCGCGCCGATCTGAATTCGCTGCGCACGCAATGGCCGACCCAGATCACCGTGATCGAGTTGCCCAGCAACACCGGTTCGGCCAATGGCTACAAGGTCGGTATCGAGGCGGCGTTGCAACAGGGCGCTGAATACCTGTGGCTGATGGACGACGACAATGCACCCACCCTCGGCGCTGTCGAGACCCTGCACCAGCGGCTGCACGAGTGCGAGCGCATCGTGGGCGTGGACAAGGCGGCCGTGATCGGTTTTCGCCCCAACCACCAGGCCGACATCGCCGCCGGAGTGCCGCATCGCTATGCGATCCAGTTGCGCTCCAGCTGCTTCGGTTTCCACATTGCCCAACTGCCCTACAAGCTGTGGCGGCGTACGCCCTGGGGAAAACCGGCCGGGCGCAAGGCGGCCAGCAAGCCCTTGGTGCAACTGCCCTTCACCACCTATGGCGGTCTGCTCGCGCACCGCAGCGTGTTCCAGCGCATCGGCCTGCCGCTCGAAGACCTGCTGCTGTATGCCGACGACACCGAATACACCTGGCGCATCACCGCCAGCGGCGGGCAGATATTCCTGGTGACCGAGGCGCTGCTCGACGACCTGGAAGAGTCGTGGAATGCCAAGGCCCGCACCAACAACATTTTCGAGAGCTTCCTGCTCGGCAACTCGGACCTGCGCGCCTATTACACCGCGCGCAATCAGGCCTGGTTCGACAAGCACGTGTGGGCTGGCTCGACGCTGCTGTATCGGCTCAATCGCTCGGTGTTTCTGCTGTTGCTGCGCTATTTCGCAAAAAGGAGCGGTTCGGACCGACGCCTGGGCTTGCTCGAACAAGCCATGCGTGACGGGGAATCGGGTCGTCTGGGCATTCATGAATCCTACCCACTATGAAGATACTGTTCCTAAGCAGCCTGTACTCGCCGCATATCGGTGGCGGTGCTGAAATCGTTCTGCAACGCACGGTCGAGGGCATGCAGCAGCGTGGCCATCAGGTCTGCGTGCTGAGCACCGGCCCCGATGCGGGCCTCAAGCATGAATACGTCAAGGGCGTGAAGGTCTACCGCGCCGGGCTGCTCAACACCTACTGGCACTTCAGCGAGCAGCGCCCAGGCGCGTTGGCCCGGCTGGGCTGGCATCTGCGCGACAAGTACAACATGGGCATGCGCAGCTACCTGCGCGAAGTGCTGGCCGCCGAGCACGTCGACCTGGTGGTGTGCCACAACCTCAGTGGCTGGTCGGTGTCGGCGTGGGACGAGATTTCCGCCTCCGGTTTGCCGCTGGTGCAGGTGCTGCACGACATGTACCTGATGTGCCCCAGCAGCAACATGTTCAAGAAGAACGCCGCCTGCAAGGTGCCCTGCACGCTGTGCAGGCACTTCCGCCAGGGCCATGCCGAACGCTCGGCCCAGGTCGACGCTGTGGTGGGGGTCAGCCAGCACCTGCTGGGCAAGCTCACCGACGCACGCTTCTTCCGCAACGCTTCGCAGCAGGTGATCTACAACGCCAGCCCGAAGATCGACCCTGCACCGTCGCGTTTCACCCGCATGGCCCAAGGCGAACCGTTGCGCTTCGGTTACCTGGGCACCTTGTCCGAGCCCAAGGGCCTGCGCTGGCTGATCGATCAGTTCAAGCGATTGCCGTTCAACGCCACCTTGCAGATCGCCGGGCGCGGGCAGCTGGACTACGAGCAGGTGCTCAAGCTTGAAGCCAGCGGCGAAAACATCCACTTCGTCGGCTATCAGTCGCCGGAGAGTTTCTATCGGCAGATCGACGTGGCCATCGTGCCTTCGATCTGGAACGAGCCGTTCGGCTTGGTGGCAGTGGAAGCCTGCGCCCACTCGGTGCCGGTGATCGCCAGTGCCCGCGGCGGCCTGCCGGAGATCATCCAGGACGGCGTCAACGGTCTGCTGTGCAACCCAGACGAGCCACAGACCCTGGGTCTGGCGATGCTGCAGCTGTACCGCGACCCCGAGCTGCGCGAACGCCTGGGCGCCCAGGCGCGTAACAGCGTCGAGCACCTGCTCGACCAGGAACGGATGCTCGACAGTTATCAACAGCTGTTCCTCGATGTTCTGCAAAGAAGAAATGTCCATCATGAAATCAGCCCTGTCACTCAGTCGCTTTGAGGCACCGGCGACACGACTTGCGATGAACAAGTCGACGCTGGTGGTCTGGACCGCGATCGCCCTGCTGCTAGTCGAGACGTTTTCCGGTGCGCTGCGCTATTACTTCGACCAGGCCGGCATCTCGGCCTTGCTGTACCTGCCCAAGGTGCTGTGCGTGGGCTTGTTCGCCTTGGAATTGACCACGCTCAAGACCCACCGCCTGTTCTGGATCCTGTTGCTGGGCCTGGTCGTCTCGGCCGGGTTGGGCATGCTCCACGGCGCGGCCCTGGTGAACCCGCTGTTCGCCCTGTTCGGCTACATTCCGCTGCTGTTCGGGCTGGTCTGCGGGGAGCATCTGGAACAACGCCGCAAGCTGCTGGGCTGGGCGATCGGCCTGTGCCTGCTGGCCACCATCGTCGGCGTGTACGCCGACAGCCTGTTTTCGGTGCCCTGGAAAGGCTACAGCTACAACCTGGGCGACCAGGAGCTGACCGGTAACATGACCTGGGCAGCCGACGGTATCGACCGACCTGCAGGTTTCGCGCGGATGTCGACCACCGCCGCCACCCTGACCGCGGTCTTCACCCTGTATCTGTGCGCCTTCACCCGCTCCAAGGTGCTGCTGCTTGCTTTGCTGGGCGTGGCGTTCGTGACCATTCTGGTGACCACCAACAAGTCCACCGCCGTGGCGCTCATCGCCGTGTTGCTGGTGATGCCGTTCTACAACCAGCGCCTGCTCTGCCGAGTGGCCTTCGTCGTACTGGTGGGCATGGGCGCCGTGCTGCCGCTGGTTGGCCTGTGGACGCCGCTGGATCCGAGCCTGGCCGCCAGTGGCGCCGAAGGCAGCCTGGTGTCGCTGTATGACCGCATGATCAACACCTGGCCGCGCCTGGCCGATGAAGTGGCCCGCCGCGACTGGAGCTGGACGGGCGGCGGCCTGGGCATGGTCGGCAGCGCGGTGAACATGTTTCCCGTGGACAACGTCAAGTACCCGGCCGTGGCTGACAGTCTGTTCATGTACCTGTGGGCCAGTTTCGGCGTCATGGGCCCGATGCTCTACGCGCTGCTCCTGCCACTGCTGATGACACTGCGCAGCAAGAACAGCTGGATGGCTCGCGCCCTGTTGAGCATTTCCCTGTGCGTGGTGGTGGTGGGCTGGACGACTGACGTGCTGGAAGTGCCGGTCTGCGGGATCTTTCTGGGCATGGCCATCGCCCATGCCCTGCGCCGCAAGGCCATGCCTGTGCAGTGGTTGATTACCGAGCGACGTCGCAGCAACCGTGATGACTACCCCGATGGCCTTCAACTGACGTGAACCTTTTTATGCCCAGATTGCTGCAACGTATGGTTTGGTTACTGCTGGGGCTGTTCACCCATGCGAACACCAAGGCCGCCGACACTTTCATCGTCGGGGTCGGTACCCATCTGCTTCATTCGAGCGCGCCGGTGGCACGGCCGACCTTGCTCATGAAAGAGGCTGGCATCACCTCGGCCCGCGATGACCTGTTCTGGTCAACAGTAGAACTGGAGCCCAAGCGCCTGAACTTTCCGATGGGCTGGCAGCGCTATCTGCAGGCCCTGCGCGAACGGCAGATCGGCAACATGCTCATCCTGGGCTACGGCAACCAGTGGTATGAAAAAGATGCGAAACCGCGCAGCCCGTTCGTGCGCGATGCCTTCGCCAATTACGTGAACTTCATCAGCCGGCGCCTGCGTGGCCAGGTGGACTTCTACGAGATCTGGAACGAATGGGACCTGGAAGACCCGACCAGCGAAGCCTTCAGCCAGGACTACGCCACGCTGATCAAGGAAACCAGCGCGCTGGTGCGCAGCAACGACCCAGACGTGCGCCTGGTGGCCGGCGCGGTAACCACTCAGGGCCTGCAGGAAGGCTTCGCCGACCGGCTGGTAGAGGCCGGTGTGATGGACGATCTGGACGGCTTGTCGCTGCACCCGTATGTCCACTGCCGCAAGGACCATGCAGGCAACACCCCGGAAAGCTGGATCAAGTGGCTGAGCGACATCTCCAGCCGCCTCGACGCCCTGGCCGAGCGCCCGGTGCCGTTGTACCTGACGGAAATGAGCTGGCCCAGCGCCGACGAGCCTTGCGGGGTCAGCGAAACCACCCAGGCCGCGTACCTGGCGCGAGGGTTTTTCCTGGCGCGGATTCATCCGGCGATCCAGGGCATGTGGTGGTACGACCTGCTCAACGACGGCCGCGATCCCAAGGAGCGCGAACACAACTTCGGCCTGCTCGACAACGACCTGAACCCCAAGCCGGCGTACACCACGCTCAAGGCGATTGCACCGTACCTGACCCAGTACCGCTACGACGCCAAGCACAGCGTGATCAGCGACACGCTGTACCAACTGCGCTTCGCCAAGGGTGATGAACAGGTGCTGGTGGTCTGGGCGGTGGGTCAGTCGCGGCCGGTACGGATCCAGTCCAGCGCCCTGCTGCAGGGCGGCGCGCGGCTGATCGACACACGCCAGGCCGGGGTGGGCATGCGCGAAAGCGAGAACCCGTGGGATTGCGGTGAGCACTACTGCACCACCGTGGTGACCGCCTCCGAGTTCCCCAAGATCATCAGCCTGGGCAAAGCCAATTGGTTGTTCACCCAGTAGAAAACGCGACGCCCGCAGGAGCGGGCCTTAATTGCGGTGCACCTTGCGCCGCCTTCGACCGCGACCGTTGGACGCGGCACTACCTCTAGCAAGCGCGTGAGCCAAGGATGTTCCGATGATTGTCATCAATGCACGTTTTCTGACCCAGGAGCTGCGCGGGGTGCAACGGTTCGCCGAGCAGACCTGCCTGGCCCTCAAGCGTCAACGTGACGACCTGGTGTTCGTCACCTCGCCGGGTGTGCGCATGCACGAGACCGCTCGGCTGCTGGATGCCCAGGTCGTAGGGACGCGTACCGGCCACCTGTGGGAGCAGCTCGACCTGCCGCGCTACCTGCGCAGCCAGGGCAACCCCTTGTTACTGTCGTTGTGCGCCACCGCGCCGCTGTTCTATGGCAATCAGATCGCCACGCACCACGACATCACCTACGTGCGTCATCCACAGAGCTACACCTGGCAGTTCCGCACGGCCTATCGACTGATGACGCCACTGTTGCTCAAACGGTTGAAGACACTGATCACCGTCAGCCAGTTTTCCAAGCGCGAGATCGGCGAGTTCTACGATTTTCCGGCGCAGAAGATCCTCGTGGTGCCCAATGCCGTGGGTGAAGAATTTCAACCCGGCGAACCGTTGCAGGCCGGTCCGCGCTATCTGCTGGCCGTGTCCTCACCCAGCGCGCACAAGAACTTTAACCGCATGATCCAGGCGTTCCTGCAGCTCAAGGGCTTCGAGCAGGTGGAATTGCGCATCGTCGGTGGCGGCGGCGCGGTGTTTTCCGACCCGAATTTGGAAGCCCTGGCCAACAGCGATCCACGGGTGCGCTTTCTCGGGCGCCTGACCGACGCGCAACTGATCGGGCAATACCAGGGCGCGGCGGCGTTCGTGTTTCCTTCGCTGTATGAAGGTTTCGGCATTCCGCCGCTCGAAGCGCAGGCGTGCGGTTGCCCGGTGCTGGCGGCAAATGCCGCTTCGATCCCCGAGGTGCTGCAGTCCAGCGCCCTGTACTTCGATCCGCTGGACATCGAACACATCAGCCGGGCGATGGCGCTGGCCTTGAACAGCCTGACCATCCGCCAGCACCTGCGCACCCTGGGCCTGCAGAACGTGTCGCGGTTCAGCTGGGAGGCATCGGCACGGCTGATCAGCGACCGTATCGACACGGTCCAGGCACGACGTCCGCGCAGTGCCGCATTGACCCAGCCGTCGCCCGGCAAGGAGCACTCATGACTCGCCTGGGGTATCTGGATGCCTTGCGCGGCATTGCCGCCCTGCTGGTGGTGGTCTGTCACTTGTGGCAGCCGTTGCTGGGCCCCGGTGCGCTGCCGCATTTCTGGCTGGACATCGGCAAGCTGGGCGTCATCTGGTTCTTTCTGCTCAGCGGTGTGGTGATCCCGTTCAGCCTGCACCCTGGCCCCGGCGGCGCACGTCGCTTCATCGTCTCGCGGGTGCTGCGCCTGTACCCGGCCTATTGGCTGTCGCTGGCGCTGTACATCAGCATGCTGGCGCTGACCGGCGAAACCCTGCCGACCTGGCAGCGCGTGGTGGCCAACATCACCATGCTGCAAGCGGCCATGGGCGTCGAAGACGTGATGGGGCTGTACTGGACGCTGTTCATCGAGTGGCTGTTCTATGCGCTGTGCCTGGGCCTGATGCTGATCGGTCGCCTGCGCAGTACCGGCTTCCGCGCCGCCTGCGCCCTGGCCCTGCTGGCCGCTGCGGTGGGCATGGGCATGATGCGCATGCTGCTCGAACGCAAGCTGCCGGTGGCCTTGCCACTGGGCCTGTCGCTGATGCTGTTCGGTTCGATCTGGCGCGACTGCCTGCTCGGCCAGGCCGATGCCCAGGTGCGGCGCTGCGTGAAGGGCCTGCTGCTGGCCTATGCCGTGGCCCTGCCGCCGACCTTCTACGCCGCCTACGGCTTCGATGCCGGCAACGGCGAGTACTGGTTTCGCTACTGCTTCACCTACCTGTTGGCCATCAGCAGCTTCATGCTGCTGACCCAGCGCATTCGCCTGCATCAACCGTTGTTGCTGTGGCTGGGCACCATCAGTTATTCGCTGTACCTGCTGCACCCGAGCATGGAGCTGTTGTGCCGTTACTTGCTGGGCGTTCCCGGTCGTTCGTTGTCGGTCACCTTGCTTGCCACCGCGCTGTCGCTGCTGGCCGCGCACGTGAGCTATCGCCTCGTCGAACTGCCTTTTATCCAGTTGAGCAAACGACTCAACACCCGTGCTCGTCCCAGAGCGCCCCTCATTCCCGAACTGCAGGTGCCCTATGAAAATAGCAATCGTCCATGATTGGCTTGTCACCTACGCCGGTGCCGAAAAGGTCCTGGCCTCGATGCTCAAGATCTGGCCCGACGCCGATCTGTTCTCGGTCATCGACTTTCTCAGCGACGAAGATCGCGTGCACCTGGGCGGCAAGCGTGCCACCACCACTTTCATCCAGCGCCTGCCCAAGGCCCGCACGCGCTACCAGAAATACCTGCCCTTGATGCCCATGGCCATCGAGCAACTGGACCTGTCCGGCTACGACCTGATCCTGTCGAGCAGCCACGCGGTGGCCAAGGGCGTGCTGACCGGCCCCAACCAGTTGCACATCAGCTACGTGCATTCGCCCATCCGCTATGCGTGGGACCTGCAGCACCAGTACCTGCGCGAGGCCAATCTGCTGGCCGGTATCAAGAGCAAGGTGGCACGGATGATCCTGCATTACATGCGCATGTGGGACCAGCGCACCGCCGCCGGTGTCGACGAGTTCATCAGCAACTCGCAGTTCATCGGCCGACGCATCGACAAGGCCTATCGCCGTCCCTCGACCGTGATCTATCCGCCGGTCGATACCACCGGTTTCAACCTGCAGACCGAGAAGCAGGACTTCTACCTGACCGCCCAGCGCATGGTGCCGTACAAGAAGGTGCCGATGATGGTCGAGGCGTTCAGCGCCATGCCCGACAAGCGCCTGATCGTCATCGGCGACGGCCCGGAAATGGACAAGTGCCGTGCGGTGTGCGGCCCCAACGTCACGCTGATGGGCTACCAGTCGTTCGAAGTGCTGCGCGAGCACATGCAGAACGCCCGCGGCTTCGTCTTCGCTGCCGAAGAGGATTTCGGCATCAGCCCGGTGGAAGCCCAGGCCTGCGGCACGCCGGTGATCGCCTTCGGCCGCGGCGGCCCCCTGGAAACCGTACGCGGGCTCAACGAGGACAACCCTACTGGGGTGTTCTATTACCAGCAGACCGTGGCGGCGCTCACCGCCGCCATCGAGACGTTCGAAAGCCAGGCATCGCGCTTCAACCCCCGCGCCTGCCGCGAGAACGCCCTGCAATTCGCGGAAAAGCGCTTCGAACGGGAAATGCGCCAGTTCGTCGAGAACCGCTGGAACGAGGCGCGCCTGGGTGACGCCTTCGATTGCAACCCCGTATTGGGCCTGGCCGACGCCGGTCTGCTGCTCGCCGCAGCCCAGAAGCTCTAGGCCACACGAAAAGACTTCACCGCCACACCGCTGTTCCGAACCTCCCAAATACCGTGTGAGAAGTCCGATTCTCCAAGGAAGATTGCAATGAAACGAACTGTATTCGTAGTCGCGTTGTTCGCCGTGCTGCTGCAAGGATGTGTGTTTTCCCCAGGGCAACACATGACGCCCGAGGATGCCGCCGATGACATCGGCGAAACCGGACCGGTCACGGTCCTGCCGATCAACGCGCAGACCGTCGCCCAGCATCAGAACCAGTACCGGCCCGAACCCGTGCCGGCAGCGCTGTATGCCTACAAGCCAGGCGACTACCGCATCGGCGCCGGCGATGGTCTGCAGATCACCGTCTGGGACCACGTCGAGCTGAACTCGCCGACCAACCAGGAACCGCGCGCCCAGGGCACGCAGATCGTGCGCAACGACGGCACCGTGTACTACCCCTTCATCAACTCCATCCAGGCCGAAGGCAAGACCGTCAGCGAACTGCGCAATGACCTGCAACGCGCCCTCTCGCGCTACCTGACCGACACCCAGGTGGACGTCAACGTGCAGAACTACGCCAGCCAGCGCGTGGTGTTTTCCGGCTCGTTCAAGAACGCCGGTCCCCAGGTGCTGAACAACGTGCCGTTGTCGCTGATCGAAGCGGTCAGCCGTGCCGGTGGCGACGATGGCAGCGGCAACCTGGCCGGGCTGATCCTCAAGCGCGACGGTCACGAGTACCTGCTCGACATCGACACCCTGAATCGCAAGGATTCCAAGCTCAACGGCATCTACCTGAAGAACGGCGACCAGCTGCACCTGGGCAACAACCGGGCGAACAAGGTCTACGTGCTCGGCGAAGTCAATTCGCCCCAGGTGATGACCTACGGCACCAGCACCTTCACCCTGCTCGAAGCGCTGGGCAACGCCGGCGGCCTGTCCCAGGAAACCGCCAACGCCGAGGCCATCTACGTGATCCGCGGCGCCCAGGAGCGCGCCCAGCAACCCGCCACGGTGTTCTACCTCAACGCCAAGAAGCCAACCGCATTCCTGCTTGCCCGCCAGTTCGACCTGCAAGCCTCGGACGTCGTGTTCGTCGGCCCCTCGGACATCACCCGCTGGAACCGCTTCATCAGCCAACTGCTGCCCTCGGCGTCCGTGGTCGCTACTGGCAATGCGCTGAGTCAGTGATCTGACCTGAAGCCGCACTGAACGCTTGGGCAAGCGCTCCACTCCAAGTCTTGCCCGGGCGCTCATTGCCAGCGTTTCGCGTCGACGGGTATTCGAATCATCTGCCCACACCAGGAATTCCCATGACTGACCCACGCAACGTTGCCCACGACAAGAAAGTCCAGCAGGAAAAGAAGAACCACGGCGAAGAGATCGCACCCAACGCCGAGCACGCGCCACAGCCGGGCATGAAGCCAGCGCTCAAGCACGACGACGAGCAGCAGGACGAGCAGGATGACAAGGCTTGAGCCTGTCTGTGAGCTGAGTTGAAGACCGTGGTCTGGCGGTGCCGGTTCATGTCGGCGGCCGCCACATCGCCTCCCAAGATGTGTATTTCTCCGCAATCCGCAAAAAAGCTCGTTTCGTCTGGAAAATCCCAGTGCGAACGGCTCCCCCGCCTACCCCCAAATCCGCTACGATTACGCCCTACAGCCTGACCGCTCAAAGGGAATTGACATGCCTCAACCTTCACTGCCGGCCGCCGAACATGTGGTGCTGGACAACGGCCTGCACGTGCGCCTGCATCATGAGCCACGTCTCAAGCGTGCCGCCGCCTTCATGCGCGTTGCCGCAGGCAGCCACGACGTACCCGCCGCCTGGCCTGGTCTGGCCCATTTCCTTGAACACCTGTTCTTTCTCGGCACCGAACGCCACAGCGGCGACCACGGGCTGATGGCCTTCGTGCAGAACCACGGCGGGCAGATCAACGCCAGCACCCGCGAGCGCTGCACCGACTATTTCTTCGAAGTGCCGGTGAATGCCTTCGCCGGTGCGCTGGAACGTCTGTGCGACATGCTCGGCCATCCGCGCATGACCCAGGCCGAGCAACTGCGCGAACGCGAAGTGCTGCACGCCGAATTCGTCGCCTGGTCGCGCGACCCCGAGGCACGCCACCAGCAATGGTTGACCAGCGCGCTGGACGCCGAGCATCCGCTGCGGGCCTTCCACGCCGGCAATCGCTACAGCCTACCGGTGCCGCGCGATTCGTTCCAGCAGGACCTGCGCAGCTTCTACCGGCGCTTCTACCAGACCGGACAGATGACCCTGTGCCTGGTCGGCCCGCAACCGCTGGAGCAGCTGCGTGCCATGGCAGAGAAAGCGGCGGGAGCGCTGCGCCCCGGCGACACCGCCGAACAGATCGCCCCGCCACCGCTGGTGGGCACGCCGAGCGAAGCGGTCGAGCCGCCGGACAAAGGCCGTTTCAACCTGTTGTTCGCCTGCGAAAACCTGCCCCGCGGTGCTACGCAGGCGCTAGAGTTCCTCGCCACCTGGCTGGGCGCCAGCCAGCACGGCGGCCTGCTGGCCGAGCTGCGCCGTCGGCAACTGGTGCAGACCCTGGAACTGAGCACGTTCTATACCTTCGCCGACCAGGCCCTGATCAATATCGAATTCAAGCTCACGCCAGCAGGCGAAACGGCGACCGCGCTGATCGGCCAGCTGTGCTTCGATTGGCTGGAGTTCTTCCAGGCCCACGACGACTGGCAAGGCCTGCGCGAGGAATTCCGCCTGCTCAACGAGCGCCGCTTGCAGGTCGCCAGCGCCTTGGAGCTGGCTCGCCATCACAGCGATGAAACGCCGTGCGAGTTGAGCCGAGAGGCCCTGCAGGCGTTGCGCGAGATTCTCGAACACCTGCGTCCCGAGCATCTGTTGCATCCACTGGCAGCCGGTCCGGAACGCGACCTGGCCGGTCGCTGGCGACTGCCGCCGCGCAACCGCTTTCTGCGCCCCAGCCGCCGCCCGGACCATCCCGTACCGGATCCGCAAGGTCTGGCCTATCGGGACGGCGCTTCGGCGCACAGCCATGAAGCCGCTCTGTACCTGCGCTGGCGGGTCAATGCCTCGCGCCATCAGGGACTGTTCCGTACGTTGCGGGACAGCCTGCGCAAACTCACCGAAGAAGCACGCCAGGCCGGTGTGCAGATGGTCTTCAGCAGCCTGGGCGACGACTGGCAACTCAAGCTGAGCGGCGTGCAGGCGCCCATCCCGGCGCTGCTGGAGCAAGCCCTGGAGCTGCTGGCCATACCGGCCCCGGAGGTCTGGCACCAGGCCGGGCAGGAATCCGCCAGTACCACCCTGACCCCCATCAAGGAACTGCTCAAGCGCCTGCCCGACCACAGCCTGGGCTATTTCCACAGCCGCACCTCCGACGAAGACCTGCGCCCACTGGCCTTGCAGAAGCTGTGGGGCGCGGCGCGCTGGGACGGCCTGGCCGTCGGCATGAACGACGGTGAACGCAGCGCCCTGAACAATGCGTTGCGCAAGATGCCCGGCACCGCCAGCCCGCAGCGGGCTCAACCGCATCCGGTTCAATCGGGGCGTAGCTGGAGTCATGTGCCCTGCCAGTCGAGCGAACAGGCGCTGCTGTTGTTCTGCCCGGTGCCGAGCCAGAGCATCGCCGACGAAGCCGCCTGGCGCCTGCTGGCGCAGCTGTGCCAGACCTCGTTCTACCAGCGCATGCGCGTCGAGCTGCAATTGGGCTACGCCGTGTTCAGTGGCCTGCGCCAGATGGCTGGCCGTACGGGTCTGGTGTTCGGTGTCCAGTCGCCCCAGGCACCGCTGGCCGATATCCTGGGCCATGTGCAGACCTTCATCGAAACCCTGCCAACCCTGATCGATACCCTGAAACCCGCTGCGCTGGACACTCAGCGCGAAGAGCTCGCCAGTCGCCACGAGCGCTCGCAGATGGACCTGCTGCCCTTGGCCGAGTTGCTCTGGCAAGCCTGTCAGGCCGGCCATGGTGCCGACTACCTGAGTGCCCTGCAGCGAGCCGTGCGCGAGCTGCGCCCGGGCGATCTGCACCAAGCCGCGCAGCAATTGGCCAGCGGCACCGGCGGCTGGCTGTGCCTGGCGACGGGACCTGCGCTGGAGCCTTCGTGGGTGCCGGCCCAGCGATCGTTACCGGGCAGGTAACGGACTTTATCGAATAAATACCCATAGGCGGCTTTCTTATTTAGTAACATAGCGCCCCAAGGAGCATTGAACGTCCTACCGTCGGGGCGGACTAATGCTACAAGCCCATCAACCCAGAAGGAGATCTCTTATGTGGACCAAACCTGCTTACACTGATCTGCGCATCGGCTTCGAAGTCACCATGTACTTCGCCAGCCGCTAAGCTTCAGTTGCAACGCAACGCCTCGGCCAGCCAATGACCGGGGCGTTTTCATTTCCAGGCTTGATGCTGCGAGTTCTCCATGCATATCCAGATTCTCGGCTCCGCCGCCGGCGGCGGCTTTCCCCAGTGGAACTGCAACTGCACCAATTGCAGTGGCTTTCGCGATGGCAGCCTGCGTGCCCATGCGCGCACGCAATCGTCCATTGCCCTGTCCGACGACGGGGTGAACTGGGTGCTGTGCAACGCCTCGCCGGACATCCGTGCGCAATTGCAGAGCTTTGCGCCCATGCAGCCGGGCCGTGCCCTGCGTGACACCGGGATACAAGCCATCGTCCTGCTCGACAGCCAGATCGATCACACCACCGGCCTGCTCAGCCTGCGCGAAGGCTGCCCGCATCAGGTCTGGTGTACCGACATGGTGCATCAGGACCTGAGCACCGGCTTTCCGCTGTTCAACATGCTCAGCCACTGGAATGGCGGACTGGACTGGCAACGCATCGAACTGACAGGCAGCTTCGTGATTCCGGCCTGCCCGAACCTGCGTTTCACCCCTCTGCCGTTGCGCAGCGCCGCGCCGCCTTACTCGCCCCACCGTTTCGACCCGCATCCGGGCGACAACCTGGGTTTGATCGTGGAAGACACCCGTACCGGTGGCACGCTGTTCTATGCACCGGGCCTGGGCCAGGTGGACGATGCCCTGCTCGAACGCATGGCGGACGCGGACTGTCTATTGGTAGACGGCACCCTCTGGGATGATGACGAAATGCAGCGACGCGGTGTTGGCACCCGCACCGGACGCGAAATGGGCCATCTGGCGCAGAACGGCCCGGGCGGCATGCTCGAAGTGCTCGAAGGGCTGCCGCGCCAGCGCAAGGTGCTGATCCACATCAACAACACCAACCCGATCCTGGACGAAGACTCGCCACAGCGGGCCGAACTGGCCCGGCGCGGTGTCGAAGTGGCGTTCGATGGGATGAGCATTGAGTTGTAGTGGAGTGTCAGGGAGGGCCTCTTCGCGGGCAGAGACCCGCTCCCACAGGGTTCAATGCAGCCCTTGTGGGATCGGGGCGGGCGGCGAGCCCTCTGCCCGCGAAGAGGCCCTCACCTACAACACATTCCCCACAAGGATCGATGCAATCCCTTGTGGGAGCGGGTCTCTGCCCGCGAAGAGGCCCTCACAGACAACACATTCCTCACAAGGATCGATGCAATCCCTGTGGGAGCGGGTCTCTGCCCGCGAAGAGGCCCTCACAGACAACACATTCCCCACAAGGATCGATGCAATCCCTGTGGGAGCGGGGCGGGCGGCGAGCCCTCTGCCCGCGAAGAGGCCCTCACTGACAACACATTCCCCGGGAGAACCACCATGTCCGACACCCCCATGACCCCCGCCGAGTTCGAGCAGGCCTTGCGTGCCAAGGGTGCGTATTACCACATCTACCACCCCTATCACGTGGCGATGTACGAAGGCCGCGCGACCCGTGAGCAGATTCAGGGCTGGGTTGCCAACCGCTTCTACTATCAGGTCAACATCCCCCTCAAGGATGCCGCCATCCTGGCCAATTGCCCGGACCGCGAGATTCGTCGCGAGTGGATCCAGCGCCTGCTCGACCACGACGGTGCTCCTGGCGAAGACGGCGGCATCGAAGCCTGGCTGCGCCTAGGCCAGGCCGTGGGCCTGGATCCCGACCAGTTGCGCTCCCAGGAATTGGTCCTGCCCGGTGTGCGTTTCGCCGTGGACGCCTATGTCAACTTCGCGCGGCGGGCCAACTGGCAGGAAGCGGCCAGCAGCTCGTTGACCGAACTGTTCGCACCACAGATCCATCAGTCGCGCCTGGACAGCTGGCCCGCCCACTACCCGTGGATCGATCCGGCCGGCTACGAATACTTCCGCACCCGCCTGGGCCAGGCCCGGCGCGATGTGGAGCACGGCCTGAGCATCACCCTGCAGCACTACACGACGGTCGAAGGCCAGCAGCGTATGCTGGAAATCCTGCAGTTCAAGCTCGACATTCTGTGGAGCATGCTCGATGCCATGAGCATGGCCTACGAGTTGAACCGTCCGCCCTATCACAGCGTCACCGACCAGCGCGTCTGGCATAAGGGGATCGCCCTATGAGCTTCGACCGTCAAAGCACCCCAAAATGGCGCCAAGGCTACCGCTTCCAGTACGAGCCCGCGCAGAAAGGCCATGTGCTGCTCTACCCCGAAGGCATGATCAAACTCAACGAGAGTGCCAGCGCCATCGGCGGGCTGATCGATGGTCAGCGCAGTGTGGCCACTATCATCGCCCAGCTCGAAGAACAGTTTCCCGGCGTGCCCGAACTGGCCGAGGACATCGAGCAATTCATGGAGGTCGCCCGTGCACAGCACTGGATCGAACTTGCCCAGCCTGCCACCCACGCCTGAAGTCGGCCTGCCGCTTTGGCTGCTGGCGGAGCTGACCTACCGGTGCCCGCTGCAATGCCCGTACTGCTCCAACCCCCTGGACTTCGCAGCCCAAGGCAAGGAATTGAATACCGAGCAGTGGTTCAAGGTGATGGCCGAAGCCCGCGAGATGGGCGCGGCCCAGATCGGTTTTTCCGGTGGTGAACCGCTGGTACGTCAGGATCTTGCACAACTGATCGGCGAAGCCCGGCGCCTGGGGTTCTACACCAACCTGATCACCTCGGGCATCGGCCTGACCGAGCAGAAGATCGCCGACTTCAAGACCGCCGGCCTGGATCACATCCAAATCAGCTTTCAGGCCAGCGACGAGCAGGTTAATAACCTGCTGGCCGGCTCGAAGAAAGCCTTCGCGCAGAAGCTGGAAATGGCCCGTGCGGTGAAGGCCCATGGCTATCCGATGGTGCTCAACTTCGTCACCCATCGGCACAACATCGACAAGATTGACCGCATCATCGAGCTATGCGTGGCTCTGGAGGCCGACTTCGTCGAACTCGCCACCTGCCAGTTCTACGGCTGGGCCGAGCTGAACCGTGCGGGCCTGCTGCCCACCCGTGAGCAACTGGTACGCGCCGAGCGTATCACCAACGAGTACCGCGCCAAGCTGGAAGCGGCCGGCAGCGCCTGCAAGCTGATCTTCGTCACGCCCGACTACTATGAAGAGCGCCCCAAGGGCTGCATGAACGGTTGGGGCAGCATTTTCCTCACCGTGACCCCCGACGGCACCGCGCTGCCCTGTCACGGCGCGCGTCAGTTGCCTGTGGAATTCCCCAACGTTCGCGATCACAGCCTGCAACACATCTGGTACGACTCCTTTGGCTTCAATCGCTTCCGCGGCTATGCTTGGATGCCCGAGCCCTGCCGCTCGTGCGACGAGAAAGAGAAGGACTTCGGCGGCTGCCGCTGCCAGGCCTTCATGCTGACCGGGGACGCTGCCAATGCTGACCCGGTGTGCAGCAAGTCACCCCACCATGGCGTGATTCTGCGGGCTCGCGAAGAAGCGGAACACGCCACCCAGACGATCGAACAACTGGCCTTCCGCAATGAACGAAATTCTCGCATCATCGCCAAAGCATGACCGCTTCAGCGCCTCCCAGGCCGTCGCCGCCGGGACCGATTTCGCCGAGCTTCGCGTCGGCCCCGCCGGCGTGTTCTGGAACGAGTTCCGCCCCCAGGATGGCGCCTGCCGTGTGTGGACCGAGCACGACGGCATAGCAACGTGCCTGACACCCGACGGTTACAGCGTGCGCAGCCGCGTCTACGAATACGGTGGTGGTTCGTTCTGCCTGGCGAATGACGAACTGGTGTTCGTCAACGAGGCCGACCAGCAGCTGTACCGTCAGCCGGTGACCGGTGGCCTGCCGCAGCCTTTGAGCTTCGGCCAGATGCGCTACGGGGGGCTGGAATATGCCGCAGGCCAGGTACTGGCGGTGGAGCAAGACGGCGACACGCATCGTCTGGTGGCCATCGACCTGGCCAGCGAACGCCATCGCGTGCTGGCCGAAGGCGCCGACTTCTATGCATCACCGGCGCTGAGCCCGGACGGCACCCGCCTGGCCTGGATCGAATGGGATCGGCCCCATCAGCCCTGGACGCAAACGCGCCTGATGTGCAGCGAACTGGCGGCTGTCCCGGAATGCGTGGCCAGTGGTTTCAGCCTGCAGCAGCCGCGCTTCGACGAACAGGGGCGGCTGTACTGCCTGTCCGACGCACAGGGCTTCTGGCAACCCTGGGCCGAGGTCGGCGACGACTGGGCGCCACTGCCCGCCGCCCAGGCCGATCACGCCGCGGCCCCTTGGCAACTGGGTGCCTGCACCTGGTTGCCGACGAGCGACCAAGGCTACCTGAGCAGTTGGTTCGAAGCAGGCTTCGGCCGTCTGGGCCTGTGCGATGGGCAAGGCCGATGCGTGGACTACACCGGCGAGTCCCCCCGCTTTCGCGCGCTGGCCATGGGCGCCGATCCCCTCTCCGCCATCGCTGGCTCGCCGGTGCAGCCATCGGCGGTAATTGCCTCCCACCGCCACGCCCACAGCGTACGTCCCCTGGCGGGCGGCTATTCGCCATTGCCGGCCGAGCAGGTCAGCCTGCCGCACCCGCTCAGCTACCCCAGCGGCGGCGAGCAGGCACACGGCTTCTTCTACGCGGCACAGAGCGACGAGCGGCATCCGCCTCTGGTGGTGTTCATCCACGGCGGGCCGACGTCGGCGTGCTATCCGGTGTTCGATCCGCGCATTCAATACTGGACTCAACGCGGCTTTGCCGTCGCCGACCTCAACTATCGCGGCAGCAGCAACCATGGCCGCGCCTATCGACACGCCCTGCATCTGCGCTGGGGCGAAACCGACGTGCAGGATGCCTGCGCTGTGGTCGAGTACCTGGCCGCGCAAGGCCGCATCGATCCGCACCGTGCGTTCGTGCGTGGCGGCAGCGCGGGTGGCTATACGGTCTTGTGCGCTCTGGCGTTCGCCAAGGTGTTCCGCGCCGGCGCAAGCCAGTACGGGGTCAGCGATCCGGCCGCCCTGGGGCGCGTCACCCACAAGTTCGAGAATGATTACCTGGACTGGCTGATCGGCGACCCGGACATCGACCACCAGCGCTACGCCGACCGCACGCCGTTGCTGCATGCGGACCGAATCACCGCGCCGGTGATCTTCTTTCAGGGAGAGCTGGACGTAGTGGTCGTGCCGCAGCAGACCCGCGACATGGTGGCTGCGTTGGAGGCCAACGGCATACCGGTCGAGGCGCATTATTATGCCGAAGAGCGGCATGGCTTTCGCAATGTCGCGAACCTCGCGCATGCGTTGGAGCATGAGTGGCGGTTCTATCTGCAGGTGATGCAGGAGGACGACCGCGGACTGGTCGACCTGCTCTGAACGGGTGCCGGTGCGCTCGTCGAAGGACGAACGCACCGGCAACAACGTCGTTACTTTCTACTGGCGATGATGTACACCGCGTGGATGATGCCGGGGATGTAGCCCAGCAACGTGAGCAGGATGTTCAGCCAGAAAGCGCCACCGAAGCCCACTTGCATGAACACGCCGACAGGCGGCAGGAGGATGGCGAAAATGATGCGAATGATGTCCATGGTGCAGCTCCTTGAGGTCGATGCATAACAGACCTCGGGCCGCCCCCGGCGTTCCGCGTGGCGCTAAAGCTTGGCGTCGAGGGCATCTAGCAGACGCTTCAACGCGCCTTGGTTGGCGCGCATCACGGCCAGCCCGGCCTCTCCGCTGCGCACCGCATCACGCGGCAGTTCTATCCACTGTCGCACTGCCGTTGCCAGACCCTGTGCATCGTCGACCTCGACCAATGCACCAGCCTCGCGCAGCATCGCGCCGATCTCGAGAAAGTTGAACATGTGCGGCCCGCTCAGCACCGGCTTGGCCAGCGCGGCAGGCTCCAATGGGTTGTGCCCTCCATTGGCCACCAGACTGCCGCCGACGAACGCGATGTCCGCCAGGGCATAGAGGAACAGCAACTCGCCCATGGTATCGCCCAGCAACACTTGGGTTGCCGCCGTGACCGGCTGATCGAGCGAGCGCTGCACCGTGGTGAAACCCTGGGCCTTGCACAACGCATGCATCGAAGCGAAACGCTCCTGGTGCCGCGGGACCAGAATCAGCAAGGCATCGGCGTGGCTGGCGAGCAACTGACGATGGGCGGCCAGGATCACCTCATCTTCACCCTCGTGAGTGCTGGCAGCGATCCAGACCGGACGTTCGCTCGCCTGCCACTGTTCGCGCAACCGAGCGGCGCGGACAGGCACGGCAGGGTCGACGTTGAGATCGAACTTGATCGAGCCGGTCACCTGCACACATTCGGGGCGCGCACCCAATGCCAGAAAACGCTCTGCCTCGACTTGCGTCTGCACCGCCAGCAGGCTCATTTCCGCCAGCATTGGCGCGGTCAACCGAGAGAAACGTGCATAGCCCCTGGCCGAACGCGCGGAGAGCCGGCCATTGGCCAATGCGACCGGAATGCCACGCCGGGCGCACTGGTGAATATGGTTGGGCCACAGCTCGGTTTCGATGATCACGGCCAGGCGCGGTCGTACATGGTCGAGAAATCGGCCGGATGCCCACGGCAGATCGTACGGCAGGTAGCAATGCTGGATGCGCGGCTCGCCAGCGAACAGTGCCTGGATGCGCTCCGACCCGGTCGGCGTCATGCAGGTCACGGTGATGGGCAGCTCGGGGTGGCGCAGCAGCAACTGGCGGATCATGGGTGCGGCGGCAATGCTTTCGCCCACCGACACGGCATGTACCCAGATACCCCCCGGCTGCATCGGCGGCAGCCGGTAGGCGAAACGCTCGCCCAGGCGTTGCCCGTAGGCCGGCGCCTTGCGCGCCCGCAGCCACAGACGCACGGCCAGCAACGGCAGCCCCAGGTGAAACAGCAAGGTGTAGAGAGTTCTGTTCATGGCGGCGAAGTGTACTCAGGTCATGATCCTTGACCAAGTGCCCGCCGCAACCCTGCGAACCGATTGCCCGGCGATCACTCCAAATGGACGAACCCGCGCCGGCCGTGCATCGCCTAGAATGCCTGCATCGAACAGGAGCCCCACCATGAACGCCTACGCTTTTCTTGCCATCGCCATCTGCGCCGAAGTGATCGCCACTGTCTCCATGAAGGCGGTCAAAGGGCTCAGCACACCGCTGCCGCTGTTTCTGGTGGTGGCCGGCTATGGCATCGCGTTCTGGATGCTGACCCTGGTGGTGCGCACGGTGCCGGTGGGCATCGCCTACGCCATCTGGGCAGGCATGGGCATCGTCATGGTCAGCATCGCCGCCCTGTTCATCTACGGGCAGAAGCTCGACCTGCCGGCCATGCTCGGCATGGCGCTGATCGTGCTGGGCGTGGTGGTGATCCAGCTGTTCTCGAAAACCACCGGGCACTGAGGCTGTATACTCCCCCGCCTGTCCTAGCCTGCGAGGTCTGCAATGCCGTCTGAACTGTCCACTGATATCGTCATCGTCGGCGCCGGTGTCGCCGGGCTCTGGCTCAACGCGCGGCTGCGCGCCCTGGGCTATTCGACGGTGCTGGTGGAGAACGCGCGCCTGGGCGGCGGGCAGACCTTCAAGGCCCAGGGGATCATTCACGGCGGTGCCAAATACGCCCTGCACGGCGCGCTGACCGGCGCCTCCGAAGCCATCGCCGACATGCCGCGGCGCTGGCGAGAAGCGCTGGCTGGCCAGGGCGAACTGGACCTTTCGGGCGTGCGCCTGCTGTCCGAGGCGCATTATCTGTGGTCGCCGGGCACCCTGGCAGGCAACCTCACCAGCTTCTTCGCCAGCAAGGCCGTGCGCGGCCGGGTCGATCAGGTCAAGGGCGAGCAACTGCCGCCCGCTCTGCAGGACCGCGCGTTCAAGGGCAAGGTCTATCGCTTGGCCGAGCTGGTGGTGGACGTGCCCAGCCTGGTCGCTCGGCTCGCCGAGTTGGCCGGCGATGGGCTGCTGGCGGGCGAGCGGATCGAGCCACTGTATGACCAGAACCGGCTGGCCGGACTGATCGTTGATGGCCGGGTGATTCGCGCCCAGCGCGTGGTGCTCAGCGCGGGTGAAGGCATCCAGGCCCTGTTGGCGGAACTGGGCGTCGAACAACCCACGATGCAGCGACGGCCACTGCACATGGTGCTGGCCAAGGGCGCCAACCTGAAACCCTTGTACGCCCACTGCCTGGGCGGCGGGCCGAAGCCGCGCATCACCGTCACCACTCATCCGGGGGCCGACGGCCAATGGGTCTGGTACCTGGGTGGCGAGATCGCCGAAGCCGATGGCGTGGCTCGCGATCCGGCCCAGCAGATCGCCGCTGCCCAGAAGGAAATCGGCCAACTGCTGCCCTGGGTCGATCAAAGCCAGCTGCGCTGGGCCACCTTGCGGGTCAATCGCGCCGAGCCCGCTCAATCCGGACTGGTGCGTCCGGACAACGCATTTCTGGCCGATCAACCCGGCTTGCTGGTGGGTTGGCCGACCAAGCTGGCCTTGGCGCCGGATTTTGCCGACCGCGTTATCGCTGCCCTGCAGCGCGATGGCATTGCACCGCACAGCCATGCTCCCCTGCCAGAGCTGCCCAAGCCGGCCCTGGCCACACCTGTCTGGGATGAACTGCTGCCATGAGCCTGCCCACCCTGCACGACCTGCACCGCCCGCTGGGCGACACCGGCCTGCGGGTTTCCCCCCTGGGCCTGGGTACGGTGAAACTGGGCCGCGACCAAGGGGTGAAATACCCCAACGGCTTCACCATTCCCGATGACAGCGCCGCGCGCATGTTGCTGGGCCAGGCACGTCAGCTGGGCATCAACCTGATCGACACCGCGCCGGCCTATGGCATCAGCGAAGAACGCCTGGGGCCGCTGCTGCGGGGTCAGCGGCAGGACTGGGTGATCGTCAGCAAAGTCGGTGAAGAATTCGAATCGGGCCAGTCACGCTTCGACTTCAGCGCCGAGCACACGCGTTTCTCGGTGGAGCGCAGTTTGAAACGCCTGGAAACAGACTTCATCGATCTGCTGCTGGTGCATTCGGACGGCAACGATCTGGATATTCTGCAAGGTTGTGAGGTGTACGAAACGTTGGCGGCGCTGAAGGCCGAAGGCAAGATTCGCGGCTTCGGCTTTTCCGGCAAAACCGTGCAGGGCGGGCTCAAAGCCCTGGAAACCGGGGACTGCGCCATGGTCACCTACAACCTGAACGAGCAGTCCGAGCGCCCGGTGCTCGACTACGCGGCCGCCCACGGCAAGGCCATTCTGGTGAAAAAGGCGTTGGCCAGCGGTCATGCCTGCCTGGCTCCGGGCGTGGATCCGGTGCGCGCCAGCTTCGAGCTGCTGTTTGCTCACCCCGGGGTGGCCAGTGCTATTGTCGGAACGATAAATCCGCTGCACCTGTCCCACAACGTAGCGACAGCCGCTGCCGTGCTACTCAGGAATTGACGCCGCCGACGCGGCCGACCCCGACGCAAGAAGGAGCCGTAATGCCGCGTACCCTGACCCGAAAGAATCCAGGCAATTTCAAGACCCTGCCCCTTGCCGTCGATGCCACGCCCGAAGCCCTGAGCTATGAAGCCGTGGGCATGCCGTTGAATTTTGCCCAGACCCTGGAGCGGCGCAAACCGGTCGAGGTGAATGACAGCGAACGCTTTCGCGTGGAACTGGCCAACCTCGGCGTGTCGGTCCGGCTGACCCTGAACTGGCGTGGCCGCGACTACTGGGTGCTGGTGCGCCAGCGCCGCGAAGACCGCGGCGACGTGGTGCTCAAGCTGATCTCTGGCTATGTCCCGGCTCATGAAGTGAACCTGCCGCTGCACACGGCCATTCAGGAAATTGCCGAAGAATGCCTGCTGGAGACGTCGGAAGGCTGGCTGGGTGGGCGCTTCAACGACACCTGGCTGCCGACACCGTATGACCAGGTCTTGCGCTATCAGGAGAAGCTGCCCTTTCGCTTGAGCACCCGCTCCGGTGCCGCGCGACCGGTGAAGTGTGGCAGCCTGAACCTGATCGAGCGGCCCCGAGCCTACGTGCACGTACCGACGGCTTCGTTGCAGTTGGTGTACGACCTGCGTCTGGAAGTGCCGCCGCAGGCCAAGGGGCTGAGCCTGTTCCACGTCGAGGAGCGGCTGGAAAAGGGTGAATTAATCACCCGCCTGAGCCGCAGCAAGCCTGACCTGTATCTGATTCCTTTGAAGGACGGGCAGCCGGTCGCCGAGCTGTACACGTTGAAGAAGGACAAGCTGCACGCTGCCAGCACACGGGGCGTTTATCTGGCCGAGAGCTTCGCCGCACAGGATGGCTGGCTGGTACGCGACGAGCGTGTGCGGTGGCGTGACTGGGTGGCGGAAAAAGGCCTCGCCATCCCGAAGAAGCCACGTACCAGCCTGGAGAAATTCAAGGTCAAGGCGCGAGTATTGGTGCGTAAGGTGCGCAGCGGTCTGCACAAGTAATCCCATTGTCCCGACCGGCTACCGTCGTGCGGTGTGCCTGGGAAACCGCGGCTTGCGCCGGCGGTGGATGCGGTCTCTGTAGCAGCGGCGCGAGCCGCGTCGGCGGTGGACGCGGTGCATTTACGGGAACGCGGTAAAACCCGACGCTTCAACGGCTGCGGATTTTCTCGACGATGGCGGTGGTCGAGCTGTTTTCCACCAGGCCCAGCACTTTCACCGTGCCGCCATAAGCACTGACGATGTCGGCGCCTACCACCTGATCCACCGAATAATCACCGCCTTTGACCAATACATCCGGACGCACATGGGTCAGCAGGTTCTCCGGTGTACCTTCGGCGAAGCTGATCACCCAGTCCACTGCCCCCAGCCCGGCCAACACTGCCATGCGCCGGTCGACGCTGTTGATCGGGCGCCCCGGCCCTTTCAAGCGGCTTACCGAGGCATCATCGTTGACTGCCACGATCAGACGATCACCCTGGGCACGGGCCTGCTCCAGGTACGTCACATGACCGGCATGGAGAATATCGAAACACCCATTGGTAAACACGATGCGCTCGTTGTGCGCCCGCGCATCGTCGATCGCCAGCAGCAACTGCTCCAGGCTCAACACGCCACGCTCCGAACCTTCTTCGCGCTGGATCGCCCGGCGCAATTCAGGCGCGCTGATCGCCGCGGTCCCCAGCTTGCCGACCACGATACCCGCCGCCAGGTTGGCCAGCGCCACGGCATGGGGCAGTTCTTCGCCCGCCGCGATGGCCGCCGCCAGCGTGGAAATCACCGTATCGCCGGCGCCGGTCACATCGAAGACTTCACGGGCTCGTGCAGGCAAGTGCAAGGCAGGATGCTCGGGGCGCAACAGGGTCATGCCGTGCTCGCCGCGGGTCACCAGCAAGGCGCCCAGCTCGAGGTCGCGCATCAGCGTGGCGCCCTTGGCCACCAGGTCCGCCTCATCGGCACAGCCGCCGACGATGGTTTCGAATTCACTGAGGTTGGGCGTGATCAGGCTGGCACCGCGATAGATCGAAAAGTCCTTGCCCTTGGGGTCGGCCAGCACCGGGATATCGCGTGCACGCGCCGCCTGGATCAGCGCCTGGTGATTCCTCAGGGCGCCCTTGCCGTAGTCCGACAGGACCAGCACCTTGACGCCGTCGAGCAACGCGTCGACCTCAGCGGCCAGCGCCGCTGGGTCGGTGGCGAACGCTTCTTCGAAATCGATGCGCAGCAATTGTTGATGGCGGCTCATGACCCGCAGCTTGACGATGGTCGGCTGGTGGGCAATGCGCTGGAACACTGCAGTGACCCCAGCGGCCTTGAGGCTGTCGCTCAGGCTGTCGGCGGCTTCGTCGGTCCCGGTCACGCCGACCAGCGAAGCCGGCGCGCCCAAGGCTGCGATGTTCAACGCGACGTTGGCGGCACCACCAGGACGGTCTTCGATCTGCTCGACCTTGACCACCGGGACCGGCGCTTCCGGGGAAATGCGCGAAGTACCGCCATGCCAGTAACGGTCGAGCATGACATCGCCGACCACCAGCACAGGGGCCGATTCGAATCGCGGCATGGATAACTTCATGGGCAACCCACATACAAAATGAACAGGGCGGCGATATTAACACGCAAGCACCCGATAGGCCCGCCCCTGCCCTTACTGTGGGAGCGGGGCGGGCGGCCGAGCCCTCTGCCCGCGAAGAAGGCGACGCGGTAGGGCAGGCAGATCGCAGTGAAGCCTTCGCGGGCAGAGACCCGCTCCCACAGACCAAATGCCGTGCCCGGCCCGCCCCTGTGGGAGCGGGCTCTGCCTGCGAAGAAGGCGACGCGGTATGGCAGGCAGGTCGCGGTGAAGCCTTCGCGGGCAGAGACCCGCTCCCACAGTCTCGCTCCCACAGCCCAACTCCCACAGTTCCGCGCTCACAGTTCCGCTCTCACAGACCACGTGCCGTGCCCCGCCCCGCAGAACAAACAGGGGGTCAGGTGATGTCGGTTTTCGCCGGCTCGTCCAGGCCCATGGCGTGCAGTCTGGCGTAATAGCCGTTCTGCGCGAGCAACTGGGCGTGGGTGCCACGCTCGACGATGCGGCCCTGGTCCATCACCAGAATCTGGTCGGCCTTCTCGATCGTCGACAAGCGGTGGGCGATCACCAAGGTGGTTCGCCCCTTCATGACGTGGTCCAACGCTGCCTGGATATGCCGCTCCGACTCGGTGTCCAGCGCCGAGGTCGCTTCGTCGAGAATCAGCACCGGGGCATTCTTGAGCAGCGCCCGAGCGATCGCCAGGCGCTGGCGTTGGCCACCGGACAACAGCACGCCGTTCTCGCCGACCTGCGTGTCGAACCCTTCAGGCAGGCGATCGACGAACTCCTTGGCATAGGCATCGGCCGCGGCCGCCACCACGTCCTCGCGCGGCGCGTCGGCCAGATCACCGTAGGCGATGTTGTTGGCGATGCTGTCGTTGAACAGCGTCACGCTTTGGGTCACCAAGGCAATGTGCCGACGCAGATTGCGCAACTGATAATCGGCGATCTCCACACCATCGAGCAGCACTTCGCCTTCGTTGTGATGATAGAAGCGTGGGATCAGCCCGGCCAAAGTCGACTTGCCACTGCCCGACCGCCCTACCAAAGCGATCATCTGCCCTGGTTTGGCAGTGAAATTGATGTCGTTGAGCACCTGCCGATCAGTGCCGGGGTAGGTGAAGTTGAGGTTGCGCACTTCCAGCAGGCCACTGACGCGCTCGCGTTCCACCGTGCCGGTGTCCAACTCGGGGGCAACGTCCAATTGCTCGAAGATGCTTTCTGCACCGGCAACGCCCTTTTGCACCGTGGAGCTGACTTCGGACAGCTGGCGTATCGGCTTGGGCAGCAAACCGGCTGCAGTGATATACGCCACCAGATCACCCGCGGTGGCGTCGCCACGCATGTACAGCACCAGGAACATCAGCACGGCCATCGCGGTGTAGATCACCAGCTGCAGCATCGGTGTGTAGATCGCACCGGTCTTGGTCATGCGCAGTTGCTTGTCGGTATTGCCCTGGCTGGCCTTGGCGAAACGGGTCTGCTCGTAGCCTTCGCCGCCGAAGCTGCGGACCACCCGGTAGCCCTGGATGGTTTCGGATGCCACGTGGGTCACGTCGCCCATGGCGACCTGAATCTTCTTGCTCTGCTTGCGAAATTTCTTGCTCGTGCTGCCGACCATGACCGCAATCAGCGGAAGGATGGCAAGCATCACCAAGGTCAGTTGCCAGTTCATCCAGATCAGGTAGATGAACAGGAACACCACCGTCAGGCCTTCGCGGATCACCACCTTGATGGCATCGGTCGCAGCGCCCGTGACCATGGTCACGTTGAAGGTGATGCGCGAGATCAAGTGGCCGGAGTTGTGCGTGTCGAAGTAGCGGTTGGGCAGCACCAGCAGTTTGTTAAACAGCTCCACGCGCAGGTCGTGGACCAGCCCCAGCGATACCTTGGCCAGAAAGTAGTTGCCCAGGTAGGAACCCAGGCCCTGCCAGGCGGCGATCAGCACGATCAGGATCGGCACCGCCTGCAGCAGTTGCAGGTCGCGCAGGTAGGGCACGTTGGGAAACAGCACCGCTTCGGGATTGCTCAGGCCGTCGACGAAGTACTTCAGGATCCCGGCCAGCATGGGCTGGGTGGAAGCGAAGATCACGAAACCTAGGATACTGATCAGAAACATGCCCACGTAGGGGCGAACGTAGCTGAGCAGTCGCAAATAGATTTTCAGGCTTGAATCCTGTTCCGCTGGGCGCGGTGAATCACTCATCGTCTAACTCACTGTTGGCGTAGAACGGGAACTTTATCACAGGGGCGGATCAGGGATCGCAGTGCAGCAGGAACACAGCGCCGCGCCTTTCGCGGGCAGAGCCCACTCCCACAGCACAGTCCCTTGTGGTTTCAGCCTCTGCCCGCGAAGGGCTCCCTGCACAGTCCCCTGTGGGAGCGGGGCGGGCGGCCGAGCCCTCTGCCCGCGAAGTGCGCACTGCCGTGGGCCTGGCGGTAGAACATGCCGCCGCTTTTGGGCATCATGCCAACCGCCCTCTTCAATCAAGGCTTTATCACGATGCAATGCACCCGCCTTCCTCAGGCCGCTTTTGACACGCTGACCGCTGGCGCCAAGGTGTTGGAGGCCGACAGCCATGGCGCGAAAGTGTACCTGCTCGCGGACGGGAACATCCTCAAGCTGTTCCGTCGCAAACGCCTGTTTTCCTCGGCGTTGCTGCGTCCTTATTCGGCGCGTTTCATCGCCAATGCCCAGCGTCTTCAGCAACTGGGCGTGCCGACCTTGAAGGTGCTGCAGCACTACCGTCTGGACAAGCCCGGCATGACGGCCGTGCTGTACGAGCCCTTGCCCGGCAGGAATCTGCGCCAGTTGATGGACACTGCCGAGTTCACCTGGCAGGAGAGCCTTGAGCCACTGATCGCCCTGATCCGCCAGCTGCACCGCTGCGGGGTGTATTTTCGCTCGCTGCACCTGGGCAATGTGATCGTCACGCCCGAAGGGGCGTTGGGCTTGATCGACATGGCCGACATGAGCTTCACGCGAGGGCCTTTGTCCAGGCGCTTGATCAAGCGCAATCTGGAGCATTTCTCCCGCTACCTGGAGCGCGAGCGATTGACCGCCTGCTTCCCGTTGGCAGAGCTGAACAAGGCCGTTCTGAAATAACACCAGGCCCGACGCAGTATGGCCGGACGCGGCTTGCACCGCTGCTACAGGGGATCGCGGTGCCCACCAGAAATTCGCACCACCCGCATCAGCGGCGCCCGCGGTGTCCCCGCAACAACACAACCCCTGTAGCAGCGGCGCAAGCCGCGTCGGCGGCGCAGGCGATGTACCTGCAAGAACGCCGTGCAGCTTTCCTCAACGCCCCAACGCCGCCTTACAAGTCCTTGCGCCAGAACAACTCATGACTGCGCACTGCCTTGCGGAAGAACTCGTTCTCACCGGTGGCCGGCCAACGTCGACCCGCCAGCAACCACTGCAGCCAGCGCCGCACGCGACGCTTGAACGGGGCCGGCGGTTGCAGGTCGTGCATCATGCCCAGGGCCATGGCCTTGTCTATCTGCACCGTGGTGCTGACCGGCAGGCTGCACGGCACCAGCCGCTCGCGGGCATCGAAGAACGGCGGCAGGGCCACGCCCTCGCCTGCACTGCCCATGGGCCAGCGGTCGTTGTCATGCAAATGATTGGCATAGCCCAGCAGATGGCGTGGCGGGTGTGCCAGCCCTTCCAGCGCCTGCAACACCGCCGCCTGGGCGCAGATGTGGTCGGGGTGTGGATCGATGCTCGCGTGCGGCATCACCAGCACCTCCGGTTGCGCACGCTGCAACAGCTCGCGCAGGTCCGCCACCAGATTGTTCCAGGTCGGCGCGCCGTCGGCGTCAGCTGGCAAGGCGAAAGGGTTGAGCTGGCGGAACGGGCGGATATCGGTCATGTCCGCCTCACGCGAGCCACACGACTGGTCAGGCGCCGCCTGCATGACCGGCAATTGCAGGCAGAAATACCCCAACTGCACGCACTGATCGGCCGGCACCCCAGCCCAGCGCGGTACGGCCAGACTGTCCCAAGCTCGTAGCCGTCCTTTCAGGCGCGCCGCTTCGGCCGGCGCCAGCCCCATCGCCTGATAGTGCTCGGCTTCGATCTCCCCTGCCGTCACGGTCACGATCCAACTGCTCGCCGCTCGGCTGTACAAACCATAAGCCGCCAACTCGGCGTCGTCGGCATGGGGTGCGATGACCATGACCCGCTGCTGGGTAAAATCCGGATGCTGGAAGCGCCACAACCGCGGTTCCCCGACGATCCGACAGAAACGCCCACGCACCCGCAGGCGGCCCTGGTTCAGTTCGTCAGCAAAGCCGCTCAGGTTCAGATAGCGCAAACCATCGACACCGCGCTCGAACGTCTGCCGGTCCGCCAGCTCGACGCCCTGCAGTTGCACGCACGGATCCAGGAATCGACCCAGCCAAGACGCTTTCACATCCACGGCCAGAATCAAGGTATCCGCCGCTTCCAGACGCTCCGCGACCTGCAGCAGGTCGCCGTTCAGGCTGACCCCGGCCAGCTCCGCGGTGCTGTCGAAGCTGTAGGCGTAATCGTCGCCGGGGGAATAGAACAAATGATCGGCAAACCACGCCTCATGGGCTACCCAGGCCAGCACCAGCAGGGGCAGCGGCAACCACCAGGCGATCAGTACCCCCGCCAGCAGCATCACCGCCAGCCCAGCCAGCAGCACACGCCGCTTATTGCGCCGATGCCGGGCGAGCAACGCCTGCTTGCGGCTCATGCCTGAAACACCGGAACGGGGTTGCACCAGCGGTCCTTGTATTCACGATCGGCCCGGCCGAACGAGAAACGCAGCGGCTTGTTCACCGCGCGGGCCTGTTCCCAGGCACTCTGGGTATTCAGATAACTGAGCACGCTGCCAGGGCTGAACGCACGGGACTGCGGATCCACACCACCATTGATGTACTCCACACTGACCCATTCCGGAGCCTCGACGCGGTACACCAACTGGATGGCGATGGGCGCATCATCCAGCAGCAGCACAGACCCGATCATCAGCTCGCGCAGCAACTCGATGACCTCGCCCATGCGTTCGGCACCGGTTGCGGCAAAACCCCAGCGCCGCTGGAACAGATCGCAATAGATCGCCGCCAGCTCGGCGCTGCTGAACTCGGCGACAGGCTTCACCACCCCGCCCGCTTCTTCCAGCAGCCGCAGTTCACGGCGCTGGTTGTAGCGAAACTTCTTCGACAAGTCTTCCGGCGTGCGCGCCATGGCCAGGCTTTCGGCCTGCGCCTTCAAGCCGCTGAAACGCCCCTGGTTCAGTTCGGACAGGTAACGGCCATGGTGGCGCAGCGGCGCCTGGGCATCCTTGGCTGCCGGCAGGATCAACTCGGCATTGCCCAGATCGTACAAGCCCTTCTTGCCGTGCTGCTTGAGCACATCCTTGGACAACGCCAGGTAACGGCCCCAGGTGGGTATTGCCGCGACCAGTCCACCCGCATGTTCCCAGCCCAGATAGCGCACCGGGATGCCGGCCAGCTCGGCCAGGCGCTCGACCACCAGTGGATGAGTGGCCACACTGCCGCCGAACTGTGTCCAGGCTTGGGCGTAGCTGGCTGCATCCAGCGTTTGCCAGCCCCGCTCGCGCACGCTTTGCAATCGATTGAGCATCATGTTTGCGCCGTCAGTGCCGTGACCATCGGCAGTTGCCAGAAGGCCCTGCGCACGGCCCGTTCGCAGAAGCGGGCGTCCAGGCGTTCGGCCATGAGCATTTGGTACTCCGCACGCTGGTAGCGATCCATTGTGGCCATGTGCTCCAGGCCCTGGGCCAGACGTTCGGCATCACCTTGCGGGAACAGGATACCGGCACCTTCGACGATCTCCGGCGCACTGCCGCAGGCCGCCGCCAGGAGCGGCACATGGGCGACCATGGCTTCGAGCAGGACCCTGCCCGAAGGCTCGTTGGGGGAACTCGAGGCGAACACATCGAACGCCTTGAAATACAGCCGGGCCTGCGGCACCTGGCCAAGCAACCGCACCCGCTCGGCGACACCCAGCTCCACGGCCAGGTCCTTGAGGTGCTGCTCCTGCTCTCCGGAGCCGATGATCACCAGCAGCGCTCGCTCAGGCAGCTTTGCCAAGGCCAGGGCAAAACCGCGCAGCAAGGTGGCCTGGTCCTTGTCCGAGTGCAGACGGCCCACGTTGCCAACGATCCAGGCATCGGGCGCAAGGCCCAGGGCCTGGCGGGCTTCGGCCGCCGGCAGCAACTGCTTCTGCAGGGTGAAGGTATTCATGCGGGTATAGAGCGTGGCAATACGCTCCGATGCCCAGCCAGGCAGGCAGCGGCGAATGTCGTCGCGTACCACATCGGACACACCCAGCAGCCCCAGGCGTCTGCGGAACAACTGCACAAACAGCCGGCGCGAACGGCGCTGATAGGCACCGCTTGCATGATGCACACCAATCACCCGCAGCGAAGTGCCCAACAGGGCAACGTAGACAGGCTCGAACTGATGCGCGATGCAGAAAGCAAATGTTCGCGCAGCGGCAATCTTGCGCAGCTCGCCGATGGCACCGCGCTTCAGACCCGCCAAGGCCTCGGCGCTGCAGGCCATGAACAGCACTTCACCGCTCTCGCAGTCGGCGGCCACCCGAGCATCGGCTGCGCCGGTCAAAAACACGGTGGTGACCCGATAACCACGGCCCACCAACACGCCGGCGTATTGACGGACGCCTTCGAGAAGCAGCCCGTCATAGCCGTGGCAGATTTGCAGTACATGACGCTCAGTCGAGCGTGTCATAGGCTTTGGCGCCCTCTTTGACCACCAGAATGTCTTCCATGATCAGGTACTGCAGGTCCGAGCCATAGAACATGTTCAACGCATCGGTCGGCGAGCAGATCATCGGCTCGCCACGACGGTTGAGCGAGGTGTTGAGTGACACACCGTTACCGGTCAACTCTTCCAGGGCCTTCATCATGTCGTAGTAACGCGGGTTGTATTCGCGCTTGAGCACCTGGGCGCGCGAGGTGCCATCTTCATGGACCACTTCCGGCACACGGGTCTTCCATTCTTCGGCCACCTCGAAGGTGAACGTCATGAACGGCGCCGGATGGTCGATCTTGATCATCTGCGGCGCGACGGTGTCGAGCATCGAGGGGCAGAAAGGCCTCCAGCGCTCGCGGAACTTGATCTGGTGGTTGATGCGGTCGGCCACGCCCGGCACGCTCGGGCAACCAATGATCGAACGACCACCCAACGCGCGTGGGCCGAACTCCATGCGCCCCTGGAACCAGGCCACTGGATTACCGTCGACCATGATCTGGGCGATCTGCTTGGGCATGTTGCCAAGCATGCGGCCCTTGGGCTTGTTCGGATGGCGCGCGCAGGCGGCGATCACGTCCTCGTTGGTGTAGGACGGGCCCAGATACACGTGTTCCATTTTCTCCACGGGCACACCACGGGCATGGGACACATAGGCCGCCGCACCCACCGCCGTACCGGCGTCGCCGGAAGCGGGCTGCACGAACAGCTCTTTCACGTCCGGGCGGGCGATGATCTTCTGGTTCAGCTTGACGTTCAGCGCACAGCCGCCGGCGAAGGCCAGCTTGCCGGTCTGCTTGAGCACATCGCCCAGGTAGTGGTCGATCATCTGCAAGGCGAGCTTCTCGAACAGCGCCTGCATGCTGGCCGCGTAGTGGATGTACGGCTCGTCGGCGATGTCGCCTTCGCGTTTCGGGCCCAGCCACTCGATCAGCTTGGGCGAGAAATAGAAGCCCTTGCCCTTCTCTTTATAGCGGCGCAGGCCGATGACGTTGGCGTAGTCGGTGTTGATCACCAACTCGCCGTTCTCGAACGAGGCCAGGCGCGAGAAATCGTACTTGCTGGCGTCGCCATAGGGCGCCATGCCCATGACCTTGAACTCGCCGTCGAGCATCTCGAAACCCAGGAATTCGGTGATCGCGCCGTACAGGCCGCCCAGCGAATCCGGGTCGAAGAACTCCTTGATCTTGTGGATCTTGCCGTTCTCGCCGTAGCCGAAGAACGTGGTGGCGTACTCACCCTTGCCGTCGATGCCCAGGATCGCGGTTTTTTCCTGGAAGCCCGAGCAGTGGTAGGCGCTGGAGGCGTGAGCCAGATGGTGCTCGACCGGTTCGATCTTGATTTTCTTGGCGTCGAAGCCCAATTGCTCCAGGCAGAAGACGATCTTGTTGCGGTAGCGCTTGTAGCGGCGGCTTCCCATCAACAACGCGCCGCGGGCGCGGTCCGGGGCGTACCAGTAGCGCTTGGCGTAGTGCCAGCGCGCCTTGCCGAACAGGCTGATGGGCGCAAACGGAATGGCCACCACATCGACGTCCGACGGCTTGATGCCGGCTTGTTCCAGGCAGAACTTGGCCGATTCGTAGGGCATGCGGTTCTTTGCATGTTTGTCGCGCACGAAGCGCTCTTCTTCGGCGGCGGCAATCAGCTTGCCGTCGATGTACAGGGCCGCGGAAGGGTCATGGCTAAGGGCGCCGGACAGGCCAAGAATCGTCAATGCCAAGGGTCTAGCCTCTTTGAACGGGTAGATGCGCCCGCAGGCCTCTGGGGCGACGGGCGGCGAAAGGCGGGGATTATAGCGTAATTGCCCACCGGCCAACACCGGGGCAAGGCTGGCAGCCTACGGCGCTGTCAAGCCGCACCCAGCCAGCCCACGTCCCCTGTGGGAGCGGGCTCTGCCCGCGAAGAGGCCGTCCCTGCCCACACACATTCCAGACAAATCTCCCACAGAACCTTGAATCAATCCTGCGGCACCCGCAACGAAGCCACCACCGCCTGCGCCTGCTCGATGCAATGCAACGTCACGCCCAGCAAACTCCGATCCGGCGCATCCCACAACTCATTCGCCGTCAGCTGAGCGCACTCCAGTAACACCCCGAGGTGCGCCAGTGCCTCCTCCAGCGCAATACCGGCATTCACACTGAACAACGCCGGTTTATCCGACCCGCACGCCCCTACCGGCACATTGCAGGTTTGAATGATTTCCACCATGGTCAATTTCCTTTTCAACATCAATGGGAAGCACGAGCGGCCGTCCCGCTCGCGCGGTACAACCGTCAGCCCCGTTGCCCGAACGGCCGCCACCAAAGCTTCGGCGGTGCCGGCATCTGCACGTTGCAACGAGTAGCCACGGTGTGGCCATCGACATGTTCGGAGACGCTTGGGTAATGAAACAGAGGCTGATCGGGCGGGAGTGGAACGACGGGGGGATCGGGGGTCGGCTTGACCATGGTGGAGCTCTTGGAATGATGGAGCCGCCAGATGTCGCTACTAAACGAAAGGTGGCGGCTGTGACACAGGTTAGTAGACCGGGATTCCAGGAACCCAGCGCACACAAGGTGCCCTGCGCACAGCCGCCATAACACATACCGGCAAACGTAAAAAAACGCACTTCGGGAAGTTATGGCGCTTTGGCGCCTGGAAATTTGTTCAGGCTACTAAACCCGGCCGCTGATTTGGCAGCGACTGGGCAAGGCTACCTAATGTATTGCACAAAAAAAATTGTAGCGCTTTGGCTAAGTACGAGCGGGCTTTGCCGAACAGCGTGAGGCAACTGTAATGAGCTCGTGGTCGAGGTATAGGGCTGGGGAAGGACAATCACGAAGAGCTCGAGGCAGGCTCAGAATAGTTAAAGCCAAGCGCCTAGCCATTTGAACAGGGTACATGCGCGAGCGACCATAGCGGACGGCAGGGCTGCAAAAAGCGGAGCTTATAGAGAAATAAGCGACCACTTAACCCCACCCTAATTCCCGCCCCTCCCATGGACTAGCCGAAGTTTGCTTATCAACCACACCCCCGCCTCCACCAACTACGGATCCCGCCGCCTTCCCATACTAAGTAAAACGGGCATCACCGCTCCCAGCACTTTACACCCAAAAAATTATTTGTCGACACGAAAACTATCTTGCTCGGAAGCATAGACCATGAGCTTGAGTACCCAGGCCGACTGGACCCAGTAGAGCTAGCCCAATATTGGCATCGCGTACGATAAGATTGGTAGATGCCTGTGAGGGGTAGCGTGTACCTGTATGGTGTTTCTGCACGCCCGGGCTTGCCTGATCCCTGAACTGAACTCCTATCGCATGTAAAACAGCAGCGCCAGTCACGGTCAGGTTATCGACTGGATGGTTTCTACTATCCTGCCTTAGCCAATTCAGATTTTGCTGATAGTCAAACAGTTCTGAGGTGTATACCAGCAAAAAGTTATTCGTGCATCTGACTGAGTAGCTTACCTCATGCCCCGCGCTATCAGATGCTGTGATCGTCGAGGTACCGTTACGTTGACTGATAACCCTTCCACTACCATCAACGGTAGCTATGCTCGTGTTAGACGATCGATAGCTGATAGCCCCGCTCCCACCGGTGGCTCTGCGCGTGACCGCGACGTTCGCGGCATAGCTACCTGTTGCAACCCAAGAGGGATGATATTCCAAATGAGCGTGTGTACCATCCAAAACCATAACCGAGGTATCAATGCTCAGCCCTGCTGCTCGGATCAACACTCTTTCAATAGATGATAAACCACTCCCATTTAGCTCTCTTGCCACTAATCTATGGGTTCTGACTGCCAAGTTGCTTACCCGCACAGTCCAAGTCCCACTGATATTCGCATCGACCCGACCTAAGATGTCTCCTCCAGACATAAGCTGTATCTCTTGATTTGGATTCGCGGCACCTGCGACTGTGACTTCAGAATCATATGTCGTGCCTCCACTGGCAATATTTCCGGTTGAATCCACTACGAAAGCAATAGTTGGGCGAACAAACGTAATAGCTTTGATTGTATAGGTCCTGACGGTGAACATAGTGGCAAGATTCTCGGTCGAGCCCATGCCGAGTGATACCTTCAACGTAACAGTAAGCGGACTCTCGTTTTTAAGACCTTTCAACTCATCATTAAGGATGCTGAATGTCTTGAACCCCTGACTGACCCAATCCGCATCCGTCGCACCACCTGTCATCAGCGATTTGCTGTACGCAGTACCATCCTGCTTGGTACCTGCAAGGGTCAACCATGCCGTTTGACCGGCTGCAATGAGGGGCCAGCGTCCGACCCTAACAGTCGCATTCCCAGTCAACCCACTGACATCAAACTCCGGCCCCGCCCCACCATTAGCCGCTTCCACGATGAATAACTCGCTCAGTGCCGATGCTGGCAGTTGCCCGATCTGCAGGTCGGCGGTCGAAGTACCCACCACTGTCTGCTGCGGCCCACGAAACACGGCATATGCCAGCGTAACGGTTTGACCAAGGCTTTGCGCCATTACCTGCGGGGGCACCGGCAGGCGCGCTTCGCCGGACGCCCCGGCGTTTTGCCAAGGCACAACGGGCCGAGTGCCGTCGGGCAGTGCCCACACCACACCCACCGTATCTCCGGACACGATGCGGTTGTCTGTCACCACGATGGTTGCCGTGTTGCTGTCGAACTGAGTGCCCGGCCTGACCGGTGACCAGGGGTTGACCTGGCTTCCTGACGCATCCACCAGCTTGGGCAGCGGCCAAGGCCGTTCCGCCGCCGCCCCGACATGCAGCTGCAGCCGCTGCGAGCTCCCCACCGGCTGGCTGTTGCGGGTGGCCTCGTACCAAACCTCTACGTAGCCATTGCTATTGCCAGCGATGTAAGGATCACTGGCCAACGTGACTTCCAGGTTGCCCGAGCTTGGAAATGGCTGGTTGGTAATGGACGTACTGGCACCAGGTCGGCCCTCCCAGTGAACGGTCAACCTGTCATCGGGTAAGAGGACGGGGTTGGGTTCCACCACCACCTTGAAGGTCGGGCCGACCGCGCCGGGGTCGATCTCGCCGCCTTGAAACACCGGCTCGGTGGTCGGCTTGGGCAGGTTGTTCGGCACGCCCACCACGCTC
>NZ_LGIR01000023.1:0-82021 GCF_001187875.1 Pseudomonas sp. RIT-PI-a
GGCAACCGGGGTGGGCGCTAGTCGCGGGGGCTCGGGGGTGTGTATAAGAGACAGGGGGGGGTTTCCCGGGGGGTTGTTGACGGTGGCGTTGGTGGTGGCAGCGAAGTTGGCGAAGTTGCAGCCGGTGGGGATGTCAACGCGCTAGAGCAAGGCGCCGCATGCAGCGCTGACGCGGCTTGCGCCGCTGCTACAGGGGCGGGTGTTTCTGTAGCAGCGGCGCAAGCCGCGTCAGGATTCGACACGGCAGGATGTCAGCCGTGGTATTGCGCCGAAAACTCATGCACGGCCCTGATGAAGGCACCGGCGTGCTCCGGATCCACTTCCGGCGTGATGCCGTGGCCGAGGTTGAACACATGGCCGGTGCCTTGGCCATAACTGGCGAGGATTCGCGCCACTTCGGCGCGGATCGCTTCGGGCTTGGCGTACAGCACGGTGGGGTCCATGTTGCCCTGCAGCGCAACCTTGTGACCCACACGGCGGCGGGCTTCACCGATGTCGCAGGTCCAGTCCAGACCCAACGCGTCGGCGCCGGCGTCGGCAATGCTTTCCAGCCACAGGCCGCCGTTCTTGGTGAACAGAATGACCGGCACCTTGCGCCCTTCGTGCTCGCGGATCAGGCCGCTGACGATCTTGCGCATGTAGGCCAGGGAGAATTCCTGGTAGGCCGCAGCGGACAGGTTGCCGCCCCAGGTATCGAAGATCTGCACCGCCTGGGCACCGGCCAGGATCTGGCCGTTGAGGTAGCTGGTGACCGACTGCGCGAGCTTGTCCAGCAACAGGTGCATGGCCTGGGGCTGGTCGTAGAGCATGGCCTTGGTCTTGCGGAAGTCCTTGGACGAGCCGCCTTCGACCATATAGGTGGCCAGGGTCCAGGGGCTGCCGGAGAAGCCGATCAGCGGCACCCGGCCGTTGAGTTCGCGGCGGATGGTGCTGACCGCGTCCATGACGTAGCCCAGATCCTGCTGCGCGTCGGGGATCGGCAGCGCTTCGATGTCGGCCAGGGTGCTGACGACTTTCTTGAAGCGCGGGCCTTCGCCGGTTTCGAAATACAGGCCCTGGCCCATGGCATCGGGGATGGTAAGGATGTCGGAGAACAGGATGGCGGCGTCGAGCGGGTAACGCTCCAATGGCTGCATCGTGACTTCGCAGGCGAACGACGGGTTCTTGCACAGGCTCATGAAGTCACCGGCCTTGGCACGGCTGGCGCGGTACTCGGGCAGGTAGCGACCGGCCTGGCGCATCATCCACACCGGGGTGACGTCGACGGGTTGCTTGAGCAGGGCACGCAGGAAGCGGTCGTTCTTGAGGGCAGTCATGTCAACATCCGGCAGAAAAGTGGAGGGATTTTCGCAGAGCGCAGGGCAACACGCCACCCGCCAGGGGTGGGCGGCGGACCTCTGTGGGTGACCGCCCTGCTGCCCGGTTGGATCAGTTTCCAGTGTCGCTGCAACGGCTGACCAAGGCGTCGATCCGGCTTTTGCACTGGTCCATGGCCTGAGCATGGCCCTGGCTAAGTTCGACCTGGCGCTGGCACAGGTTCAACGCGGCCAGTACCAGCAAGCGGTCGCCGACCAATGTCGGGTGACTGCGTTTGGTCTGTGCCAAGGTGCGTTCGAGCATGCCGAACGCCTGACGCAACGCCTGCTGTTCGCCGGGCGGCGCTTTCACTGAATATTCGTTGCCCAGAATCGAGAAGACCTCGACCCCGTCGTCAAGGTTCATACCGCTGCCGCGGCAGCGCGCTCGACCAGGGCCTGAATGCGCGCAGTGGTCGCGCCCTGCTTCTCTTCATGTTCCAGCAGGCTGAGTTGCAACGTGTCGTTGTCATCCTTGGCCTGAGCCAGCTCGCCGGCCAGTTGGGCATTGCGTTCAGCCAGTTCCCGGTTGTGTTGCACCAGCTCGTTTACCAGGTTTTCCAATTGATTCAGAGACGCTTCCAACATTAGCTATTTCCAACACTTTTTCAGGGGCGCGAACGATAAAGAAAAAATCTCGCTCGGGCCAGCTTTGATAGGACCTCGATGGACCTACCGATCGTCATTCGGTTCGCTCCGTTCATCGGTCTTCAGGGGTCTGGCCATTTGCAATGAGGCCAGCCCCTCAAGACTTTTCACGTTCGACCGATAAGCAGCGATGCTCCTTTCTGTGTCGCACGGACCGCGCCCTACCCTTCGGTGTCCCTACATGTCTCTACGCAACATGAACATTGCTCCGCGTGCTCTGCTCGGCTTCTCCCTCATTGGTCTGCTGATGATCGTGCTGGGGGTGTTTTCCCTGAACCAGATGAGTCATATCCGTGCCGCCGGCCAGAATATCGAGAACAATACCGTCCCCAGCATCAGCAGCCTCAATGACCTGACCCAGCTGACCCTGCGCCTGCGCGTGCTGTCGTACCGCCTGCTGTTGAATCGCGAAGCCGACACCCAGCAGAAGACCGTGCAGTTGTTCGAGCAGCGCAACCAACAGATCAACCAGGCCCAGGCCCGCTACGAAAAAATGATCTCCAGTGCAGAGGAACAGGCTGCGTACGACGACTACACTCGCCTGCTCGGCCAGTATCGTCAGCTCGAGACGCGCATGAAGGGCTTTTCTGCCAGCGGCCAGGTGGATGAACTGCGCGCGCTGCTCAACAGCGACATGTTGAGCAACTCGGAACAGGTCAATACCGCGCTTGATAAGCTGGTCAAGATCAACAACGCGCAGACTCGCGAGATCAACCTGCAAGCCGATGACGAATACCGCTCGGCGTTAAGCTGGGTGGTGGGCATGCTGATCGTGGCCACGCTGCTGACGTTCCTGTTCGCCTGGCTGCTGACCCGCAGCATCGTCAAGCCGATCGACCAGGCGCTGGTCGCGGCCGAGGCCATCGCCGAGGGCAATCTGACCCAGCCGATCCGCGCAGAGGGACGCGACGAAGCCGCGCGCCTGTTGCTGGCCATGCAGAAGATGCAGGGCAAGCTGCGTGACACCCTGCAGCGCATTTCCGGTTCGGCGACGCAACTGGCCTCTGCCGCCGAGGAGCTCAACAGCGTGACTGACGAAGGCGCGCGCGGTTTGACTCAGCAGAACAACGAGATCGAACAGGCCGCCACGGCGGTCAACGAGATGACCAGTGCGGTGGAAGAGGTGGCTCGCAATGCCGTGAGCACTTCCGAGGCTTCCCGGGACGCCACGACGTCGGCCAGCGATGGTCGCGATCTGGTCATGGAAACGGTCAGCGCCATCGAGCGCATGAGTGGCGACGTGCAGAGCACGGCCGATCTGATCGGCCATCTGGCCGCCGAATCGCGGGACATCGGCAAGGTGCTGGACGTGATTCGTGGCCTGGCTGACCAGACCAACCTGCTGGCGCTCAACGCCGCCATCGAGGCGGCCCGTGCTGGCGAGGCCGGCCGCGGCTTTGCCGTGGTGGCCGACGAGGTGCGTGCACTGGCGCATCGCACCCAGCAGTCGACCAGCGAGATCGAGCGCATGATCGGCAGCATCCAGGGCGGCACCGAGCAGGCGGTTGATTCGATGCGCAACAGCACCGAGCGCGCCGAGTCGACCCTCAACATCGCCAAGGGCGCCGGCATGGCGCTGGAGACGATCAATGGCGCCATCGTGCAGATCAACGAGCGCAACCTGGTGATCGCCAGCGCTGCGGAAGAGCAGGCGCAGGTGGCACGGGAAGTGGATCGCAATCTGGTGAACATCCGCGACCTGTCGGTGCAGACCGCCGCAGGTTCTGCGCAGACCACGGCTGCCAGCGGCGAGCTGGCGCGCCTGGCGGTGGACCTGAACGCGATGGTGGCACGCTTCAAGGTGTAACCCTCGGGCGCCTGGACGCGGCTCGCGCCGCTGCTACAGAAGCCCGCGATCCCCTGTAGCAGCGGCGCGAGCCGCGTCCGGCTTCGATGCGGTCCTCCAGGTGCACCGTAGAGCACGTCTCAGAACTCGATCCGCACATCCCCCTTCGGCACGCTGCAGCAGGACAGGATGTAGCCCTCGGCTTCGTCATCCTCGGTGATGCCGCCGTTGTGCTCCATCTCCACTTCGCCGCCCAGCTTCAATACCTTGCAGGTGCCGCAGATGCCCATGCCGCACGCCTTGGGGATCATCATGCCGAGCTTGGATGCCGCCGCGTGCACGGTTTCGCCCGGTGCCACACGGATGCTCTTGCCGCTGGCGGTGAACTCCACCAGGTGCAGTTCGGAAACATCCACCTCCGGCGCATCGGCTGCCTGCTCGGCCTGTTCCACGGCGTCGGCGCGCGCCTCCGGGGGCGTGGCGCCGAACGATTCCTCGTGGTAGCGGGTCATGTCGAAACCGGCGGCTTCCAGCAAGCGTTTGACCGCGTTCATGTACGGGGTCGGCCCGCAGCAATACACCTCGCGCTCCATGAAGTCGGGCGCGATCAGTTCCAGCAGCTTGTGGTTCAGGTAGCCACGATAGCCCGACCATGGTTCGCCCAGCCCGTGCTTCTCGCAGATGATGTGCAGGCTGAAATTGTCGACCCGCGAGGCCATGTGCTCCAGCTCGCGGTGGTAGATGATGTCCTTGGGCGAGCGCGCGCTGTGCACGAAGACCATGTCGACGTTGGCGTTGGTGTCGTAGAACCAGCGCGCCATCGACATCACCGGCGTGATACCCACCCCGCCGCTGAGGTAGAGGATCTTCGGCGCTGGAAAATCGATCGCGTTGAACAACCCAACCGGCCCGTGCACCGCCAGCTCCTGGCCTTCGTGCAGGGTGTCGTGCAACCAGTTCGACACCCGCCCGCCCGGCACCCGCTTGATGGTGATGGAAAAGCTGTACGGCACCGACGGCGCGCTGGAAATGGTATACGAGCGCATCACCGGCTCGCCTTCGATTTCCAGTTCCAGGGTCACGAACTGGCCCGGCTTGAAAAAGAACAGAATGGGTTGGTCGGCCATGAAGCAGAAGGTGCGCACGTCCCAGGTTTCCTGGATCACCTTGACGCAACGAACGATGTGGCGCCCATTGGCCCAGGTCTGGGTATTGACGGGCATCAGGAAGGGGTTGGACATGCTGTTCTCCAAGGTCGATTACCGACGGTGCGTGCAGCGATTCTGCGTGCGCGCTGCCCCTGCCACATTCCCATCCGCGACATCCACATGCTTATGGCGACCAGGCCCATGCTGCCTAGCCTGCAGCGTCGGGAATGGATTTGGCCATGTCGCCCATGGATAAGGTTGCCAACGCGCCGAGTCGCACACTCCACCGCATCTGAACGCCGTTTCAGCCGCCTTGCGTCGACAACCGTAACCGCCACTTTTTTCGCGGCCACACTGCATGGCCATGAGGATCAACACGATGGATGCCACCACTACCCTGAGCCTGGGCGATCCACTGGAACCCGCGCGCAAGGCCACCGCCCAGATGCTGCAGGAGCGCGAGCGCACCTTCTCGCTGCCACAGCCGTTCTACAACGACGAGCGCCTGTTCCAGATCGACATGCAGGAGATCTTCAACAAGGAGTGGCTGATCGCGGGCATGACGTGCGAGATCCCGGCCAAGGGCAACTATCTCACGCTGCAGATCGGCAGTAATCCGATCATCCTGGTGCGTGGCGCCGAAGGCGTCGTGCACGCCTTTCACAACGTCTGCCGCCATCGCGGTTCGCGGCTGTGCACCAAGGAAAAGGGCAAGGTGGCCAAACTCGTCTGCCATTACCACCAATGGACCTATGAACTGGATGGCCGCCTGCTGTTCGCCGGCACGGAAATGGGCGCCGATTTCGACATGAAGCAGTACGGCCTCAAGCCCGTGCACGTGAAGACGTCCGGCGGCTACATCTTCATCAGCCTGGCCGAGAACCCGCCCGCGATCGACAACTTCCTCAGTACGCTGAACCATTACATGGAACCGTACGACATGGAAAACACCAAGGTCGCGGTGCAAACCGATCTGCTGGAAAAGGCCAACTGGAAACTGGTGCTGGAGAACAACCGCGAGTGCTACCACTGCGGCGGCTCCCACCCCGAACTGCTCAAGACCCTGCTGGAATGGGACGACGTCACCGATCCACGCGCCGACCAGGCCTTCAAGGACCACGTGGCTGCTTCAGCCGCTGCCTGGGATGCCGAGAAGATCCCCTACGCCCACGCCAGCCATGGCCTGCGCAACCGCATCGTGCGAATGCCGCTGCTCAAGGGCACGCTGTCGATGACGATGGATGGCCAGGTCGGCTGCAAGAAACTGATGGGCCGCATCAAGAACCCTGACCTGGGCTCGATGCGCATCCTGCACCTGCCGCACTCCTGGAACCACTGCATGGGTGACCACATCATCGTCTTCACGGTGTGGCCGATCAGCGCCCAGGAAACCCTGGTGACCACCAAGTGGCTGGTGCACAAGGATGCCGTGGAAGGCGTGGACTACGACGTCGCTCGCATGCGCCAGGTGTGGGACGCCACCAACGACCAGGACCGGCGCCTGGCCGAGGAAAACCAACGCGGCATCAACTCCACCGCCTACCAGCCAGGCCCGTATTCGAAAACCTACGAGTTCGGCGTGGTGAACTTCATCGACTGGTACAGCGAGCGCCTGCTGAGCAACCTGGGGGCGGAGCCTGCGGCCTATCTCAAGGGTGTGGCTGTGCACGAGTGACCCATGGCTGCGGCAAAAGCTGCGTCAGTGCCCCGCTGTTCATCCGAGAACTGCGGTGAGGGCTGACGCAGTTGGCGCCGTTGCTGCAGGACGCTCGGGCAGCCTGCAGGAGGTGCTGGGTTTGTAGGCGGTGTTCGTACCAAAGGCGCTCATGGTGAGTGGCTTGCCGATCGGAGATAAACGAGAAGAATTCTCAGGCTTAGGTAGGATACCATGTCGCCCTCTCGAAACACCTCCGAACAACTCAGCTCTCAACAGCTCAGTTCTCAACAGCTCGATCCTCAACAACCCAGCCTCCAACAACGCGGTCTTCACAGCCGTACCCCCACCCTGGTGTTGTCAGACCCTCGCGGCCTTCCCGTACGTCGCATCGACTACTACCGATGCCAAGCCGATACCGCTGCTGAATCACGAATCAACGCTCAGTGGCATGACCACGCTGGACGTCCGACCGATCAGTGGGATGCACGCCAGTTCGCCCATTTCCAGGCCGGAACCAGCACGACGCCGAACCAGCACAGTGCATTCAGCCTGACGGGCAATGTTGTGGTAGAACACAATGTAGACAGCGGCGGCACAACCCACCTGTACGATGCGGCCGGTCGTTTGGCTGGAAGCTGGAACGCCAACGGCGCCAGCAAGCAATATCGATACGACCCCTGCGCAAGGCCGGTGGCCATTCTCCAGTCAGACGCCGATGGCAGCGTGCGGACCACTCAACGCCTCAGCTACGGCGCGGCGGACGCAACGTCCGCGGCACGCAACCAGTGCGGGCGGGTCTGCCGACACGATGACGACAGCGGCACTCTGTTGTTCGAGTGCTATACGTTGCGTGGCGAAACAAGCGCCCAGCGACAGCGTTTTCTCACTGATATCGCGGCGCCGGACTGGCCTGTCGAGACACCCGCGCGCGATGCCCTGCTCGAACCCGGCGACGGTTACCTGAGCCTGAATCAGTTCGATGCTGTCGGTGCACCGTTGACCATGACGGACGCCAAAGGCAACCGACAAACGCCCAGCTACGACATGACCGGGCAGGAATACGCCCGTACGCTGCACACTGCCGCTGGCGCACGGCATGAGCTGGCATCGGCCATCGAATTCGACGCCGCGGCGCGCATGATTCGGCAACGTCTGGGCAATGGCGTGACCTGCCATACTCAGTACTGCGAGCGGAGCGGGCGGCTGGTGCAGTTGCGCGCGGTGCGCACGCAAGGTGAGGTCGTGCAAGACCTGCGCTATGACTACGACCTCGTGGGCAATGTGCTCAGCGTCACCGATGCCACCCAGGCGACCCAGCATTTCGCCAATCAGCGCATCGAGCCCACGCAGCGCTACGCCTACGACACCCTTTACCAACTGACGAGCGCCAGCGGCCGCGAAGCGGCCAACGCCGAGGGCCATGGGCCAGGGCTGCCGGGCCTGCAACCGCTGAGCGACGACAGCCGGCTGCGCAACTACACCCAGCGCTACAGCTACGACGCTGCAGGCAACCTGGTGCAGTTGCGTCATGTCAATGGCCAGAGCAATTGGACCCGTACGCTGAGCGTGGCGCGCAACAGCAACCGAGCGCTTCCCGAGCGCAATGGCCAACTGCCCGATGAGGCCTCCATCGCTGCAAGCTTCGACCGCGCCGGTAACCTGCGCGAGTTGCAACCGGGGCAACGGCTCCTCTGGAACGGCAACAACCAGCTAGCGCAGGTGACGCCTGTGACCCGCGACGACGGCGATGACGATCATGAGCGTTACGTCTATGGCCACGACGGTCTGCGCACTCGGAAGGTGGCCAGTGCGCAAGGCCGAATGGGCGCACGGATCAGCGAAGTGCGTTACCTGCCGGGCCTGGAAATTCGTACCGACAGCGCTCGCGGCGAAGAGCTGCATGTCATCAAGACCCAAGCGGGGCGAAGCAGCATGCGCCTGTTGCACTGGCAATCCGAACCGCCCGAGTCGCTGCCCAATGATCAACTGCGCTACGGCCTGGATAACGCCTTGGGCTCGTGCACGATCGAACTCGATGGTACGGCGCAGCTGCTCAGCCGCGAGGAGTACTATCCATTCGGTGGCACGGCGTGCTGGGCCGCTCGCAACGCCGTGGAGGCCAGCTACAAGACCGTGCGCTACTCGGGCAAGGAGCGCGATGCCAGTGGCCTGTACTACTACGGCCTGCGTTACTACGCGCCTTGGCTGCAACGTTGGATCAATCCCGACCCCGGTGGCATCATCGACGGCCTGAACCTGTACCGCATGGTCAGCAACAACCCGATCACCCGGCGCGATGAGCAAGGTCTGGAGGGCGAGGATCTAAACGATCGGATCAACACGCGCATCCAGCGTTTCGAAGGCGTGCTGGAAGACAAGCATCGCGCCGCACGAAACGTCAATAAAGGCATCGAGAACGAGCGCGACAAATGGCTCAAACGGGCGCGCGCGGTGGGGCGTGGGGCCGTGGTTGGCGTGGGGGCCGCAGTGGGCTATGCCGGCGGTGGCCTGGCAGGTGCGGCAGCTGGCTCCGTGGCCAGTCCGGCTGGCGCAGTGGTGGGCGCAGTCGCAGGCACACTGGTAGCGGGTGAAATCTTCGCCCAGTCGGCAGGCAAGCTGGCCGATGAAATGGGCTTGGGCGCACCGCTCAATATCATGTCCCACGCATTCGACTGGGACTACGAGTCCCATGAGCAGCAGGACTTTGTCTCCACGGGCCGGCGGATCAAGGACCGCATCCGTTCACTCAAGCCGGAGACGGTGGAACAGTGGGCCGATAGCGCGAAAGACATCGCCGAGCGCGCAATGCCCTTTGCCGAAACCGTCAGCACACAGTATGTGTTCGCCGCGGTGGTGCCCTCGGCCATCACGCTAGCCGTGGAGTTGGCCAAAGGCCCAAAGAGCGATGAGAAGATCAACTACCTGATCAATCAGGGGGATGTGTTGGTGAACTACATCGAATGGGATTTTGCCGAGATCAAGGCATTGCTGGCCCAGGATGGAGCGCAGTACCCGAGCACCGAGACGCAGTTCAAGCCGCTGCCCAAGGACAAGAGCTTCGAGTCTCTGGAGCGCAGGAAAAACGGTGTGATCACCCAGATACGCACGACACAGACCAACTTGCGCCAGCACCTGGAAAACCGCAAGGCGGCATAGACTGCAGCACCGGCGCCCGGCGTATCAGCCACCCACCGAGGTTTTCAATGAGCCGCGACAGTGGCTAAAGCACCGGGCGCCACTGCAATTGTGTGAAAGGTCTATACCATCGGTGTTCATGGCTAGGGGCTGATCGATCGGAGATAAAGAGGGAAATCTATCCGATCAAGGCAGGCCCCCTATGTCGCCTCACCCTCGTTTATCCGAGCAACTGACCATCCACAGCCGCACGCCAGCACTGGCAGTTTGCGACCCTCGAGGTTTAGCCGTTCGCAGTATTGGCTACTATCGCCGACAAGCCGACACCCCGGCAGTGCCTCATATCAATGCCCAGTGGCATGACTGCGCCGGGCGTCCCATCGCTCAATGGGATCCGCGCCTGTTCGCGCAGTTCTGCGCTGGTAGTAGTGAAACACCCAACCAACGCACGACTTTCAGCCTCTCCGGCGCCACCTTGCGGCAGCACAATGTCGATTCGGGCTGGAAGATCATGCTGCATGAGCCCCATGGGATGCCTACCTCCACATGGGACAGTCGCGGGATTGTGACTCACTGCCACTACGATGATATTGCGCGCCTGGTGGCCACGGTCAAATCCACCGGCGACGGCCGGCCACGCACCGCGCAGCGGGTCAGCTACGCCGCAGCGAATGCCGAGCAGGCTTCACGCAATCTATGCGGCGCCATTTACCGCCACGATGACGATGCCGGCACCGTGTTCACCGAAGCGCTGGATATCCAGGGCCAGACCATCAGCACTACCCGCCATTATCTGGCCGGCGAGATCGCTGCCGATTGGCCGCAAGCCCATAGCGAACGCGACGCCTTGCTGGAATCTGGTCCTGGCTATCGAAGCACGTACCTACATGATGCAACCGGCCAACTGCTGAGCCATGCCGATGCCCTGGGTAATGTCCAGCAGTTCGGTCATGACGTCAGCGGAGCACAGAACGCCGCAGGGCTGGTCACTGCCCAAGGCACGGAGCACGAACTACTACGAGCCACGGTACGCGATGCAGCCGACCGGGTCGTGTCGCAGACGACGGGCAACGGGGTAACCAGCCGCAATGAATATGATCCCATCGACCTGAGATTGCGACGCTCGGTCTCCAGGCGAGCCGATAACTCGGTGCTGCAGGACCTGCATTACCTGTACGACCCCATTGGCAACGTCACTCAGATAAGCGATGAGGCCCAACCGGTCCGGTATTTCGCCAATCAGCGTACCGAGCCGACCAACCTTTACCGCTATGACTCCTTCTGCCAACTGATCGAAGCCCGCGGCCGCGAAGCGGCCAACACCGGCGGCGACGGGCCGCTGCTACCTCCTCTACTGGCCCTGCCCCAGGATGCTTCGCTGCTGCTCAACTACACGCAACACATGAGTTACGACGAAGCCGGCAACCTGGTCGAGCTTCGACACGTCAACGGCCAACGCAATCGGACCCAACGCATGGCTGTGGCACGCGCCAACAATCGGTCTTTGGCAGAGCGTAATGGGCAACTGCCCGACGAGACCCAATTGGCTGCCGCGTTCGACCGCAACGGCAATGCCCACGCATTGGAGGCAGGTCAGGCGTTGGCCTGGGACGAGTACAACCAGTTGCACGAGGTGGCAACCGTGCGCCGAGACGACGGCCAGAACGACTACGAGCGTTACTGCTATGACGCTTCCGGCGCTCGGGTGCGCAAGCAGTCCACAGCCCTGCAAAGCCGCGGCTCGCGCGTGTGCGAAGTGCGCTATCTACCTGGCCTGGAAATCCGTACCGATAGCCGCAGCGGCGAACAGCTGCACGTGATCATCGCCCAGGCCGGCAGTAGCGCCGTAAGGCTGCTGCATTGGGCAGAGGGCAAACCTGAGGCATTGCCCAACGACCAACTGCGCTACAACCTGAGCAACCATCTGGATTCGTGCACCCTGGAAGTCGACAAGGATGGGCATCTGCTCAGCCGTGAAGAGTATTACCCATTCGGCGGCACGGCCTGCTGGGCCGGGCGCAGCGCCCTGGAAGCCAAGTACAAGACCGTGCGTTACTCGGGCAAGGAGCGCGATGCCAGCGGCCTTTACTACTACGGCCTGCGCTACTACGCACCCTGGCTGATGCGCTGGATCAACCCCGACCCAGGCGGCGACATCGATGGTTTGAATCTGTATGCCATGGTGGGTAACAACCCGGTCTCCATGGTCGACAGCGACGGCCGAGCCAAGACCCGCTTCGACACGCTCGGTGACATGATCGCTGCAGGCCCGACTGCTGAGTATCTGAAGGGTCAGCCCAGTTGGGGGCGGGGCTCGGAGGAGGAGAAGGCGCGAAAATACAACAACTGGAAAGGTCACTGCAAAACGTGGTTCAACCGCGCCAGGGACTCACGAGCACGGGTACTGCTAGCGTCGTTCGAAATCACCCATACTCGCAGCGCTGCAGTCATCCAGGCATTGAAAAACATGGAAAGCAACAGTGAGCTGGCCAAGTCGGTCGCACTGCGCGGGGCAACGATTGTCGTCTCAAACGCCGCGTCCACAGGCGTGGGGGCGGCTACAGGTGCCGTAGTCGGCACTATGGTGATGCCCGGTCCTGGCACCATAGTCGGGACAGGCGTCGGAATAGTGCTCGGCAAGCTGGCGAGTGTTGCCGCCGAAAAAGGCATGGAGCACGCGGGGAACCATGCAACGCTGGACCTGCATACCGGAAGCCTGGGAGCCTCATCGATCATCCACGATGGCAAGATCCGCAAGAACGGCTTCATCGGCAAGGCGTACGGTAAATTCAACAGCCTGGTACCGAAAGACAAAAAGAGCGGCGTAAACCTCGCGACCGAAGCCTTCAAAACCGTCGGTTCCAAAGCTTTGGGCCCCCACGGCATCCTGCTCAAGTTAGGCGTGGACGGGGGTAAGGCGGCCCTTGAAATCGTCAAGACACAGCAAGAAAAGAAGCCGGACAAACTGGATCGTCTGGAAGCAGATCCAGACAAAACCTTTGCCGTGCTGTACGAACGCACACTTCGTGTAGCGAAAATGTACGGCGCCAGCGAAGCGGATGACCCGCTGCCCGGGCTGAATGAAACCTTATCAAGAACCATGACATTGGGTGATCTTGCTGCCAAGTTCGGTGCGGCGGTCGATAGCCTGCACGAGGCCGGCGCAGCGGTAGCAGCGTACCGCCAACGTCATCCAGGCAAGACGCAGGCAGCTTGATTCGGGCATGCTCGAAAAGCCCTGGATCGATAGAGGAAACATCCAGACACTGTAGAACATTTCACCCGCAGGTTCCGTGAACTAGTGTCGCCCCCCAACAATAAAAAAGGGGCGTCACCATGTCATGCACTTCTCATCTGCCAAGCGCAGGCAATCGATCCGCCGGGGGCTATTTACCCGGTATCGACGGCTTGCGCGCCATCGCGGTACTTGCCGTGATCATTTTCCACGTCGAGTTCCTCGGGTTCCTTGCGGGGGGCTTCACCGGCGTGGACATGTTCTTTGTCATTTCCGGTTACGTCATCAGCCAGTCCCTGGCCGAACGAGGTGACCGGCCTATGCGTGAGTACCTGCTGGAGTTCTATCGCCGCAGGGCCCTGCGTATCCTCCCGGCGCTGTTGGTAGTGCTGTTGGTCAGCGTGATGCTGTCCGCCCTGTTGGTGCCGCCGGTGTGGCTCAGCAACCAGAACGACGAAACCGGCCTGGCCGCGTTTCTGGGCGTCAGCAACTTCACCCTGGCTTGGCAGAGCGACACATATTTTTCCCCCCGTGCCGAGTTCAATTCCTACCTGCACACCTGGTCGCTGGGCGTGGAGGAGCAGTTCTACGTGATCTTTCCGGTGCTGTTTTTCTGCTGGCTGCGCTACCACGCCACCCACCTGCTGGCCCGGATCGCATTGCCACTGCTGACCGTGGCGTCGCTGCTGTGGTGCGCGGTGCAGACCCAGGCCGCACCGTTGTCGGCGTTCTACCTGTTGCCCAGCCGATTTTGGGAGCTGGCAGCCGGAGCGCTGTTGTTTCAGATGTTGAGCATCACCACCGGTGCTCGGCGCGAGGTAACGCGGCCGTTGATTCTACTGGGCGCCGGACTCGGGTTGCTGGTAGCTGGGTTCATGTGGACGCCTGCGCGCAGCTTTCCCTTTCCCTGGGCGCTGGTCACTGTGGCAGGAACTGCGTTGGCCATCGCGGGCATCGTGCTCGCGGGTGTCGAGCGTTCCAGCTTACTGCACCGAATCGTGAGTGCGCGGCCAGTGACCTACCTGGGGCGCTTGTCCTATTCGCTGTACTTGTGGCACTGGCCGGTGGCCGTGTTCCTGCGCTGGACCGTTGGCCTGGAGACAGTGCTCGTACAGGTGCTGTACCCGCTGGTCGTGCTGGGTCTGGCTGCCGCTTCCTACCACTGGATCGAACAACCCATACGCCGTGGCCGCAGTGTGTTTCAACGTCGTGCCAGCCTGACCCTTGGCGCGGCCCTGCTGGCCGTAGGTCTGTCCGCTTGGGCCGCCATGTGGACGGTGGACAATACCGAACGCCTGTCGTTGAGCACGGTCGCCGACAGCTACACCTGGCACGCCTACAAGCACTACCCCCGCGAACCCATCCAAACGGTCGAGGACCCTGCCCTGCAAGGGCGTCAGCTGTTCGTGCTGGGCGACTCGCACACCGCTGCCTACCGCACGATGTTGAATATCGTCTCGCTGCGCTTGGGCATCGAGGTGGTGGAATACGAACGCGGCGGCTGCGCGGTGGTGAGTCTGCTGGCGGCCGATCCGCCAGCCTGCGGCGCCTGGCGAGACGCCGCGCTGGCCGATATTCGAGCCCGTGCCGAGCCTGGGGATGTGGTGTTTCTGGCGTCCTTGCGCATGCCGGAACTGACGGGACGCGATTGGCAGGGCGATGAAGAGGCGGTCTTCGCCCAAGCGCTCGGCGAGCGCACCGCGCAACAGGCACAGGAGGCTCGCGCTGCCGCCGACGCCGTGCTCGCGCCTCTCCAGGCGGCTGCGCTGACGGTGCTGATCGACGCGCCGGCGCCGGTGTTCAAAGCACCGGCAAACCGTTGTTCCGATGTGTTCAACCGCATGAATCCTGTGTGCGCACCTGGATTGACGATGGAGCGTGATCGGGTATTGCAGCTACGCGCGCCGCAAATGCATTTGCTGACGGTGTTGGCCCGCGAATACCCGGCGTTGAAAATCTGGGACCCGTTGCCGATTCTTTGCCCAGGCGCGACCTGCTCGGCGTATGACACGGAGGCGCAGCCGTTGTTTGCCGATGCCGACCATCTGAGCGGCCATGGCAATCGCATCCTGGAGCCTTCGTTTACCCAGTTTTTGATACACCTTTACCAACCGCTGTAGACGCGGCGGCAGTACAGCCTTGGCATGTTTCTGTAGCAGCGGCGCGAGCCGCGTCGGCGGTGCATGCGGTGTACTTGGAAGCCCGCGTTGGGGCCGGACGCGGCTTGCGCCGCTGCTACAGGGATCGCAGTGTTTCTGTAGCAGCGGCGCGAGCCGCGTCGGCGGTGCATGCGGTGTACTTGGAGAGCCGCGTCCGGGGTCGGCGCGTTGGCACTGCAGCAACGCGCGATGATCTCAACGCACCACCCCTTCCTCGATCAACGCCTTGAGCACCGCCTGTGCGCCCTCCTCGGCGCTCAGGCCCTTGAGCACCTGCCCCCCGCCGCCGCTGGCCTTGGCCGTGGCGGCTTTCATGCGGTCGGCGCCGCTTTTGGCCTTGATCACCTTGAGCCGTTTGGGCCGGGGCTTGGCCGGTTGCAGTTCGGCGCTGTCGAACAACTCGTCGTTGATCACCTCCACCTCATCGACCGCCAGCCTACCCCGTTGAGCAGGCCCATAGGCGCTTTGCCGGGGTTTGGGCGCAGCGTTGTCGACCGTGGCCAGCAAGGGCAGGCGCACGCTCAACCGACGTCGCTGACCACGGGGCAAAGCTTGCAACACCTGCGCTACCCCATTGTCGATGGACTCCACCTCCGCCAAACCCACGATCATCGGCCAGCCGAGCTTTTCGGCCAACAGAAACGGCAACATGCCCGAACCTTCGCCGGTTTCGGCCTGGGTCCCGGTCAGCACCAACTGGGCGCCGGCGCCTTGCAGGTAGTCGCACAGTACCGGCAGCGCATCGGCGCCCTGCGGCTGCTCGAGCACGTGCAACTGTTGCAGGCCCATGCCCAGATAGGCGCGCAGGGCTGGCTCGGCGACGTCACCGGCATGCAGCACCTGCAAGTCGTCGCCCGCCAATTGCAGGCCCAGCTCCACGGCGCGCGAGTCCTGGTCGGCGCGCCGAGGCCGGCCGGAGGTCGGGTGGGCGCCGATGGAAACCAGACTGATGACCTTGGTGTTCATGGTTGAGCCTCTCTCATCGAGTCGTGCCTCAGGCAGCGTCGCGTTTGGCCGGGTTGCGGTAGGCCTGGATGGCGTCGATCAAGGCCAGCATGATCGCCTGGCTGTCACCGATCACCGACAGGTCCGCGCGCTTGATCATGTCGCAGCCGGGGTCCAGGTTGATGGCGATGACCTTGTCGCAGCCGCCGATGCCCTGCAAATGCTGGATCGCACCGGAAATACCCACGGCCACATAGACCCGCGCGGTGACCCAGGTACCACTGGCGCCCACCTGCCGATCGCGAAGCATGAAGCCGTCGTCCACCGCTACCCGCGAAGCCCCTTCGGTCGCCCCCAGCGCCTGGGCGGTGCGATGAAACAGTTCCCAATCCTTCACCCCGTTGCCGCCTGAAAAGATGAATTCCGATTCAGCCATGGGGATCGCCGCAGGGTCGACCGCCACGGCGCCCAGGTCCTCGATGCGCGGCAGGCTGCGCGCCACGGCGGTGGACAACGTCACCGGCAGCACTTCGTGACGGGTTTCATCCACAGGCTCGGCGCATTCGGCGGCCGCCAGCATCAAGCGCGGCAGCGGCCGGGCAATGTCCTGCTGGCCGGCACCGGCACGGCTGACACACTGGCCGTCCTTGACCTGCCATACCCGCGTCGCGGGGCGCTCACCCAGACGAGCGGCAAAACGCCGTCCCAGTTCGCCACCGCCAGTGCGGCTGTCCGGCAGCAGCCAGTGACGGGGGGAAAACTGATTATCCACCGCCTGCAGGCCCTGAATGCGCTGCTCGGGTGCATAGCCTTCAAATTCGTTGCCCTCGAGTACCAGCAAGCGATCCACGCCGGCTGTGTCGAAGGAAGTTTCCTTGTGCTCGCCGAAAACGATGGCCAGTACCGCACCGCCCTCTGCGGCGAGTCGATGGGCCAGGCCCAGCAGATCGCGATCGTGACTGCTCAGGCGACCGCCGACCATGTCCGGTACCACTGCAACATAGAACGCGGGCGCCGCTACTTGATGCAGCGGCAGTTGCACGGTCGTCGTCGCCGAGCGCTTGCTGCCACCGCCCTGTTGAGCACCGCTGCGATCGATTCGCTTGACGCCGTTGGGACCGAGGAAACCGATGCCATGGGGGTTCTTGCGCATCACCCCATTGGGTCCCATCCAGGCGCTGGCCTGTGGCTGCATCGCACTGTGCAACGGGTGCAGACGGTTGCGGGCGATCCACTCGGCCCGCGGGTCGCGGCGAATAATGTCGCTCATCAGCTCATCTCCTCAGCGACTTCACGCTTGGCCGGAACCGGCTTTACTGGCGCGACAGGCTCTTCCTGCAATGCGTCGGCCACCAGCTCGGCGATGTCCTTGATCAAGGGTCGGGGTTCGACCACGCCTTCGAGCATGGCCGTGCATTGCGGGCAGCCGACGGCGACCAGTTCGGCCTGAGTCTCGCGAATGTCTTCCATGCGCATATCGGGGATCCGCTGCTTGCCGGGAATGTCGGTGATCGGCGCGCCGCCGCCACCACCGCAGCAACGGGAACGGAAGCCCGAGCGCTGCATTTCCCTGACCTCGATGCCCAAGGCCTTGAGCACGTCGCGTGGCGCCTGGTACTCGCCGTTGTAGCGGCCCAGGTAGCACGGGTCGTGGTAGGTGACGCTACCCCCCTTGTGCTGGCCGAGCTTGAGCTTGCCAGCAGTGACCAGTTCAGCCATGAAGGTGCTGTGGTGCAGCACTTCGTAGTGACCGCCCAAGACGCCGTATTCGTTCTTCAAGACATGAAAGCTGTGCGGATCGCAGGTGACGATGCGCTTGAAGCTGTACTTGCCCAAGGTGCCGATATTGCGCTTGGCCAGCAGCTGGAAGGTCGCCTCGTCGCCCAGTCGCCGTGCCACATCGCCGCTGTCGCGCTCTTCGAGACCCAGTACGGCGAAATCGACCTTGGCGGCTTTCAGCACTTTGACGAAGGCGCGCAGGGTGCGCTGGTTGCGCATGTCGAAGGCACCGTCACCGACCCAGAACAGCACGTCGGCGTTTTTCTTGTCGCCGAACAGTTGCAGATTCAGGTCCGCGGCCCAGTTCATGCGGCCGCCGGGGTTGAAACCGCCGGGGTTGTCGGTGGCGATCAGGTTGTCCAGCACTTCGGCGCCCTTGTTGGGGGTGGCGCCTTTTTCCAGCGTCAGATGGCGGCGCATGTCGACGATGGCGTCGACGTGCTCGATCATCATCGGGCACTCTTCCACACAGGCGCGGCAGGTGGTGCACGACCACAGCGTGTCGGCATCGACCAGCCCGTTGACGATCGGCTGATGGGGATTGCCGCCGTGCTCGCCAATGGCCTTGCCAGGGTACGGGCTGCCCGCGAACCTGGCATCGGTGCCACCGGCCAGGCCCACGACCATGTCCTGAATGAGCTTCTTGGGGTTCAGCGGCTGGCCAGCGGCGAACGCCGGGCAGGCGGCCTCGCACTTACCGCACTGCACGCAGGCATCGAAGCCCAGCAACTGGTTCCAGGTGAAGTCCTTGGGCTTTTCCACACCCAGCGGTGCCGTGGGGTCGTTCAGGTCCAGCGGCTTCAGGCCGGTCGAGCGACCGCCGCCGAAGCGCTCGGCGCGGCGGTGCCAGGCCAGGTGCAGGGCGCCGGCGAAGGCGTGCTTCATCGGTCCGCCCCAGGTCAGCCCGAGAAACAACTCGGATACGCCCCAGGCCACGCCGATGCCCAGCACCACGGCCAGCAGCCAGCCGCCGAAGTTCATCGGCAGGATACCGGCCACCGGCAAGGTGGCGATGAAGAAGGTCGCCGAGAACATCAGCAGGCTTTTCGGCAGGCGCATCCACGGGCCCTTGGACAGGCGCGCGGGCGGGTTGAGACGGCGGGCGTAGACGAAGCAGGCCCCGACGAACATCAGCGCCGTGGCCAACAGCAGCGCGTAGCCAAGAATGCGGTTGTGCAGGCCGAAGCCGTGGACGAGCACCGCCAGCACCGCCGCCAGCACTGCGCCACCGGCCGTGGCCACGTGGGTGTTGGCGATGTACTTGTCGCGGGCGACCACATGGTGCAGGTCGACCATGTAGCGCTTGGGCATGGCCAGCAGGCCGCCCAGCAGATCGACCTGTGAAGGCCGGCCGCGGCGCCACATATTGATTCGCCGCACGGCGCCCAGAACGGCCAGGGCCAGGGCGGCGAACAGCAGGATGGGAAGTAGTGTATTCAGCATGGTGAAGCCCCTGCGGACCAAGATGTCCCAATAACGGGAAGCCGACGCGGACTGTGTGGGAGCGGGCTCTGTGGGAGCGGGCTCTGCCCGCGAAAGAGGCACCGCGGGGGTCCAATTCGCGGGCAAAGCCCGCTCCCACAGAGATCACAGTGCACCGGGACGGCGTCAAAAATCCTTGCACAGGCGCAGCGCGTCGTAGATCGCGGCGTGGGTGTTGCGCTGGGCCACGCAGTCGCCGATGCGAAACAGCAGATAGTCGTCGCCCGTGGTACTCAACGACGGCTGCGGCTGGATCGCGAACAGGGCGTCGATATCCATCTGGCCCTTGTTGCGCGAACCCTGCTTGAGTTCGTAATAGAGCTTCTCGTCGGGCCGCACGCCGTTCTCCACCACCACCTGATCGACCACCCGTTCTTCCTTGGCGCCGGTGTATTCGTTCTCCAGCACCGCCACCAGCTTGTCGCCTTCGCGGTAGACCTTTTCCAGCATGAGGTCGCCGGTCATGATCACCTCCTTGGGGTACATGCTGCGGTAGTAGGTGGGGAACGACGTACCGCCGATCGCCACGCCCGGCTTGATGTCGTCGGTGACGATCTCGACCTGGCAGCCCTTGTCGGCCAGGAAGTCGGCCACCGACATGCCGGTGAACTCGCAGATGGTGTCGTACACCAGGACGTTCTTGCCCGGCGCGACCTTGCCGTCGAGCACGTCCCAGCTGCTGACCACCAGACCCTCGGCGGCGCCCCAGTGCTCGCCCTGCTCGAGAAACGGATGACCGCCCACGGCCAGCACGACGATGTCCGGGCGCAGGTCCATGATGGTGTCGGCATCGGCGGCAGTGCCCAGGCGCAGATCGACTTTCAAGCGTGCCAGCTCCAACTGGAACCAGCGGGTGATGCCAGCGATCTGGTCACGCTGCGGCGCCTTGGACGCCGTGGTGATCTGGCCGCCGATGAATTCCTTCTTCTCGAACAGGGTCACGTCGTGGCCGCGTTCGGCTGACACGCGTGCCGCTTCCATGCCGCCCGGACCGGCGCCGACCACCACCACCTTGCGCTTGACGCCGGTGGATTTTTCGATGATGTGCGGCACGCCCATGTATTCCCGCGACGTGGCGGCGTTCTGGATGCACAACACGTCCAGGCCCTGATACTGCCGGTCGATGCAGTAGTTGGCACCCACGCATTGCTTGATCTGATCGACCTGGCCCATCTTGATCTTGGCGATCAGGTGCGGGTCGGCGATGTGCGCGCGGGTCATGCCGACCATGTCCACGTAGCCGCCTTCCAGAATGCGCGTGGCCTGGTTCGGGTCCTTGATGTTCTGCGCGTGCAGCACCGGGATGTTCACCACTTCCTTGATACCGGCCGCCAGGTGCAGGAAGGGCTCCGGTGGATAGCTCATGTTGGGGATGACGTTGGCCAGGGTGTTGTGAGTGTCGCAACCCGAGCCCACCACGCCGAGAAAATCGAGCATGCCGGTGTCGCTGTAGTATTTGGCGATTTCCTTCATGTCCTCATGACTGAGGCCATCGGGATGGAACTCGTCGCCGCAGATGCGCAGGCCCACGCAGAAGTCGTCGCCGACTTCCTTGCGCACGGCCTTGATCACCTCGATGCCGAAGCGCATGCGGTTTTCGAAGCTGCCGCCCCACTCGTCGGTACGCTTGTTGACCCGCGGGCTCCAGAACTGGTCGATCATGTGCTGGTGCACCGCCGACAGTTCCACGCCGTCCAGGCCACCGGCCTTGGCCCGCGCCGCAGCGCTGGCGTAGTTGCCGATCACCCGCCAGATCTCTTCGGGCTCGATGGTCTTGCAGGTGGCGCGGTGCACCGGCTCGCGAATGCCCGAGGGCGACATCAGCGTCGGCCAGTGCTCGCCGTCCCAGCGCGAGCGACGGCCCATGTGGGTGATCTGGATCATGATCTTGGCGCCGTGCTTGTGCATGGCATCGGCCAGGTTCTGGAAGTGCGGAATGATCTTGTCGGTGGCCAGGTTCACCGATTTCCACCAGCCCTGAGGGCTGTCGATGGCCACGCTGGAGGAGCCGCCGCAAATGGCCAGGCCTATCCCGCCTTTTGCTTTCTCTTCGTAGTATTTGACGTAACGATCGGTGGTCATGCCGCCATCGGTGGCGTAGACCTCGGCGTGCGCAGTGCTGAGCACGCGGTTGCGGATCGTCAGCTTGCCGATCTGGATCGGCTGGAACATCGCTTCGAAAGCCATGGCGGCGTCTTCCTCGACTTACAACGGTTTCACGGTGAAGAGGCCATCTTCGTGGCCTTCTTCGGAGCCGCCGTAGACTTGCTCGGCGACGGTACGAATGCTGCTGCCGCGGGCGGCGAGAATCTGGTCCATGGCCCCGGCGAACCAGCCGGTGAACATGTAGTCGACCTTACGCCCGACCTTGCCGTACACGTAAACGAAGCAGGAGTGTTCCAGCTTGACGCTGCAGGTGCCTTTATCCAGATCGATGTCCTGGATCTTGAACAGCCCCCAGCCGCGCTGCGACAGACGCTTCATGTAGTGCTCGAACACCGCGACGCCTTCCAGGCCATGGCATTCGGCTTCTTTCTCGCACCAGTGCCAGGCGGATTTGTAGCCGGCCTTGTAGAGGATCTCGGCATAGGCGTCGGCGCCCAGCACTTCCTCGATGCCCATGTGGTTGTTGACGAAAAAGTGGCGTGGCACGTAGAGCATCGGCAGGGCGTCGGAAGTCCAGACGCCGGTTTCGCTGTCGACTTCGATGGGCAGTTGCGGGGCGATCTTGGCCATGTGCTTGAACTCCGGAATCAGTAGTTGGCTGCCACGCGCAAACACCGGGTTGCGGCGTTCGCGGGCAGAGCCCGCTCCCACAGGGGTGAGCGGCTGGAATAAGAAATGCGGCGTGTCAGGTCGGGCGTTATTCGCCCCAAACGTCCTTGAGGACGTTGACCCAGTTCTCGCCCATGATCTTGCGCACCACGCGTTCGCTGTGGCCGCGTTTGAGCAGGGTTTCGGTGAGGTTGGGGAATTCGCCCACGGTGCGGATGCCCAGCGGGTTGATGATCTTGCCGAAGCTGGTCAGGCGGCGGGCGTAGCCCTTGTCGTGGGTCAGGTATTCGAAGAAGTCCTGGCCATGGCCCTGGGTGAAGTCGGTACCGATGCCGATGGCGTCTTCGCCGACGATGTTCATGGTGTATTCGATGGCTTCGGCGTAGTCGTCGATGGTCGAATCGATGCCCTTGGCCAGGAACGGCGCGAACATGGTCACGCCGACGAAACCGCCATGGTCGGCGATGAACTTCAGCTCTTCGTCGGACTTGTTGCGCGGGTGTTCCTTGAGGCCCGAAGGCAGGCAGTGGGAGTAACACACCGGCTTCTTGGATTCGAGAATGACTTCTTCACTGGTTTTCGAGCCGACGTGGGACAGGTCGCACATCACACCCACGCGGTTCATCTCGGCGACGATTTCGCGGCCGAACCCGGACAGCCCGCCGTCGCGCTCGTAGCAGCCGGTCCCGACCAGGTTCTGGGTGTTGTAGCACATCTGCACGATGCCCACGCCCAGCTGCTTGAACACTTCCACGTAGCCGATCTGGTCCTCGTAGGCATGGGCGTTCTGGAAGCCGAAAAGAATGCCGGTCTTGCCGATTTCCTTGGCCTTGCGAATGTCGGCGGTAGTGCGCACGGGCATCACCAGGTCGCTGTTCTCGCGCATCAGCTTCTGGCTCTTGCAGATACTGTCGACGGTGGCCTGGAAGCCTTCCCACACCGACACCGTGCAGTTGGCCATGGTCAGACCGCCCTTGCGCATGTCCTCGAACAGCTCGCGGTTCCATTTGGCAATGATCAGCCCGTCGATAACGATGCTGTCGGCGTGCAATTCGGCTGGGCTCATCAGGCGGTCCCCATCAGGCAAGTCAGGCGCCGAATCGTATGCCGGCGCTTCATGGGGCCAGCATATGCCTGCGCGACACGGCGACCGGATGCAAAAACGACAGGGGAATTGCCGAAAGCGTCAACGCCCGACGCAAAACGGAACCGTGCCCGGCCACTCCATGAAAAATGCTGCCTGCCATCGCTCTGCCCCTATGCTTTACCCCGCCCCTGAGACAGAATCACCGGTAATCATCACTGTTCAACGGGTTAGGTAGATCCTCATGAGATTCACGCTGCTGATGCTTGCCCTGCTGTCCTTCGCCGCCCAGGCCGAAGAGTCCGATGGCCCCACCCCGTGCGACAACGTGGAAACCGATCAGCAGAGCTACGATTGCTCGGCCTACAACCGCAAGACATCGGAAACCGAAATGAGCGAGTCGTACACCGACCTGCTCGACCGCATCAATTCCCAGTTCCCCAAGGGCTCGCCGGAGCTCAAGGCGTTCACCGACAAGCTCAAGGCGGCCCAGGACCTGTGGACCAGGTCGCGCGATGCCGATTGCGACGTGTACACGGTCAATGCCGGCAAAGGCACCAAGGCCTATGAAATCGCCCAGAACGATTGCCGCGCGCAGAAGAGCGACGAGCGTTCCGAGTTCCTGCAATCGGTGGGCCTGGAGTGAGCGTGAAAATAGCCGGGGTCGAGATCAAGGGCAGCGAAGCGATCTTCGCCGTGGTGGAATACGTTGACGCCGATTTGGCGCATGTGCCCGCCACCGTCAAGAAGATTGCCCTGGAAGACGATGATATTGCCGCGAACGTGCGGCAGTTCCGCACGCAAGTCGCCGCGTTCATCAGCGATAACGGGTTGAAGATGATTGCCATCAAGAAGCGCGGCAAGAAAGGCGAGTTCGCCGGCGGGCCGACCACCTTCAAGATCGAAGGCGTGCTGCAACTGCTCGAAGGCTGCGAGGCGGTGCTGGTATCGCCGCAGACCATCAGCGCCCAGGCCAAGAAACTGGCCGAGCTGCCGGGCAGCTTGAACAAGTACCAGCACGAGGCCTACAAGGCTGCCTGCGCGGTATTGCTCAAGGCCCGGTGACACTGGGGGCTCAAGCGCCCGTCACTCCTCCTCGTTCACCCGGCAATCCAGGCTGATGTCCGTTGGGTTGTCGGCGTCCTGCGCAACGAAGGCGCGTGTCCTGCGTTCGGCATCTGCCAGGCTGTCGGCCTCTACAGGCAGATCCACCAGGGTGTTGTTCCAGGCGTCGGTTGCCTGATTGTCGATGACGCGACAGTCGTACCAGGCGGCCGATACAGGCCCGGCCAGGGTCAGCAATGCTGCGGTAACCAGGCTCGATGCAATGATTTGCTTGCCCATTTCGATGATTCCTTTATCGATGAATGAGCGCGCAGGTTAGCGGCCACCTGGCGTGCAGGAACGGTACATATGCATCGGCTTTACCGGCGCCGATCTTCCCGCGGGCAGCGGGCGAACCGCGCCCGATAGCTGCGGGTGAAATACGACGGTGAATCGAAACCGCAGGCGATGCTCACCTCCAGCACGCTCATCGGCGTCTGGCGCAGCAATTGCCGGGCTTTCTCCAGACGCAGGCGCAGGTAGAAATTGCTTGGCGTGTCATCCAGGTGCAGCCGAAACAGGCGCTCCAACTGGCGTCGCGTGACCTTGGCCAGCTCGGCCAGCTGCAGCGTGCTCAGTGGTGGCTCGGTGTGCTGCTCCATTTCGCCGATCACTTGCACCAGCTTCTTGTTGCCGATGCCGTAGCGCGAGGCGATCTGCATGCGCTGATGATCCTTGCGCGGCCGGATGCGGCCGACCACGAATTGCTCCGACACCTGGATCGCCAGCTCGCTGCCATGGGCCTGGCCGATCAGATCGAGCATCAGGTCGATGCAGGCGGTACCACCGGCGCAGGTGATGCGTGCGCTGTCGGTCTCGAACAGCTCCTGACTGGCGCTCAACGCCGGATAGGACTCGCGGAAGGCATCCAGAGCCTCCCAGTGCAGCGCCACCCGGTGGCGCTCGAGCAGGCCCGCTTCGGCCAGGACAAAGCTGCCGGTGTCGATGCCGCCCAGGGTCACCCCTTCGCGATCCAGCCGGCGCAGCCAGTCGCGCAGCGCCCCATCGAAGGTCGCCAATGGCTCGAAACCCGCCACCACCAGCAATGTCGCGCCTTTGGCCAGCGGCCCGAGCGCGCCGTCGGCATTCACCGACATGCCATTGCTGGCCAGCACCGCGCCGCCATCCAGGCTCACCACCTGCCAGCGATACAGCTCGCCGCGGAAGCGGTTCGCCACCCGCAGCGGCTCGATCGCCGAGATGAAGCCCAGTGCGGAGAAACCGGGCAGCAGCAGAAAGTGGAAGTCTTGGGCCATGGTGTGCTCGGTGATTTCTGCGGCGCGATCCTGTGGGCGCGGGGCGGGCGGCGAGCCCTCTGCCCGCGAAGAAGGCCTCTGTGAAACACCACTAATACCCAGCACGTCGCCACTGTGCAAGCGCCGGTCGCCGCAGTGCGATTTTTCCCGCAGCAGGCTGCGTACCTTATGCAAACGGTGCGTAGACACCGCCCCCATAACAATTCGAACTGCCGCTTGAGGGAGCCATCATGAACAGACTGATCAGCTGCTGCCTGCTGATGCTTACTGGTACCGCACTGTTGACCGGCACCGCCAGCGCCGCGGAACCGGCCAGTTGCAAGAACGTACGCCTGGGCGTGGTCAACTGGACCGATGTGATCGCCACCAGCGCCATGACCCAAGTGCTGCTTGAAGACCTGGGCTACAACGTCAAACAGACCAGCGCTTCCCAGCAGATCATCTTCGCCGGCATTCGCGACCAGCGCCTGGACATGTTCCTGGGCTACTGGAATCCGCTGATGACCCAGACCATCACGCCCTTCGTGGAGCAGAAGCAGGTGCGCGTGCTCGACCAACCGAGCCTCAAGGACGCCCGCGCCACCCTGGCCGTACCGACCTACCTGGCCGACAAGGGCCTGAAAAGCTTCGCCGACATCGCCAGATTCAAGAAGGAACTGGGCGGCAAGATCTACGGCATCGAGCCGGGGTCCGGCGCCAATACCCAGATCAAGGACATGATCGCCAGGAACCGCTTCGGCCTGGGTGACTTTCAACTGGTGGAGTCCAGCGAGGCCGGGATGCTGTCGGCGGTGACTCGCGCGGTGAAGCGCAACGAGGCCATCGTGTTCTTCGGCTGGGCGCCGCACCCGATGAACGTCAACCAGGACATGACCTACCTGACCGGCAGCGAAGACGCCCTGGGCCCGAACGAAGGCATGGCCACGGTGTGGACGGTGACCGCGCCGGACTACGCCAGCCGCTGCCCGAACGCGGACAAATTGCTGAGCAACCTGACCTTCACGGCTGCAGACGAGAGCCGAATGATGCAACCGCTGCTGGAGCACAAGGACGCCTTCGATTCGGCCCGACAATGGCTCAAGGACCACCCGCAAGACCGCCAGCGCTGGCTGCAGGGCGTGACCACCTTCGACGGCAAACCCGCCTCCTGAGCACCCTGTAGCAGCGGCGCCTGTGGGAGCGGGCTCTACCCGCGAACGGTTCACCGCGACAGATGGATAAGACCGCGCTGCATCAGCAACACCGCGAATACCGCCGACGCGGCTCGCGCCGCTGCTACACCGGCCGGCGGCGCCTGTGGGAGCGGGTTCTACCCGCGAACGGTTCACCACCGTAGACGGAGGACCGCGCCGTACCTGTGGGAGCGGGTTCTACCCGCGAAGGGTTCACCACCGTAGATGGACAAGACCGCGCTGCACCAGCCACACAGCACAGACCCATAAGGACCACTGCAATGAACCACGACGTCATCATCACCTGCGCCTTGACCGGTGCTGGCGATACCACCGCCAAAAGCCCCCACGTTCCCGTTACACCGAAGCAGATCGCTGCTGCGGCCGTGGAGGCCGCCAAGGCCGGGGCCACCGTGGTGCACTGCCACGTACGCGACCCACAGACCGGCCGCTTCAGCCGCGACGTGGCGCTGTACCGGGAAGTGATGGAGCGCATCCGCGAAGCCGACATCGACATCATCGTCAACCTCACCGCCGGCATGGGCGGCGACCTGGAAATCGGCCCCGGAGAAACGCCGATGGCCTTCGGTGCTGGCACCGACCTGATCGGTCCCCTGGCGCGCCTGGCCCATGTCGAAGCGCTGCTGCCGGAGATCTGCACCCTGGACTGCGGCACTCTGAATTTCGGCGACGGCAACAGCATCTACGTATCCACTCCCGAGCAACTACGTGCAGGCGCCCGGCGCATCACCGAGCTGGGGGTGAAGGCGGAGCTGGAAATCTTCGACACCGGCCACCTGTGGTTCGCCAAGCAGATGATCAAAGAAGGACTGCTGCACGATCCGCTGTTCCAGCTGTGCCTGGGCATCCCCTGGGGCGCGCCGGCCGATACCACCACCATGAAGGCCATGGTCGACAACCTGCCGGCAGAGGCGGTGTGGGCCGGCTTCGGTATCGGCCGCATGCAGATGCCCATGGCCGCGCAGGCCGTGCTGCTTGGCGGCAACGTGCGGGTCGGGCTGGAAGACAACATCTGGCTGGAGAAAGGCGTGCTGGCCACCAACGGTCAACTGGTGGAACGGGCCGGCGAGATTCTGACCCGGCTCGGGGCACGGGTGCTGACGCCGGCCGAGGGGCGGCAAAAGATGAACCTCGTTCGGCGGTGATTTTTTTGTGCCCTCAAAGGCCTCTTCGCGGGCAGAGACCCGCTCCCACACGGTTCGTGACCATCTTGTGGGAGCGCGAAGAGGCCCTCACCCCACACACTTCTCCAGGAACAACCCATGACCTACATCACCCACATCAACACCTTCGCCGCCCTGGGCAGCGGAGTCATCGGCAGTGGCTGGGTTGCCCGCGCCCTCGCCCATGGCCTGGACGTCGTCGCCTGGGACCCGGCGCCCGGTGCCGAAGCTGCCTTGCGCCAGCGCATCGCCAATGCCTGGCCCGCCCTGGTCAAGCAGGGCTTGGCGGCGGGTGCAGCGCAATCGCGGCTGCGCTTCGTAGCCACAGTGGAAGACTGCGTGCGCGACGCCGACTTCATCCAGGAAAGCGCTCCAGAGCGGCTGGAACTCAAGCTGGAACTGCACGCCCGCATCAGCGCCGCCGCCAAGCCCGACGCCTTGATCGGTTCCAGCACCTCTGGCCTGCTGCCCAGCGAATTCTACGAGGGCGCCACACACCCGGAACGCTGCGTGGTCGGGCATCCGTTCAACCCGGTCTACCTGCTGCCGTTGGTGGAGGTGGTCGGCGGCCGACACACTGCACCCGAGGCAATCCAGGCGGCCATCAGCGTTTATGAAAACCTGGGCATGCGCCCGCTGCACGTGCGCAAGGAAGTGCCCGGTTTCATCGCCGACCGCCTGCTCGAAGCGCTGTGGCGCGAAGCCTTGCACCTGGTCAACGACGGCGTGGCCACCACGGGTGAGATCGACGACGCCATTCGTTTCGGTGCCGGCTTGCGCTGGTCGTTCATGGGCACCTTTCTGACCTACACCCTGGCGGGCGGCGACGCCGGCATGCGGCATTTCATGAACCAATTCGGCCCGGCCCTGAAGCTGCCCTGGACCTACCTGCCCGCGCCGGAGCTGACCGACACGCTGATCGACGATGTCGTGGCCGGGACCTCGGCGCAACTGGGGGAACGCAGTATCGGCGCCCTGGAGCGTTACCGCGACGATTGCCTGCTGGCGGTGCTGGACGCGGTACGGGTGACCAAGGCCCGCCACGGCATGAGCTTCGAAGAATGATCACCTATCAAACGCCCGTGCTCGCGGAGTGGGTGGACTACAACGGCCATCTGCGCGATGCGTTCTACCTGTTGATCTTCAGCTACGCCACCGACGCATTCATGGCCCGCATCGGCGTCGATCCCCAGCGTGACCAGCACTCGCTGTTCACCCTGGAATGTCACCTCAACTATCTGCACGAGGTGAAACAGGGGGCCGAGGTGCAGGTGCGCACGCGGGTGCTGGCCCATGACCGCAAGCGAGTGCAGGTGTACCACACGCTGCACTTGCAAGGCGTGGACGAGGTACTGGCGGCCAGCGAGCAGATGCTGTTGCATGTGGATTTGCAGGGGCCCAAATCGGCGGTATTCGGGGAGTCTTCGCTGACAGTGCTGGGCGAGGCTTTCGAGGCGCAGCGGCATCAGCCTGCAGCCGAGTATGCCGGACGACGGATTGCGTTGCCTGGCTGAATACCGTGTTGCGCCCTTCGCGGGCAGAGTCCCGCTCCCACAGGAGGGTACTCGCCTTGGAAGGCAAGGTTTTCTTGTGGAAGCGGGGCGGGCGGCGAGCCCTCTGCCCGTGAAGAGGCCAACACTGCCCTCCCAGTTCAATCAACCACCCCGCCGCTCCACCGCCGCGGCAATCAGCGGCGCCATCTCGCGCAGCCCTTCGAGCCCGATCTTACCCTCCTCGAACAAGCGCAACCACTGTCGCCGCACGCGCATCACGCGCTCGTCGTCGCGCAATGGCAGGTGCTTGAGGGTGTACTCGGCCCGCGCCCGCACCGCTTCCGGCACTTTGTCGGTCAGCACCAGTTGCAGCGACGGCAGCAACACCTCGAACCAGCCCTCGCGCACCTCGAACGGATCGAGAAAGTCCTCAGCTTTCTTGCTGCCCTTGGCACTGTTCATCCAGGCATCGACATAGCGATAATTGCTCCACTCGTAGGCCATGCCGCGGTCCTCATCACAGCTGATGAAATGCTCCACGGTGCCGCTGGGAATGTACATGGCACCGAAGGCACAGCGGTTGGCGAAGCCCTCGCCCAGTTGCGGACGGAACGGCGACCAGTAGTCCCGCGGCCTGCCAACGTCAGGATTGTCCTGCAACCAGGCGTTGCCGCGCTGGCGGCAGCGCTCGTCGAAGCCGTGGGGCTCGGGCAGTGGATGAACGAGCTCGATCATGCCTGCACGCCTCCTTTGGCAACGACCCAGACCGGCCAGAAATGATCCCCGGCAGGCAAGGCTCGCAGCAACTGCGACTCGATCGATGCCTCACTGTCCAGCCCCTCGGGCAGGCCGGATCGCTCGCCGCGCATCCAGGCTTCGGCGGCGCCGATGGCCGCTTCCGCTTCCACCGAGCGGGCCTGGCGCAGACCGAAACTCTGGGACACCAGCCAGTTCACCGCATCGCCCTGCGCCGCCCAGGCTTGCCGGTGCAACTGCACCTGGCCGTCCTGTACGCTCAGGGTGAAGAGCGCATCGCGCGCATCGACGAACTGGGTCTCCATGGAGGCCAGCACCAGCGGCGAATGGGTGGCCACGATCATCTGCACCGCAAGGCGCTGGCGAGTCAGCGCGCCGACCACATCCATCAGCGCAGGGACGATGCGACGCTGCCACTGCGCATGCAGATGGCACTCGACCTCATCCACCAGAAACACCAGCTCATCGCTCGGCCGTACTCCGGCCAGGCGACAGGCCCGGCGGTGCCCTTCCCAGGTCCAGACCAGCATGTAGGCCAGGGCCACGACGCGGCGGATCGCACTGGAGGTTTCGGGCAGGGGCACTTGTCCCTGGGGCCGCTGCAGAGTCGGGTATTCGGTTTCATCGAGCAGGCCGATATGGCACGGCCGGCCGGGCAGCAGCAACTCCTCGCGCGACGGCGACAATGCGCGCAGGACCTGCTTCAAGGCAGCGAACGCCTTGCAGCCGTGGGTTCGCTGCCAGCGTACCCAGTCGTTGATCAAGCCGTTGCACAGGCGCCCCTGCCCCGCCATCGACGTACCGTGCCACAGCTGGTTTTCATCGAAGTGATAGGCCGCCAGCTCACCCGCGTTGCGCACCGGGTCCCAGGCGCTGAAGGTGCCATTGGCATGGGCATACACCACCAGCGAACGGTTCGGCGTGGCGTCGCCTACCGGTGTCCAGCGGTCTCGCTGCCAGGCCCATTGCCCGGCGCTGCGGTCCACGCCGGTGAAACGATAATCGATGACCGGCAGCGCCGATGACTCGCGCGCCTTGATCGGCTTGCCTGCGGCCCAGGTGCGCGTCAGCACCCACCATGCCGTATCGAGCACGAAGCTCTTGCCCAGGCCGTTGTCGCCGGTGATGAAGTTGAGGCGTGGCGCCAGCCCGATCGGGCCCAGGGCTGGAGAAGGGCCGACGCCTTGGAAGGAGAGAAAGTCGAGCATGTCCGTTGCCGTCCATTGAAAGTGAACGGCAAGGGTATTCAGGCCCGCCCCGCCAAGTGCCATACCCGGTTGCTACATGGCTGGCTTACAGCCGTTGCGAACACAGCGAAAAACGACCTGTTCGTGTGCAATCCGGCCATGCTGACCACCGCCTCTTGCCCAGCGCGTGCGCGGCTACCAGAATCCGGACAACGTCACGCCACCCATAAAAAGGATCAGCATCATGATGCATGCGGACTTGATTGATCAGGAGGACCTGCTGGGCCAGCTGCGCGCACTGGGTTTCGAGATGCCCACAGGCGCCACGGCCGAGCAGGCCTGTGAATGTGCAGTGCGCGGCCTGGACAGCGGCCGGGCCCAGGCCCTGCGCAAGATGGTGGAACAGATGCTGACCGGCAGCGCGACCATCCTGCCGGCGGTCCGCCAGGCGATCGACCGGACCTTGCTGCCGGCATTGGCCCAGCATTCAAAGCGGGCCTGAATTCAAGCGCAACCCCTGCTGATGGCGGGTAGTCTGACCTATCGCGGCGCGCTCTTCGCGGGCAGAGCCCGCTCCCACAGGTGTGATGCAAGCTCTGTGTGATGTAAACCCTGTGGGAGCGGGGCGGGCGGCGAGCCCTCTGCCCGCGAAGAGCGCGCCGCGGTATCAGATCCTCACACTGGCAAAGGTCGATTCGTTGCGCGCCTGGCTCAGTGCCGACAACGGTCCGGCCAGGACCATGGCCTGCGGGATCGGCAGCATCGCCACCTGCTGGGTGGTATTGGAGCCGACGCGTTCGTCACGCGGCGGAATGCCGAAATACTCGCGATAGCACTTGGAGAAATGCGGCGTGGACACGAAGCCGCACACCGACGCCACCTCGATGATCGACATGGGCGTCTGCTTGAGCAACTGCCGTGCGCGAATCAGGCGTAACTTGAGGTAGTAGCGCGACGGCGAACAATGCAGGTATTTCTGGAACAGCCGCTCCAGCTGGCGTCGCGACACCGCCACATACACCGCCAACTCGTCCAGGTCGATCGGCTCCTCCAGGTTGGCCTCCATCAACGCGACGATCTCCTGCAGCTTGGGCTGGTTGGTGCCCAGCATGTGCTTGAGCGGCACCCGCTGGTGATCCTGTTCGTTGCGGATGCGCTCGTAGACGAACATCTCGGAAATCGCCGCCGACAGCTCGCGGCCGTGATCGCGGCTGATCAGGTGCAGCATCATGTCCAGCGGCGCCGTGCCGCCCGAACTGGTGAAGCGATTGCGGTCCAGGGTAAACAGACGCGTGCTCATGGCCACGCGGGGAAAGGCCTCCTGCATCGAGGCCAGGCATTCCCAGTGCACGCTGCACTCGAAACCATCGAGCAGACCGGCGCAAGCCAGCGCCCAGCTGCCGGTACAGACCGCCCCCAGGCGCTTGGACTGCCGTGCCTGGCTCTGCAGCCAGCTGACGTGGTCGCGACCCACCGCACGCTGGATACCGACACCGCCACAGACGATCACCGTGTCCATCGGCGCGGCCTTGTGCATGGCCGAATCCGGAGTGATCTGCAGGCCATCGCTGGCCCATACCTGGCCACCGTCCGCGCTCAGGGTGGTCCATCGATACAGCTCGCGCCCGGACAACTGGTTGGCCATGCGCAGCGGTTCGACTGCCGAGGCCAGGGAGATGAGGGTGAAGTTGTCGAGCAACAGGAAGCCGATGGACTGAGGACTGCGAGTCTGCGGCTGAGCGCCGGTGGTGAAGGATGTCATTGCGGTATCTCCTTACGCGAAGCGGATGGTGGCCTCAGGCAGGCTCTTGTTATTGCCCTCTGTTTAACAGGGGCTTTGCTTTGCTACGCAAACCCCATGCCGACAATTGGTCGGGAACTCCACCGCGCCTGAAAACGACGTCGCGCAGGGCTATGCAGAGCGCTGCGAAAGACCTTCGCGGGCGACCGTCGATTCTCCTCAAAAGCATACCCGCCGTGGGGTCTGAGCAATTCGGTAGCAACCGCTGGGGTAGCGCACCGCCAAGTGTCACCACAAGCACGCTGTTCGCCGCAGCCCACTGCGGAGCGCGGTCGAAGGCACCGGTGATGAGCTGCGCGCGAAAAAGAGGCGTGCAGCTCGCCTCTGCACGTTCGTGTGGCAACTTCATATAAGTGGATGTACGCAGGTGTCGCGGGTAAGGTCGCTGCTGCAAGCCCATGAGCTGTAAGCGACGTCACCGACACTGGATGCGACTCTGCCCGCACTGGATACGACGCACCCGGTAGGCGGCTGATTTGCGCTGGTACATGATCACTCACGGCCCGATCGCCTGGCACCTTGGCGGCGCACCCGTCGCGGACGCGGCGATCGAGCATTCAAACAAGCGTGGCATGCCCTTGCGCCCCACGCCGAGAAAACCAGGAGCACACCATGAAAGGTCCAACATCGATTCTGCTGGCCACCCTGCTGGGCCTGCCTGTACTGGCTCAAGCAGCGGAACCGGCGCGATGCGCCACTGTGAATTTCTCCGATGTCGGCTGGACCGACATCACCGTCACCACCGCCGTCACCAGTGCGGTGCTGCAGTCACTGGGCTACAAGACCAAGACCACGATGATTTCCGTGCCGGTGACCTACAAGTCCCTGGCCGATGGCAAGAACATGGACGTTTTCCTGGGCAACTGGATGCCGACCATGGAAAACGACATCAAGCCCTACCGCGACGCCGGCACTGTGGAAACAGTGCGTGCCAACCTGGAAAACGCCAAGTACACCCTGGCCGTCCCCCAGGCGCTGTACGACAAGGGCCTGAAGGATTTCGCCGACATCGTCAAATTCAAGAAGGAGCTGGACGGCAAGATCTACGGCATCGAGCCGGGCAACGATGGCAATCGCCTGATCCAGAGCATGATCGACAAGAACGCCTTCGGCCTCAAGGACGCCGGTTTCAAAGTGGTCGAATCGAGCGAGGCCGGCATGCTGTCCCAGGTCGACCGCGCCCAGCGGCGCAACACCGACGTGGTGTTCCTGGGCTGGGAACCGCACCCGATGAACACCCGCTTCAAGCTGCAGTACCTGACCGGTGGCGATGACTTCTTCGGCCCCAACTTCGGCCAGGCCACCATCTATACCAACACACGCAAGGGCTACACCCAGGAGTGCAGCAACGTGGGTCAGTTGCTGAAGAACCTGCAGTTCAGCCTGGCCATGGAAAGCACGCTGATGGGCAACGTCCTGGACGACAAGCAGAAACCCGACGTCGCTGCTCGGGCCTGGCTGAAAAACAATCCACAGGTGCTCGACACCTGGCTCGCGGGCGTCACCACCGTCGATGGCAAGCCGGGTCTTGAAGCCGTCAAGGCCAAGCTCGCGCAATAACGCTGGCAGGCGGGCCGGCGGTTGCCGGCCTCACCGGCCGGCCCTTCGTTTCCTCGCATGCGGACACTCACTACCATGCTGACAGACCACAAGATCCCCCTGGGCGAGTACATCGCGGCTTTCGTCGACTGGCTCACCCAACACGGGGCTTCGACGTTCGATGCCATCGCGTCCACGCTCGAAGCGATCATTCATGGTTTCACCGCCGGTCTGACCTGGTTCAACCCCTACGTACTGACCGCCCTGATCGCTGCGCTGGCGCATTTCATCCAGCGCAAATGGGGCCTGACGCTGTTCGTCGCGCTGTCGTTCCTGCTGATCCTCAACCTGGGGTACTGGCAGGAAACCATGGAGACCCTGGCGCAGGTGCTGTTCGCCACCCTGGTCTGCGTGATCATCGGCGTACCGTTGGGCATCGTCGCTGCGCACAAGCCAATGTTCTACACCATGATGCGGCCGGTCCTCGACCTGATGCAGACGGTACCGACCTTCGTCTACCTGATCCCCACGCTCACCCTGTTCGGGCTGGGCGTCGTACCGGGCCTGATTTCCACGGTGGTGTTCGCCATCGCCGCGCCCATTCGCCTGACCTACCTGGGCATCCGCGACGTGCCGCAGGAACTGATGGACGCGGGCAAGGCCTTCGGCTGCTCGCGCCGCCAGCTGCTGTCGCGCATCGAATTGCCTCACGCCATGCCGAGCATCGCCGCCGGCATCACCCAGTGCATCATGCTGTCGCTGTCCATGGTGGTGATCGCCGCCCTGGTCGGTGCCGATGGCCTGGGCAAGCCGGTGGTCAACGCACTGAACACCGCCGATATCGCGCTGGGCTTCGAAGCCGGTCTGGCCATCGTGTTGCTGGCGATCATGCTCGACCGTATCTGCAAACAACCCGACGTCAAGATAGGGGGTGATGCATGAGCATTATTCGATTCGACAACGTCGATGTGATCTTCGCCAAGGACCCACGCGAAGCGCTGAAACTGCTCGACCAAGGGCTGACCCGCAACGAGATCCTGAAGAAGACCGGGCAGATCGTCGGCGTGGAAAAGGCCAGCCTGGACATCAACAAGGGCGAGATCTGCGTGCTGATGGGGTTGTCCGGTTCGGGCAAGTCGAGCCTGCTGCGCTGCATCAACGGGCTGAACACGGTGAGCCGCGGCAAGCTGTTCGTCGAGCATGAAGACCGCCAGATCGACATCGCCTCGTGCACACCGGCGGAACTGAAGATGATGCGCACAAAGCGCATCGCCATGGTGTTCCAGAAGTTCGCCCTGATGCCCTGGCTGACGGTGCGCGAGAACATCAGTTTCGGCCTGGAGATGCAGGGCCGTCCGGAAAAGGAACGGCGCAAGCTGGTCGACGAGAAGCTCGAACTGGTGGGCCTGACCCAGTGGCGCAACAAGAAGCCCGACGAGCTGTCCGGCGGCATGCAGCAGCGTGTGGGCCTGGCCCGGGCGCTGGCGATGGACGCCGACATCCTGCTGATGGACGAACCGTTTTCGGCGCTCGACCCGTTGATCCGCCAGGGTCTGCAGGACGAGTTGCTGGAGCTGCAACGCAAATTGAGCAAGACCATCGTCTTCGTCAGCCATGACCTGGACGAAGCGCTGAAGTTGGGCAGCCGCATCGCCATCATGAAAGACGGGCGGATCGTCCAGTACAGCGTACCCGAGGAAATCGTCCTCAACCCGGCCGACGATTACGTGCGGACCTTCGTCGCCCACACCAACCCACTCAACGTGCTGTGCGGGCGCAGCCTGATGCGCACCCTGGACAAGTGCACCCGCGTCAACGGTTCGGTGTGCCTGGATCCGGGCGTGGATTCATGGCTGAACCTGGGCGCCGGCAATTCGCTGACCAGCGCACGCCAGGGCGACACCGTGCTCGACGTGCAAGGCTGGGCGCCCGGGCAAGCGATGGAAGGTCTGGGCCGCCGGCCGACACTGGTCAATGCCGACATCGGCATGCGCGACGCCTTGCAGATCCGCTATCAGACGGGCCACAAACTGGTCCTGCAGGACAGCGACAAACAGGTGGTGGGCATTCTGGGGGACACCGAGCTGTACCATGCCCTGCTCGGCAAGAACCTGGGCTGATCCTCGCTGGAAGCAACCCTGCCGCGGCCGGCTTGACACACCGCGGCGTCTTCTTCGCGGGCAGAGACCCGCTCCCACAAGGTTGATGCAAGCCGTGTGGGAGCGGGTCTCTGCCCGCGAACGCCTCACCGCAATCTCCCTGACACCCCCTCCTCTAGAAGCCCATTGCCTTCCCCTCCCCGATCCTCTAAAAACCCTGCACACATTCACCCACCCTTTTTTATTGATTGATCGTTCAATAAAAATAAACTAGACTGGCTTCAGTCGGCTGTCACTCACTGCCCGTACTGCAGGCCCAAGGAGATTCGCGCAATGCCCAAGGTCGGTATGCAACCCATCCGCCGCCAACAGTTGATCGAAGCCACGCTCCAGGCTGTCGACCAGGTCGGCATGAGTGACGCCAGCATTGCTCTGATCGCCCGCCTGGCGGGTGTGTCGAACGGCATCATCAGTCACTACTTTCAGGACAAGAACGGCCTGATCGCAGCGACCATGCGCCACTTGATGAACGTGCTGATCGACAACGTCGCCACGCGCCGACAGGCCTTGACCGACGACAGCGCCAGGGCGCACCTGCAGGTGATCATCGAAGGCAACTTCGACGCCAGCCAGGTCAACGCTCCGGCCATGAAGACCTGGCTGGCCTTCTGGGCCGCCAGCATGCATCAGCCGTCCTTGCACAGGTTGCAGCGGATCAACGACCACCGCCTGTATTCCAACCTGTGTTGCCAGTTCCGCCGTGAATTGCCGGTGGAACAGGCACGCAGCGCCGCACGCGGCCTGGCTGCACTGATCGACGGTCTGTGGTTGCGCGGCGCCCTGTCGGGCGATGCTTTCGATACCGCGCAGGCACATCGCATCGCCTGCGAATACATGGACATGCAACTGGCAAAACAGCAGCGCTGAAGCTTCGCGCCTCGCCTGCTGCCACCTTAACTGCACCGCGAGGATCTTATGGCCCGTTTCCCAACGCAAAAACTCTACATCGATGGCGGCTACGTGGACGCCAGCGGCAGCGGCACTTTCGATGCCGTCAACCCGGCCACCGGTGAAGTGCTGGCGCAGGTTCAGCGCGCCACCGCCGAAGACGTCGAAAAAGCCGTCGCCAGCGCCGAAAAGGGCCAGAAGATCTGGGCCGCGATGACCGCCATGGAGCGCTCGCGCGTGCTGCGCAAAGCCGTCGACATCCTGCGTGAGCGCAACGACGAACTGGCCCTGCTGGAAACCCTGGACACCGGCAAGGCCTACTCGGAAACCCGCTACGTGGACATCGTCACCGGTGCCGACGTGCTCGAATACTACGCCGGCCTGGTGCCTGCCATCGAAGGCGAGCAGATCCCGCTGCGCGACACGTCCTTCGTCTACACCCGCCGCGAGCCCCTGGGCGTGACCGCCGGTATCGGCGCCTGGAACTACCCGATCCAGATCGCTCTGTGGAAGTCCGCTCCGGCGCTGGCCGCCGGCAACGCGATGATCTTCAAGCCCAGCGAAGTCACCTCGCTGACCACCCTCAAGCTGGCCGAAATCTACACCGAGGCCGGTCTGCCCGCTGGCGTGTTCAATGTGCTGACCGGGAGTGGCAGCGAAGTCGGCGCCTGGCTCACCGAGCATCCTGGTATCGAGAAAGTCTCGTTCACCGGCGGCGTCAGCACCGGCAAGAAAGTCATGGCCAGCGCCTCGAGCTCCTCGCTCAAGGAAGTGACCATGGAACTGGGCGGCAAGTCGCCGCTGATTATCTTCGACGATGCCGACCTCGACAAGGCCGCCGACATCGCCATGATGGCCAACTTCTACAGCTCCGGTCAGGTCTGCACCAACGGCACTCGGGTGTTCGTGCCCAATGCCCTCAAGGCGCAACTCGAAGCCAAGATCCTGGAGCGCGTACAGCGCATCCGCATCGGCGATCCTGAAGACGAAAACACCAATTTCGGTCCGCTGGTGAGCTTCGCCCACATGGAAAACGTGCTGGGCCATATCGCCAAGGGTAAGGCCGAAGGCGCGCGCCTGCTGTGCGGCGGCGAGCGGCTGACCGACGGTGAGCTGGGTCAGGGCGCGTTCGTCGCACCCACCGTGTTCACCGATTGCAGCGACGAGATGACCATCGTGCGCGAAGAAATCTTCGGCCCGGTGATGAGCATCCTCGGCTACGACAGCGAAGAGGAAGTGATCCGCCGCGCCAATGCCACCGAGATGGGCCTGGCCGCCGGTGTGGTCACCCGCGACCTGAACCGTGCGCACCGCGTGATCCATCAGCTCGAAGCAGGCATCTGCTGGATCAACGCCTGGGGCGAATCCGACGCGAAGATGCCAGTGGGTGGCTACAAGCAGTCTGGCGTGGGCCGCGAAAACGGCATCAGCTCGCTGGCGCAATACACCCGGATCAAATCGGTACAGGTGGAACTGGGCGATTACGTTTCGGTGTTCTGATCCGAGACCCTTGTGGGAGCGGGGCGGGCGGCGAGCTCTCTGCCCGCGAATAGGCCAGACCTGACACCCTGCCCACCTTGCCATATTTCAAAGAGGGAACCTCCATGTCCCAGGAATTCGACTACATCATCATTGGCGCCGGTTCGGCCGGTAACACCCTGGCCACGCGCCTGACCGAAGATCCAGGCGTCACCGTCCTGCTGCTCGAAGCCGGCGGCCCGGACTATCGCCTGGACTTCCGTACCCAGATGCCCGCCGCCCTTGCCTTCCCCCTGCAGGGCCGCCGCTACAACTGGGCCTACGAGACCGAGCCCGAGCCGCACATGAACAACCGCCGCATGGAGTGCGGCCGTGGCAAGGGCCTGGGTGGCTCTTCGCTGATCAACGGCATGTGCTATATCCGCGGCAACGCCATGGACTACGACGGCTGGGCCAAGCTGCCGGGCCTTGAAGACTGGAGCTACCTGGACTGCCTGCCGTATTTCCGCAAGGCCGAAACCCGTGACATCGGCCCCAACGACTACCACGGTGGCGAAGGTCCGGTCAGCGTCACCACGCCCAAGCCCGGCAACAACCCGTTGTTCGCCGCCATGGTCGAAGCCGGCGTGCAGGCAGGCTTTCCGCGCACCGACGACCTCAACGGCTACCAGCAGGAAGGCTTCGGTCCCATGGACCGCACCGTGACGCCCAAGGGCCGCCGCGCCAGCACCGCACGCGGCTACCTGGACCAGGCCAAGCAGCGCGATACCCTGACCATCGTCACCCACGCCTTGACTGACAAGATCGTCTTCGAAGGCAAGCGTGCGGTCGGCGTCAGCTACCTGGTCGGTGACAGCGACGAGCGCATCCAGGCCCGTGCCCGCAAGGAAGTCCTGCTGTGCGGCGGCGCGATCGCCTCGCCACAGATTCTCCAGCGCTCCGGTGTGGGCCCTGCCGAGGTGCTGCAGCCGCTGGGCATCGACGTCGTGCACGACCTGCCAGGCGTCGGCCAGAACCTGCAGGACCACCTGGAAATGTACCTGCAATACAGCTGCACCCAGCCGGTCTCGCTGTACCCGTCGCTGAAGTGGTGGAACCAGCCGCAGATCGGCGCCGAATGGATGTTCCTGGGCACCGGTATCGGCGCCAGCAACCAGTTCGAGGCCGGTGGTTTCATCCGTTCGCGCCCTGAGTTCGAATGGCCGAACATCCAGTACCACTTCCTGCCGGTGGCGATCAATTACAACGGCACCAAGGGTGTTCAGGAGCACGGTTTCCAGGCCCACGTCGGCTCCATGCGCTCGCCGAGCCGTGGCCGGGTCAACGTCAAGTCGAAGAACCCGCGCGACTACCCGAGCATCCTGTTCAACTACATGGCCAGCGAGCAGGATTGGCAGGAATTCCGCGACGGCATCCGCCTGACCCGCGAAATCATGCAGCAACCCGCGCTGGACCAGTACCGCGGCCGCGAGATCAGCCCCGGCATCGAGGTGCAGACGGACGAGCAGTTGGATCAGTTCATCCGCGAGCATGCCGAAACCGCCTATCACCCGTCGTGCTCGTGCAAGATGGGCACCGATGAGATGGCCGTGGTCGATGGTCAGGGTCGCGTGCATGGCCTGCAAGGCCTGCGCGTGGTCGACGCCTCGATCATGCCGATCATCACCACCGGCAACCTGAACGCGCCGACCATCATGATCGCCGAGAAGATCGCCGACCGCATTCGTGGCCGCAAGCCCGAAGCACGCTCGACCGCGGCCTACTACGTGGCAGGCGATGCGCCGGTGCGTGGCAAGCCGATGCGCGAAGTGGGTGCGCCTCACAGCTGATATGGATTTGCCCCATGGCGGCGGTGGGGCCTAAGCTGTGGGCCTGCTCAACTCGGCTCGGCATGCCGGCCCCTTCGCGGCTGCTAGCCGCTCCTACATGGGATCGCGTTTCCTCTGTAGGAGCGGCTAGCAGCCGCGAAGGGGCCGAAACTGCCCCACCACAGAGGCCCCTGAATGTTCGATTCCACCGCCCTGTTGCAACAACGCTTCGCCGCCCTGCGCACTCGCGCCGAATTCTTCTCCCTGCGTCATGTGCGCCAATCCAGCCAGCACCTGGCCGTGCGCAAGAACATCGCCGAACCGCCGAGCCTGAGCCTCGACGAAGGCGTGATGATCACCGTACGAGTGAAAGGCGTGGAAGCCTACGCTGCCACCGGCGATCTGTCCGTACGCGGTCTGCAGCAGGCGCTGGAGCGGGCCGAGCAGCAGGCAGGCGCCATCGCCGCCCATGCCCTGCTCGACCTGCAGCAACACCCGGTCAGCAGCGCCCGCAGCGATTATCTCTCGCCCGACAGGCAGGCCGCCTTCCCGTCTCTGGCCCAGTGCTACCAGATGCTTGGCGAGGAGTCCGCCCGCGTGCCGGACGATCCGCGGCTGGTCAGCTGGTATGCCGGCCTGGGCATCACCGATGTCGAACAGATCTACCTCAACAGCGCCGGCGCGCAGATTCGCCAGGCCCAGCGCTTCGTCTTCCCCGGCCTGAGCGTGACGGCCTTCGATGGCAGCGACAGCCAGACCCGCAGCCTGGGCCGCGACAACTTCGGCCAGCAAGGCGGTGTCGACGTGATCGAGCGCTGTGGCATTGTCGGCGCCGGTCACCAGGTCGCCGACCAGGCCCTGCAGTTGCTGTTGGCGCCCAATGCCCCGCAAGGCCCGCGTGACCTGCTGCTGACACCCGACCAGATGATGCTGCAGATCCACGAATCCATCGGCCACCCCTTGGAGCTGGACCGGATTCTGGGCGACGAGCGCAACTATGCGGGCACCAGCTTCGTCAAGGTCGAGGACTTCGGCCACCTGCGCTATGGCTCGCCGTTGCTCAACGTGACCTTCGACCCCGATATCCCGCACGAACTGGCCAGCTACGCGCACGACGACGACGGCACTCCAGCCAGCAAGCAGTGGCTGATTCGCGATGGCGTGCTGGTGCGCCCATTGGGCGGCGCCCTGTCGCAATACCGCAGCGGCATGGACGGCGTCGCCAACAGCCGTGCCAGCAGCTGGAACCGGGCCCCGATCGATCGCATGGCCAATCTGAACATCGAGCCGGGCGAGCACAGCCAGGCGCAGCTGATCGCCGGCATCGAGCACGGCATCCTGATGTCCACCAACCGTTCCTGGTCTATCGATGATGCACGCAACAAATTCCAGTTCGGCTGCGAGTGGGGCCAACTGATCGAGAACGGCGAACTCAAGGGCGTGGTCAAGAACCCCAACTATCGGGGTATCTCCGCCAGCTTCTGGAAAAACCTGCGGGCGGTAGGCGACGCCAGCACCCTGCAGGTGCTGGGTACGCCCAACTGCGGCAAGGGTGAACCCAACCAGGTGATCCGTGTGGGGCATGCATCACCCAGCTGCGTGTTCAGCCAGATCGACGTTTTCGGAGGTGACGCATGAGCCATCACGCCTCGCATTTCCAGGCACTGGTGCACGGGTTGCAAAACACCGTCGCCCCGAGCCAGCGCTTCACCCTGAGTTACAACGCCGAAGCCTCGGATTTCATCCGCTTCAACCATGCCAAGGTGCGCCAGGCGGGACAGGTGGCCCAGGCCACGGTGTCGCTGAAGCTGATCGAAAACGGCCGCCAGGCCGAGTTGCAGCTGACCCTGTCCGAGGATCTGGAGGTGGACCAGCAGCGTCTGACCCAGGCCGTGCACCAGCTGAGCCAGACCCTGCCGCTGCTGCAACCGGACCCCTACCTGCAACTCAACACCTCGCAGTGGCAGACGCACCATGTCGACGACACGCCGTTGCCCGATGCGGCTGAAGTCGTCGAGCAGATCGGCACGGCGGCCCGTGGTCTGGACCTGGTCGGCATCTATGCCGCGGGCACGATCTGCCGGGGTTTTGCCAACAGCGACGGGGCCACTGGCTGGCATCAAGCCAACAGCTTCAATTTCGATTTCAGCCTGTTCCATGCCAATGGCGAAGCGGTCAAGGCCAACTACGCCGGCCAGCAGTGGCAGGCACCGGCCTTCGCCGACCGCCTGGCCCAGGCCCGCGTGCAACTGGAGCACCTGAGCCGTCCGCTCAAGGTGCTGCCGCCGGGCGCCTATCGCGCCTACCTGGCACCGGCTGCGCTGGATGAAATCATCGGTATGCTGGGCTGGGGCGGCTTCTCGGCGCAGGCCATCGCCAGCAAGAACAGCCCGTTGCAACGACTGTATGCAGGCGAAGCCCGGTTGAGCGCGCAGGTGAGCTTCGAGGAGCGCGTCAGCGGTTCGTTGACCCCGGCGTTTTCCCAGGAAGGCTATCCGCGCAAGGACCTTTCGCTGGTCAGCCACGGGCTCGCCGCCGAGCGCCTGGTGGACTCGCGCAGTGCGGCCGAATACGGCTTGCAGGGCAACGGCGCGGACAACTCGGAGATGCCGGGCGCGCTGCAGATGGCAGTGGGCGACCTGCCCGTGGCCGACGTGCTGCAACGCCTCGGAACCGGGTTGTACATCAGCAACCTGTGGTACCTGAACTACTCCGACATGCCAGCGGCGCGCATGACCGGGCTGACCCGCTTTGCCACTTTCTGGGTGGAGGACGGTCACATCGTTGCACCGGTCAACACCATGCGTTTCGACGACAGCGTCTACAGTGTCCTAGGTGACCAGCTGGAAGCCTTGACGGCCGAGCGCGAGCTGATTCTCTCGACCAGTACCTACGGCGAGCGCCAGACCCATTCCAGTTTGCTGCCCGGTGCATTGGTGAAGCGATTGCTGTTGACGCTGTAGGAGCGGTCCGTGGCCGCGAAAAGTGCACCGCGCAGTGTCAGTTACACCGCAGTGCATGTTTCGCGGCCGATGACCGCTCCTACGGAGGTTGTAATCACCGGAGCAGCAGCGCCCTGTAGGAGCGGTGCGTGGCCGCGAAAAGTGCACCGCGCAGTGTCAGTTACACCACAGTGCATGTTTCGCGGCCGATGCCCCCTCCTACCGGCTGGCCATGAACATTCATCATCAACCTCAAACAACAAGAGGCCCCATGTCCACGCGCCCAACACTGGATCCCGTTACCGCTCGCTGGCTGCCCTGGGTCATCGCCATTGCCTTCTTCATGCAGGCCCTGGACGGCACCATCCTCAACACCGCGCTGCCGGCCATGGCCAGCGACCTGGCGGAAAACCCGTTGCGCATGCAATCGGTGATCATCGCCTACATGTTGACGGTCGCGCTGCTGATTCCGGCATCCGGGTGGATTTCCGACCGCTTCGGCACGCGCAAGGTGTTCTTCAGCGCCATCATGCTGTTCAGCATCGGCTCGCTGCTGTGCGCGCTGTCCCAAAGCCTGGCGATGCTGGTGGTGGCCCGGGTGATCCAAGGCCTGGGCGGTGCCCTGATGCTGCCGGTGGGGCGGCTAGTGGTGCTGCGCGCCTACCCGCGTTCGGAGCTGGTGCGCATCCTCAGCTTCATCACCGTGCCAGCGCTGCTCGGCCCCCTACTCGGGCCGACCCTGGGCGGCTGGATGGTGGAATGGTTGAGCTGGCACTGGATCTTCCTCATCAACCTGCCGGTGGGCGCACTGGGCTGCTGGGCGGTCTGGAACCTGGTGCCCGACCTGCGCGGCGCCGAACGCACGCGCTTCGACGGTATCGGCTTCCTGCTGTTCGGTGCCGCCATGGTGCTCATCACCATCGCCATGGAAGGCCTGGGTGAGCTGCACCTGCCGCACCTGCGGGTGATGCTGCTGCTGTTCGTCGGCATGGCCTGCCTGGCCGCCTACTGGCTGCGTGCGGGCAAGATCGACAACCCGCTGTTCTCGCCGAAACTGTTCCACACGCGCACTTTCGCCATCGGCATTCTGGGCAACCTGTTCGCGCGCCTGGGCAGCGGCGCCCTGCCCTTCATGGTGCCCCTGCTGCTGCAAGTGGCGCTGGGGCACTCGCCGTCGGAAGCCGGCATGAGCATGATTCCGCTGGCGGCGGCGGCCATGGTGGCGAAGTCGTTTTCCCGGCCGATCATCGAGCGCTTCGGCTATCGCATCGTGCTCACCGGCAACACCCTGCTGCTGGGGCTGTTGCTGGCCAGCCTCGGCCTGGTCTCGGAAACTACCCCCTACTGGCTGCTGCTGACCCAGCTGGGCCTGCTCGGCGCGGTGAACTCGTTGCAGTTCGCGGCGATGAACACCGTGACCCTGATCGACCTGGACGACGAAAGCGCCAGCAGCGGCAACGGTCTGCTGTCGGTGGTGGCGCAGCTTTCCCTGGGTTTGGGCGTGGCCTGCGCCGGTGCTCTGCTGGGCGGTTTCACCGCGTCCTTGGGCAACGAGGGCGTGGACACGGTGCTGGGTGCTTTCCAGGCGACCTTCCTGACTATTGGCCTGATGGCAATGCTGGCCGCCGGGATCTTCGTGCAGCTGTCCGACAGCGATGGACGGCGCGCACCTCGTCAGGAACCTCCGGTTGAACACTAAGCAGGCTTAGGGCGAAAGGTCACGGGGCTGATACACTGCGCGACATTTTGTTTTGCAGGCCCGTCCCGTGACCACCATTGCCACTGCTTTCAACACGCTGCCCCTGTCCGCCGCCATGCTGGCCAACCTGGAATCCCTCGGGTATGCCCAGATGACGCCGATCCAGGCGCAGAGCCTGCCGGTGATTCTCAAGGGCATGGACCTGATCGCCCAGGCCAAGACCGGCAGCGGCAAGACGGCCGCGTTCGGCATCGGCCTGCTGAACCCGATCAATCCGCGCTATTTCGGCTGCCAGGCGCTGATCATGTGCCCCACCCGCGAGCTGGCGGATCAGGTGGCCAAGGAAATCCGCCGCCTGGCGCGCGCCGAAGACAACATCAAGGTGCTGACCCTGTGCGGCGGCGTGTCGTTCGGCCCGCAGATCGCTTCGCTGGAGCACGGCGCGCACATCATCGTCGGCACACCGGGACGCATCCAGCAGCACCTGCGCAAGGGCTCGCTGGTGCTCGACGGGCTCAACACCCTGGTGCTCGACGAAGCCGATCGCATGCTCGACATGGGCTTCTACGACGCCATCGCCGACATCATCGAGCAGACCCCGGAACGCCGGCAGACTTTGCTGTTCTCGGCCACCTACCCGGTCGGGATCAAGCAGCTGTCGTCCAAGTTCATGCGCGATCCGCAGCAGGTGAAAGCCGAGGCCCTGCACGCCGACAGCCAGATCGAGCAGCGTTTCTACGAGATTTCGCCGGATGACCGCATGGCCGCCGTGGTGCGTGCCCTGGGTCACTTCCGCCCGCAGTCGTGCGTGGCGTTCTGCTACACCAAGCAGCAGTGCCAGGAAGTGGTCGATCACCTGACCAGCAAAGGCATCAGCGCCGTGGCGCTGCATGGCGACCTGGAGCAGCGCGACCGTGATCAGGTCCTGGCGATGTTCGCCAACCGCAGTACGTCGGTGCTGGTGGCGACCGACGTGGCCGCCCGCGGCCTGGACATCGATGCCCTGGACATGGTCATCAACGTCGAACTGGCGCGCGATTCGGAAATTCACATCCACCGTGTGGGCCGTACCGGTCGCGCCGGTGAGAAAGGCCTGGCGATCAGCTTCGTCGCCCCGGCCGAGGCGCATCGGGCGCAGGCCATCGAGCAGTTGCAGAAATCGCCACTGGCCTGGGCCGAACTCGACAGCCTGACCTCCAAGGGCGGCGAGCCACTGCTGCCACCGATGAGCACCCTGTGCATCGGTGCCGGACGCAAGGACAAGGTGCGTCCGGGCGATATCCTCGGCGCACTCACCGGCGATGCGGGCATTCCCGGCACTCAGGTCGGCAAGATCGCCATTTTCGATTTCCAGGCCTACGTGGCCGTGGAACGCGGGATCGCCAAGCAGGCGCTGCAGCGTCTGAACAGCGGTAAGATCAAGGGCCGTTCGCTGCGCGTGCGGATTTTGTAAGCGGCAGGTTTGGCCTCTGCCCGCGAAGAGGCCTCCCCTGACACCCCCGATTCGAGAGGACCCAGCAGTGCGCTCTATCCCCGTCATCATCATCGGCGCCGGCGCCGCCGGTCTCATGTGTGCCCTGAGCGCCGCACAGCGAGGCCGTGAAGTGCTGCTGATCGACCACGCCAACAAGCCAGGCAAGAAGATCCTCATGTCTGGCGGCGGTCGCTGCAACTTCACCAACATGTACACCGAACCTGCCAACTTCCTCTCGCAGAACCCGCATTTCTGCAAGTCGGCCCTGGCCCGCTACACCCAGTGGGATTTCATCGCCCTGGTGGCCAAGCACGGCGTGCCCTATCACGAGAAGAAACTGGGCCAACTGTTCTGCGACAACAAGTCCAGCGACATCCTTGGCCTGCTCCTGGCCGAGTGTGAAAGCGCAGGGGTCGAGCTGCGTATGGACACCTCGGTGCAGGCCATCGAGAAAACCGCCGAAGGCTATCGCTTGCAGACGTCAATGGGGCCGTTGGCGTGCCAGTCCTTGGTGGTGGCCACCGGTGGCCTGTCGATTCCGACCCTGGGCGCCACCGGCTTCGGCTACCAGATCGCTCGCCAGTTCGGCCACAGCGTCCTGCCCACCCGCGCCGGCCTGGTACCGTTCACCATCACCGACCAGCTCAAGGATATCTGCGCCGAGCTGTCCGGGACGTCGGTGGATTGCCTGGTGAGCTGCAACGATCAGGCGTTTCGCGAGAACCTGCTGTTCACCCATCGCGGCCTGAGCGGCCCGGCGATCTTGCAGATTTCCTCGTTCTGGCAGCCTGGCGACAGCGTCGAGATCAACCTGCTGCCCGATCACGATGCACTGGCCTGGTTGCAGCAACAGCAGGCCGAACGACCCAATTCGGAGCTCAAGACCCTGCTGGGTGAGGTCTTCACCAAGAAAATGGCCAACCTGCTGGCCGAGCACTGGTTCGTGTCCAAGCCGATGAAGCAGTACACCCCGGCCGAGCTGCAGGCGGTGGCGAACGCGTTGGGCGCCTGGCAACTGGTGCCCGCCGGCACCGAAGGCTATCGCACTGCCGAGGTGACCCTGGGCGGGGTCGACACCCGCGAGGTATCGTCCAAGACGATGGAATCGTTGAAGAACCCGGGTCTGTATTTCATCGGCGAAGTGCTCGACGTCAGCGGGCATCTGGGCGGGTTCAATTTCCAGTGGGCCTGGGCCTCGGGTTACGCGGCAGCGCAGTACGTGTAGTCCAGCACGAGGTGTCGGACGAATCGCGGTACAGGTGGGAGCGGGGCTCTGCCCGCGAAGAACACAGCGCGGTGTCTCAGGTAAATCGCAATGCAGTCAAAACCGCCCCACCTCCACGCAGTACCCGTCCACCGCCGACAATGATAAATTGGCGCCGTTCATCAGCTCCCTTGCCTACAGGTCGATCCCCTCTACATGGCATCCAGGTCGTTCCGCCAATCCATGCGCCGCTTGTGGGCGCTGGACAAGTTCAGCTACAGCGTACGGGTGTTCATCGCCCTGTCCGGCAGCATGGCGCTGTGCTGGTATGAAAACGAGATGCGCCTGCTGGTCCCGCTGTTCCTGGGCATCATCGCCTGCGCCCTGGCCGAGACCGACGACAACTGGCAAGGCCGCATCCGCGCCCTCGCGGCCACGCTGACCTGCTTCACCGTCGCCGCTTTCGCCGTCGAGCTGCTGTTCCCCTACCCCTATGTGTTCGTCACGGCCCTGGCCGTGGCCAGCTTCGCCCTGACCATGCTCGGCGCGCTGGGCGAACGCTACGGAGCGATCGCCTACGCCACGCTGATCCTCTCGGTCTACACCATGATCGGCGTCGACCAGCGCGGTGGCGAGGTCAGCAACCTGTGGCGCGAGCCGTTGCTGCTGGTCGCCGGTGCCGCCTGGTACGGCCTGTTGTCGGTGCTGTGGCAGGTGCTGTTTTCCAACCAGCCGGTGCAACAGGCCCTGGCGAGGCTGTTCAGCGAACTGGGGCAGTACCTCAAACTCAAGGCGAGCCTGTTCGAACCGATTCGCCAACTGGATGTGGAAGCCCGCCGCCTGGAGCTGGCCAAGCAGAACGGTCGAGTCGTGGCCGCGCTCAACGCCGCCAAGGAAATCATCCTGCACCGGGTCGGCAACGGCCGCCCCGGCTCCAAGGTCAGCCGCTACCTGAAGCTGTATTTCCTCGCCCAGGACATTCACGAACGCGCCAGCTCTTCGCACTACCCGTACAACGCCCTGGCCGAGGCTTTCTTCCACAGCGACGTCCTGTTCCGCTGCCAGCGCCTGCTGCGCCAGCAAGGTGTCGCCTGCCAGCGCTTGGGCGAGTCGATCCAGTTGCGTCAGCCGTTCATCTACGACGACAGCTTCGCCGAAGCACTGAGCGACCTGCACGCCTCGCTCGAACACCTGCGCATCCAGAGCAACCCCGCCTGGCGCGGTCTGCTGCGATCACTGCGCGCGCTGGCCGCCAACCTCGGCACCCTCGACCGACTGCTCAGCGACGCCGGCAACCCCGACCGTCTCGCCGACGCCCGCGACAGCAGCCTGCTGGATCGCTCGCCGCATACCCTCAAGGACTTCTGGGGCCGCATTCGGCAAAACCTCACGCCCACCTCGCTGCTGTTCCGCCACGCCCTGCGCCTGCCCCTGGCGCTGGTGATCTGCTATGCCATGGTCCATCTGATCCACCCCAGCCAGGGCTACTGGATCATGCTCACCACCCTGTTCGTGTGCCAGCCCAGCTACGGCGCCACCCGACGCAAGCTGGGCCAGCGCATCATCGGCACCGCCATCGGCCTGACCGTGGGCTGGGCGCTGTTCGATCTGTTCCCCAGCCCCATCGTGCAATCGCTGTTCGCCATCGGCGCCGGGCTGGTGTTTTTCGTCAACCGCACCACACGCTACACCCTGGCCACGGCAGCCATCACGCTGATGGTGCTGTTCTGCTTCAACCAGACCGGCGACGGCTACGGCCTCTTCCTGCCGCGCCTGTTCGACACCCTGCTCGGCAGCCTGATCGCCGGCCTTGCGGTGTTCCTGTTCCTGCCCGACTGGCAGGGCCGCAAACTGAACAAGGTGCTGGCCAATACCCTGACCTGCAACAGCATCTACCTGCGCCAGATCATGCAGCAATACGCCAACGGCAAGAGCGACGACCTCGCCTACCGCCTGGCCCGGCGCAACGCGCACAACGCCGACGCCGCGCTCTCCACTACCCTGGCCAACATGCTCATGGAGCCGGGGCACTTCCGCAAGGAAGCCGACGTCGGCTTCCGCTTCCTGGTGCTGTCGCACACCCTGCTCAGCTACCTGTCCGGACTGGGCGCGCACCGTGGCACCGAGTTGCCAGCCGAGGCGCGTGAGCAACTGATCGGCGAGGCCGGCGAAAGCCTGGCGCGCAGCATCGATGAAATAGCCACCGGCCTGGCCACGCGTGAACCGGTGCAGGTGCAAAGCGACAGCGAGGAAGCGCTGGCCGACACGCTGGAGCAGATGCCCGACGAGGTCGACGAAGGCCAGCGCCTGGTGCAGACCCAGCTGGCGCTGATCTGTCGTCAACTGGGGCCATTGCGCACCCTGGCCGCGCACTTGATCAAGGGCCCGACCGCAGTCGTCACCTGATGGCGCTGCGGCTTGCCGGAATCGAAACATCGAACGAGGTAAACATGGCCATCGAATGGATGTGCATGCACCACTGCGAGCTGGATATCCACCAGCTGTACGAAATCCTGCGCCTGCGCAGCGAGGTCTTCGTGGTCGAGCAGCAATGCCCCTATCAGGACGTCGACGGGCAGGATCTACATGCCGACACCTGCCATCTGCTGGGCCGGGACAACGGGCAACTGGTCGCCTACCTGCGCCTGCTGGATCCCTCGACTCAGGACGGCGACGTGGTGATCGGCCGGGTGATCACCGCCGCATCGGCTCGCGGCACCGGACTGGGCCATGCGCTGCTGACCCACGCACTGGAACAGGCCGCCCAACGCTGGCCGCGCGTGCCGATCCAGCTATCGGCCCAGGCCCACCTGCAGGGCTATTACGGCCGCTACGGTTTCATCGCCCAAGGCCAGGAATACCTGGAGGACAACATTCCGCACATCGCCATGCGGCGCGAGGTCGGGGCTGCTCAGGGGTAACCCAGCACCTGGCGGATCTGGCCCAGGTTCTGGCCGATCCATTCGCGATCGATCGCACCCCACTGCCTGATCACATAGCGACCGATGTGGTTGCGCTCGCCGTCCTGCTGCTCGAACTCGCAGGCAATGTCCAGATCGGCGAGGGCCGCAATGGTGTCCTGAGCGGTACGCCGAGGCATGCCGGTCGCCTCGATGAGGGCCGGCACGGTGGCCGCCTGGCCACTGTCGATCAGCCAGGCCACGTAGAGCCGGCGGTAGAAACTGCTGCGGGTCTTGCTGACTTGCATGGGAGTATCCTTCACGTCGCAGGGGGCAGATCACGGTAGGTCAGGTAGACGCGCAGGTCGAATTCCAACTGGTGATAACCGGGCAGCATGTGCTCGCACAGTTGATAGAACGCCTTGTTGTGGTCACTCTCGCGAAAGTGCGCCAGCTCGTGCACCACGATCATTTCGAGAAACTGCGGCGCCGCGTCCTTGAACAATGAAGCGATGCGGATTTCCTTCTTGGCCTTGAGCTTGCCGCCCTGCACCCGCGACACCGCAGTGTGCAAGCCCAGCGCGCGGTGCGTGAGGTCCAGGCGGTTGTCGAACAGCACCTTGTCGATGGCCGGTGCGTTGCGCAAGTGCGCCTGCTTCAAGGCCACGGCATAGCTGTACAGCGCCTTGTCGCTCTGCACGGCGTGACGATCGGGGTAGCGCTGGCCGAGATAGTCCGCCAGCTGGCCGCGCTCGATCAGTTGCCGTACCTGCTCCTGCAGTGCGTGTGGGTAGGCTTGCAGGTACTTCAGCGCGATCATGGTGCCCGTTTCGACTTGAGAAAGGCGCCCAGTGTAACGCCTGCCCGGTGCCGGCGTCACACCGCCGCCGGCTGCACGCCTGCGCTGACCAATGGAAAATCGCTGGCGGCCTGCGCGGTCAACGGCCGGGCAATGACAAAGCCCTGGATCCACTCGCAGCCAGCGGCGCGCAGCCACCGACACTGCTCGGCGGTCTCCACCCCTTCGGCGATCACCGTGATGTCGAAAGCGTTGCAGACCTGGATCACGCTGCGTGCGAACACACCATCAGGGTGAGAGTCGGGCAACTTGGCAATCAGGTGACGGTCCAGCTTGAGCGTGTCGATGGGCAGATCGCGCAGCAGCTTCAGCGAACACGGGCCGGTGCCGAAGTCGTCCAGGGCGATGCGCACGCCCAGGTTGCGCAGTTGGTGCAGCTGTGCGGTGGCCTGGGCCAGGTTGTGCATCAGGGAAGACTCCACCACTTCCACTTCGAGCTGCTGCGGGCGCAAGCCGTGCAAGACGATGGCGCGCTGCAGCTCGGAGACCAGATTGGGCATGGCGAACTGGGCATTGCTCAGGCTGATGCTGAGCACCAGCTCGTCGGGAAAGCGGCTGGACCAGGCCCGACGCTGGGCGGCGCCCTCGGTGTAGATCCAGCTCGACAGGCGGCTGATCAACCGCGCCTGTTCGAGCAGGGGAATGAACAGCCCCGGCTGCACGTCGCCAACACTGGGATGGCACCAGCGCAGCAGCGCTTCGAAACCACGCAGACGACCGTCGAGCAGTGACACCTGCGGCTGGTAGACCAGGCTGAAATCGCGGTTCTCGATGGCTTCGCCGACACTGGTTTCCAGCAGCAGACGCGATCGCGCCCGACCGTTCAAATCCTGGTCGTAGTAACGGTATTGCTGACGGCCCGCCTGCTTTGCGGCATACATGGCAATGTCGGCGGCGCGCAGCAGGCTGTCCAGGTTGGCGCCGCATTCGGGATAGGTGGCGATGCCGATGCTCACGCCCAGATTGATGTCCACCCCGTCCACGGTCTGTTCCATGGCGATGCGTTCCATGAGCTTTTCGGCCACCTTGGCGGCCTGCTCGGGGTAGTCGAGGTTATCCAGCAGCGCGGTGAATTCGTCACCGCCCAGGCGGGCCACCACGTCGAAGGGGCGCAGCACGGCCTTGATCTGTTCGGCCACCCAGCGCAAGGCTCGATCGCCAGCGTCATGGCCATGGCGATCGTTGATCCGCTTGAAACCGTCCATGTCCAGATACAGCAAGGCCTGGGCCTTTTCCGCGCGCTCGTTGCGCACCAGCGCGCTCTCCACCGCCTGATAGAAGCCACGGCGGTTGAGCAGCCCGGTCAACGGGTCTGTGACCGCCTGGTATTCGAGCTGCTGGTGCAGGCTGCGCACCACCGACATGTCCAGAATCGTCACCACCATCGCACGCTGCTCGCCGGGCAACGGCGCGCACGACAAGGCCACCGGCAGTTGCTGGCCATTGGCCGTGCGCATCAGCCCGTCGTGTACTCGGTAGGTCGTACGCGTGTTGTAGGCGCGGTAGAAGTCGGACTCGAACCACTCGGGGACCTGCGGCTTGTGCAGGTGATCGGCCAGCACGGTGCACTGCAGTTGCTCGACACTGGCACCCAGCAGGCGCGAGATGGCCGGGTTGGCGAAGGTGATCAATCCTTGATCATTGACCACCAGAATGCCTTCCCCGGCGTTTTCGAGGACCGAGGCGTTGAAGGCGCGAGCCGTTTCCAGATCTCGACTCAAGCGCTGCAAGTCGCGTCGGTTGCGCTGCTGCTCGAGCAGTGCCTGGACCTTGGGCCGCAGAATCTGCGGATCGAACGGCTTGAACAGATAGTCCACGGCGCCCGTGGCGTAGCCCTTGAGCACGGCGGCCTGCGACTGCTCGTTGGCGGTCAGGAAGATGATCGGGGTCAGGCGCGTACGCTGGCTGCCGCGCATCAGGCGCGCCACTTCGAAACCGTCCATGCCGGGCATCTGCACGTCCAGCAGAACCAAGTCGACCTCATGCTCCAGCAGCTTGCCCAGCGCTTCCACACCGGAAGCTGCAGTGATCACCTGCCAGTCCTGGCGCTCGAGCAGAGCGCTCATGCTCAGCAGGTTTTCTGGATAGTCGTCGACGACCAGCAGTGTAGAGCCACCTTCAAGGGGCAAGTTGGGGGCGCATTCCATGCTTTTTTCTCGTTCTACATGGTTCGGTCCGGTTCTACCCAGACATTAAAGACCTCACTCTAGACAGGGTTCCAGGAAAGGCTGAAGCATGATTACCAAGTGACCGGTAAATGTGACACACCTCCGACAAACGGTAAAACTCCAGCCACGCAAAAAATCGCCAGAGGCCCGCCCGGCCTGTTGGCGATTTGGATGCGTTTGCTGGCTGGCAGCAGGAAATTGCAACCTGCTGCCAGGCGGCAAATGTCGGCGACTTGAACGGACCACCGACAGCTTGCATTTCGCTCAAGAACGGATCAATGGCGTTGGCCGATCAGTTTCCATTTGCCCGAGCCAATGAACTCCAACGCGCATTGCGCACCCGACGAGAGTGCTACCGGCTGATTGTCATTCATCTGCTCGCCCAGAACGGTCAGCGCCAGTGCTGAATTGCACATCACGATGATGACGGCTCCGGTGTGAGCGGTCGCTGGCAGCCTCAAGCGCGGTGCCCAAGCTGCATTGGCGGTCTGGAAGTAGGTGATCTTGTCACCGCGCACGGGCGTGGGGATCTGTGCGATCTCGACGTTGGGACACAGGTATAGCGGTGCGCGTATATCCCATGCCAGAGGGCTGTTTCTGTCACGCCACACGCTCAATCTGTCACCGGTTTCCATGCGCAGGCTGGTCAGCCCTCCATTATTATTGATATTGCTCATTGAAAAATCGACGCCCCACGTCGCTTCATTTATATAAACCACGTGGGGTTCGATGATATGACTGGTGTTCGTCACCGCCAAGCGCGCCTGATAATTACCGTCGTACGAGCGGAAAATACAATACGCCGCCAGCGGAATGATTTCAGGGTTTTGAGCTTGGTTAGGAGAGCTGATCAAGATGGAGTGGCGGGGGGTGTTGTGCCGCACCGAATTGCCGGCAATGCAGTTATCCACCATGCGGTGACGCAGCGCCCAGTCGGTGTTCAATATGTAGATACCTCGAAGCTTTTGCTCTGGATTGGAAAAAGCCGAACGGCTCATGACTCGATCCGAGATATCGTCAGGCACATACGACAGTTGTACATGCTTGTGATACTGCAATGCCCGCAATGCGTAGCGCGGTTTTTGCTCTGCCACCGCTCGATTGGCAAACCGTTCCAGCTCATTTGGATCGGTGACTGAATAACCGATCCACTGCTGCTCTACCCGCGGCCAGAAATCAGGCCCGACGCCGCCGTCCAAGGCAACTACCGTTTTCTTGCCCAACGCCATGAGTTGAGGGATGGCGAATCCACGCAGGTGATAGGGCACCAACTCCTCGCGTCCCCAGGTTTTGATCAACTCCATGAATTCGCGCTGGCCGGCATCCGTGAAGTTCTTGCGTTCGTGGACGTCGAGTACGAAGATTTCCCGACTGCCGCGGCCGCCGTTGGCAGCGCGAAACCGAGTGATTGCATCCAGTATATCGCCTTTGAACGTACGCCCTGACGAGAGGCCGTGGATAATCTGGAAACGGCGCGGATCGCCAGCCGCATAGCCGGAAAAGAACTGAACGCGCAGATCGAACGCGCGAATGCCTGCATGCATCTGCTCGTAAGGCGGCACATCCTGGCAGGTTTCATTGGAGGCTGTATAAGGCGCTTTCTTGTCGCAGCCAGCGTTGTGCGCGCCTGGCAGGATCATCTGCTCGATTGGCGACACACAGTACGAAAAGTAGCGAGCCATCCAATCGTCACGAGAGTTGTTGGGTGGATTGCATATGCCACCCGCCCAACTCCCACCCGGACACCAACCGGCACGTGGCTGTACATCTACGATGCTGTCCGGCTCAAAAACGGATACCTCTGGACATTCGTCTCCCGCAACGGCAGCACCGTCGAGCGGAAGTTTCGAAGTATAGGAAAGCAGGTCAGGCATTTCAAAGACAGGGGCTATATACGGCTTGAGACTCCCGTCCGCGTTCAAGTCGGCAGGATAGACATCCAGCAACGCCGCCATGTGAACAGGCGAATCATCCACCTCACACCCATCAACGAAAATGGGCGATTCAATATCTGAAGTGTCAATAGTTTTCATGGTTTACCTCGAATGGTGAATACGAGGTTTGAGCTTATCTTCGAAAATGGTCACGCCTAAGCTAGCACTTGTGCATATTGACAAATCACTCATGCACGGTTATGAACGCCCACTGTTATATTCCTGTCATCCACATCGATACAAGAAACTTGGGCCAGCGACGACGAGCATGTTCACCTTCAAGGGATAGAATCGGCTTTCAATCGAAGGGGCATAAAAAAACCCGCCGAAGCGGGTTTAAATGAAGTCAGTACTTAATTGACCTTCGCGTTCAACTCGCCGCTGGCGTAGCGTTGGAACATGCCTTCCAGGGAGATCGGCTTGATCTTGGAGGCATTACCCGCGGTGCCGAACGCTTCGTAGCGCGCGATGCACACGTCACGCATGGCTTTCACGGTTTCGGCGAAATACTTGCGTGGGTCGAACTCGGCCGGGTTCTGCGCCATGAAGCGGCGAATCGCACCGGTGGAGGCCAGACGCAGGTCGGTATCGATGTTGACCTTGCGCACGCCGTACTTGATGCCTTCGACGATTTCCTCGACCGGCACGCCGTAGGTTTCCTTGATGGCGCCACCGTACTCGTTGATGATCGCCAGCCATTCCTGCGGTACCGAGGAGGAGCCGTGCATCACCAGGTGAGTGTTGGGAATGCGCGCATGGATCGCCTTGATGCGGTCGATGGCCAGAATGTCGCCGGTAGGCGGCTTGGTGAACTTGTAGGCGCCGTGGCTGGTGCCGATGGCAATGGCCAAGGCGTCGACCTGGGTCTTGGCGACGAAGTCAGCCGCCTCTTCCGGGTCGGTCAGCATCTGGCTGTGATCCAGGATGCCCTCGGCACCCACGCCGTCTTCTTCACCGGCCTGGCCGGTTTCCAGCGAACCCAGGCAGCCCAGCTCGCCTTCTACCGACACGCCGCAGGCGTGGGCGAAGGAAACGGTCTGCGAGGTCACGCGCACGTTGTAGTCGTAGTCGGTCGGGGTCTTGCCGTCGGTGCCCAGCGAGCCGTCCATCATCACCGAGCTGAAGCCCAGCTGGATCGAACGCTGGCAGATGTCCGGGCTGGTGCCGTGGTCCTGGTGCATGCATACCGGGATGTGCGGGAATTCCTCGATCGCCGCCAGGATCAGGTGGCGCAGGAACGGGGCACCGGCGTATTTGCGGGCGCCGGCCGAAGCCTGGACGATGACGGGGGAGTCGGTCTTGTCGGCCGCTTCCATGATGGCGCGCATTTGCTCGAGGTTGTTGACGTTGAAAGCTGGTACGCCATAGCCGAATTCGGCGGCGTGATCCAGCATCTGCCGCATGCTGATAAGTGCCATTGTTATATGTCTCCCGGTTCAGGGTCGTTGATCGTTGCAGCTCACCGCAGGCGGCCGCTATTGAAGTAATGCCTATCATCGGGCAGGCCCTGAGGCCCAGCCGTCACGGAGCCTTGCAACCCCGGCCAATCAAATCGTCGGTGGCGACCCAGTACACCAGGCCTTCGTCACCTTTCTTGTGGAACGCCAGCACGCCATCGCTGAACAATTCACCCTCGGCACCGGCCTGAGGAGTCAACGCATAGACCTTGTCGCTGCCCGCCAGGCGCACTTGCATCGCGCTCTTGTCGGCGGCGCTGTAGCGCCATTGCACATCGACCTGGCTGTCACATTGCCAGCGTGTCCAATTAGGGGACATCGGCATCTGTTTGTCCATATAGGCGCAGCCGGACAGCAGCGCCAATACCATTATCGCCATACCGCCTTTCATTCATATACCTCGGAGCGCGGGGCACTGCGGCCCCTTGCAGCACAGGCTTACGACCCGCAATTCTGTGCCGTGTTCTGGGAACCGGCCACCTCGCCGGTGGAGTTGGTCTGCACGCGCTGGTCATCCTGAGTGGTGGGCGTGACCACCGACACCGGGCTGAACACTTCACAGGCGCTGCCTGCGCCTGAACTCATGCAGCCACTGGACAGCACCGCTGCCAGCAAGGTGGCCGAACCGAATGTCGCGGAACCGATCTTCATGGTGAACTCCTTGTGCCAAAGGCGGTGATAATCGTGAAACTCACCACAGAAGACCCCTGACGAGCACCATTGGTTGCCCTCAAGGACAACCCGGTGCCTGCGCCTGCTGTTCCGGCTCGTAGCGCTCCAACGCCTCGGGCCCCATGCGCTTGCCGACCACCGGGATGCTTTCGGCCTGCCACTGCGACTGCGAACAGCCTCCAGGGGTCGCCGCCGGCTCGTCGTCAACCGAGGTTGCCGGCGCACCGGAACAACCGGCCAGCAGACCGATCACCAATGCCAACGTGGCAGCCTTGAGCATCCGTTTCTCCTCGAAACTCACAGGGCGTCAGGCCTTGGCCCGCTGTTCCAGCATTTCCACGGCCGGCAGGACCTTGCCCTCGACGAATTCGAGGAACGCACCGCCACCGGTCGAAATATAGGAAATGTCTTCGGCGACGCCGTACTTGTCGATGGCCGCCAAGGTGTCGCCGCCACCGGCGATGGAAAACGCCGGGCTCTGCGCGATCGCCTTGGCCAGCACCTGGGTACCGTTGCCGAACTGATCGAACTCGAACACGCCCACCGGGCCATTCCACAGGATGGTCTTGGACGACTTGAGCAGCTCGGCGAACTGTTCGGCGGTTTGTGGGCCAATGTCGAGGATCATGTCGTCATCGGCCACATCGGCGATGAGCTTGACCGTAGCTTCGGCGCTTTCGGCGAACTCCTTGGCCACCACCACGTCGACCGGCAACGGCACGCTGACCTTGGCAGCGATGGCGCGCGCGGTGTCCAGCAGGTCAGGCTCGTACAGCGACTTGCCGACCTTGTGCCCGGCCGCGGCCAGGAAAGTGTTGGCGATGCCACCGCCGACGATCAACTGATCGCAGATGGCGCTAAGGCTGTTGAGCACGTCCAGCTTGGTCGACACCTTGGAACCAGCGACGATGGCCGCCATCGGCTTGGCTGGGGCACCCAGCGCTTTGCCCAAGGCCTCCAGTTCGGCGGCCAGCAGCGGACCGGCAGCGGCCACCTTGGCGAACTTGGCCACGCCATGGGTGGAGCCCTCGGCGCGGTGCGCGGTGCCGAACGCGTCCATGACGAACACGTCGCACAGGTCGGCGTACTTCTGCGCCAGCTCATCGGCGTTCTTCTTTTCACCCTTGTTGAAGCGCACGTTCTCGAACAGCACGACCGAGCCAGGCTCGACCTGAACGCCGTCCAGATAATCGGCCACCAGCGGCACGTCGCGGCCCAGCGCCTTGCTCAGGTACTCGGCGACCGGCTTGAGGCTGTTCTCGGCCGAGAACTCGCCTTCGGTGGGCCGGCCCAGGTGCGAGCAGACCATTACCGCTGCGCCCTTCTCCAGGGCCAGCTTGATGGTGGGCAACGAGGCGAGGATGCGCGCGTCGCTGGTTACCTTGCCATCCTTGACGGGCACGTTGAGGTCTTCGCGAATCAATACGCGCTTACCTTGCAGGTCGAGGTCGGTCATCTTCAACACGGTCATTGCGTTCAGTCCTTTCAAGCTCGTTTGGAATTGTTCATGACGCGCAGGTAGTGCCCCGCGACGTCGAGCATACGATTGGCGAAGCCCCATTCGTTGTCGAACCAGGCCAGCAGGTTCACCAGGCGCGGCCCGGATACACGGGTCTGGCTGGCATCGACGATGGCCGAATGGGGGTCGTGGTTGAAATCACAACTGGCGTGCGGCAGTTCAGTGTAGGCCAGCAGACCTTGCAGCGGGCCGCTGCCTGCGGCTTCTCGCAGAACCCGGTTGACCTCGACGGCGCAGGTGTCGCGCGCCATCTGCAGGGTAATGTCCAGGCATGACACGTTGACGGTCGGCACGCGCACAGCTTTGGCCTGGATTCGGCCGGCAAGTTCCGGCAACAGGCGTTCGATACCGCGGGCCAGGCCGGTGGAAACCGGAATGACCGACTGGAAGGCCGAACGCGTGCGGCGCAGGTCTTCGTGGTGATAGGCATCGATCACCGGCTGGTCGTTCATGGCCGAGTGAATGGTGGTGATGGACACGTATTCCAGGCCAATGGCCTGATCCAGCAGGCGCAGCAGCGGCACGCCGCAGTTGGTGGTGCAGGACGCGTTGGACACCAGCTTTTCGTGCCCGGTGAGGCAGTCCTGGTTGATGCCGAACACGATGGTGGCATCGACATCGGCCTCGCTGGCCATGGGCTGGGAAAACAGCACGGCCGGTGCCCCAGCTGCCAGGAAACGCTGACCGTCGGCACGGGTGTTGTAGGCCCCGGAGCATTCGAGCACGAGGTCGATGTCCAGCGCAGCCCAGTCGATCGCCTCGGGCGTGGCGCTGCGGATGACCCGTATGGGGCGCCCGTTGATCAACAGATGGTCGGCTTCGACCGTGACTTCACCGGGAAAACGTCCGTGGGTCGAGTCGAAGCGCGTGAGGTATTCGAGACTGGCCATGTCGGCCAGGTCGTTGATCGCCACTACCTCGAAGTCAGCCTGCGCGCCGCGCTCGCACAACGCGCGCAGCACGCAGCGGCCAATCCGGCCGTAGCCGTTGAGGGCGACTCTGTAGGGGCGTTTCTGAGACATGGAGAATTACGCCTGGAATTGTTATGGAAGCTGTATAGATCTTGCGTAGGAGCGGTCCGTGGCCGCGAAAGCCTCACCACGATATGTCTGACACACCGCTGCGCGCCCTTCGCGGCCAACGACCGCTCCTACGAGATGTGGATCAGTCTTCGAGCAATTCTTCGGCGGTGGCCAGGATGTTCTCCAAGGTGAAGCCGAACTCTTCGAACAGCGCCGGTGCCGGTGCCGACTCGCCGAAGCTGGTCATGCCGATCACCCGACCTTCCAGGCCCACGTACTTGTACCAGTAGTCGGCATGCGCAGCCTCGATGGCGATGCGCGCGCTGACCTGCAGCGGCAGGACCGATTGCTTGTAGCCTGCATCCTGCGCGTCGAACACGCTGGTGCACGGCATCGACACGACGCGCACGTTGCGGCCCTGTTCGGTCAGCTTGTCGAAGGCTTTGACGGCCAGGCCCACTTCGGAACCGGTGGCGATCAGAATCAGCTCAGGCTCGCCAGCGCAATCCTTGAGCACGTAACCGCCACGAGTGATGTCGGCCAACTGGGCCTGATCGCGGGCCTGGTGATCGAGGTTCTGACGCGAGAAGATCAGCGCCGACGGACCGTCGTTGCGCTCCAGGGCGAATTTCCATGCTACCGCCGACTCGACCGCATCGGCAGGACGCCAGGTGTCGAGGTTCGGGGTGCAGCGCAGGCTCGCCAGCTGTTCGATCGGCTGGTGGGTCGGGCCATCTTCGCCCAGACCGATGGAGTCGTGGGTGAACACGTAGATCACGCGCTTCTTCATCAGCGCCGACATGCGTACCGCGTTGCGGGCGTATTCCATGAAGATCAGGAAGGTCGCGCCGTACGGCACGAAGCCGCCGTGCAGGGCGATCCCGTTCATGATCGCGCTCATGCCGAATTCGCGTACACCATAATAGATGTAGTTGCCGGCGGCGTCATCCGCTTCGACACCCTTGCAGCCTTTCCACAGGGTCAGGTTGGAACCGGCCAGGTCGGCCGAACCACCGAGAATCTCCGGCAGCAACGGACCGAAGGCATTCAAAGCGTTCTGGCTGGCCTTGCGGCTGGCAATGGTCTCGCCCTTGGCGGCTACTTCGGCGATGTAGGCGCTGGCCTTTTCGGAGAAGTCGGCAGGCAGCTCGCCACTCATGCGGCGCACGAATTCGTTGGCCAGTTCAGGGTAGGCAGCGGAATAGGCGGCGAAGCGCTGGTTCCACTCGGCTTCCAGGGCGACGCCGGCTTCCTTGGCATCCCACTCCTTGTAGATGTCGGCCGGGATTTCGAACGGGCCGTGGTTCCACTTCAATGCTGCGCGGGTCAGGGCGATTTCCTCGGCACCCAGTGGCGCGCCGTGGCAGTCTTCCTTGCCCTGCTTGTTAGGCGAGCCGAAACCGATGGTGGTCTTGCAGCAGATCAGCGTCGGCTGCTCGCTCTTGCGTGCAGTCTCGATGGCGGTCTTGATTTCGTCCGCATCGTGGCCGTCGACGTTGCGAATCACCTGCCAGCCGTAGGCTTCGAAGCGTTTCGGCGTGTCGTCGGTGAACCAGCCTTCGACTTCGCCGTCGATGGAAATGCCGTTGTCATCGTAGAAGGCGATCAGCTTGCCCAGGCCAAGGGTACCGGCCAGCGCGCTGACCTCGTGGGAAATGCCTTCCATCATGCAGCCGTCGCCAAGGAACACGTAGGTGTTGTGGTCGACGATCTTGTGGCCGTCGCGGTTGAACTGCGCTGCCAGCACTTTTTCCGCGAGCGCAAAACCTACCGCGTTGGCCAGGCCTTGGCCCAATGGACCGGTGGTGGTCTCGACGCCTGGGGTGTAGCCGTACTCGGGGTGACCTGGCGTGCGGCTGTGCAGCTGGCGGAAGTTCTTCAGGTCTTCGATGCCCAGGTCATAGCCGGTGAGGTGCAGTAGCGAATAGACCAGCATTGAGCCATGACCGTTGGACATGACGAAACGGTCGCGGTTGGCGAACGCCGGGTTGGCCGGGTTGTGCTTGAGGAAGTCACGCCACAGCACTTCGGCGATATCCGCCATGCCCATGGGGGCACCTGGGTGACCGCTGTTGGCTTTTTGCACGGCATCCATGCTCAGTGCACGAATGGCATTGGCGCGCTCACGACGGCTGGGCATCGCTTATCTCCTGGGGTCTGTGTAGGCAGGGATACAACAAAGGGGGGCATTTTCCCCCACCGGCGGGGGATTGGGCAATCGGACATTTGCCCTGAGCGGTAATTGCCGGCCAATGAACCTGCCTAAGCAATATCAAAACTTTTTGATATTGGTCTTGCGACGCCGCCCGTCGCTCTCTAGACTGCCAAGCCTATGAACCTTCGTGCCCCTGCGTTCGACCATCAGGCAAGTGACGATCTGGCTGCCCTGTGCAAAGCCGGTGGCGACCCCCTGCGCCTGAACGTGCTGCGCGCGCTGGCCAGCGATTCGTTCGGCGTGCTGGAGCTGGCGCAGATCTTCGCGGTGGGCCAGTCGGGGATGAGTCATCACCTCAAGGTGCTTGCCCAAGCCGACCTGGTGGCCACGCGGCGTGAAGGCAACGCGATTTTCTATCGTCGCGCCCTGCCCAACGGTCGTGTGCTGGGCGGACGCCTGCACAGCGCCCTGCTCGAGGAAGTCGACGGGTTGAGCCTGCCGGCCGAGGCGCAGGCGCGCATGGCCGTGGTGCAGCGCCAGCGCGCCGCGGCCAGCGAAGACTTTTTTTCGCGCATGGAAGAGAAGTTCCGCGCCCAGCAGGACCTCATCGCCGGCCTGCCGCAGTACCGCGAAAGCCTGCTGGCCCTGCTCGATAAATTGAGCTTCGCCCAACAAGCCAGTGCCCTGGAAGTGGGTCCGGGCGATGGCGGCTTTCTGCCCGAGCTGGCCCGACGCTTTGCCCAGGTCACGGCGCAGGACAACAGCCCGGCGATGCTCGAACTGGCCCGCCAGGTCTGCCTGCGCGAGCAGTTGAGCAACGTGCGCCTGGAACTGGCCGATGCCTTGGCCCCTACCAGCCTGCGCGCCGACTGTGTGGTGCTGAACATGGTCCTGCACCATTTCAGCGACCCGGCTCAGGCGCTTGGCCATCTGGCGCAGCGGGTGCAGCCAGGCGGGAGTCTTTTGGTAACAGAATTGTGCAGCCACAATCAGAGTTGGGCCAAAGAGGCCTGCGGTGATCTCTGGTTGGGGTTCGAACAGGAAGATCTGGCCCGTTGGGCCATCGCTGCGGGGCTTGTTCCCGGAGAGAGCCTCTACGTGGGCTTACGTAATGGTTTCCAGATTCAGGTCCGCCATTTCTCGCGGCCGGCTGGCGACACTCACCATCGGTCAATTTAGGAAACCGTCGAGATGAGCGAATACTCCCTTTTCACCTCCGAGTCCGTCTCCGAAGGACACCCGGACAAGATCGCCGACCAGATTTCCGACGCGGTGCTGGACGCCATCATCACCCAGGACAAGTTCGCCCGCGTGGCGTGCGAAACCCTGGTCAAGACCGGCGTGGCGATCATCGCCGGCGAAGTCAGCACGTCGGCCTGGGTCGACCTGGAAGACATCGTGCGCAAGGTCATCGTCGACATCGGCTACAACAGCTCCGATGTCGGCTTCGACGGTGCCACCTGTGCGGTCATGAACATCATCGGCAAGCAGTCGGTGGACATCGCCCAGGGCGTGGACCGCAGCAAGCCGGAAGACCAGGGCGCTGGCGACCAGGGCCTGATGTTCGGTTATGCCAGCAACGAAACCGACGTGCTGATGCCTGCCCCGATCTGCTTCTCGCACCGCCTGGTCGAGCGCCAGGCCGAAGCGCGCAAGTCCGGCCTGCTGCCGTGGCTGCGTCCCGATGCCAAGTCCCAGGTGACGTGCCAGTACGAAGGCGGCAAGGTCGTGGGTATCGATGCCGTGGTGCTGTCGACCCAGCACAACCCGGACGTGTCCTACGCCGACCTGCGCGAAGGCGTCATGGAGCTGATCGTCAAACACGTGCTGCCGGCCGAACTGCTGCACAAGGACACCCAGTTCCACATCAACCCGACCGGCAACTTCATCATCGGTGGCCCGGTGGGTGACTGCGGCCTGACCGGGCGCAAGATCATCGTCGACAGCTACGGCGGCATGGCTCGCCACGGCGGCGGCGCCTTCTCCGGCAAGGACCCGTCCAAGGTCGACCGCTCGGCCGCCTACGCTGGTCGCTATGTGGCCAAGAACATCGTCGCCGCCGGCCTGGCCGAGCGTTGCGAGATCCAGGTGTCCTACGCCATTGGCGTGGCCCAGCCAACATCGATCTCGATCAACACTTTCGGCACCGGCAAGATCAGCGATGAGCAGATCGTCAAACTGGTACGCGCGCACTTCGACCTGCGCCCCTATGCCATCACCACCATGCTCGACTTGCTGCACCCGATGTACCAGGCCACCGCAGCCTACGGCCACTTCGGCCGTGCGCCGGTGGAAATGACCGTCGGCGACGACACCTTCACCGCGTTCACCTGGGAGCGCACCGACCGTGCCGCCGCCCTGCGCGATGCCGCCGGCCTGAAATAAGCGCCTCGCAGCACCCCGTAAAAAGCCCCGACCAGGCGACTGGCCGGGGCTTTTTTTCGTGTCGGCGCCAACGTTGCGGGACTGATCAGGGCGCGATCGCTTTGACCTGGCTGGCAAAAGGTCCTTCAATAGGTGGATCTCGTCGCCGGCGACTGCACCCTCTCGATCTATCCAGCCGTGAATAAGACGCGTCCTACAGACAGCTACTTCAATTCATCGTCAACTATTCAGAATCATCTTCTCGGAGTCACCATGAACAAGTTTTCCTCGCTGTGCGCCGTGCTGGTCGCCGGTGTACTGGCCGGCCCGGCGATCGCAGCGCCCGCCGCTCCCGCCTCGGCCCCTGCAGCCACCGGCTGCGCCGCCAAGCAGCAGCATGTACAGGCGCAGATCGACATCGCCAAGGCCAACGGCAATCAGAACCAGGTCGACGGGCTGAGCACCGCGCTACGGGAGATCCAGAACAACTGCACCGAAAACGGACTGCGCAAGGAGCGTGAGGGCAAGGTGCTCGATGCCAAGCGCGAAGTCAGCAAGCGCCAGAGCGATCTGGACAAGGCCATGAAGAAAGGCGATTCGGAGAAGATCAACAAGCGCAAGGACAAACTTGCCGAAGCCCGCAAGGAACTGCAAGACGCCATGGATGAGTTGGACAAGTAACGAGCATCCGGCGGCGCGTCATATCGATGACCCGTCGCCACTGCCGCACCCTGTTGGCTACATCGAAACGAAGAAGTAGCTGACGATGATCGCAAATCCCGCGAACCATACCAGCGATCGCAACGTCGCCCAGTCGGCCAGATAGCAAATGATGTACAGCAGACGCGAAGTGATGAACACCACCGCCAGCACATCCAGCGTCACTTGCTGGGCATTGCCGACGATATCGGAAATCACCACAGCGGCGATGAAGCCGGGAAGAATCTCGAAACTGTTCAACTGGGCCGCGTGCGCCCGCTTGGGCAGGCCCTCGAGGGCATCGAGATACGTGCGCGGATCATGGTTCTGCTTCAGGCCGAACTGGCCGCCCGTGAACTTGGCGATATACGCGCAACCGTAGGGCAATATCAACGCGATCAAGACACACCAGAAGGCGACGGTCATACAGAGTTCCTTGTCCAAGTAGTCCACCGTGAGGTGCCCATGCACGGCCGGTACCGAGTAAGAGGACAACTGCCGTGAAAGGTTCGCTGGCGCAGAGTTCCATTGCAATTATCAATTTTGCCGACTTTAGCCGTCTTCCTATAATGAGCGCCGCTGTATCGTTACAGCTTTTTGCGCACCCATTCCAATAAATCGTGTTCTCTGCAGCTCATGCGGAGGCTGGCGCATGCCCTCCTCGGGCAACTCACCTCCTACTCGAGAGAATCCGTATGCCACTTGCATTGTTTGCATTGGCCGTCGCCGCATTCGGCATCGGCACCACCGAATTCGTCATCATGGGCCTGTTGACCGATGTGGCCCAGGACCTGTCCGTCAGCATCCCGGACGCTGGCCTGCTGATCACCGGCTACGCCCTGGGCGTGGTGTTCGGCGCGCCGGTGCTGGCGGTACTCACTGCCAACCTGCCACGCAAGGCTACCCTGCTGGGCATGACCCTGATGTTCATCCTCGGCAACGTGCTGTGCGCGATGGCGCCCAACTACGCCACGCTGATGGGTGCACGGGTCATCACGGCCCTGTGCCATGGCGCCTTTTTCGGCATCGGCTCGGTGGTCGCCGCAGGGCTGGTGGCGCCGACCAAGCGAGCCCAGGCCATCGCCCTGATGTTCACCGGGCTGACCCTGGCCAACGTGCTGGGTGTACCGCTGGGGACCGCTCTGGGCCAGTTCGCGGGCTGGCGCTCCACCTTCTGGGCGGTCTCGGTCATCGGCGTCATCGCCCTGCTGGCGCAGATCGTCTGGCTGCCCAAGGCCATTCCCATGGAGCGCGGCAACCTGGCGCGCGAGTTTCGTGTGTTGCGCAAACCCAACGTATTACTGCCGCTTGCGATGAGCGCAATGGCCTCCTGCAGCCTGTTCAGCGTGTTCACCTACATCGCGCCGATCCTGCAGGACGTTACCGGCGTCAGCGCCCACGGCATCACCGTGATGCTTCTGCTGTTCGGCGTCGGCCTGACCATCGGCAGCATGCTCGGAGGGCGTCTGGCCGACTCACGCCTGCTGCCTTCGTTGCTGGGCATGGCGATCGCGGTGGTGTTGATCCTGGCCCTGTTCACCCAGACCAGCGGCTCGCTGATCCCGGCGGCAATCACCTTGCTGGCCTGGGGCGTGTTCGCCTTCGCGCTGTGCCCTATCCTGCAATTGCTCATCATCGACCAGGCGCACGAGGCGCCGAACCTGGGATCGACGCTGAACCAGAGCGCCTTCAACCTCGGCAACGCAACGGGCGCCTGGGTCGGCGGCCTGGTCGTGGCCAGTGGTGCGCCGCTGGTGGACCTGCCCTGGACCGGCTCCATCACCGGTCTGGGCACGCTTGCCCTGGCATTGGTGTTCATCTATTGGCAGCGACGGCCGGTGGCAGTCAACGCCGCTGGATGAATGAAGTGTGCCGTTCAGTCACGCGGCAACATCCAACCATAGTGCGGCACCTGATAGGCGCCCTCTATCGATAGATCTTCAACACCTGACCCAGGGAGCCCGGATGCTCGAGATAGTCGCGACATTCATTTGCCTCACCACACTGCTCACCTACGTGAACTTCCGCTTCATCGGCCTGCCCCCGACCATCGGCGTGATGGTTACTGCCCTGATGTTCTCGCTGATCCTGCAAGGCCTGAGTTTCATCGGCTACCCAGGCCTCGAGGATCGCGTCGAAGCGTTGATGAACCAGATCGACTTCGGCGATCTGCTGATGAACTGGATGCTGTCGTTCCTGCTGTTCGCCGGCGCGCTGCACGTGAATCTGGCTGACCTGCGCAACTACCGCTGGCCCATCGGTCTGCTGGCCACCTTCGGCGTACTGATCGCCACCTTCGTGATCGGCACCCTGGCGTTCTGGATCTTCGGCCTGTTCGGCTGGCACGTCAGCTTCCTGTATTGCCTGCTGTTCGGCGCCCTGATTTCACCGACCGACCCGATCGCGGTGCTGGGCGTGCTGCGAACCGCCAACGCCTCCAAGCCACTGAAGACCACCATCGTCGGCGAATCGCTGTTCAATGACGGCACGGCAGTCGTGGTGTTCACCGTCCTGCTGGGCATCGCCCAGTTGGGCGAAACCCCCACCGTCGGCGCGACGGCCATGCTGTTTCTGCATGAAGCAGTGGGCGGCGTACTGTTCGGCGGCCTGATCGGCTACATCGTCTACCGCATGATCAAGAGCATCGAGCAGTATCAGGTCGAGGTCATGCTGACCCTGGCGCTGGTCATCGGCGGCTCGGCCATGGCTTCCGAGCTGCATGTCTCGGCGCCGATCGCGATGGTGGTGGCCGGGCTGATCATCGGCAACCTGGGACGCAACCTGGCGATGAACGACATGACCCGGCGCTACATGGACGGTTTCTGGGAGCTGCTCGACGACATCCTCAACGCCCTGCTGTTCGCCTTGATCGGGCTGGAGCTGTTGCTGCTGCCGTTCTCCTGGCTGCACCTGTTGGCGGCCTCCCTGCTCGCCGTGGCGATCCTGCTGTCGCGGTTGCTCACCGTAGCCCCGGCGATTCTGCTGCTGCGGCGCTTTCGCAGCGTACCGCGCGGCACCATTCGCGTGCTCACCTGGGGCGGCCTGCGCGGCGGCGTCTCGGTCGCCCTGGCCCTGGCCCTGCCCATCGGCCCGGAGCGCGACCTGCTGCTGAGCATCACCTACATCGTCGTGCTGTCCTCGATCCTGCTGCAAGGCCTGAGCATCGGCAAGCTGGTCAAGGCCGTCACCCGCGAACCCGACACGCAGGCAGTGCGCGAGCACTGATCACTGCCCTTCTGCGTAAAACAAAGAACCCCGCGAGTGCGGGGTTCTTGTTCAGCGCCGGGTCGACATCAGAAGATGTTGATCGGGTACTCGACGAAGGCGCGTACTTCGTTGCCGTCGTCATTGTAGCCCGAGGCACGGACGTTGTCCGAAGTGCGCAGCCATGAGCCGCGCAGGCGCAGGGTCAGGTCCTTGGCCGGGCCGTTCTGTACCACGTACTGGAGCTGGTTGAATATCTCGCGCTCCTGACCGTCGCCGGTCGGGGTGCGGATGTTGTCGCCACGCACGTAAGCCACCTTGTAGGTCAGGCCCGGCACGCCGAATGTGCGGAAGTCGATACCGTAGCCCAACTGCCAGGAGACTTCGTCTTCGGCGTTGAAGTCCGACCAGTACGAGTTGGCCAGGAAGATGGTCGAGCCACCGTCACCCACACCGCCGGCGTTCTGGTAGAAACCGTAGTTGTAGCCGGTGTCGCCGGTGCTGCGCTGATGCGCCAGGGTCAGCGAGTGCGGACCGAAGGCCCAGGTAGCGGCCAGGCTCCAGATCTTGTTGTCGCGACCGGTGCCCAAGGTGCTTGCATAGTCCTTGTCCAGGTGCGAGCGGTAGCCGTTGAAGTCGAACGTCAGCGATTGCTCGCTCGGCAGGGCCAGTACGTAGTTGAGGTTGATGTACTGCTTCTTCAACCGGTCTTCGACATCGGAGGCATACAAGGCACCGGTCAGGCTGTCGGTGAACTGGTAGCTACCGCCGTACACGTCGATCTTCTTCAGGCCGCCGCTGTCGCGGGCTTCGGCGCTCTTGCGCGCTTCCTGAGTGAAGCGCCCGGCGTTGAGCACCAGGCCATCGATTTCCTTGGAGGTGATCAGGGTGCCGGTGAAGCTTTCCGGCAACAGGCGTGAATCGTCGAAGTTGAGCACCGGCAGTGCTGGCATCTGATCGCCGTACTTGATCACGGTGTTGGAGATACGCACCTTCACCGCGGCCCCGGCGCGGGCCAGGTCGTGGGGCGCGCTGCTCGGATCATCCGAAGTACCGCCACGCTTGAAGAAGTCGATGCCGCCAGCACCGGCGCGACCGGTGCCGCCATCCAGGCGCAGAGCATACAGTCCGAAGGCATCGACGCCGACGCCAACCGTGCCCTGAGTGAAACCGGAGTTGAACTTGGCGATCACGCCCTGGCCCCACTCGGCCTTGTCCTGCCCGCCATGCTTGTAGTCACGGCTGATATAAGCATTGCGCAGCAGTACATTGAGGTGGCTGTCTTCGACGAAACCCTTGGCATCGGCCTGCTCGTTGGCCATGGCTTGGGTAGCCGCCATCACGCCCAGGGCGAGGACAGCCCATTTCTTGTTCAACATCTTGTTTTCCCTAATCACCAGTGAGGACGCTACACGACCACCCGCTTGTTTTCCGTCGTTCGTGCGACCTGCGCAGCGCTCTGCAACAGGCGTTCGAACGGTGGGGCAGGGTCTATGAGGATCCGTGTGCGGGGTCGGATCCTAGCGATGGGGGACAACGAAAGTCAAAATTTCGTGAAACTTTGTGGCTATAAGAAGGTCGTGCGATGGAATAACGCCCATGAAAAAGCCCGGCATCAGGCCGGGCTTTTCAGGACATCTCAGGCCAACTCAACCGCGCACAGGTGCCGGCTGCTGCTGGGTCAAGCAGTGGATGTTGCCGCCGCCGAGCAGCAGTTCGCGGCCTGGCACCATGACCACTTCATGCTCTGGAAACAGCTTCTGCAGCAAGGCCTGCGCCTCGCCGTCGAGCGGATCGTCGAAGCTTGGGGCGATGATGCCGCCGTTGACGATCAGGAAGTTCACGTAGGAACCGGCCAGACGCACGGACGGATGACGCTCCTGGCTGCCGGCAACCAGATCGACGCCGTCGCATTCCTCCTGAGTGGCGTAGAGAGGCCCGGGAATCGGCATCTTGTGCACTACCAGCGCCCGGCCCTTGGCATCGACGCTGTTTTCCAGCACCTGCAAAGCGGCCTGGCAACGCGGATAGTTCGGGTCGCTGGCGTCGTCGGTCCAGGCCAGCAGCACTTCACCGGGGCGCACGTAGCAGCAGAAGTTGTCGACGTGGCCATCGGTCTCGTCGTTGAACAGGCCGTCGGGCAGCCAGATGATCTTCTCCACCGCCAGATGATCGGCCAGGATGCGTTCGATCTGCCCGCGGTCCAGGTGTGGGTTGCGATTGCGGTTGAGCAGGCACTCTTCGGTAGTGATCAGCGTGCCTTCGCCGTCGACGTGGATGGAGCCACCCTCGAGCACGAAACCCTGGGTGTGATAGCGCTGGCAGCGTTCCATGTCCAGGACCTTGCTGGCGACCTGCTCGTCGCGGTTCCAGGGCGCGTAGAGTCCGCCCAGAAAGCCACCCCAGGCGTTGAAGGCCCAGTCCACGCCGCGGACTTCGCCACCGTGGTCGACGACGAAGGTCGGCCCGGTATCGCGCATCCAGGCATCGTCGCTGCTGATCTCGACCACACGGATGTTGGGCACGTCCAGGCGTGCGCGCGCGTTGTCGTATTGCCCGGCAGACACACCGACCGTGACCGGTTCGAAACGCGCGATGGCCTTGGCCAGGGCGACATGCGCCGCCTGCACCGGCTTGCCACCCAGGCGCCAGTTGTCCGGGCGCTCGGGCCACAGCATCCAGGTCTGGGTATGGGGTGCCCATTCGGCCGGCATGTGGAAACCGTCGGCGCGAGGGGTACTGTCGAGCGTGGTCATGGGTCAGGGCTCCGGTGGTCCATGAAAAGGTATGGGCGCACTCTACAGGTTGTCGGGCGGATCGTGAAACACGCCCGCCGCAGGGCGCGCCAGCGACTGATTCAGCAGGCCATTTCGTCCAGCACCCGCGCCACGCTGTCGACGAAGAAGTCCACGCTCTGCCGGGTAGTCACCATCGGTGGCTTGATCTTGAGGATGTTCAGATAGTCACCGGTGGGTTGCATGAAGATGCCCAGTTCCCGCAGCCGCTCGCACAACAGCGCCGTCTCCTGGGTCGCCGGCTCCAGGCTGTGGCGGTCGCGCACCAGCTCCAGGCCCAGATAGAAGCCGGACCCGTGCACGGCACCCACCAGCGGATGCTCATCGAGCAAGGCCAGCAGGCGGGCCTTGAAATGTCCGCCGACCACCCGCGCGTTTTCCCACAATCCCTCTTCGGCCATGACGTCGAGCACCGCCATGCCAATGCGGCAACTCACCGGGCTGCCACCGGCGGAAGAAAAGAAATAACCCTCGGCCTCCAGCGCCTCGGCAATCTCGCGACGGGTGATCACCGCACCCAATGGATGACCATTGCCCATGCCCTTGGCCATGGTGATGATGTCCGGCACGACGCCTTGCTGTTCGAACCCCCAGAAATACTCGCCGAGTCGGCCATAGCCGACCTGCACTTCGTCGGCGATGCACACGCCTCCGCGGGCGCGGACCCGTTCGTAGACCTGTTGCAGGTACCCCTCGGGCAGGGCAATGCCACCGGCGTTGCCGTACACCGGCTCGCAGATGAAACCGGCCAGTTGACGCCCCTGCGCATCCAACCGATGCAAGGCATCGTCGACACTGCGCACGTAGCCCGCGGTGCTGTCGGCGCCGCGGAACGCGCCCCGATAACTGTTGGCCGCAAGAACCGGATGGACCCAGTCCGGACGCGTGCTCAGGGCCTGGGGATTATCGGCGATGGAGGTGGAGATGGCATCGGTGGCCACCGACCAGCCATGGTAGGCCTCGAGCATGCTGAGCATGTCGCGACCACCGCTGGCCGCCCAGGCCAGCCGAATCGCCAGGTCGTTGGCCTCCGTGCCGCTGTTGACCAGAAACACCCGATCGAACCCGTCGGGCGCCAACGCCAGCAGGCGCTCGGAAAACTCGGCGATCGCGGCATAGTGGAAGCGTGAGTTGGTATTGAGCAACGACCATTGTCGCGCCGCCACCTGGGCCATGCGCGGATGCCCATGGCCAAGTACCGCGACGTTGTTGAGCATGTCCAGATACGCCTGGCCGTGCATGTCGATCAGGTGGTTGCGCCAGCCGCGCTCGATCTGCGGCGGCGCCTGGTAATAATGCTTCTGCGAACGCGCGAAGCTGGCGTCGCGACGCTGCAGCAGAAGGTCTGCGTCCGGAGGTGGCGGCGCATCGCAGTCCATGCCCAGCACAAGCGCTGGCGAAGGGCACAGACGCTGCCAGGCTGCAGCCCGCGCCGGCGTACAGAACAGCGGCGGACTCAGCTCGGGAATGCGGCACAGTTGCACCAGCAGCGAACCGTCGACCCGGCCCAGCGGGGCGCCCGCCGCCAGCACCGTCCCGGCTGGGCGAGGACAGTCGAGCCCCCACAAGTGCAGGCTCGCGAAGGCGCCTTCGAGCACCACGCTGGCATCGGCCAGTCGCCGCAGCGTACCGGCCCAGGGCGCTTGCAGGGATGTGCCCGGCGGCGCCTGGACCTGCACATGCAGTGCGCAGGTCGCCGATGCCGAGCAGGTGTCGATGCGGGTACGCGAGAGGCGGTACTCGCCATACCGGGTGCAGGACCAGCCACTGACCGCTGCAGCATCGACCAGCAGCCGTTCGTCGATATTCGCTTGCTCCCAATTGCCGTCCGCGAAATGCTCGCTGAGCACGCTCAAATCCACGGGGCAAACTGTCGAGTGCGTCACGCCGGCGAACAACGGCAATATGCCATCGCTTGAAGATTCGGGTATGCTCCGATCCACACTGCTGAAAATTGCCGCTTCCATCAATTCGAATGGTTCTGCGGTAGCTATGTCGAAGATCTCCCACTCGTGCTCGACATTGGCCCGGATGTAGTCGTTATCCGGCGCCACGCTCAACTGCCGGGCGCTGCTGGTTACCAGCACCGCCGCTCGCAGTACCACCAACGGCCACAGCGCACGCATCTCGGCTTCGCTCAGCGGATTGGCCTGATGATAGGCCGTCACTGCCGGCAACACCGCGAACGGATCGCCATGGGCATGATGCAGCAGCGCGGCGCAGGTTGCCGCCAGGTCCGCCACACGCCAAGTGTGCACCAGATCACCAAAATCGATCAGACCCGTCAGCTGCCAGCGCAGATCCGCATCGCGCTGCCAGACAGTGTTGTCGTCGGTGATGTCCAGATGCACCGCCTGCATCGGCAGATCGGCGCTCACCTCCCCCAGGCGACGCTGGGCCTCGAACGCCATTTCAACCACACGGCCACGTTGCCGTGGATCATCGAGCGTCGGCAACAGGCGATCAAGCAACTTATGCGCGTGGCGCGGGTCCCATTGCAGCGTGCGCGCAAGGCCTGGGTGCCGAAAGTCGATCAAGGCGCGGTCCACCTCGCCGCACAACCTGCCGATGCGGGCGATCGGTTCGGGTCCCAGGTACTTGAGACGGGTCAGCGGCTGGCCTTCCAGATAGCTCAAGAGGCGCATCTGCAGGCGCTGCTGGCCAAGCGTCACGGCCACGGTGTCGCGACCGTTGGCCGCCAGCAGAGCGTGGGGCACCGGCAAGCCATGGCGGGCCAGATGCAACATCGCGGCATGCTGGGCAGCCAGTGCCTGATGGGCTCCCTCATCGTGACAGAACTTCAACACCCAGCGGCCCTGTGGGTTTTCGACCCGAAAGTTCAGGTCCTGCTGGCTACCCAGGCTGTACAACTGGCCCTGCAGGCCGTAGTGCTCGAACAACAATGCCTGCGCCTGTTCGATACTCACCACGGGGTTGGGAAGACTGGCACGTTGCACGAGCGAGTCGAGCGGCATGAGTAAAACCTCGATGGCCTGATTTGCAAGTACTGTAGCGGTTCGCCGCGCGACATTTCCACCATCGGCAAGGTTGTCTGGCGCGACGCGATCGCGCAGTCCGGTGGCTACTGAACCATGCTGCACAACCATGCTGCACATTCGTTTAACCAATCGGGCTTGCACCGCCGCGCCCATCCACACAAGCTAGGCTGCAACGAATCTTTGTCAGCTAAGGAAGAAGGCTTTCGACATGCGCATTCTCATCACCGGCGGCGCCGGTTTCATCGGCTCGGCACTGGTTCGGCACCTGATCGCCAACACCGAGCACGAAGTTCTCAACCTCGACAAGCTGACCTACGCCGGCAACCTCGAATCACTGACCGAAATCGCCAACGACAGCCGTTACGAATTCGTCCAGGCCGACATCGCGGACCAGGCAGCGGTCGCCGCCGTACTGGCGCGTTTCCAGCCCCACGCGATCATGCACCTGGCCGCCGAATCCCACGTCGACCGCTCCATCGACGGGCCGGGCGAGTTCATCCAGACCAACGTGGTCGGCACCTATGCCCTGCTCGAAGCCACCCGTGGCTACTGGCAGCAGCTCCCAGCAGCCGAACGCGAAGCCTTCCGCTTCCACCATATTTCCACCGACGAGGTCTATGGCGACCTGCATGGCGTGGACGACCTGTTCACCGAAACCACGCCGTACGCGCCAAGCTCGCCCTACTCGGCCAGCAAGGCAGCCTCCGACCATCTGGTACGCGCCTGGCAGCGCACCTACGGCCTGCCGGTGCTGATCACCAACTGCTCGAACAACTACGGCCCGTATCACTTCCCGGAGAAACTCATTCCGCTGGTGATTCTCAACGCCCTGGCCGGCAAGCCGCTGCCGGTGTACGGCAATGGCATGCAGGTGCGTGACTGGCTGTACGTCGAAGACCACGCCCGCGCCCTGTTCAAGGTCGTCACCGAAGGCGTGGTCGGCGAGACCTACAACATCGGCGGCCACAACGAGCAGAAGAACATCGACGTGGTGCGCAGCATCTGCGGCTTGCTCGATGAGCTGGCACCGCAGCGTCCGGACGGTGTGGCGCACTATGCCGACCTGATCACCTTCGTCAAGGACCGCCCGGGCCACGATCTGCGCTACGCCATCGATGCCAGCAAGATCGAGCGCGAACTGGGTTGGGTCCCGCAGGAAACCTTCCAGACCGGCCTGCGCAAGACCGTGCAGTGGTATCTGGACAATCTTCAATGGTGCCGTCGCGTGCAGGACGGCAGTTATCAAGGTGAACGCCTGGGCTTCACCGAACCTAAGGACTTGATCGCATGATGAAAGGTATCGTTCTGGCCGGGGGCTCCGGCACCCGCCTGCACCCTATTACCCTGGGTGTTTCCAAGCAGTTGCTGCCCATCTACGACAAGCCGATGATCTACTACCCGATCTCGGTACTGATGCTGGCCGGCATCCGCGAGATCCTGCTGATCTCCACGCCTCAGGACCTGCCGCAATACCGCCAGTTGCTGGGCGATGGCAGCCAGTTCGGGATCAACATCCAGTTCGCCGAACAGCCGGCGCCGGACGGCCTGGCCCAGGCGTTCCTGATCGGTGAGGAATTCATCGGCGACGACCCGGTGTGCCTGATCCTGGGCGACAACATCTTCCACGGCCAGCACTTCAGCGATCAGCTCAAGCGCGCCTCGGCGCACCCTACCGGCGCTACCGTGTTCGGTTACTGGGTCAAGGACCCCGAGCGTTTCGGCGTGGTCGAGTTCGACGAGGACGGTCGCGCACTGTCCATCGAAGAAAAGCCGGCCGAGCCCAAGTCCAGCTACGCGGTCACCGGCCTGTACTTCTATGATAACGACGTGGTGCGCATCGCCAAGGACGTCCAGCCTTCGCCGCGCGGCGAGCTGGAAATCACCGACGTCAACAATGCTTACCTGGAACGCGGCGACCTGCGCGTCGAGCGCTTCGGCCGTGGCTTCGCCTGGCTCGACACCGGTACCCACGACAGCCTGCTCGATGCCTCGCAATACGTGCAGACCATCGAACACCGTCAGGGGCTGAAAGTGGCCTGCCTGGAAGAAATCGCCTACCAGAACCACTGGATCGACCGCGAACAGCTGCTGGTACGCGCCAAGTACTTCGGCAAGACCGGCTACGGCCAGTACCTGTACGCGCTGGCCGGAGAAACCCGATGAACGTGATCGCTACCGAACTGCCCGATGTATTGATCATCGAGCCGAAGGTTTTCGGTGACGAGCGCGGCTTCTTCTACGAAAGCTTCAATGCCCGGGCTTTCAAGGAAGCGACTGGCATCGACCTGCCGTTCGTCCAGGACAACCACTCGCGTTCGGCCCGTGGCGTGCTGCGCGGGCTGCACTATCAGGTGCAGCATGCCCAAGGCAAGCTGGTGCGCGTGGTTGCAGGGCAAGTGCTGGACGTGGCGGTGGACATCCGCCGCAGTTCGCCCAACTTCGGCAAGTGGGTGGCCGTCGAGCTGTCCGCGCAGAACAGCCGCCAGCTGTGGATTCCGCCGGGCTTCGCCCACGGCTTCGTGGTCCAGAGCGAGTACGCCGAATTCCTCTACAAGACCACCGACTACTACGATCCGTCTTCGGAACGCAGCATCGCGTGGGATGACGAGCAATTGGCAATCGATTGGCAGCTGGATACAGCGCCATCGCTGTCGGCCAAGGACCTGGCCGGCAAGCGCCTGGAAGAGGCCGACGTGTTTCCGTGATCGGCCTGTGGCAACGTCGCGATGCATGTCACCCGTGCTTCGCGGCAGCTGCCTGACGCATAATACGCCGGTCCATCCCGGCGTGTTGTCCTATGACCTCCAGATCTTCCTCCACTCGCAGACCCCGCTGGCGCAGCCTGGCGATCCTCGCCTTGTGCCTGGCGCCCCTGTTGTGGCCACTGGAACATTTGGCCGAGCGCTATTACAAAAGCGAGTTGGTCAGCCAGAACCGGCAGACGCTGGACCTCTACGTCGCCAACCTGCTGGGCACCCTGCACCGCTACGAAACCCTGCCGCAAATCCTCGGTGACCTGCCCGCGCTGCGTGCGCTGCTGGCTGCACCTCGCGACCCTCAAGCAACGCTAGACGCCAACCATCTGCTCAAGGACATCCGCGAACAGACCGGGGCGGAAGTCATGTACCTGCTGGACGCCGATGGTAATACGTTGGCTGCCTCCAACTGGGAGCAGCGCGACAGTTTCGTCGGTCGCAACTTCGCCTTTCGCCCCTATTACAGCGATGCCGTCGCCGGACGCCTGGGGCGCTTCTTCGGGCTTGGCACCACGTCGGCAAAACGCGGCTACTTCTTCGCCGCCGCCGTACACGACCAGGACAAGGTCATCGGCGTACTGGTGGTGAAGGTCGACCTCGACCACACCGAAACCCTATGGGGCAAGACGCCCGAACAGCTCCTGCTCACCGACCACAACGGCGTGGTCATCCTCACTTCGCGCCCCGAATGGCGCTTCCGGGCCACACGCCCGCTCAGCGATGGCGAGCGTCAGGCCATCGTCTCGATCCTGCCCTACCCCACCCGCGACCCGCAACCGTTGAACCTGGAAGCCGACGCCTGGCTCACCCAGACGCGAACCATCGCCGAAACCGGCTGGAACGTCAGCATCCTCGCCCCCAAGACCTTGCTCGATCGCCCGGTGCGCACCGTCGTAGCGGTGGGCGGAGCCCTGCTCCTGGCATTGATGCTGCTGCTGGGTCTGATGATGCAGCGTCGCCGCCACTACCTCGAGCGCATCGAATTCGAAGGCCGCACCCGGCATGAGTTGGAAACGCGGGTGGTGGAACGCACCAGTGCGCTGGAAGGGCTCAACAGCAAGCTGCGCCAGGAAGTGCTCGAACGCGAGCAGGCCCAGCAGGAGCTGGTGCGTGCTCAGGACGAACTGGTGCAGGCCGGCAAGCTGTCGGCGCTGGGCACCATGTCGGCCAGCATCAGCCATGAGCTCAATCAGCCCCTGGCGGCCATTCGCAGCTACGCCGAGAACACCGAAGTGCTGCTCGACCACGAGCGCATCGAGGATGCGCGGGGCAACCTCAAGTTGATCAGCGAACTGACCGGCCGCATGGCGTCGATCATCGCGCACCTGCGTGCCTTCGCCCGTCGCGACCGCCACGCCCTGGAAAGCGTCGCCCTGCAGCCGGCCCTCGACGATGCCCTGGCACTGCTCGCCAAGCGCCGCCGGGCCATGGCCGTCGAGCTGATCCGCGACCTGCCCGATGCGCCGCTCTGGGTCCAGGCCGGCGAAACCCGGCTGCGTCAGGTGCTGGGCAACCTGCTGGCCAATGCCCTCGATGCCCTGACCGAAAAAGCCACGCCACGATGCCTCTGGCTCAGCGCCGAACAGACCGCCGACGGCGTGGAGCTGCGCATCCGCGACAACGGCCCCGGCTTTACCAGCGAAGCCATGGCCCGGGCACGCGAGCCGTTCTTCACCACCAAGACACGCACACAAGGGCTTGGCCTGGGCCTGGCGATCTGCGATACGCTGATGCGCGCACTGGGCGGCGAACTGCTGCTGTCCAACCATCCCCAAGGCGGCGCCCTGCTGATCCTGCGTTTACGCGCTGGAGAGCCGGGCGTCAGCCTGCAAGCCCCCGAGGACCCATCGGCATGACCAGCGACAGCGCCATCGACAGCAAGATCCAGGTCGTGCTGATCGACGACGATCCCCATCTGCGTCAGGCCTTGAGCCAGACCCTGGACCTGGCCGGCCTCAAGGTGCTGGCCCTGGCCGATGCCCAGGGCCTGTCCGCACGCATCGAGCGCGACTGGCCTGGCGTGGTGGTCAGCGATATCCGCATGCCGGGCATCGACGGCCTGCAATTGCTCGAACAACTGCATGCCCGCGATACCGAGCTGCCGGTCTTGCTGATCACTGGCCACGGCGACGTGCCACTGGCCGTGCAGGCGATGCGCGCCGGTGCCTACGACTTCCTCGAAAAACCGTTCGCCAGCGACGCGCTGCTCGACAGCGTACGCCGCGGCCTGGCCGTGCGCCGCCTGGTGCTGGACAACCGCAGCCTGCGCATGGCCCTGAGCGATCGGCAGCAGTTGAGTACGCGACTGGTCGGCCAGTCGGCCTCCATGGCGCGCCTGCGCGAGCAGATCGGCGCGCTGGCCGGGACCCGCGCCGACGTGCTGATCCTGGGCGAAACCGGTGCCGGCAAGGAGGTCGTGGCGCGCGCCTTGCACGACCTGTCCAGCCGCCGCAGCGGCCCTTTCGTGGCGATCAACGCCGGCGCCCTCGCCGAATCGGTGGTGGAAAGCGAGCTGTTCGGCCATGAACCCGGCGCCTTCACCGGCGCCCAGAAACGCCGCATCGGCAAGTTCGAGTTCGCCAACGGCGGCACCCTGTTCCTCGACGAAATCGAAAGCATGAGCCTGGATGTGCAGGTCAAGTTGCTGCGCTTGCTGCAGGAACGGGTGGTCGAACGCCTGGGGGGCAACCAGCAGATCCGCCTGGATATCCGGGTGATCGCCGCGACCAAGGAAGACCTGCGCCAGGCCGCCGATCAGGGACGCTTTCGCGCCGACCTGTATTACCGCCTCAATGTTGCCTCGCTACGCATTCCGCCCTTGCGCGAGCGGGGCGAAGACGTGCTGATGCTGTTCCAGTACTACGCCGATGCCGCGGCCGAACGCCACGGCGTGCTGGCCAACGAACTCTCCGCAGCGCAACGCGCGTTGCTGTTGCGACACAGCTGGCCGGGCAACGTGCGCGAACTGCAGAACGCTGCCGAGCGCTTCGCCCTTGGCCTGGAACTGGCGCTGGACAACGGCGAGCCCGGCCCGGTGGAGATGACCCGCACGGTCACGGGCGGGCTCAGCGATCAGGTCGAGCATTTCGAACGCGCCTTGATCGCGGCCGAGATGAGCCGCTCGCACACCTCCGTTCGCAGCCTGGCCGAAGCCCTCGGCATCCCCCGCAAGACCTTGCACGACAAGCTGCGCAAGCACGGCCTGAGCTTTGGTGGAGGCGAGGAACATGAGTGAAATCCAGGCCCTCGAGCGGCTGCTGCATCATGACATTCCGCTGACCGGCGACATGGGCCTGCGCGTGCGGGCCTGGGACAACCATTGCCTGCGCCTGCATGTGCCGCTGGCACCGAACGTCAACCACAAGAGCACGATGTTCGGCGGCAGCCTGTACTGTGCCGCCGTGCTGGCGGGCTGGGGTTGGTTGCACCTGCGCCTGGGCGAGGCCGGCCTGAGCGGTGGCCATATCGTCATCCAGCAGGGTCAGATCGACTATCCCCTGCCGGTGGCCGGCGACGCCCTGGCCGTGTGCGAAAACATCGACGAGGCTCTTTGGCAGCGCTTTCTCAAGACCTACCGACGCCATGGCCGGGCGCGCCTGCAACTGCAGACCCAGGTGCTGGATGGCGAGCGCTGTGCGGTCACGTTCAGCGGTCAGTACGTGGTGGTTGCCCACACCCCGCCTGCGCCAGCGTAACCAGCGACTGACGCCAGGGCACATTGCTGGGCAGCGCCAGAAACGACGGATTGAGCAGTGACTCGCGGGCCGCATAGACAAACGGCTGTCCGTCGATCTGCAACACTTCGCCACCCGCTCCTTCGAGCACGCCCTGGGCCGCCGCGGTGTCCCACTGCGAAGTTGGCGCCAGGCGCGGATAGCAATCGGCGGCGCCTTCGGCCAACAGGCAGAACTTCAGCGAACTGCCGACACTGACCAGCTCCAGCGGGCCCACCACGGTGCTCAGAGCGGCCAGCAGGTGCTCCTGTTCGGGGCGGGAATGGCGCCGACTGGCGCCCACGGTAAGCGCGCGGCCGGGCGCGGCACCCCGCGTCCCCCGATCGGTTGGGCCGGTTCCCCGCCCGCTGCATGCCAGGCCCCCAGCCCGGCACCGCCATAGTAGGCACTGCCCGTTGTCGGCACGGTGACCACGCCGAACACCACCCGACCGTTCTCGATCAACGCGATG
>NZ_LGIR01000007.1:0-63710 GCF_001187875.1 Pseudomonas sp. RIT-PI-a
AGAATTTCTTGACGACCATAGAGCATTGGAACCACCTGATCCCATCCCGAACTCAGCAGTGAAACGATGCATCGCCGATGGTAGTGTGGGGTTTCCCCATGTGAGAGTAGGTCATCGTCAAGATTCAGTTCCGAAACCCCTATCTGCGCAAGCAGGTAGGGGTTTTGTCTATAAGTAGAAGTCCCAATATTTCGCTGAGGCTGGCCATGCCAGCCCGGCACACGGAATTTCTTGACGACCATAGAGCATTGGAACCACCTGATCCCATCCCGAACTCAGTAGTGAAACGATGCATCGCCGATGGTAGTGTGGGGTTTCCCCATGTGAGAGTAGGTCATCGTCAAGATTGAATAAAAAACCCCTGTCTGCTGACGCAGACAGGGGTTTTTGCTTTTCAGCCTTGCTGATCCTGCGCTTGGGCATTCGCCAGATAGCGGGTAATGGCATCGACGCCGCGTTGCAGATGCTCTCGCAGCAACTGGGTTGCAAGAGGGATATCACGTTGCCGAGCAGCTTCGATCAGCTGTCGATGGTCATCCTGTGCCAATTTGCGCAAACCCATGGCTTCCAGGTTGAAGCGCAGGAAGCGCTCCTCTTCAATCAACCCCTCGTCTACCAACTGCAACAGCCGGCGATTGTCAGCGCGTTTGTACAGCGTGTAGTGGAAGGCGCGGTTGAGTTGACTGATCTCAACGTAGTCGCCAGTTAGCTCCAGGCGTTCGATACAGTCCTGGGCATAAGCAAAGTCGGATTGCTCCAGAAACGGAATCGACAGGCGCAGGGCCTCGCATTCCAGCAGCATGCGCAAGGCATAGGTTTCCACTGAGTCATGATTGACCAGTGGAGCCACCACAGCGCCTTTGTGATGCACGACCTTCAATAGACCCTGTGCCTCAAGCTGACGCAAGGCTTCGCGCACCGGCATACGGCTGACGCCGAACAGTGTAGCCAGTTCCTGCTGCCGGATGGCCATGCCGCAGGGCAGGCGTCCATCGTAGATCGCTGCACGAACCTTTTCTTCGATCACCGAGCGCGCCAGATGCGCAGGCACCTGTTCACTGCCCAGAATGCTGGCCAGCACAGTGGTTTTTTCAGTCACGCCAAACAGCCTCTGTTATTTTGCGACATCCTGACGCAACCAGTTACACATTGAAAGGCGGCGCTTTTGAATAACCGTCTGGGAAGCCGGCAGCCAGACGAAGGGCAACGATGTGGCGACGAAAAGACTGCCCAGAACCTCGCGAAAGTGATTTCATCGTGCCATTGTTTTTTATTCAGCGCCCCCGCACCATGGTGGGCTGCAATGCGTCCCCGGCGGATCGAACACGTTGGTTACACGGTTGAAGTACCTACAGACGGTGCGCTGTCTCGCGATTGCCTTGGCCCTGGCGGGTACCTTGCTGGGTGGGCTTCGTGCCGATTGGGATTTCAACCAGATCAGTCGCCGTGCCGAGAGTTTGTATGGACCCTTGGGTGAGGGCGCGCAGCGTATCGATGCGTGGCAACGATTGCTGGCCACCCAAAAGCCACTGAGCGAAAGCGAGCAGTTGGAAGTGGTGAACCAGTTCTTCAATCATCAGCTGCGGTATCGGGAGGACCTCGATCTGTGGCATGAGGTGGATTACTGGGCAACGCCGGTGCAGTCGCTGCTCAAGGGCGCTGGCGACTGCGAGGACTATGCGATCGCCAAGTATTTCAGCCTGCGTCATCTGGGCGTCGCTGCCGACAAGCTGCGCATCACCTACGTCAAGGCCTTGCGACAGAACCGCGCGCACATGGTACTCACCTATTACGCCACACCGACTGCCATGCCACTGGTACTGGACAGCCTGATGGACCCTATCCTGCCTGCCAGCCAGCGTCAGGACCTGCTGCCTGTGTATGCCTTCAACGGTGAGGGGTTGTGGCTCACCGGCGCGGGCGGCAACAGGAAGGTAGGGGATACCAAACGCCTGTCGCGTTGGCAGGACGTGCTGAAGAAAATGGCCGCAGAAGGCTTTCCGGAAAGCCCGGATCATTAAGTGGAGCAACGATGTCTCTGTTCAAACAGCTGTTGATCGCGATATGTCTGTTTCTGGTGGTGGCTTTCACTGGCAGCTTCATGGTCAGCCTTGAAAGCTCGCGCACTCAGTACGTCAATCAGCTGCGCTCGCACGCCCAGGATGCGGCTACGGCGCTGGCGTTGTCGCTCACGCCCAACATCGATGACCCGGCGATGGTCGAACTGATGGTCAGCTCGATCTTCGACAGCGGTTATTACGCCAGCATTCGTGTGGTCAATCTGGCGGATGACAGCGTCATCGTCGAGCGAGCCGCAGAGCCGGATGGCAGTGGTGTGCCGGCCTGGTTCGTGAAGATGATCAATCTGGCCCCGGCGGGTGGTGACGCAATCGTCAGCCGTGGCTGGGAGCAGGCGGCTCGGGTGGAGGTGGTAAGCCACCCCATGTTCGCTGTGGCCAAGCTGTGGCAGGGCGCATTGGGCAGTCTGGGCTGGTTGTTGCTGTGCGGTGCTGTGAGTGCCGCGTTGGGCGCACTGCTGCTGCGTCGCCAACTCAAACCGCTGGACTATATGGTCGAGCAGTCGCACGCCATTGCCCGCCGGGAGTTCCTCAGCCTGCCCGATCTGCCCCGCACTCCCGAGCTGCGACGCGTGGTGCAGGCCATGAACCAGATGGTGGAAAAGCTCAAGGCGCTGTTTCACGAGCAAACCGTACGCAGTGAGAGGCTGCGTATCGAGTCGTACCAGGACAGCCTGACCGGACTGGCCAACCGACGCTACTTCGAGATGCAGTTGCACACCCGCGTCAGCAATCTGGAAGAGGCCAGCGCCGGGTATCTGGTGCTGTTGCGTATCAACGATCTGGCAGGCCTCAACCAACGTCTGGGTGGGCAGCGGACCGACCAGTTGCTGCAGGCGGTGAGTCAGCAGTTGGTTCGCACCTGTGCAGGTTATCCCGAGACGCAGAACCTGATCACCCGCAGCCGTGGTGGCGAGTTTTCCATACTGGCACCGGGCATGGTGCGCGAGGAGGCCCAGCAGCTCGCACAGGCGCTCGATGCGAACCTGCGCAGCCTGGCCCAGACCGGCGCCACCGATCTGCTGCCAGTGGCCCATCTGGGGCTGGCACCGTACACCCCGGGTGATGACCCGCACGCCTTGCTCAAGCTGGCGGACGAAGCCCTGGCGCAAGCCGAGGGGCCAGGGGACAGTTGCTGGGTGTGTCTGGAGCACCGGGCTCTGGCGACGGTGGAAAATGATCACCACGCCTGGCATACCCTGCTCGATGAAGCTCTGAGCCAGCGCCGCTTCCAGCTGTACTTCCAACCGGTGGTGAGTAGCGCGGACACCCAGCAGGTGCTTCACCACAAGGTGCTATCACGGCTGATCGACGAGCAGGGTCAGGCTGTGGCAGCGGGACGGTTTCTGCCGTGGCTGGAGCGTTTCGGCTGGTCCGCGCGGTTGGATCGGCTGATGCTGGAGCTGGTGCTGGAGCATTTGCGCAAGCACGACGCCACGCTCGCCTTGAACCTGTCTGCGGCGACCTTGAGTGATCCGCAGGCGTTGGAAGCGCTGTTCGAAAGACTGGCGCAGTATCCGTCCTTGGGCCCGCGTCTGATCCTGGAAATCGGCGAGGAGCAGATCCCCGAGCAGAGCGTGCTGGAGCAGTTCACGCGACGTCTGCGCAGCCTGGGCTATAGCCTGAGCCTGCAGCGCTTTGGCGGGCGTTTCAGCATGATCGGCAACCTGGCCCATTTGGGCCTTGGCTACCTGAAGATCGACGGCAGCTACATTCGCGCCATCGATCAGGAGAGCCACAAGCGGCTGTTCATCGAGGCCATTCAGCGGGCGGCGCACAGCATCGACTTGCCGCTGATTGCCGAGCGGGTCGAGACGGAAGGGGAGTTGCAGGTGATTCGCGAGATGGGGATTGCCGGCGTACAGGGTCAGCTCGTGGGCGAGCCACGGCCCTGGCAGGCAGGCTAGGTCTGCCGCACAGGCCTTCGTCCAGCTTCTGACCGTGCCTCTGCAGGCGCGGTGGTGAAGAGGTGCGAAGGCTTCAGATCAGGCCGGTTTCGTCGTCGTTGATCAGTTGGTTCAAACCGCCCAACGCCACCCGCGCGCTGGAACGATCCTTGAGCTTGGCCTGGGCCGCCGCTGGCAGATCGGTTACGCGAATGATGCCTTTGCTGGTCAGTACCTGGATCAGGTCGTCGAGTACCCGGATCATGTCCAGATCGCTCTGCTTGAGCTGTTTCAGGCTGGTTTCGACCACATCGTTGGCATACCACGCCTGGATCTCGTGGTGATCGGCCGGCAGGGTTTCCGTGGCTTCGGCATAGGGTGCCGCCTCCACACGGATCAATGCACCTTGTCGATCGCGTTGTACATAGAACATCGAAGCGCTCCAATCGAAAAAAAACCTGCCGAGACTGCAATGCAGCCTCGGCAGAGATTACACGGATTCCGACACTATGGATGCTGACGGCAGCCGACCCGTCGGGGCCAGCTGCCGATGGCATCAATCGTGGTGCTTGACCAGCAGGTCGCCACCGGAGATCAGCGACTTGATGGCATCGGTACCGCTGCCCCAGTGCGCATTGTCGACCTTGATGGTGACATCCGGCGTGACGGTGGCCGAAGCCGACGTCATGCCACCTTTGGTGCTGATCTGCAGGGTCGAGTTGCCGGCCGTGTCGGTGCTCAGCTTCAGGTAGTTCGCCAGGTTGGTTTCGGCATCCGATGGCAACAGGTCGGACAGATCCAGTTTGTCGCCTTCGGCATGGCTGAAGTCCTTGATGGTGTCGGTACCCACGTCACCGCTTTTCCACACGAACGTATCCTTGCCGGCACCACCGAAGAGCACGTCGTTGCCGGCACCGCCACGCAGGGTGTCATCGCCACGCTGGCCGTAGATGATGTCGTCGCCATCACCGCCGTTGAGGAAGTCGTTGCCCCCCTTGGCGACGGTGAACAGACCGGCCTGGCCCTCGGAGCTGGCAGGCCCGACGTTGAAATCGCTGGCGTGCTTGGTGATGTAGTCGTGTACCTGCTCGGAGGTGACGGAGCTTGCGTTGGTGACCGATTTCACGTACTCGGTCAGGGCTGCCGTACCCTCGGTAGTCACGCCCGCCTTGGTGAACGAGATGGTGTCGCCGAACAGGATGTCGTGGCCTTCGCCGCCGTTGATGGTGTCGCCACCGGCGGTGATGATGCTGTTCTTCAGTGCGGCAGCGATATTGCTGACATCGATCTTGGTCTGCACTTCGCCATCGCTGTCGAACTTCTGCAAGGTGGCCACGGTGGCGCTGTTGGAGTTGTTACCAACCCCGATCGCCTCCACGGTCGATACTTTGGCCAGGGCTGCGAATCCTTCGGCAGAACCCTCGACGACGGCGCTGTTGGTGGTGCGACCATCGCCTTGACGATTACCGGCCGTGTCCAGGTAGTAGGTGGGCTCGCCGTCGGTGATCAGGTAGCTGAGCTTCACGGCACCGGTGTTGCTGGTCGCTTCGGTCCCGTTGAACCAGGTCGCGGCTTTGTAGAACGCGGATTCGTAGTTGGTACCACCGGTGGCAGTGAGGGCGTTGAGACCCAGGCCGGCTTTGATCGCGTCCAGCGACATGTTCGGCGTCAGCGTCAGCGTGGCGCCTTGTTTGGCGTCGGTACCGAAGTCGACGATGGTCACCTTGACGGTGCCGCCCCCCAGGTTCTGCGAGAGCTGCTGGACCGCGTTCGCGACCGAATCCTTCGCGCTGGCCAGGGTGTCCTTCATGCTGCCGGAGCGATCCAGGATGTAGGCGATGTTGTAGCTGGCGCCGTTCTGCGTCTGGGTCGGTGTCACGTCGCCGACGATGATGTCGCGGCCGGTGGTGCCGTCCAGCGTCTCGGTGCCGGCGTTGCCGGTGATTGCGCTGTAGCTCTGTTTGGCCTCCACCACGTGCACGGTCAGGGTCTGTTCAGCAGCCGCTGCAGCGACGGCAGTACCGTCCTTGGCGCTGGCGTTGACCTTCAGATTGATGTCACCGGCAGGCGCATTGGCCGCGGTGGTCAGGGTCAGGGTGGACAGGTTCCAGTCGCTGACGTCCGCGACCTGTGCAGTGCTGCTGGCCGTGAAGCTGTGTGTGCCGTCACTGAGGGTGGCACCGGCCTGGATGTTGGAAATGGTCGTGGTCAGGGTTTCGGAACCGTCACGGTCGACCAGCTGCGAAGTGATCTCGGACAGCGCGATCGCCTTGCCAGCCACACCGGTGTTGCCGGTGGTGGACAGCGTGATGTTGTCCAGCAGGCCGCCGAACGAGTTCTTGTCCACCGAAGCGAAGGTCAAGGTCTTGCTGGCGGTGCTGTCCACCGGTAATTGCAGGCTGTAGTGCACCATGCCAACGGTGGTGCCGTTGATCACGGCGACCACCTTGTCGCCCCACATGACCTTGATGTCGGAATCGCCTTCATGCCCTTTGCGTGGCGAGTAGTCGAAGTCCAGGGTGTACAGCGAACCGGCCTTGGCGTTGGCCACGACAGTGTAGAGGTCGCTGGCGTCGCCCACGTTGCTTTCCAGCTCGATCACCTTGGTGCTGCTGGAGGTGCCGTTGTAGACGCTGTACGGATTGACCTCGATGTAGTTGTTGGCGTTGTGGGTCTTCCACGCTTCGCCCAACTGGCTGACCTGGCCACTGGTGACGGTGTTGGCGTCGCCGGACAGTGTCCACGAAGTTGGGTTGGCAACGCTCAGCAGCGGCGTATCGCTGACTGGCGCCACGGTGATGTCCAGGGTACTGACCGCACCGGTATTGGTGGTGTAGCTGACCGTTGGCACGGTGCCGCTCCAGTGCTCGTAACCCTTGGCCGGCGTGTAGGTGTAGCTGCCATCGGCGGCGATGGTCAGATTGCCGACCGTCACCGACTGGTTGCCCACGGTGGCGGTGACCGGCGCCGAGGCATGGCCGTTGGCGTCCATGGCATAGCTGGTGCCGCCGACGGTGAACTTGGCCACGGTCAGGCTGTTGTCACCGTCGCGATCATTGGTCAGCACGTTGCCGTTCAGGGTGGCGCCTTCATCGACCGTGGCGGTGTCGGCCACCAGGGTGTTGTCGATGATGTTAATGGCAACACTGGCGTGGGCCGGGTCTGGCGTCAGGCTCTGGAAGTTGCCACCGGTGACCGAGTCGATGGTCACGACCAGTTGTTCGGTCCCCTCACGCAACTGATCGCTCAGGGCGCTGATGGGGAAGGTCGCAGACGACTTGTCGGCGTTGATGACCACGGTGGTCTGGCCCTGGAAGTCGGCACCATTGGCCGCCTTGCCCGAATAGCTCAGGGTGACGGTGACCGGGCTCTTGGTCTCGTGGCTGAGGGTCAGCGTGTAGATGGCCGACTGGCCTTCGATGATCCGCTCGGCACCGGTGATACCGATGGTGGTCTGTGGACCGGTCACAGTGGTGCTGGCCGATGCATCCTGGTACAGCAGTTTTTCGAAGTTGCCATCGATCGGCTTGCCATCGGCGGCGTTGGCGATACCGGTGACGGCGACCGTGATCATACCGGCACGCGAAGCATCGTTGGCCACCGTGTAATTAACGGAACCTTGTGTAGCCTTGGCCGCGATGTCGATGGTCTGACCGTTCGACAGCAGCAGCTTCACGGCCTTGTCGGCCGCGTGGTCGAGGGTGGCAGTGTAGGTGATGACGCCGCCGTCGTTGACTGCCGATGTGGCGCTCAAGCTGACCTTGGTAGCGTCGATGGTGTCGTTGACCAGCACATTGACCGGCGTGGTGCTCGGCATCAGCGTGACGTTGCCGCCACCGCTCACGTTCTGGATGGTACGGCTGACCGAATCGGCGTCCTTGTACACGTCGTCCGCTGGCGCATCGACAGTGGTCGAGCTTGCCGAGGCGCCCTTGGCGATGCTGATGTTCGCGCCGTTGCCGATGTCGACCCGAATGGTGTCCTGAGCGTTGACGGCATTGCCGTGCAGGTCCGTCAGGGTGGCGGTGTACTTGATCACACCGCCTTCGAAGGTCTGCGGGTCGGCCGACAGAGTCACGACCACGGCGGGCTTGACCATCATCACGCTGTTGGCCACGACCGAGGTCGCAGCGTTTGCACCATTGCCCTGCACGCCGGTATCGGTCACTTCGACCGAAACTTGGCGCACGGTGCTTTCCGGATGCTCGCCGGTTGCCTTGAACATGATCGAACTGATCACGTCCTGATAGGTAGCACGACTTGCGGCACCTTCCAGAGTGATGGTCATGGTGCCATCGCTGCCCACGCCTGCGACCTTGTAGGCAATGCCTTGAGTGGTGGTGCCGTTGCCGGTTGCGAAGGCCGAGCTCAAGGTGTCACCGGCCATGGTGTTGTGGATGACGATCTTCGCGCTTTGCAGTTGATCGCCAACGGTGTTGTCCTTGTCGCTGATGCTCAGGCCTGTGACCAGATGGACAGCTTGTGCGGAGCCTTCGTTGAAGACCACACGTTCATCCATGGCGACCACGGGCGCGTCGTTCACGGCGTCGACGATGACGTTGAGCTTCTGGGTGACCGACGCAGGGTTGGCCGGGTCAGCGTTCTCGGTGGCGGTGGCCTTGACGGTCAGCGCCAGCGTGCCGTTGAAATCGGTCGGCGGCGTGATGGTCAGGGTTTTCAGATCCCATTTGGTGATATCGGCCGTGCCGGTGCCACCAGCCGTGGAAACGTAGCTATGGCCGGCGCCATCACGCAGCTCTGCACCTGCTGGGATACCGCTGATCTGCAACACGTGCAGTTCGGAGCCATCACGGGTGTCGCCGAAGGTGACGTTGATAGTGCTCAACTGGATCGCGGTGTTTTCGGCACCGTGGTTCAGTTCGTAACCGGCGTAGTAACCATCGCCGTTGCCGTCGACGTGCGGAGTGACCTTGATACCTTGGTTCACCAGGTCGGCGATGTCGGTGTACAGCAGCGCTCCGCTCTTACCGATCGCAGTGGCTGGGCCTTGGTCGACCGACAGGTTCAGGGTGTAGTTACCGGGCCCATTCTGGTTGTGGTGATACAGGTCGAGGCTGTAATAGCCGGTTTCCGTGGGCTTGAAGGTGCCGCTGAAAACACCCGCGTTAGGGGAAGAGCCTGGTCCCCAATGCGCAGTGGCCAAGTCCTTGCCGCCGACGTTGAATAGCAGACCGTCGTCGGCCTTGCCGCTGAAGGTGTAGGTCTTGCCAGCTTCGAGGAAGATCAGGCCGGTGACCTTGGTACCGGTGCCTTGGACGACACTGGTGTCACCCACATTGGAGATGACCACGCCCTGAGGCCGGTTGGCGGCTTCGATGGTGGACTTGATCAGTGCTGGATCAGCGCCTTCACCATTGGTGCCCAGACCTTTCAGACCCGTGTAGGTGTACTTGATCAGACCGGTCGGAACGACGTAGTCCGGTGTCAGGCTCAGGATCGGGGCATCGGCTACCGGCTTGATATCGATGGTGACCGTGCCAGGCTTGCCCACCAGCGCATCGACCGTCGGGGTGAAGGTGAAGCTGGCGTAGTCGCTGTGCTGGTCACCGGTACCGGCGTTTTTATAGGCATCGCTACCCGACTCGTCGGCTACTGGGACGAACTGCAGCTTGCCGGCATCGATGTCGGCTTTGCTGAAGGTAGTGCCCAGATCTGCTTGGGTGAGGTTTTTCCAACCGCTGCCGTCGTTGAACTGCAGGTTCCCGTTCGCCGGCAGGCTGGTGAACTTGATGCCCAGGTCGAGGGTGGGGTTGGCAGTTGGCTGGACGTTGAACGAAGCCCAGTCCAAGGCCACGGCATTGTCTTCGGTGCCGCTGAGCTTGTTGCCAGCCACGCCCTTGTTGTCGCCATTGTCGCCCACCACCGGCGCATCGTTGTCGATGATGACGGTGTTGACACTGGCGGCCTGCGGGTTGACCACCAGGCTTTCAAAGTTGCTGCCGGTTGGATTGGCGATGGTGACTACGACGTTCTCGCGGCCTTCGACCAGGGCGTCATCGACGATGGGCAGTTGGAAGTTGGCGCTGGTTTCCCCCGCCTTGATGGTCACGGTGATGGTGTCCGTGCCCCGATAGTCGGCACCTGTCGCGCTGCCACCGTAGTTCAGGTTCAGGGTGACCTTCGTATCGACATTGGTCGGATTGCTCAGGGTCAACGTGTAGTTCGCAGATTCACCTTCGGTCACCGACGCAGCGCCGCTGAGGCTGATGGTGGTGACATCGATCACATCGCTGACCTGGGTCACGACCGGGGTGGTGTTTGGAGCCAGTTGCTCGTAGTTGCCACCGGTCACGCCAGTGATGGCGGTGCTGACACTGTCAGCGCCTTTGTACACGTCGTTGCCGACGACGTAGGACACAGTGCCCGACGTCTGACCTACCGGAATGGTGATGGTCTGGTTGTTCGACAGGGTCACGACCACTGGCGATTCAGTGACAGGTGCGCCGACGGTGGCGGTGTAGACGATGGTGCCGTTCTCAGCCACGCCGCCTGCTGGCGTTTGTGCGGTCAGTACGACATTGGTGATGTCGTTGCTGTCGCTGACCTGGGTCACGACCGGGGTGGTGTTCGGGGCCAGTTGCTCGTAGTTGCCACCGGTTACGCCGGTGATGGCGGTGCTGACACTGTCAGCGCCTTTGTACACGTCGTTGCCGACGACGTAGGACACAGTGCCCGACGTCTGACCTACCGGAATGGTGATGGTCTGGTTGTTCGACAGGGTCACGACCACCGGCGAGATGGTTACAGGTGCGCCGACGGTGGCGGTGTAGACGATGGTGCCGTTTTCAGCCACGCCGCCTGCTGGCGTTTGTGCGGTCAGTACGACGTTGGTGACGTCGTTGCTGTCGCTGACCTGGGTCACGACCGGGGTGGTGTTTGGAGCCAGTTGCTCGTAGTTGCCACCGGTCACGCCAGTGATGGCGGTGCTGACGCTGTCGGCGCCTTTGTACACGTCGTTGCCGACGACGTAGGACACCGAGCCCGACGTCTCACCTACCGGAATGGTGATGACTTGGTCGTTCGAGAGCTTGACGACGACCGGTGTGCCAGTCACCGGATTACCCACCGTCGCGGTGTAGACGATGGTGCCGTTTTCCAGCACGCCGCCTGGTGGCGTTTGTGCTGTGAGCACGACATTGGTCACGTCGGTAACCGGGTCGACGATGACGTTCAGCTGCTGGCTGACCGAAGCCGGGTTGGCCAAGTCAGCGCTCTCGGTGGCGGTGGCCGTGACGGTCAGCGCCAGCGTGCCGTTGAAATCGGTCGGCGGCGTGATGGTCAGGGTTTTCAGATCCCACGTGGTGATATCGGCCGTGCCGGTGCCACCGGCTGTAGAAACGTAGCTATGACCAGCGCCGTCACGCAGCTCTGCGCCTGCCGGGATACCGCTGATCTGCAGCACGTGCAGTTCGGAACCATCACGCGTGTCGCCGAAGGTGACGTTGATGGTGCTCAGCTGGATCGCAGTGTCTTCGGCGCCGTGGTTCAGTTCGTAGCCGGCGTAGTAACCATCACCATTGCCATCGACGTGCGGGGTAACCTTGATGCCTTGGTTCACCAGGTCGGCGATGTCGGTGTACAGCAGCGCTCCGCTCTGGCCGATCGGAGTCACGGGGCCTTGGTCGACCGACAGGTTCAGGCCGTAGAAGCCCGGCCCGTTCTGGTTGTGATGGTACAGATCCAGGCTGTAGTAGCCGGTTTCAGTCGGCTTGAAGGTGCCGCTGAAGTCACCTGAAGTGGGATCGACACCAGCGCCCCAGTGGGCGGTGCTCAAATCCTTGCCGCCAACGTTGATCAGCAGACCGTCGTCGGCCTTGCCGGTGAAGGTGTAGGTCTTGCCGGCTTCGAGGAAGATCAGGCCGGTGACTTTGGTAGAGGTGCCCTGTACGACATTGGTGTCACCCACATCGGCAACGACCACGCCCTGAGGCCGGTTGGCGGCTTCGATGGTGGACTTTATCAGTGCAGGGTCAGCGCCTTCGCCATTGTTGCCCAAGCCTTGCAGGCCGGTGTAGGTGTACTTGATCAGACCGGTCGGAACGACGTAGTCCGGTGTCAGGCTCAGGATCGGTGCGTCAGCCACCGGTTTGATGTCGATGGTCACGGTGCCGGGTTTGCCCACCAGCGCGTCGACCGTGGGGGTGAAGGTGAAGCTGGCGTAGTCGCTGTGCTGGTCACCGGTACCGGCGTTTTTGTAGGCATCGCTGCCCGACTCGTCGGCCACTGGGACGAACTGCAGCTTGCCGGCATCGATGTCGGCTTTGCTGAACGTGGTGCCCAGATCCGCTTGGGTCAGGTTTTTCCAGCCGCTGCCGTCGTTGAACTGCAGGTTGCCGTTAGCCGGCAGGCTGGTGAACTTGATGCCCAGGTCGAGGTTGGGGTTGGCGGTTGGCTCAATGTTGAACGACGCCCAGTTCAGTGCCAGTGCGGTGTCTTCGGTACCGGTCAGTTTGTTGCCTGGCACGCCGCCGTTGTCGCCCACCACCGGAGCATCGTTGTCGATGATGACAGTGTTGACGCTGGCGGCCTGCGGGTTGACTACCAGGCTCTCGAAGTTGGTGCCGGTCGGATTGGCGATGGTGACCACGACGTTCTCGCGACCTTCGACCAGGGCGTCATCGAGGATGGGCAGTTGGAAGTTGGCGCTGGTTTCTCCCGCCTTGATGGTCACGGTGATGGTGTCCGTGCCCCGATAGTCGGCACCTGTCGCACTGCCACCGTAGCTCAGGTTCAGGGTGACCTGCGTATCGACATTGGTCGGATTGCTCAGGGTCAGCGTGTAGCTCGCAGACTCACCTTCGGTTACCGACACAGCGCCGCTGAGGCTGATGGTGGTGACATCGGTCACATCGCCGACCTGGGTCACGATTGGCGTGGTGTTCGGAGTCAGCTGTTCATAGTTGCCACCGGTTACACCAGTGATGGCTGTGCTGACGGTGGCGGCGCCGGTGTAGACGTCATTGCCCAAGGTGTAGGAAACAGTGCCACTGGTTTCGCCCACACCGATGGTGATGGTCTGGTTGTTGGACAGGGTCACGACAACCGGGGAGCCGGTGACAGGTGCGCCGACGGTCGCGGTATAGACAATGGTGCCGTTTTCCAGGGCGCCGCCCGCTGGGACGGTAGCGGTCAGTACGACGTTTGTGATGTCGGTGCTATCGCCAACCGGCGTTACGACCGGCGTGGTGTTCGGAGTCAGCTGCTCGTAGTTGCCACCGGTTACGCCGGTGATGGCCGTGCTGACAGGGTTGGCGCCGTTGTAGACGTCGTTACCCAGGGTGTAGGAGACGGTACCGCTGGTTTCTCCCACACCGATGGTGATGGTCTGGTTGTTCGACAGGGTCACTACAACCGGCGAGCCGGTGACCGGTGCGCCAACGGTGGCGGTATAGACGATGGTGCCGTTTTCAACGGCCCCGCCCGCTGGAACAGCGGCAGTCAGTACCACGTTGGTAACGTCGTTGCTGTCACTGACCGGGGTCACGACTGGCGTGGTGTTCGGCGTCAATTGCTCGTAGTTGCCACCGCTTACGCCGGTGATGCCAGTGCTGACGTTGTCGGCACCTTTGTACACATCGTTGCCAACGACATAGGACACCGAGCCCGACGTCTGACCGACGGAAATGGTGATGGTCTGGGTGTTCGACAGGGTCACGACAACTGGCGAGCCGGTGACCGGTGCGCCGACAGTGGCGGTGTAGACGATGGTGCCGTTTTCAGCGACGCCGCCTGCAGGAACGGTGGCGGTCAGTACGACGCTGGTGACATCGATGCTGTCGCCAACTGGAGTGACGACTGGCGTGGTGTTCGGAGTCAACTGTTCGTAGTTGCCACCGCTTACGCCGGTGATGCCTGTGCTGACGGTGTCTGCGCCTTTATACACGTCGTTGCCAATGACGTAAGTCACCGAGCCCGATGTTTGACCCACGGGAATGGTGATGACCTGGTTGTTCGACAGGCTGACGACCACTGGCGCGCCGGTCACTGGCGAATCGACCGTGGCGGTGTAGACGATGGTACCGTTCTCGACTGCGCCGCCCGCTGGGACTTCGGCGGTGAGAACCACGTTGGTCACGTCGGTGACCGGGTCGACGATGATGTTCAACTGCTGGCTGACCGAAGCTGGGTTGGCCAGATCGGCTTTTTCGGTGGCCGTTGCGGTAACGGTCAGCGCCACGGTGCCGTTGAAGTCGGTCGGTGGCGTGAAGGTCAGGGTGCTGAGGTTCCAGCCGGTGATATCAGCCGTGCCGGTGCCGCCAGCCTCGGACACATAAACGTGGTTGGCGCCATCACGCAGCACTGCACCCACCGGAATACCGCTGATCTGCAGCACATGCAGTTCGGAGCCGTCGCGGGTATCGCCGAACGAGACGGCGATGGTGCTCAGTTGGATCGCGGTGTCTTCGGCACCGTGGTTCAGTTCGTAGCCGGCGTAGTAGCCGTCGCCATTGGCGTCGACGTGCGGGACGACATCGATGCCCTGGTTGATGACTTCGCTGATATCACTGTAGAGCGGCACGCCGCTCGCACCGATCGACGTCGCTGGACCCTGGTCCACCGAGAGGTTCAGGTTGTAGAAGCCTGGGCCGTTCTGGTTGTAGTGATACAGGTCGATGCTGTAGTAGCCGGTTTCGGTCGGCGTGATGCTGCCGGTGTAGTCGCCCGAGGTCGGGTCGATGCCAGCGCCCCAGTGCGCGCCATCCAGATCCTTGCCGCCAACGTTGATCAATAGACCGTCGTCGGCCTTGCCGCTGAAGGTGTAGGTCTTGCCAGCTTCGAGGAAGATCAGGCCGGTGACTTTGGTACCGGTGCCCTGCACCACGTTCGAGTCACCGACATCGGAGATGACGACGCCCGGACGGCTGCCTGCGGCTTCGATGGTGGACTTGATCAATGCAGGATCAGCGCCTTCACCATTGGTGCCAAGGCCTTGCAGGTCGGTGTAGGTGTACTTGATCAGGCCGGAGATGGTCTGGGCCACAGACAGCACGGGGACGTCAGCCACCGGCTTGATGTCGATGACCACGGTACCCGGCTTGCCCACCAGGGCATCGACCGTCGGGGTGAAGGTGAAGTTGGCGTAATCGCTGCGCTGGTCGCCCGTGCCGCCGTTGTTGTAGGCATCGCTGCCCGACTCATCGGCCACCGGCACGAAGCGCAGTGTGCCTGCGTCGATTTGAGCCTTGCTGAACGTGGTGCCCAGATCGGCCTGGGTCAGGTCTCTCCAGCCCGAGCCATCGTTGTATTGCAGCGAGCCGTTCGCCGGCAGGCTGGTGAACTTGATCCCCAGGTCGAGGTTGGGGTTGGCGGTTGGCTCGATGTTGAACGAGGCCCAGTCCAGTGCCAGTACGGTGTCTTCGGTACCGGTCAGTTTGTTGCCTGGCACGCCGTCGTTGTCGCCGACCACGGGCGCGTCGTTGTCGATGATGACGGTATTGACGCTGGCGGCCTGCGGGTTGACTACCAGGCTCTCGAAGTTGGTGCCGGTCGGGTTGGCGATGGTGACCACGACATTCTCGCGGCCTTCGACCAGGGCGTCATCAACGATGGGCAGCTGGAAGTTGGCGCTGGTTTCTCCCGCCTTGATGGTCACGGTGATGGTGTCCGTGCCCTGATAGTCGGCACGTGTAGCGCTGCCGCCGTAGCTCAGATTCAGGGTGACCTGGGTGTCGACGTTGGTTGGATTGCTCAGGGTCAGCGTGTAGCTCGCCGATTCACCTTCGGTTACCGACGCAGCACCGGTGAGGCTGATGGTGGTGACATCGATCACATCGCTGACTGGCGTTACCACAGGAGTGGTGTTCGGGGTCAGCTGCTCGTAGTTGCCACCGGTTACGCCGGTGATGGCGGTGCTGACCGTGTTGGCACCAATGTAAACGTCATTGCCCAATGCGTAAGAAACGGTACCGCTGGTTTCACCGACCGCGATGGTGATGGTCTGGTTGTTCGACAGGGTCACGACAACCGGCGAACCAGTCACTGGAGCGCCGACGGTAGCCGTGTAGAGGATGGTGCCGTTTTCGAGGGCGCCGCCCGCTGGGACAGTGGCGGTCAACACGACGTTGGTGACATCAACGCTATCGCCGACTGGCGTCACGACCGGCGTTGTGTTCGGGGTCAGCTGCTCGTAGTTGCCGCCGGTTACGCCGGTGATCGCGGTGCTGACGGTGTCGGCGCCGTTGTAGACGTCATTGCCCAGGGTGTAGGAAACGGTACCGCTGGTTTCACCGACCGCGATGGTGATGGTCTGGTTGTTCGACAGGGTCACGACAACCGGCGAGCCGGTGACAGGTGCGCCAACGGTAGCCGTGTATAGGATGGTGCCGTTTTCCAGGGCGCCGCCCGCTGGGACAGTGGCGGTCAGCACAACGTTGGTGACATCAACGCTATCGCCAACTGGCGTCACGACTGGCGTGGTGTTCGGGGTCAGCTGCTCGTAGTTGCCGCCGGTTACGCCGGTGATCGCGGTGCTGACAGTGTCGGCGCCGTTGTAGACGTCGTTGCCCAGGGTGTAGGAAACCGAGCCGCTGGTTTCGCCTACACCGATGGTAATGGTCTGGTTGTTCGACAAAGTCACGACAACCGGGGAACCGGTGACAGGCGCGCCTACCGTAGCGGTGTAAACGATAGTGCCATTTTCAACAGCGCCGCCCGCTGGGACGGTAGCGGTCAGTACGACGTTGGTGACATCAACGCTATCACCAACCGGCGTCACAACCGGCGTTGTGTTCGGGGTAAGTTGCTCGTAGTTGCCACCGGTTACGCCGGTGATCGCGGTGCTGACGGTGGCGGCGCCGTTGTAGACGTCGTTGCCGAGGGTGTACGAAACGGTACCGCTGGTTTCGCCCACTGCGATGGTAATGGTCTGGTTGTTCGACAAAGTCACGACGACTGGCGAGCCAGTGACGGGGGCGCCAACGGTAGCCGTGTATAGGATGGTGCCGTTTTCCAGCGCGCCGCCCGCTGGGACAGTGGCGGTCAGCACAACGTTGGGGACGTCGATGCTATCGCCAACCGGGGGCACGACCGGCGTGGTGGTCGGGGGCAGCTGCTCGTAGTTGCCGCCGGGTACGCCGGGGATTGCGGGGCTGACGGGGGCGGCGCCGTTGTAGACGTCGTTGCCGAGGGTGTACGAAACGGTACCGCTGGTTTCGCCCACTGCGATGGTAATGGTCTGGTTGTTCGACAAAGTCACGACGACTGGCGAGCCAGTGACGGGGGCGCCAACGGTAGCCGTGTATAGGATGGTGCCGTTTTCCAGCGCGCCGCCCGCTGGGACAGTGGCGGTCAGCACAACGTTGGTGACGTCGATGCTATCGCCAACCGGGGTCACGACCGGCGTGGTGTTCGGGGTCAGCTGCTCGTAGTTGCCGCCGGTTACGCCGGTGATTGCGGTGCTGACGGTGGCGGCGCCGTTGTAGACGTCGTTGCCCAGGGTGTAGGAAACGGTACCGCTGGTTTCACCGACCGCGATGGTGATGGTCTGGTTGTTCGACAGGGTCACGACAACCGGCGAGCCGGTGACAGGTGCGCCAACGGTAGCCGTATAGAGGATCGTGCCGTTTTCCAGGGCGCCGCCTGCTGGAACGGTAGCGGTCAACACGACATTGGTCACGTCAACGCTATCGCCAACTGGCGTCACGACCGGCGTAGTGTTCGGGGTGAGTTGCTCGTAGTTGCCGCCGGTTACGCCGGTGATCGCGGTGCTGACCGTGGCGGCGCCGTTGTAGACGTCGTTGCCCAGGGTGTAGGAAACGGTACCGCTGGTTTCGCCCACTGCGATGGTAATGGTCTGGTTGTTCGACAAAGTCACGACAACCGGGGAACCGGTAACAGGCGCGCCTACCGTAGCGGTGTAAACGATAGTGCCATTCTCAACAGCGCCGCCCGCTGGAACAGTAGCGGTCAACACGACGTTGGTGACATCAACGCTATCGCCAACTGGCGTCACAACCGGCGTTGTGTTCGGGCTCAGCTGCTCGTAGTTGCCACCGGTTACGCCGGTGATCGCGGTGCTGACGGTGGCGGCGCCGTTGTAGACGTCATTGCCCAGAGGGAAGGAAACCGAGCCGCTGGTTTCGCCTACACCGATGGTGATGGTTTGGTTGTTCGACAAGGTCACAACCACTGGCGAACCAGTGACAGGTGCGCCAATGGTAGCGGTGTAGACAATGGTGCCGTTTTCGACGGCGCCGCCGGCCGGCGTGGTCGCGGTGAGCACGACGGTCGTCGTGTCGATCGAGTCGACGATGTTGACCACCGCAGGCGTTGTGCTTGGCACCAGGCTTTCGAAATTGCCACCGGTAGCGCCGGTGATGGTGGTGTTGAGGGTAGTCGGGTTGTTGTAGACGTCGTTGGCCGGTGCGGCCACGTCGATCGACCCCGACGACTGACCAGCCGCGATGGTAATGGTGGAGCCGTTTGACAGGGTCACGGTTACCGGCGTCTGCGCCGGATTGGTGAGCACGGCGGTGTAAGTGATCGTCGTGCCTTCGGTGACGGGGTTGTTGCCCACGGTCAGGGTCACGGTGGTGACGTCGATTGTGTCGTCGACACGGGTGACGGCCGGGGTCGGATCGGTGGTGACTGCCAGGTCGCCACCGCCGGTGGTGCCGGTGACGGTTACGGAGATCTGCGACGGATCGATGTAAGGCGTGTTGGTGTCCGGCACGGTGACGTTGACGGCGCCTGTGGTTTGGCCGGCGGGAATGAGCACCGATTGGCCATTGGACAGGTTGACGGTCAGGTCGGCAGAAGGTGCCTGGGTCACGGTGGCGGTGTAGGTGATCACGCCGCCGGCTTCGGTGATGGCGGTCGTTGCCGTCACGGTCAGTGTGGCCGTGCGCTGGACGGCCGGGTCGTTACCGGTGTCGGCGTTGATCGGGTTGGTATCGCCTTCGATCTCGCGCGTATTTTGCGCTGCACCCGCGTTCGGACCTTCGGTGGGGTAGCCCACGGTGGGATCGACTTCGCCTGCGGTTTCGCTGAGCAGTACGAAGCTGTGGCTACCGCCGCCTTCACCGCCTGTGTCGTTCGCGCCCGGGCCTGCGGCCGTGGCTTCCAGATCCTGGGTAGGGTCGGCGCCGGCCGCGATGGCCTGCTGCAACTCTTCTACCGAAGGGGCCGCCTGAGCCGTGGCAGCGCTCAGATCGGCGATTGAGTCGGGCGTGTTGGCACTCCATTGAGTGTCGCGTCCCAGGTCGATGGTGCGGCCATCGGCCAGCGCCAACGTGACCGCACCGGCTTCACCCGTAACGACCTGCTCCCCGGCGAACAGCCGATCCCCTTCGATAAGCACTCGGCGAATCCCCTCGGGGGACACTGCGAATACTTGGCCAACAATGCTTTTGACGATGGCAACAACACTGCTCATGTGGGTGACTCTCCGGGGTGACGATTCGTTTGGTACGGTGCCTGAACATCGTCAGTGAAGGCGACGGGCATTCGGTACGTATTGTATGTTGTAATATTGACGCCAAACTATTGTCTTAAATCCGCTAAAATGAACTTTATGACAATGTATTGACCTATTTGGCGCCATCCTAAACAATCCATTGTGTAATGTCACATTGATATTTCTTAGGTATGCAAAACGCTTCAACAGCGTGAGTTCATTGACGTCAAGACGACAACGACTGACATTTTTCGCCGGTTGATGTGACAAAAAAAGTCGCTTCTGGAATATCCAGGAGATGTCGTCAGGAAGGCTCGCCATGGATGCGTCGCAAGAAAGCCGGATGTAGCACAAAGCCTGCCAGGCGCGGGCTGCACAGTACGTGGAGCGTGGATGAACGGTAAATGGCCTGGGGCTTGGCGTACGAGTCGCCGGTGCGAAAATGGCGAGTTCAGGCTTACCGTTATATGTCAGTCACACAACATGGGTGGATGGACAAACATCACAACGGAAAGTTCGAAATTGTTGGTGTGCAAGTTATAAAGGCTAACTCCTTGTGTTGATTGAAGAAATTTTTTCACCGGGGCACGGGTGCCAAATCGCCACTGACTGTTGATTGGCGAAATGACTGCTCACCCCGGTCGGATTGAATCAGCGATGAAACACACCCCATGGCTATCGAGGTTGCCCGACTCGCCGTGCATCCGTTTGCCAAACGAGCTCATGCGAAGCCAGCGACCAGCGTGTACGCTGGCATCCCTTGTGCAAATGCAACCCAAACCGCTGCCAGACCAGGCGGGATGAACTGATCCTGATAGGGTCGAGGTGTTCAATGAGCGATAAGAGAGTGTCAGCGTGGATTCGGAATTAAGTTCGGTACTACTCAGCCAGGACCCACGCAGCCAGCACGATGATCCGTTGCTCGACGGCCTGCTGACGCTGTGCTCGCTGCATCACAAGCCCGCCAGCCGCGCCATGCTGACCACCGGTCTGCCGCTGCCCTCGCAGCGTCTGACCGCTGACCTGCTGCCGCGGGCCGCTGCACGCGCCGGTCTGCAAGGCCGTGTACTGCAACGCAAGCTGGATCAGATTCCGTCCATAGCGCTGCCGGCCATGCTGATGCTCAAGGACGCGCGCTGCGCCGTGCTGTTGGGCTGGGAAGGCGATACCGCGCGGTTGCTGCTCAGCGAAAGCGATGGCGGTGAAGTGCGCGTGGCGCGCGAAACGCTGATTCAGGATTTCACCGGCCGGGTGTTTTTCGCCCAGCCGCAGCACAAGTTCGACGTCACCAATGGCTCGCTGATCCCGCGTGCCCATTCCTGGTTCCGCGACACCCTCAAGCGCTCGCGCTGGCTGTATGCCGACGCCATCGCCGCCAGCCTGGTGATCAATATCATCGCCCTGGCCGCGCCCCTGTTCGTGATGAACGTCTATGACCGCGTCGTGCCCAACCAGGCCACCGCGACCCTGTGGGTGCTGGCGGTGGGCATCTGCGGTGCCTACCTGTTCGACCTGCTGCTCAAGGGGCTGCGCAGCCTGTGCCTGGACCTGGCCGGCAAGAAGACCGACCTGATCATCTCGGCCACGCTGTTCGAGCGCATCGTCGGCATGTCGATGAAAAACCGTCCGGCGCGCGTGGGCAGCTACGCCCAGAACATCCATGAATTCCAGGGCATGCGCGACTTCCTCACGTCGCTGACCCTGACCAGCCTGATCGACCTGCCGTTCACCATCCTCATCCTGCTGGTCATCGCCTTGCTGGGTGGGCATCTGGTCTGGATTCCGATCATCGCGTTCCCGCTGGCGCTGGGCATCGGGCATTTCCTGCAAAAGCCCCTGACCAAGACCCTGGAGCGCACCATGGCGCTGGCCGCCGAGCGCCAGTCGAGCTTGATCGAGACCCTGGGTGGCCTCGATGCGGTCAAGGTCAACAACGCCGAAAGCGAGCGCCAGTACCAGTGGGAACAAACCATTGGTACGCTCAGCCGCCTGGAATTGCGGGTCAAGACCCTGTCCAGCCTGGCCATGAACATCACCTTGCTGATTCAGCAACTGGCCGGTGTGGCGATCATCATCTTCGGTGTCTACCAGATCATCGAAGGCAACCTGAGCATGGGCGGCCTGGTGGCCTGCTACATGTTGAGTGGCCGCGCGCTGGCGCCGCTGGCGCAACTGTCCGGTCTGCTGACCCGTTACCAGCAGGCCAAGGTCACCATGGTGTCGGTCGACCAGATGATGGAGCTGCCTCAGGAGCGCAACTTCGACGAGCGCCCGATGAGCCGTCAGGTGCTGCAGGGGGCCATGGAGTTTCGCAACGTCGACTTCACCTACCCGAACCAGCAGAACCAGGCGCTGCACGGCATCAACCTGACCGTGCGCCCCGGCGAGAAGATCGGCATCATCGGCCGCAGTGGCTCGGGCAAGAGCTCGCTGGCCAAGCTGCTGGTAGGGCTGTACCAGCCCGACGCCGGCTCGTTGCTGGTCGATGGCGTGGACATTCGCCAGATCGACGTCAGCGAGCTGCGCCACAACATCGGCTACGTACCGCAGGACATCCAGCTGCTGGCCGGCACCCTGCGTGACAACCTGGTGTCGGGCGCTCGCTACGTCGATGACGAAATGGTCCTGCAGGCCGCCGAACTGGCCGGTGTGCACGAGTTCGCCCGCCTGCATCCGCAGGGCTATGAACTACAGGTCGGCGAGCGCGGGCAGAATCTCTCCGGCGGTCAGCGGCAGAACGTGGCGCTGGCGCGGGCGCTGCTGCTCAACCCGCCGATTCTCTTGCTGGACGAACCCACCAGCGCCATGGACAACACTGGCGAGGAGCGCCTGAAAGCGCGCCTGCAAGCCGTCATCGAGAACAAGACCGTGATTCTGGTTACCCACCGTGCGTCGTTGCTGAGCCTGGTCGACCGCCTGCTGGTGATCGACCGCGGGCAGATTCTGGCGGATGGGCCGAAGGCTGCCGTCATGGAAGCGTTGAAGAAGGGGCAGATCAGTGTTGCTTAAATCCTCCTCCGGCGGCTTCAAGAACTCCCTGGTGCGCTACTTCAAGGGCTCCGATTCGCTGGATGGCCAGCCCTTGCCCGAGGTCGAAAAGGCGCTGATCGACGATGCGCCGCGCATCGTGCGCCTGACCATCTGGGGCGTGATCGCGTTCTTCGTGTTTCTGCTCGCCTGGGCGCACTTTGCGGTGATCGACGAGGTGACCAAGGGCGACGGCAAGGCGATTCCTTCTTCGCGCATCCAGAAAATCCAGAACCTGGAGGGCGGTATCGTCGCCCAGATCTACGTCAAGGAAGGGCAGATCGTCGAGGCGGGCGCCCCGCTGATTCGCCTGGACGACACGCGCTTCGCTTCCAACGTCGGCGAAACCGAAGCCGACCGTGTGGCCATGGAGCTGCGCGTGGAGCGTCTGAGTGCCGAGGTGGAAAACCGGCCGCTGAACATCACTGCCCAGGCGCGCAAGTCAGTGCCCAGCCAGGCGGCCAACGAAGAGTCGCTGTACATGAGCCGTCGCCAGCAGTTGGCCGATGAAGTCGGCGGCCTGCAGCAGCAGTTGGTGCAGCGTCAGCAGGAGCTGCGTGAGTTCACCTCCAAGGCCGAGCAATACCGCAACAGCCTGAACCTGCTGCGCCAGGAGATCAGCATGTCGGAACCGCTGGTGGCCAGGGGCGCAATATCGCCCGTCGAAGTGCTGCGTCTGCGCCGTTCGGAAGTGGAAACCCGCGGTATGCTCGACGGCACCACGCTGGCAGTGCCGCGTGCACAGGCGGCGATTGGTGAGGTCCAGCGCAAGATCGACGAGACCCGCGGCAAGTTCCGCAGTGAGGCGCTGACCCAGTTGAACGAGGCGCGCACCGATCTGGCCAAGACCCAGGCCACGGCCAAGGGACTGGAAGATCGGGTGAGCCGTACCATGGTGACCTCGCCAGTGCGCGGGATCGTCAAGCAGGTGCTGGTCAACACGGTCGGTGGGGTGATCCAGCCGGGTAGCGACATGGCCGAGATCGTACCTTTGGATGACAGCCTGCTGGTGGAGGCGCGGATTCGTCCGCAGGACATCGCGTTCCTGCATCCGGGGCAGAAGGCGATGATCAAGTTCACGGCCTATGACTACACCATCTACGGCGGTCTGGAAGGCACCCTGGAACAGATCGGCGCCGACACGGTGCAGGATGAAGAGAAGAAGAACACCTTCTATCTGATCAAGCTGCGGACCAACAAGAGTCATCTGGGCTCCGATGAAAAACCGTTGCTGATCATTCCCGGGATGGTGGCTTCGGTGGACATCATCACCGGCAAGAAGAGCGTGCTGAGCTACCTGCTCAAGCCGATCATCAAGTCCCGTGCCGAGGCATTGCACGAGCGGTAAGGATTCACTCGTTAGCGGCCGCTCACGTTCCACTGTAGGAGCGGTCTGCGGCCGCGAAGGGCTTGTGCGGTGTGTCTGACACCCTGCGGCGTGTTCTTCGCGGCCGGTGACCGCTCCTACCAGGGATTACATTCGGTCGGGCATTCTTGACGAAATGTTTCCGTTCCGCGAATATAGATAGTTAGCAAACTATGAATATTCGCACCTTCCCGATGAATATCGACAAGCTCCAGCTGAACATCAGCAGCGGCATGGTGGTTGCCTCGCGCCACTGGCGGCGAATCTGTCAGGCCACCCTGGCTAACTATGGTGTGTCCGAAGCCTGCGCCGTGCCTTTGTTACTGATCGTGCGCCTGGGCGACGGTGTCCGCCAGGTCACGGTGGCGCAGGCCGCTGGCCTGGAAAGCCCCTCACTGGTTCGCCTGCTCGACCAACTGTGCACCGCCGGCTACGTGGTGCGAACCGAAGACCCTACCGACCGCCGCGCCAAGGCCTTGAGCCTGACGTCCAGTGGCCGCGACCTGGCCGAGTCCATCGAAGGCGAGTTGGTACGCCTGCGCCGTGAAGTGCTCAAGGACATCGCCCCAGCGGACCTGGAGGCTGCACTGCGTGTGGTGCGTGCCTTCGAGGAAGCGGGACAGGGCACGCCCGGTGGTTACCCGTGAAAGGCTTTTTCAGCGATGTGCCCCCAGCCCGGGACTGGTTCTACGGCGTACGCACCTTCGCCGCCTCAATGATCGCCTTGTACATCGCCATGATCCTGCAGATGCCGCGTCCGTACTGGGCGATGGCGACCGTCTACATCGTTTCCAGTCCCTTCGTCGGCCCCACCAGTTCCAAGGCGGTGTACCGTGCGGTGGGGACGTTCACCGGCGCTGCGGCGGCGGTGCTGTTCGTGCCGCTGTTCGTGCAGACGCCGTTTCTGCTGGCCACGGTGATTGCCCTGTGGACCGGCACCCTGTTGTACCTGTCGTTGCACCTGCGCACTGCCAACAGCTACGCCTTCATGCTGTCGGGCTACACCCTGCCGTTGATCGCCCTGCCGGTGGTGGACAATCCCACGGCGGTGTTCGACATCGCCAGCTCGCGCTTTCAGGAGATCTGCCTGGGCATCGTCTGCGCCGCCGTGGTGGGCGCGATGTTCTGGCCGCGCCGGCTCACGCCGGTGTTCGTCGGTGCCGCTGGCAAGTGGTTCGACGATGCCGCCGGCTACAGCGATCACTTCCTGGCGCGGGACGTCAAAGGCGAGGACGTCGGCCCATTGCGCTCGGCCATGGTCGGCACGTTCAACTCGCTGGAAATGATGATCGGCCAGCTTCCCCACGAAGGGGCGCGGCCACAGCTGGTGCGCAATGCCAGGGAGCTGCGCGGGCGCATGATCCATCTGCTGCCGGTTATCGATGCGCTGGATGATGCCTTGTTCGCCATCGAGCGTCGCACCCCCGAATTGGTGGCACGCCTGGCGCCGGTCATGGTATCGGCCCGGCAATGGCTCAAGGCCAGCGTGGACGACCCCGATCAGGCCCGCTGGCAAGCGTTGCGCGATGAACTGCACGCCCTGCGGCCAACCCCTGAGCAATTGGATGACCGCCGCGAGCTGATGTTTTCCAATGCGGTGTACCGGTTGGGTGAATGGGTCGACCTGTGGCAGGACCTGCGCAGCCTGGAACTGGCGATCAAGACCGACAGCCGCCTGCCATGGCGAGCGGTCTACCGCCACTGGCGGCTGGGACGGCTCAAGCCGTTCCTGGACCGCGGGCTGATGCTGTATTCGGTGTTCTCCACGGTCACCGCGATCATCGTCGCATCGGTACTGTGGATTCTGCTGGGCTGGACCGACGGTGCCAGCGCAGTGATCCTGGCCGCCGTTGCTTGCAGTTTCTTCGCCGCCATGGACGACCCCGCACCGCAGATCTACCGGTTCTTCTTCTGGACCGTGATGTCCGTGGTGTTCGCCAGCCTCTACCTGTTCCTGGTGCTGCCCAACCTGCATGACTTTCCGATGCTGGTGCTGGCCTTCTCGGTGCCCTTCATCGTCGTCGGTACCTTGACCGTGCAGCCGCGGTTTTTCCTTGGCACCCTGCTGACCATCGTCAACACCTCGTCCTTCATCAGCATTCAGGGCGCCTACGACGCGGACTTCATGAATTTCGCCAACAGCAACCTGGCCGGTCCAGTGGGGCTGTTGTTCGCCTTCGTCTGGACCCTGGTGGTGCGGCCCTTCGGCGTGGAGCTGGCGGCCAAGCGCCTGACCCGGTTCAGCTGGCGTGATGTGGTGCACATCACCCGTCCGGCGAGCCTGGCCGAACAGCGCGCGATGGGCGTGCAGATGCTCGACCGGCTGATGCAGCACCTGCCACGCCTGACCATGACCGGCCAGGACACCAGCGCGGCACTGCGCGATGTCCGCGTGGCGCTGAACCTGCTCGACATGCAGGCCTACAGCCCGCGTGTGCCGGCTGCCGTACAGCCGTTGTTGCATCAGGTGATCGAAGAGGTGGGCGGGTATTTCCAGGCCTGTCGCAAAGCCGGTGAACGCCTGACCGCCCCGATGGGTCTGCTCATGACCATGGACCGCGCACGCCGTGGCTTGACGGTGCAAGCCATGGCCGAGGCCGAAGAGGCGCGCGAGCATCTGCTACATGCCTTGAGCGGCCTGCGCCTGGCATTGCTGCCGGGTACCGAAGTGGTCACCGAGGCGGGCGAGGCCGCCGAACAACTGCCGCATGGCATCGATGGAGCTCCGCTGTGATTGGTGAACTGGATATCAGCGGGATCTTCCTGCCCACCGTGCTGGTGATGATGGTGTTCACCTACGGCCTGTTTCTGTTGCTGCATGGCGTGCTCAACCGCCTGCATTTCTACCGCCTGGTCTGGCACCGGGCTCTTTTCAACGTCGCTCTCTACGCTGTGCTGCTTGGCGCGGTGGACGCTCTCTGTCGAAGCCTGATGCTATGAAAAAACCGATCCTTACCTTTGGCCGCCTGGTCTTGACCCTGCTGTTCGTGTGCCTGGCGGCGTTCATCGTCTGGCGCATGGTGATGTACTACATGTATGCGCCCTGGACCCGTGACGGCCATGTCCGCGCCGACATCATCCAGATCGCGCCGGATGTGTCCGGCCTGATCGAACACGTCAACGTGCACGACAACCAGCCGATCAAGGCCGGAGACGTGCTGTTCACCATCGATCAGGATCGTTTCCGCCTGGCCCTTCGTCAGGCCCAGGCGAGCATGGCCGAGCGCAAGGAAACCCTGGCCCAGGCCGAGCGTGAACTGCGGCGCAACCGTGGCCTGGGCAACCTGGTCGCCCGCGAGCAGCTCGAAGAGAGCCAGTCGCGGCAACTGCGTGCCCTGGCTGCGTTGTCCGAAGCCCAGGTCGCCGTGGATGCCGCTCAACTGAACCTCGATCGCTCGGTGATCCGCAGCCCGGTGGACGGCTTCATCAACGACCGCGCGCCACGCCCGCGCGAGTTCGTCACCGCAGGCCGCGCCGTGCTGGCCGTGGTGGATGGCACCTCGTTCCATATCGATGGCTATTTCGAAGAAACCAAACTGGGCGTGATTCACGTCGGCCAAGCCGTGGACATTCGCATGATGGGCGACAACACCCGTCTGCAAGGCCGGGTGCAGAGCATCTCGGCCGGCATCGAAGACCGCGATCGCAGCAGTGGCAGCAACCTGCTGCCCAACGTCAATCCGGCCTTTAGCTGGGTGCGCCTGGCGCAGCGGATTCCCGTGCGCATCGCCTTCGAAAGCCTGCCCGAGGGCTATCGCCTGATCGCCGGCCGCACGGCCACGGTGTCGATCATCGAAGACGGTGTGGTGGCGGGAGAGGCGCAATGAGCCAGGTCCTGCGTCTTTCCGCCCTCGCGGCGGCGCTGCTGTTGTCGGCCTGCCAGATGGTCGGACCCGACTACCATACCCCTGAGGAGGCGATGCTCAACCGAGCCGATTTGCAGGGCTCGCTGGCCGAAGGCGACAGCAATGTGGTGTCGGCGCCGGTCCCGCAGGACTGGTGGAAGCTGTACCACGACCCACGCCTGGATGCGCTGGTACGCCAGGCCATGGCATCCAACACCGACCTGCGCGTGGCGGCGGCGAACATTGCCCGCTCCCGTGCGCAGATCGAGCAGGCCCAGGCCGAAGGCGGCTTCGACTTCAATGCCAAGGCCGAGGCGCAGCGTTTGCAAGAGTCGGGCGAAGCGTTCCTGCTGACCGAAAAGCTGCCGGTGGATAACCTGGGCAGCGCGTCCATCAATCTGTCCTATCAGTTCGACCTGTGGGGGACGCTCAAGCGCGGCATCGAGGCGGCACGCGCCAACGCCGACGCCACCCAGGCCGCGGCGGATACGGCGCGCATTACCGTGGTAGCCGATGTGGTGCGCGCCTATACCCAGGTCTGCGCGGCCAACGAAGAATACGAGATCGCCCGGCATTCGCTCGAATTGCAGCAGGAAGGCGTGCAACTGACCCAGCGTCTGCGTGATGCCGGCCGTGGCGACGAAACCCAGGTCACGCGCTCCGAAACCCAATACAAGTCCCTGGGCGCGGAGCTGCCGCGCTATCAGGCATCGCGTCAGGCGGGCCTGTACAAATTATCGATGCTGCTGGCTACACCCGTCGCACAGCTGCCTGCCGACGTGGCCAGCTGCGCCGAGCTGCCGCGTATCAATCAGCTGATGCCGGTGGGCGATGGCGCCGCGCTGCTCAAGCGTCGTCCCGACATCCGCCAGGCCGAACGCCGCTTGGCGGCGGCCACCGCCAACATTGGCGTGGCCACCGGTCAGCTGTACCCGGACATCAGCATCGGCGCCACGGTCGGCACGGTGGGTATTCTCGATGACCTCGGGCATCCGGCAACCAATCGCTGGGGCATCGGCCCGCTGATCAACTGGAACGTGCCCACCAACGGCGCGCGGGCGCGGATTCGCGAGACCGAAGCTTCGACCCAGGCTGCGCTGGCCAATTTCGATGGGGTGGTGCTCAACGCCATTCGCGAGACCCAGACGGGCCTGGCGCAATACGCCGCCTTGCTGCAGCGCCGCGATGCCCTGGCCGACGCCGAGCGGTCGGCGCAGCAGGCGGCGGATCAGACCCATCAGTTTTTCCGGGCCGGCCGCGCATCGTTCCTGGCGGACCTGCAGGCAACGCGCACCTACACCGATGTGCGTGGCCAACTGGCGGCGGCGAACACCCAGGTGGCCATGGAACAGATCAACCTGTTCCTGGCCTTGGGCGGCGGTTGGGAAAGCGCCCGGCAGACGCCGGGCGCACGTTGAGGCTTAGAAGCCTTCCAGTACGATCTTGCCCTTGGCCGTGCCGCTTTCGATCAACTCGTGGGCGCGGATAAGATTGGCGGCGTTGATCACCCCATAGTGCTCGCCCAGGGTGGTGCGCAACACGCCGCTGTCGATCAGTTCGGCCACGCGCTCAAGCAGCTCGTGCTGCTTGATCATGTCCGGAGTCTGGAACAGCGAGCGCGTGAACATCAGCTCCCAGTGCAGCGACAGGGCCTTGCGCTTCATCGGCATCACGTCGAGGGTCTTCGGGTCGTCGATCAAGGCCAGCTGACCCTGAGGGCGCAAGGCTTCGATCAGTTGCTCGAAGTGCTTGTCGGTGTGGGTCAGGCTGGCCACGTGGTCGACCTGGCCAACCCCGATGGCTTCCAGCTGCGCCACCAGCGGCTGGCTGTGATCGATCACATGGTGAGCGCCCAGGTCGGTCACCCATTGACGTGTTTCATCCCGCGACGCCGTGCCGATCACGGTCAGCTTGGTCAGCTTGCGCGCCAATTGCGTGAGGATCGAGCCAACGCCACCTGCCGCACCGATGATCAGCAGGCTCTGGCCTTCGCCACCGCCCTCGGGCACGCCCAGACGGTCGAACAGCAATTCCCAGGCAGTGATCGAGGTCAGCGGCAGGGCGGCGGCGTGGGCGTTGTCCAGGCTTTGCGGCTTGTGCCCGACGATCCGCTCGTCCACCAGGTGCAGCTCGCTGTTGCTGCCCGGACGGTCGATGGCCCCGGCGTAGAACACGCTGTCACCGACCTTGAACAGGCTGACCTGATCGCCCACCTGCTGGACGATGCCGACCGCATCCCAACCCAGCACGCGCGGTTCGGTCACGGCAGCGCCGCTGCGCACCTTGGTGTCGACCGGGTTGACCGAAATGGCCTGGACCTGCACCAGCAGATCACGTGGGCCCGGTGTGGGCGCGGGCAGTTGCAGGTCGGTGAGCACGGAGGCTGCGCCGTTCTGGGTATAAGCGATGGCTTTCATCAGGGGATTTTCCAGGTGAGGTCTGTAGGATCGATGCGCCCTTGGCAAAGGGCGCTCGGTGGTCACGAAGATAGCGGAAGGTCAGGCGGAACGCATTTCCTGCGTGTCACGCTGCATCGACTGCAGGTTGCGCTCGATGTTTTCACAGAGCGAATCCATCTGGATCTGGTGTTCGCTGACCTTGAACGGGCTCTGCAAGTCGGTGCCGATGCGCTCGATGGCCAGCAGCATGAAACCGACCACGGTAGACGCCAGCGGTGTGAACCATTCCAGCGACTCTACCAGGCCGATCGGTACGATCAGGCAGAACACGGTGATGAACAGGCGAGGAAAGTAGACGTAAGGAAAAGGCAGTGGCGTGTTGGCGATACGCTCCATGCCACCCTGGCAGTTGGAGATGTCCACCAGTGTCGATTCCAGGCGCGCCAGGCGGATGCTGTCCAGGCGTCCGGCCTTGTATTCACGCGCCAACAGGGCGGCGGAGCCGGTGATGAGGTCGTTGGAAAAGTTGTTGGTGCTGTTGCGCCGTTCGAATTCCTCGGCGCTGATGAACGCTGCCACTTCCGGTGGGCAGGGTATGTGCCGTACGTGCGCCGCCAGGCAGTTCACGTAGGCCACGTGGCGCCGCAAAAGGGTGGCCTTGACCGGGTTCACGTCATCACCGACGTCGTCGATCAGGGTGAGCACCTGACGCGCGTAGCTGCGCGATGCGTTGACCAGCAGGCCCCACAATGTCCGAGCTTCCCACCAACGGTTGTACGCACTGCTGTTGCGGAAGCTGATCAATACGATCAGCGCCGAGCCCAGCAGGGTCAACGGCATGATCGGCAGGCTCAGCTTGGTGTTGAGGAACAGCATGAAGTCGACGGTGACCGCGATATCCCACAGCAGCAGCCAGAACAGAGACCAGCCGACATAGCCCATGGTCTTGATGATCAGACGGTATTTCTTGGCGATGGCTTCTTTCATAAGCGGACCTCAGGCGATGGGCGTGCCTAGGTCGGACGTCGACTTCGCAACAAGGTTCGTTGCAGCCAAACGAATGCCCGTTACCAGTTGCTACCGGCCGATACTGGCACTTCAGGCATGCCCGCGGCGGGCGAACAGCAGGCCAACGCCTGCCAGCCCCAGCAAGCCACCGCAGGCGCGATTGAAGCGACGTTTGGCCTGCGCTGTGTTCAGCCAGCGCTTGAGGTTCACGCCCAGGTACGCATACAGACCCACCGCGATCCACTCCAGTACCAGAAACAGCGCACCGAGTACGGCGAACTGGGCACCCACCGGTTGCTGCGGGTCGACGAACTGCGGCAGGAACGCGGTAAAGATGAGGATCGCCTTGGGGTTGCCCGCCGCGATGAGGAACTCGCGGCGCAGCATCAACCACAGGCTCGGACGGCTGGCCGTGGCGTCATCCGCCATGTCGGCGGGCTCACCGGTCCACAGGCTCCACGCCAGCCAGAGCAGGTACAGCGCGCCCACCGTCTTGATGACCAGGAACAACCACTCGGAAGCGAACAAGACCGCGGCCAGGCCCATGGCTGCCAGCGTGATCATCCCGCTGAAGGCCACCAGACGTCCGAAGCCTGCCAGGCAGGCGGCCTTGTAGCCGTGGTGGGCGGCATTGTTGATGGACAACAGGTTGTTGGGGCCTGGGGCCATGTTTAAGGCGAAGCAGGCGGGGATGAAGAGCAGGAGGGTGGTGAGGTCCATGGTGCTGTGTCTCTTGCGCAAAAAGGGCCGGGGTACTCGAACGTTGCTTTCGGAATGTAGAGAAACGCGTTGCCCACCGCAACGCCGATCTGCGCGAAGTGCTTTCACCGCCTTGAGGATTGGCCGGGTAATGATTCATGCCGCGATACATCAGCATCATTGGAGTTCTTATTGTCATGCGATCGGACTTTCTGTATGGACTGCGCTGTAATTTTAATGGTTCGCTTCCATAATAAGAGTGTGCAGTCCATGAGTGTTAGCGGATTGTTTGGTAGGAAAAATCTTAAGTAATTTTAGTTGGGATAAGTCGAGCTCGAAGAGCATATGAAACTGTAATTTATCAAGTAAATCATAGGCTTACATATTAAAACTTGACGTTAATATACGGCATCCCTATCATCGCGCCCCTTTCGAGTTGATACAAAGCCATTCTGGCATCAGGGATTGAATATGTGGTCAAGGGCAGGACGCCGTGCAAGTCCGTATTTCGCGGTATTGCTTTGTTGTGCAACTAAGGTCTTCGCGGCGCCCACTACACCGGGCGAGCAGGACTTCATTCGTGACCGTCAGGACCGCCTGCTGCAAGAGCAGCGGCAGCGCTTGGAGGACCTCAAGAACCTGCCTGGTGAACAACTCAGCGCTCCTGCGCCTCCAGCCGTGGAGGACACTCGCTGCTTCACCATCCAGCGTATCGACATCCAGGGCGCCGATGCCCTGGGTCCTGCCCAAAAGGCCGAACTCGTGCAACCGTACCTTGGCCAGTGCCTGGGTGTTGCGCAACTCAACGAATTGCTCGGGGTCGTCACCGATCGCTATCTGCAACTGGGCCTGGTCACCAGTCGTGCCTATCTGCCGCAACAGGACCTGTCGACCGGTACCCTCACGCTTCAAGTGGTTGAAGGCCGCCTGGAAGGCATTCGACCTGCCGATGACAGCGGGTTATCGCCACGGGAAGTGAACATGGCTTTTCCGGGCCATGTAGGCGAGCTGCTCGATTTGCGCGAAGTCGAGCAACTGGTCGACCAGCTCAATCGCCTGCCGTCCAACGGTGCGCAAATGGAGCTGGCGCCTGGCGAGGCGGTGGGGGGCAGTACCGTGCTGGTCAGGAACGCTGCACAAAAGCCTTGGCGTGCTTCGCTGTCGCGCAACAACGATGGCCAGCGCAGCACCGGTCAGCAGCAGTGGGGGGCGGGTCTGGATTGGGACAGCCCCTTGGGGCTCGCCGACCAGTTGGTACTGCGCGGCAGCCACGATGCGGTCAGCGACCACCATCGCAGCTCCAAAAGCACCACGGCGTACTACAGCGTGCCGTGGGGCTGGTGGAACTTCAATTATTCCTACAGCCAGAGCGAATACGGCTCGCAGGCTTATGGCAACGGCTTCGCCTTCAAGCAAAACGGTGACAGCCAGAATCATCAGTTTCGCGCAGAGCGCGTGATACATCGCGACTCGGTCAGCAAAACATCGATCAACGGCGGCCTGGCCTATCTGCGCAGCAACAACTACTTGAACGGCAACCGCCTGGAAGTCAGCAGCAACCGCATCAGCGAGGCCCAGTTCGGCATCAACCATGGCCGCCGTATCGGCAATGCGTTCGTCAACCTCGATCTGGGCATGCAGCAAGGCATAGGCGCTTTCGATGCGCAAAGTCGCCAGGTCGAACAGCACGGCGACCCCAACGACCGCTATCGCAAATACACCGCCACCGTGAGCTACCTGCAGGGCTTCAACCTGTGGGGCGAAACGTTCAGCTTCACCAGCCTGGCCACCGGTCAGCGCAGTGAAGATGTGCTGTTCAGCCCCCAACGCATGAGCTTGAGCGGACAGTCGTCGATGCGCGGCATCAAGGACCAGAACCTGTCCGGCGACAGCGGCGGCTATTGGCGCAATGACCTGCGCTGGACGCGTCCGGTCAACCTCGGCTGGTTGCGAACGGTCCTTTATGAATACGGCATCGGCCTGGGCTACGACCAGGGCGTGATTCGGGGCGATCGCTACAACGGCGACCAGCATGGTCGCGTGTCCAGCAACTCGGTCGAGTTGTTCGCCCGCGGCCAGCATTTCGCGACGTCGGTGACTTTCGCCCATTCGCTGGAACGCCCCGACGCGCTGAGCGATCGCGAAACCCCGATCTACTTTCGCCTCGACCTCTTTCTCTGATTTCACGTTTCAGTAGGTAATCGACATGGACGTTCGCCAGTTCGCTTTTCTGGCCCGACAAACTTCGGCCCGGATTCAGCCCCGTGAGCAATTCTGCGGCTTGCCCAAGCGCGCGCTGGCGTTGCTGCTGGCCAACGTCATGTTCTGGCAACCGCTGTGGGCGCAAGCCGAAGGCATCGTGGTCAGTGGTTCTGGGACCAACCTGCAACAGGCCGGCAACGGTGTGCCGATCGTCAACATTGCTACCCCCAATGCGACCGGTCTGTCCCATAACCAGTACAAGGATTACAACGTCGGCAGCCAGGGCGTGATCCTCAACAACGCCACCGGCCGCACCCAGAACACTCAACTGGGCGGCATCATCGTTGGCAATCCGAACCTGGCAGGCTCCGCCGCCAACGTCATTCTCAACGAAGTCACCGGCGGCAATCCCAGCCAGCTGCGTGGCTATACCGAAGTCGCCGGACAATCGGCCAAGGTCATTGTCGCCAACCCCTATGGCATGACCTGCAACGGCTGCGGTTTCATCAACACCCCGCAGGTGACCCTGACCACCGGCAAGCCGATCGTCGGGAACGGCCGGGTGCAACGCTATCAGGTCGATGGCGGCGCGATCTCCATCGACGGCCAGGGCCTGAACGCCAGCAATGTCGATGGTTTCGAAATCATCACCCGCTCGGCCCAGATCAATGCACAGATCAACGCGCGCAATCTCGCCATCGTGGCGGGTCGCAACGATGTCGACGCCGCGACCCTGCAGGCCACCGCCCGTACCGATGACGGCTCGGCCAAGCCGCAACTGGCCATCGACAGTTCCGCACTGGGCGGCATGTATGCCGGTGCGATCAAGCTGGTGGGCACCGAAGCCGGCGTCGGGGTGAAGCTGGCCGGTCATCTGGCGGCCAGCGCCGGTGACATCCAACTCGACGCCAACGGTCACCTGAGCCTGGCCCAGACGGCGGCCAGCGGTGCCGTAAACGTCACGGCGCAAAGCCTGGACGCCCAAGGCCCCGTCTACGCAGGCAGCCAGTTGCGGGCGCAGACCCGTGGCAACCTGACCATAAGCAACAACCTGGCCGCCCGCGACAGCATCACCCTGAGTAGCGGCGGGCAGTTGACCAACAGCGGCATCATCGAAGCCGGGATCAATGCGGACAACAGCCGCAATGCCCACGGTGACGTACACCTCGAGGCGCAAGCGTTCAGCAACCGCAACAGCGTGATCGCCAGCCGTAACCTGAAAGTCGTCAGCGCAGGTGCCATCGATAACCGCAACGGCTCCCTGAGCGGCGCCAACCTTGAGGCCCGCGCGGACCATCTGGACAACCGCAGCGGCCAGATCAGGGCGGCAGAGAGCGCCAGTGTCACCGCAAAAGATCTCGACAACCGTCAGGGCCGCATCACCAGCCAGAACCAGCTGAGCGTCAACGCCGTGACCGGCGACAACCGCACCGGCATCCTGCAAGGCGACCGCAGCCTGCAACTGGCCGTCGACCACCTGGACAACCAGCAAGGCCTGCTCAGCGGCCGTGGCACGGTTGATATCACTTCCAGCGGGCTGTTCGACAACCGCGCCGGAACCGTGATCGGCGACTCCCTGCTGCGGGTGCAGGCAGGCGCCATCGATAACCGCGAGGGTGAGATCGTCGGCCAGCAAGACGTCGAGGTCCGCACTGAGGGGTTGGATAACCAGAATGGCAAGCTGATCGCCCAAGGTGCGCTGCTGCTCACAGGCGCGCACCTGGACAACCGCCAGAACGGGTTGGTGGCGGCCACCCAGGCGTTGAACGTGCACGTCGACACCCTGGACAACCGTGGCGGCGAATTGTCTTCGCAAGCGGACATCGAGCTGTCCGGTGACCAACTCGACAACGACGATGCCGGCCAGGTATTGGCCCAAGGCAGCCTGATCCTCGCCTACGCCAACGTCCTCAACCGTGCCAAGGGCCTGCTGTCCGGCAAAGCCGGTATCAACCTGCGAGCAGACAGCCTGGACAACAGCGGTGGGCGCCTGCTCAGCCAGCGCAACACCGATCTTCTGCTCACCGGTGCGGCCCTCAACCAGAAAGGTCTGATCAGCAGCGAGGGGGCGTTGCACCTGAACGTCGGCAGCCTCGACAACACGGGCGGCAAGCTGTCCAGTGCAGGCCTGCTGACCCTGGACAGCCGCGGCCTGATCTTGAACCGCGGTGGCGAACTGGTCACCGATCAAGGCCTGACCCTTTCCAGCGCCAGCCTGGACAACAGCCAGGGCGGCCGCATCAGCGGCAAGGGTGCAGTGAAGCTGACGACCGGTGCGTTCAACAACGATGGCGGGGAGGTCAGCAGTGCCAGCACCCTCGATCTGAGCGCGCAGCAGGTCAGCAACCTCGGCGGCCGCATCGGCAGCCAGTTCGCCCTGACGGCCACTCTGCAAGGACTGGCCACGCGGGCGGGGCAGTTTTTCAGCAACAGCGCCCTGACGCTGGACCTCAACGGCGGTGACCTGGACAACCGTCAAGGCCTGCTCAACGCACCGGAGCTGACCTTGCGCAACGTCGGCGCCGTGTACAACCAGGGCGGTGAAATCTCCAGCGGTCAGGCCTTCACCCTCAAAGCCCGCAGCCTGGACAACAGCGCGGGCAAGCTGCTCAGCAACCAGACCCTGACCCTGCACATCGAACAGGCCCTGGCCAACCTCAAAGGCCAGATTGCCGCCGCCGCGCTCAGCGTACAGACCGGTAGCCTGGACAACAGCGAAGGCGTGCTCACCAGCCGCAGCGATCTGAACCTGACCAGCCAGGGCAGCCTGCTCAACCGCAACAATGGCCTGATCAACGCGGCAACCGTGCTGGGCATCCACAGCGCCGACCTCGACAACCAGGGCGGCCAGTTGCTCGGCAACCGCGCTGTGCGTCTGGATCTCAACGGCGGCACGCTGAACAACAGTGCTGGCTTGATCAACGGCGAAGGCCCTCTGACCTTCAACCGCATCGGCGCCGTCGACAATCGCAACGGCGAAATTTCCAGCAATCAGAGCTACACCCTGACCAGTGCCCAGCTCGACAACCGTGCTGGCAAAGTCATCAGCAGCGGCCAGTTGTCCGTCATCAGCGGCGCCATCATCAACCGCAATGGCCTGCTGTCCGGTTGGCAGGGTGTGAGCCTGCAGGGCAGCAGCCTGGACAACCGCGACAACGGCACCGTTTCCAGCCGCGATGGCAACCTGGCAGTCAACCTGAGCGGGGCGCTGCTCAACAGCAACGCCGGTGCGCTGGCCAGTGCCGGACGTCTGGACATCGACAGTGCCCGCCTGGACAACAGCCAAGGCGGCATTCTGAGCAGCGGCGCCGGGCAAAGCCTGACCGTGCAAGACACGCTCGACAACAGCGAAGGCGGTCTGATCGACAGCGGCGCAGAACTGACCGTTCGAGCCACAGACCTGAGCAACCGCGCCGGGACCGTCAACAGCCAGCAGGGCCTGAGCTTTACCGGTACGCAACTGGACAATACCAGTGGCCAATGGGCCAGCAACGGCAGCATCACGCTCGACTTGCTGGGGACCCTGATCAACGCTCAAGGCAAATTCGCCAGCGGCGGCCCTCTGCGCATTCAGCGCGCTGCGCACATCGACAACCAAGGTGGGCAACTGGTCAGCAAAAGTCTGCTGAGCCTGCTCACCGGCAGCCTGGACAACCGCAACCGTGGCACGCTGGCGGCGCTCGATCAACTGACCGTGGACGCCAGCGGTACCGTACAGAACGGCGCCGACGGTTTGATCTACAGCCAGAATGGCGCCGTCAGCCTCAGCGCCGCTGAGCTGGAAAACGGCGGGGGTGCCGTACAGAGCCAGACCGGCCTGACGCTGCACACCCGTGGCGCGGTCAACAACGCCAACGGTCGTCTCATCGCCCAGAACGGCGACCTGGTACTGAACGCCGGGAGCCTGGACAACCGCGGCGGCATCCTTTCCAGCCTGCGCGGCGCTCTTGAAGCGCGCATGGCCGGTAGCCTGCTCAACGCTCAAGGCACCCTGCAAGGCCAGCGCCTGACCTTGTTGGCCCTGGCCGGCCTCGACAACCAGAATGGCCGCATCGCCGCGCAGAGTGGCGACGCCAGCATCACCACCGCTGACCTTAACAACAGCGCAGGCGGCCTGTATGCAAAAGGTCTGATCGACGTCAACGCCAATACCCTCACCAACGCCGGCCAGATTGCCGGCGGCCGTGTGCGTTTTGCCCTGGGCGGTACGCTGATCAACCGCTCCGGCATCATCGAAAGCGACTCCTTCTTCGACATCACCGCGGCCAACCTCGATAACCAGGGCGGCACCCTGCGCGCACTCGGCACGGACGGCGCCTCGGTGTATCGCGTGGGCGGTGTGCTGGATAACCAGAGTGGCGTGATCGAGATGGCGAACGCCGATCTGACGGTCGACGCAGGCAGCTTCCGCAATACCAACGGCTCTCTGCTGCACGTAGGCCTGGGTGAATTCAATATCTCCAGCGCCAACGTCACCGCCGCTGGTGGCAGCCTGGTCACCCGTGGTGGCCTCACCCTCAATGCCGACAGCTGGACCAACAGCGGCGTGCTGCAAGCCGGGCGCCTGACCATCAAGGTCGGCAACTTTCACCAGACTGCCAGCGGCCAGTTGCTCGCTTCGCAGAGCCTGCGCGGTGAAGGTGTCAACTGGAGCAACGACGGCAAGCTGGCCAGTGACGGTGACCTCTGGCTTGGGCTCAGCGGTACCTATTCGGGCAATGGCCGCGTCACCAGCCTGGGCAACCTGCAGATCGACGCCGCCCAGCTGCAACTCGCGACCCCGGCCAGCATCACCTCCGGCGCTGGCTTGCAGCTGGGCGTTGGCGGCACCTTGCTTAATCGGGGCCGCATCACTTCTGTGGATGACGCCGTGATCACGGCCGGCAACATCGACAACTACGGCACCCTCGGCAGTGCCCGATCCCTCACGCTCAAGACCGGCGCCTTGCTCAACGAGCGGGGACTGCTCTTCAGCGGCGGTGACATGGGCTTGCAGGTCGACACCTTCACCAACCGCTACGCCGACGTCTACAGCCTGGCCAATCTGCGCATTGATCGCGACGGCAATGGCGGCCACGCCAACCTGATTCGCAACAGCTCCTCGACGCTGCAAAGTGACGGCAGCATGAGCCTGGCTGCCAGTACCATCGAAAACGTGCGCGAAGTGCTCACCGTCAATGACGCCGGCATCTACACCGGCAAGATCTACCAGGTGGCCTGTATCGAGGGCGTCAACGCCGGCGACTGTTCGGGCAAACGCAATTTCGTCTTCGAAGTCCTGGAACGCCAAAAGCTGGAAGTCACCCAAGCGAGCCAGGCATCGAGCATCACCGCAGGCGGCAACCTGAGTTTCAACGGCGGCGACCTGCTCAACCAGAGCAGCACCATTGCCACGGGCGGCAACCTGAACGCCTCGGTCACCAACCTATTCAACCGCGGCATCGAAACGGGCGACACCGAATACGTGCGCACCTTCCGCACCAACCGCCAGCGGGGCGGACGCGGGCTGATCAGGGCAGCCAATGCTTTCAACGAACAGTACTGGCTTGAAGGCGCTCGTTACGACGCCAACAACCTGAGCGGCCTGGAAGCGGGTATCAGCAACTTCCTGGCCTACACGGAGACCGAGCTTCCCCAGTACGCCCGTGTGACGCAACTGGCAACCAGTGATCAACGCTACGCGGCTGTCATTCAGGCGGTTGGTGACGTCAACATCACTACTCAGAACAACTTCGACAACAGCGTGGTACGCAACGACTACCACTACGTCAGCAGCGGCACCCGCACCGACACCGGTGCGTCAGGCAGCGATTTCAGTACTCGAGTCAGTCTCGACGCGCAGCTGCCACCCGATCTCGCCCAGCAACAGATCAACCCGCTGTCTCTGCCGGGCTTCAGCTTGCCCAGTGGAGAACATGGCCTGTTCCGTCTCAGTGACCTAGCCGCCACGGACACCGCCGCCAAACAGGCCGATGCCGCCCCGCACAGCTGGACCATTGGCGGCGCGAGCATCGATGCAGCCCAGCGCACCCAGACCGCCGACACCAGCGAGGGCCGTACCGTTCAGGTGGAGGGTCAAGTCGCTTCTCATCAGGCAATGGACGGTCACGTACCCGGCTCTATCAACCGCGTCCAAGGCCTGCCCGAAACCCAGAGCACCTCACCGGCGCACAAATACCTGATTGAAACCAATCCGGCACTCACCAACCTCAAGCAATTCCTGAGCTCGGACTACCTGCTGGCAGGGCTGGGCTACAACCCGGACGAAAGCGCCAAGCGCCTGGGCGACGGCTTCTACGAACAGAAGCTGATCCAGCAGGCGCTGGTTGCCCGTACCGGCCAACGCTTCATCGACGGCCAGCACTCCGACGAAGCGCTGTTCAAGTACCTGATGAACAATGCCATCGCCAGCAAGCAGCAACTGGGTCTGTCGGTCGGTACCACGTTGACCTCGGCGCAAGTCGCAGCACTGACCCACGACATCGTCTGGCTGGAAGAGTACAAGGTCAACGGCCAAAACGTGCTGGTGCCCGTGCTGTACCTGGCCCAGGCCAACAACCGCCTCGGCCCCGACGGCGCGCTGATCGCCGGTCGCGACGTCAACCTGGTTTCCGGTAACGACCTCACCAACGCAGGCACCCTGAAAGCCAGCAACAACCTCAGCGCCAACGCTGGCAACAACCTGGTCAACAGCGGCCTGGTACAGGCCGGCGGCCGACTTGACCTGCTGACGGGCAACACCCTCGTCAACAAGGCCGGCGGCGTGATCACCGGTCGCGACGTGAGCCTGACCGCCGTCAACGGCGACGTGATCAACGAGCGCACGGTCACCAGCCATCAAAGCACTAGCGGCTACCGCAGCGAACGCAGGGACTTCGCGGACACGGCCGCTCGGATCGAGGCGGCGAATGATCTGAGCGTGTGGGCGGGGCGGGATGTCAATGATGTGGGTGGGGTGTTGCAAGCTGGCCAGGATCTGACCATCAGCGCCGGACGTGACGTCAACGTGACGAGTGCGCAGTCCGTGAACAGCAACCTGCTAGGAACTCGGGCCGGTACCGAAGCCGTCAAGCAGAGAGGCTCGATGCTGACCGCGGGTCGCGATGTATCCGTCAGCGCAGGGCGTGATGTGACGTCGATCGCCAGCCAGATCGATGCCAAGCGCAATGTCGCCATGTCCGCCACCGAAAACCTGACCTTGGCCAACGCGGCAGACGAAACCCATTCTTACAGCAACTCACGCAAAGTCACCGCGCGTGAAGACCATGTCAGCCAGGTAGGCAGCAGCGTGTCGGCGGCTGGCAATGTGGCGTTGTCGGCCGGCAAGGATCTGGACATCATCGCCAGTCGTGTGACTGCTACCGACGAAGCGTACTTGTATGCCGGTAACGACCTGAACGTGGCATCTGCGCAAAATACGGATTATTCGTACTACTCGAAAACCAAGAAGGGGTCGTTTGGCAAGACCCGTTCGCGAATGACAGAAAGCGACAGGGCGGGAGTTATTTCGTCATCCATCCAGGCGGGCAGTGATGCCACATTGGTTGCCGCGCGCGATATCAATGTCACCGGCTCAGCGGTGGTCACAGACAAAGGCGGCTTGTCAGTGCTAGCGGGCAACGATGTCAACCTCGGTGCAGCCCAAAGCAACTTCTATTCTGCAAGTGCCAAGTCCAAATCCGGCGGTCTGGGTCTTTCAACTACCAGCAAGATAAAAAAAGATGCATCGGCTGAGACCGTACTGGTAGGCGCTACCTTGAGCGGAAATACCTCCACCGTTCAGGCAGGGCATGACGTTGTGGTATCCGCCAGCAATGTGATTTCCACTGAAAACACCAATATCCACGCACGCAACGACATCAAGGTGGAAAGCGCCGCCGAAGGTTTCAGCTCGCAACACAGCCAGTCCACCAAAAAGTCCGGCTTGCTGAGCCCTGGCGGCATCGGGGTTACGCTTGGGACCTCCAAGAATACCGTGACCCAGGCTAGTGATGGGCAAACCCAGAAGGGCAGCACCATCGGCAGCGTGCGGGGCGATGTCAACATGACGGCAGGCAAGGATATGTCGATCACGGCTTCGGATGTCGTGGCTGGCAATGACATCAACCTTATTGGTCGGAATGTGAGCATCGCTCAAGCGCAGAACCAGACCAACTACAGGCAGACTCAGGAAAACAAGAAAAGCGGCTTGACCTTGGCACTGTCTGGCGCCGTTGGCGAGGCGGCCAATTCCACGGTGCAGAATGCGAAAGCGGCTAACGAGGAGGAGAACTCTCGCCTTGCAGCCCTGCAAGGCGTCAAGGCAGCTCTCAATGGCTATCAGGCCTACCAAGGGGCGCAAGCGCTTGAGTCGGGGGCGCAGCCTGGAAGTATGTTCGGTGTGAGTCTGTCGCTAGGTACCCAGAAATCCAGTGCCAAGCAGGTGCAACAGCAAAGCATCAGCCAAGGCAGTAGCGCCACGGCGGGCAACAACCTGAATGTTATCGCCACTGGCAGTACTGACGGTAGCGGCGGCGATATCACGGTCGTCGGCAGCAAGCTCAAGGCCGTTGGTGACATGTTGCTGGCCGCCAACCAGGACATCCACTTGGCAGCGGGAGCCAATACCCAGAAACTTGAAGGCTCCAACAGCAGCAGTGGGGGTGCCGTCGGCGTTAGTGTTGGGGTAGGGGCCAATGGTGCAGGCCTGAGCGTGTTTGCCAACGGCAACAGCAGCTCTGGCAAGGAAAGAGGTAACGGCACCAGCTGGACCGAAACTACGCTTGATGCTGGCAACAAGCTGACGCTCAAAAGCGGTCGCGACACTCTACTTGAAGGCGCCCAGGCCAATGCGCGGCAAGTAGTTGCCGACATAGGTCGCGACCTGACCATGTCCAGTCTGCAGGACACCGACAAATACGATTCCAAACAGACCAGTATCAGCGGTGGCGCAAGCTTCACCTTTGGCAGCATGACGGGCGGTGGCTCAGTCAACTTCAGTAAGAGCAAACTCAACTCAGATTTCAGCAGCGTGCAGGAGCAGACCGGCCTGTTTGCAGGAAAAGGCGGCTATCAAGTCAGTGTCGCCAACCACAGCCAACTCAACGGCGCCGTGATCGGCAGCACCGCTACCGCCGACAAGAACAGCATGAGTACCGGCACACTGGGTTGGACTCACCTGCGCAACGAGGCGGAGTATGCAGCCACCCATCAAAGCGTTAACGCGAGTACTGGTGGCAACCCAGCCTCTATATTCACGAACAATACGGGCAACGTACTGCTAGTCGGCGCCAACAACGATGGCAGTGATCACAGCACCACCTCCGCGGCCGTATCCAACGGCACCTTGGTGGTCCGCGATACTGCGGCCCAGCAGCAGGATGTGTCCACGCTCAGCCGAGACGTCGAGCACGCCAACCATGCACTGAGCCCGATATTCGACAAGGAAAAGGAACGCTACCGGCTTCGCCAGGCCCAGCTGATTGGAGAGATCGGTAACCAGACGATGGACATTGTGCGCACGCAGGGCGAGATCGTCGCCACCCGCGAAGCACAGGAACATTTGAGCACCGAGCAGAAAGCCATGCCGGGCGCAGATCCGAATGCGTCCTACAAAGACCGGCAAGAATACATCGAAGTGCTGCAGTCAACCGGCGCCTACAAGGACGCCATGGCGGCATACGGCACGGGCAGCAGCCTGCAGCAAGCGGTCCAAGCTGTCACTGCCGCAGTGCAAGGGTTGGCTGGGGGGGACATTGGGCAGGCGATTACAGGAGCTTCTGCGCCATACCTTGCGAAGCAGATCAAGGACATCACGGGCCCAGACACCAGTGCCAACCTCATGGCCCACGCCGTACTGGGTGCAGTGCTTGCCAAATCACAAGGCAATGAAGCATTGGCGGGAGCCGCAGGCGCCAGCATTGGTGAGTTGATCGCCAAACAACTTTATCCAGACAAGCAACCCAAGGACCTGACTGAAACCGAGAAGCAGACAGTTTCAGCTCTCTCCACGCTGGCAGGCGGCTTGGCAGCTGGGTTGCTGGCAGGCGATGCGGCGGGCGCGGTTGCCGGAGGCAGTGCCGCTCAAAATGCGGTCAACAACAACCATCTAAGCACCGTGGACACGGTTGCTTTGGGTCAGTTGGAGCAGAAATACAAAGCATCGTGCGCAGATTCAGGCGTCGCGGGGTGCCAGAAGCTGGCTACGCAGATAAATGCGCTGAGAGCCAAAGGCGATAGCATCCTAAAGCGTGAGGCCGAGGCCGTGGCTGCGGACTTTGGCCACGATGTGGATTACGTCACTCAACCCGGCGACCTGAAACCCTGCGCCAACGCCCCTAGCGGTCAATGCCGTGTGACCGACAAAACGGTCGTGACTGCGCAGGGTGAAGAGTGGGTGTTGGAGCCTCTCAACGACGAGCAGGCAGTGGTCGCTCGAGCGCAAGCTGCGGTGCAGGCGGCCAATCTCAAGACCCAGCTCAAAGAAATCTCCGAAGAGCTCTATACGACGGGTTGTGGCAGTTTTGGCGCCGCAGCGTTCGGCTGCCAAACGGCTACCGCCGCGGGCATGAGCAGCCCGATCACAGGATTGCAGGCATCGACGGAAGATCGCGTGCTGGCAGGTGCACAGGCCATCTTGGGTGCCATTGGACTCGGGGCTGGGCTATATTCGAGTTGGAAGGGGGTTGAAGGAGCGCAAGGGGTCGCTTCGAAAAATGTGAATGCGACAGGCGCGCTGACGGATGCTGAGGCGGGTGCGCTTGTTGAGAGGGGGGGGGTAGGTGCAAAAGCGACAGCGGAAGCTCCCAAGCCGACGAGCATTACCAAAGTTACGGAAGAGATGAAGGCCGATCCTTACCATCCGGATTGGCAGCGGTACGCAGGTAATGAGCTTAGAGCAGTCGGGGCGGATGTTGTGAGCGGAGGTTCAAAAGGAATTCAAAAACTTCCTGATCTTGGGGGAGTTGATGCGTTTCTTGGCTCTCAAACAGCAAGCCTAAATAAGAAATTGGGCACGAAGATTGGTGAGGGTAGGTTGCCTTACGAGATGAGTCGCGCCGGTGTCGAGCGGGCTAAGCTGGCAGTGAAAGAAACATTAGAAAATATAACGGCTGTCAGTAAAGTGATTCCTAGCTCCAGTGTTCGAGGAAGTTATGATCTAATTCATATCTACAGTTCCAAGACCAATAGCACTGTGAGTCTGCGAGTGTTGCCAGATGGAAAGTATGATTTTGATACTTTGATTCCGGATAAATCCTCAAAGTTTTAGGCAGGGGGTAGAGTTATGATCATTGGTGAGAGTATTTGTGAGTTTAGGTTTCGGTCTTTTTTTATGTCGGGATCTTTAGTTTGTAAAATGCTGGTTCTGTTTTTTAGGCTTTCAGGTTTGGGGTGGATTTCATTAGATATCGGGGAGGGTATGATAAGAATTTTGCCTGTTGATCCTGAACCAAAGCTATTAGCCCTGGATGATGTTACCGATGATTTCGCTTACCCGATCCAGAGTTCGGATGAGTTGAATAGTTATTTTGGTAAAGATCTGCTTGCTGTTTATAAGTATGCTATTTCGGACGTGGAAGATGGTTGTATTGGTGTGTATTTTGACTTTGGAGGGTGTGGCTTTAGCATTTTGGAGTCGGAGGATAACTTGTCCATCGTTGACGGTATGATTAAGGTCTCAGATGGCGTAGTTTTATCTAAGCTAGAAATTTAGACGGTGCAAAAGCGACTGCGACCATTATCGACACTGCTCCGATGGCCCAACGGGTCATCGACGTTCGAGCTGGATTGCCGTCTGGTTTACCGCGAAGTGGTAACGTAGCTGTCACGGAAATAGATATTCCCGGAATGCCTAAGCAGATGGCTGCACACAGCCAAGCATCTGATGCTGGTAAGGGACTTGTTGACTCCGGAAATCGGAATTTCGTCGCTCAATCTGTACCCAACAAGGCCGGAGACTTGGTTTGTCGAGGGATAGGTGCGGAATACAAAATTCTAGATAGTAGTGCTGACCAATTGGGGAAAAACACCTCCGCCAGAGGAACAGTAAGTATCCATACGGAGAAATCGGCATGTGCGAGCTTTCTGAATGTGGCTGAGCAGGTCAAGGCGAAGTACCCCAATATTACCGTTAATATTTTTGACAGTCAGGGTGTTATATTGCACCCGCCGAGGAAGACGTCGTAACGGAAGATAGAGTAACCTGTAGTGAAGTCCGGGCTTGGTTTCTGGGTAGCTATTATAGCTATACCAAGTTCAAGCTCAACCAGCAAAGCTCATGGGCTGAAGATAAAAGTGAGGTAGGTTTTGCCTAAGGTGAGTTTGAAGACTCATTTGATTTGCCTATTGAGAAGTTAATGCTGGAAGTTATAGCACTTATTCTTTCCAATTCAATGCCGGGTTGGCGTCTGCGGTTGCCGAGGAAAAACTTAACTCAGTGTCCAGGGTCAGTTGATCACTACACATTGCCCGATGGTTGTATTCGTTACTACGCACAAGAGGTTCCTGCTAGGATAAAAGGACCGACTCGAGGTACTTCTTTCGCCACAGAGTTTGATCCTAAAACGGGCAGTACGAGGCAACGGATTGAGACCCAAGACCATTCAGGAGAAGTAATTCGTGTCCACCCGAAAAGTATTGATGGGCAGCCGGTTGATGCTCAACACTACCCTCCGACCGGAGTAGAGGTAAAGAGTTGGGAGCGGCGCTGAGTATGGAAGAATTGGTGGCTGACAAGCTTGGAAGAATAGCTGCTGATGGGTTTGATATTTTTAAGATATCAAAACAAGCGCTTAAAATTTATCAAGATCTGAACTTTTCTCTCACGAAAAATTTAGATATTGCGCTATTGTCGCTAATAGCAATGGTCGAAGGGCCAGAGTTTGAAATGACAGAAAAATAGTTTCATGAATTTTTATCTGATATTTGACAGATTTCGTTTCCAATACACGTATTTTGATCAGGCACTATCTGCACCGGCCAACGTCGCTGACGTTGATCCAAGTTGGGTCACCTCTTAGCCTAAGCACTCATCTCGCCCCAAACCTCCCAACTCCAGTAACCGCCACAAACAAGCCCCAAGCGCTCACTTGGGGCTTCACGCAATCGCAGCTCTTCCAAACCCTACATCACAGCACAAACTTACTCATCAGCCCCTGCAAATGCACACCCAGTCGTGCCAACTCAACGCTGGACGATGCCGTTTCCTCACTCGCCGAAGCCGTCTGCTCGGAGATGTCCCGAACGTTGATCACACTGCGGTTGATTTCCTCAGCCACCGCGCTCTGCTCTTCGGCAGAGGCGGCTATTTGCTGGTTCATCGACTCAATGGTCGTGATGGATCGGCTGATGTTACCTATGGAGGTACCTGCATCACGGGTCAAGGCAACGCTGTCATCGGTCAGCAGGCGGCTGTTTTCCAGGGTGGTCGCTACTTGTGCGGTTCGGCTGTGCAAACCGTCGATCAAGATCGCAATTTCTTCGGTCGAAGTCTGAGTGCGCTGGGCAAGACTGCGGACTTCATCGGCGACCACGGCGAAGCCGCGTCCGGCCTCACCGGCGCGTGCGGCTTCGATGGCGGCATTGAGGGCCAGCAAGTTGGTCTGTTCGGCCACTGCCTTGATCACGTCGAGCACGCCACCGATCTTGTTGCTTTCCTGTTTCAGCTCGTCCATTGCAACTTTGGAGCGCCCGACCTCGGTGGCAAGTGTTTCGATCTGAATGACGGCCTTGGAAACGACGGCATCGCCTTCGCGCACTTCTCGGGAGGCACTGACGGCGGCATTCGAAGCCTGCTCGGCATTGCGGGCAACTTCCTGCACGGTGGCAGCCATCTGGTTCATGGCCGTGGCGACCTGGTCGGTTTCAGTGCGCTGGCTGTTCACTCCGGCGCTGGTCTGCTCGGTCACGGCGGAAAGCTGCTCGGCAGCGCTTGCGATCTGGGTAACGCCATCGCGCAGGCCGCCGATCAACTGGCGCAGGTTCAAGGTCATGCGGTGCATGCTGGTTTGCAGCAGGCCAAGCTCATCTTTGCGCGTTGGGGCTTCATTGTGGGTCAGGTCGCCATTGGCAACGCGGTCAGCCAGCTGCAGTGTTTCACGCAGTGGAATGACGATCATTCGGGTGATGATCCAGGCCGCCAGGACGCTGGCGATAAGCGCGGCGACGAGCCAGAGAATCAACATGCGGTTGGCTTGATCGACGTCTGCAAGGCGCAGGGCTACCTGGTTCTGCGCCAGTTGATTGGCCGAACCGAGCAAAACTTCGATGTTCTTCGAGATCCCCGCCTGGCCTTGGTTGATAGTGGCTTGCGAAGACGAGAATCCGTTGATGGCGGATCCATAGGCGTTCATCGAGTCCACCAGGCTGGCGACAGCGGAGGCGTCGATGCCGGAACTTGTCAGGCTTTTCATGTAATCGGAGGCTGCGGCAATCGAGGCGGCGGCCAGCTGTTGAGCCTCGGGTTTGAGGGTGTAGGTGTACCCACGCACATCGAAACGCATTTTTTGAAACAGCATGAGGGCCCGTTGCACCGCTTCGCGTTGCGCGGCGTCGCCATCCATTGAGTTGGCGCGCCCATTCAACTGTCGCAACTTGGCGTCTGCGGTGTCGGCTGCGGTGCCGAAGACATCCCTGCTGGCTTCCCGCGCGCGGGTGGCAGCGATGATGCTGTTGTAATGATCCTTGTATTCCTTCATGGCCGCCATGGCCGCTTTCACATGAGGAATATTAAGCTCGGAGTTCAATACGCTGTTGAGGTAGGCAAGGTGGTTATCGAGATTTTCGTAGGCCTTCAGCCAGGTCGCGGCGTTGGCGTCGTCAGAGTTCTGGCCATAGACCAGTCGGGCTATGCGCATGTCTCGGGTCAGGGTGCTGAGCTTGGCAATGTCCGTGATGCGCTCGCTGCGCTCACTCATGGAGGCGATGCCTCGCCAGCCCGTCAGGGCGATCAGGACCGTCAGTACGATCACGAGCGTGAACCCGAGCGCCAACTTTGATCTGACTGATAAGTTGGTCAACGCATTGTTAAACATGTAAGCCTCTCGAATAGATGTTTTAGTTTTCCAGTCGGCTCCTCCATGCCATTGATGCGTCAATGCCATCGGCTGGGAGCGGGAAATCTTTAACAACTATTTTTAAAAGAGGTGTTTAGTTTTGATGTTGCGAAGTTTAGAAAAAGTTCACTGGCTTTCAGGATATTTATTCAAGTAAGTATTTCAAGGTAATTCTCTCGAATAATGCGCACCCCTAAATCCCATACAGGTATCCCCAAGCTCATGCACAGCGGGCAGCGAAAGGTTGAGTTGGCAAAGCGAGCTGGTGCCAGGAGGCATGCTGCTGCAGCGATCATGATGGATGATCGATGGGGCGAAAGTCAGTGGGGAGACGGGCTTCGGACGACGAAGCGCAGTGCGGGACTACAGAAGGGAAAAGATGGTGCACCAGGCGGGATTCGAACCCACGACCCCTGCCTTCGGAGGGCAGTACTCTATCCAGCTGAGCTACTGGTGCAACGCGGGCGCCATGATACCCATGTCGGGGGTGGTCGTCCATTGCGATAACCGGCCCATCGTTTGTAATCTGCTACGGTGACAGGTGCACAGGCTGGGCAAGCCCACGTTCGCGGGGCCTGTCGTTCTTTTTTTCGAACGGCTATTGTCCTTTCACCCCATAGATCCTAGGATTCGTTTGAGATTTCAAACGCTCTTGTCTGGTCGCTGAAACGCATGAGTCCATCCATGCGCTATTTCCACCTCAGCCCGGGCGCCTTCTCATCCCTCCATTCGTGCCGTCACGTACGGCGCCGTTAAGGAAGCCGACATGCAGCTCAAAGACACCTCGTTGTTCCGCCAGCAAGCCTATATAGATGGTGCGTGGCTGGGCGCCGACAGTGGGCAGGCCATCAAGGTCAGCAACCCTGCTACCAACGAAATCCTCGGCACCGTGCCGAAAATGGGCGCCGCTGAAACGCGCCGCGCCATCGAGGCGGCCGACAAGGCACTGCCGGCCTGGCGTGCATTGACCGCCAAGGAGCGCTCGAACAAGCTGCGCCGCTGGTACGAACTGATGATCGAGAACCAGGATGACCTCGCGCGTCTCATGACCCTGGAGCAGGGCAAGCCATTGGCCGAGGCCAAGGGTGAGATCACCTACGCCGCGTCCTTCATCGAGTGGTTTGCCGAAGAGGCCAAGCGCGTCTACGGCGACACCATTCCCGGTCACCAGCCGGACAAGCGCCTGATCGTGATCAAGCAGCCGATCGGCGTGACCGCAGCCATCACACCGTGGAACTTCCCCGCCGCGATGATCACCCGCAAGGCGGGTCCCGCGCTGGCTGCCGGTTGCACCATGGTGCTCAAGCCCGCTTCGCAGACGCCGTTCTCGGCGCTGGCGCTGGCTGAATTGGCCGAGCGTGCGGGTATTCCGAAGGGTGTGTTCAGTGTCGTGACCGGCAGCGCCGGCGACATTGGCAGCGAGCTGACCAGCAACCCGATCGTGCGCAAGCTGAGCTTTACCGGCTCCACCGAGATCGGTCGCCAGTTGATGGCCGAATGCGCCAAGGACATCAAGAAGGTCTCGCTGGAACTGGGCGGCAACGCGCCTTTCATCGTGTTCGACGATGCCGACCTGGACAAGGCGGTCGAGGGCGCGATCATTTCCAAGTACCGCAACAACGGCCAGACCTGCGTGTGCGCCAACCGCATCTATGTGCAGGACGGCGTGTATGACGCGTTCGCCGAGAAGCTGAAGGTGGCGGTGGGCAAGCTCAAGATCGGCAACGGTCTGGAAGAGGGCACCACCACGGGCCCGCTGATCGACGACAAGGCGGTGGCCAAGGTCAAGGAACACATTGCCGATGCCGTGGGCAAGGGCGCAACCGTGCTGACCGGCGGCAACGCACTGCAGGGCAACTTCTTCGAGCCGACCGTATTGGTCAACGTCTCCAAGGACGCCGCCGTGGCCAAGGAAGAAACCTTTGGCCCGCTGGCGCCGCTGTTCCGCTTCCAGGACGAGGCCGAAGTGATCGCCATGTCCAACGACACCGAGTTCGGCCTGGCGTCGTACTTCTATGCCCGCGACACGAGCCGGGTATTCCGTGTCGCCGAAGCGCTGGAGTACGGCATGGTCGGTATCAACACCGGTCTGATCAGCAACGAAGTGGCGCCGTTCGGCGGCATCAAGGCTTCGGGCCTGGGACGTGAAGGCTCCAAGTACGGCATCGAAGACTATCTGGAAATCAAATACCTCTGCATTTCGGTGTAACCCACCGCGCAGATACCCTTGGCGGCCGGCGTCCGCAGCAGTCGATCATCGTATGCTGCTGCGGTACTCACCGGCCGCTCAATCCTTGAATCACGCCGACCGATGAGCGGCGAATGAGGAATTTCATGAGCAAGACCAACGAATCCCTGATGCAACGCCGCCAGGCAGCCGTCCCGCGCGGCGTGGGCCAGATTCACCCGATCTTCGCCGAGTCGGCGCAGAATGCCACCGTCACCGACGTCGAAGGCCGCGAGTTCATCGACTTTGCCGGCGGTATCGCAGTGCTCAATACCGGCCACGTTCACCCCAAGGTGATCGCCGCCGTACAGGCGCAATTGCACAAGCTGACCCACACCTGCTTCCAGGTGCTGGCGTACGAGCCGTACGTTGAAGTCTGCGAGAAGATCAACGCCAAGGTGCCGGGCGACTTCGACAAGAAGACCCTGCTGGTGACCACAGGCTCCGAAGCCGTGGAAAACGCCATCAAGATCGCGCGTGCCGCCACCGGCCGCGCCGGTGTCATCGCCTTCACCGGCGCCTACCACGGTCGGACCATGATGACCCTGGGCCTGACCGGTAAGGTCGTTCCGTACTCGGCCGGCATGGGCCTGATGCCCGGCGGTGTGTTCCGTGCGCTCTACCCCTGCGAATTGCATGGCGTGAGCGTCGACGATTCCATCGCCAGCATCGAGCGCATCTTCAAGAACGACGCCGAAGCCCGTGACATCGCCGCGATCATTCTGGAGCCGGTGCAGGGCGAAGGCGGTTTCTATGTCGCGCCCAAGGCTTTCATGCAGCGTCTGCGCGCCCTGTGCGATCAGCACGGCATCCTCTTGATCGCTGACGAAGTGCAGACTGGCGCAGGCCGTACCGGCACGTTCTTCGCCATGGAGCAGATGGGCGTTGCGCCCGACCTGACCACCTTCGCCAAATCCATCGCTGGCGGCTTCCCGCTCGCCGGTGTGTGCGGCAAGGCCGAGTACATGGATGCCATCGCACCGGGTGGCCTGGGCGGCACCTACGCCGGCAGCCCGATCGCCTGCGCTGCGGCACTGGCCGTGATGGAAGTGTTCGAGGAAGAAAACCTGCTCGATCGCAGCAAGGCCGTTGGCGAGCACCTGGTAGCAGGCCTGCGTGCCATCCAGTCCAAGTACCCGGTCATTGGCGATGTGCGTGCACTCGGCGCGATGATCGCCGTCGAGCTGTTCGAAGGCGGCGACACTCACAAGCCGAACGCCGCAGCAGTGGCCCAGGTCGTGGCCAAGGCGCGCGACAAGGGCTTGATCCTGCTGTCGTGCGGTACTTACGGAAACGTCCTGCGCATCCTGGTCCCGCTGACCGCGCCAGACGAGCAGTTGAACAAAGGCTTGGCCATCATCGAAGAGTGTTTCGCTGAACTGGCTTGAGTGATGTGATCGTTTGATAGAAAAACCCGCTTCGGCGGGTTTTTTTATGGGGTGGTTTTATTTTGGCTGGCTATGCACTGATCGAGGATGGCACGAGCGATCCAGTCGGGATTGTATTTTAAATAAGGTAATCAACGACGCCATCACTTCTGCACGTAAACAACGGTTTCCGAGGGGCGCAGCATGCTGAAGGTCGCGCTATAAATATCAAGCTGAGCCGGTGCTTTACCAAGCCCGTGATTCTTCAATTGGCCGTTTGCAGCAAGGCGCGGTATGCGCTAAAAACCCTCTGCTGGATCCATCGTTCTGCACGACCGACACGTCATACTGTCGGTACTCACGCATCACGGCCCTGACCCGGCCTTCACCTCTGGCTCATGGAGTGCGCCTATGAATGCTGTTGCCAGCATGCCCCCTCGTGTGTTGATCGCCGATTCCGACCCCTGGATGCGTGATCTGCTGTCCCAAATGCTGCTGGCCGTACGGGGCGATGCGCGTCTGCAGATGTGCGCGACGGGGCCTGATGCGTTGGAGCATCTGCATGAGCTACCGGATCTGGTGATCGCCACACGCGAGCTGCCGGGTATCAGCGGTCTCGATCTATTGCGCGGCGTACGCAAAAGCCCTCGCCTGGCGACCTTGCCCTTTATTCTGCTGAGCGAGCGCGGCGACAGTGCCAGTGTGCGTGAAGTGCTGCCGTTGGCGCCGACGGCGTACCTGACCAAGCCTGTGGATATGGCAGGTTTGAAAACGCGTCTGCTGACCTTGCTGCCAAACTCGGGAGATGTTGGAGCGCAGCGGGCTCCACAGATCGCTGCAGGTACTACGTTGGACCACTATGTCGAGCGTCGGCGCCTGGAATGCGACGGCGGCCCTTTGTTGTGTGATGTGCAGGCGGCCGTGATTCGCGCATCGGGAGATATGAAGGTATTGGAAGCCAACCTGCGCAGTGATCCGCAGGTCACGGCAGTGCTGATCAGCGCGGCCAACAGCGCCGCGAAACCAGGTGCGTCGCCGGTATTGACGCTGCAGCAGGCACTGTACGCCTTGGGTGTCACACAGAGCAGAAACCTGTTGCTGGCCCTGGCCTCCAAACCTGGCGCCTACCTGACCGACCCACTGTTGCTTGAGCGGGCCGAGGTCTGCTGGAACCGCTCGGCCCACACCGCAGAATTCGCCCGCAGCATTGCGCGTCAGCAGCAGCTGGATGAGTGGTTTTGCCACTGCGCAGGTTTGTTGCACTGCCTGGGTGACCTGGCGTTGCTGCGGGTGTTGCAGGAATGGCAACTGGCGGGCGGCGAGCTCGACGAAGTCCGGATCACCCAAGTGCTACGTACTTTCAGCGCGCCTTATGGATCGGAACTGCGCCGACGCTGGCGGTTGCCGCTTGAACTGCGAGAGTTGATTGCCGCAGCCTATCAATTGGGCGGAGGGGTCTACTCGAGGGAAAAGTTGATTGTAAATGTTGCGGCGCAAATGGCGTCGCTGGGGGCAGATGAAGATGTCACCCAAATCGCTCAAGGCAAACCCGCACGGTTACTCAAGATAGGGGTGTCGCAGCTGAACTGGTGGCGAGGGGCGCCGATGATTCGCTGATCTGCTGAACTACGCCGGGACATGGATAAAGACCTCTATCGACCCGGGGCCTTGGCGGCGATCGAGAGAGATGAGGATCAACCACCCCAGCAATGGTCGAATATTTTCTGAGCGATCCAGGGTAGGTCACGCTGAAATTCTGGAAATACCTCGAAACGACCGAGCATGCGATCTACACATATGAATACTTTTTGGCCAGACCCGGCAATGGTGCATATACCGCCAAGACTAACATTGCCTTCGCGCGATACTGAGACAGGCAAAGTATAAAGGTTGTCACATAATTGTATGTCGGTAGTATTTTTGTTCCACAGTGCAATATCTCTGAATTCTTGCGTTACAGACCTCCAGTCTTCCGGATCTACTGTCCTCAAAACCGAGTTCGCTGGCGGAAATTCGAGCTCTGGCTCATTGCCTCCAACAGCTGCAGTAGACAGCAGTATGAACTGGATAAGTATAAATAATTGTTTCATGTGTAACTCCTTGAGTGATTATTCTCCGTAGATTCATGGAAAATTGAATCATGACCTAACCTATGGCTCAAGGAAATGAATATGTCTTTTTAATAGAGATCAATGAAATTGGCTAGCACAACCCTCCACCCAATGGGCTTTGATCTAAGTAGATAATTCTACAAGTTGATACAACATGCTTGAATTCCCTAATGGGCCAGACGCGATCAATCCAGCACGGTTGCATAAAATAGGCGTGTCGCAATTGAACGAGTGGCGGGGGACACAAAAGGTTCGCTGACCTAGGCGGGCACGATCTGATTCTTGCCTTGGCGCTTGGCCTGGTACATGGCGGCGTCGGAGCGCGAGAAGAGTGAGTCGAGCATTTCGTCCTGGGGCTGGATGCTGGTCAGGCCTTGGCTCACGGTGACGCCGTAGCTCTTGCCGTTGTGGTTGAAGCTCATCCGTTGGATCTCGCGTTGCAGGCGCTCGGCGATCTGCATGGCCATGTCTGGGGCGCAGCCTGGGAACACCGCGGCAAATTCTTCACCGCCGATGCGCCCGAACAGGTCACCACGGCGCAACACCGCGCGGCCGGTTTCGGCAATGCGTTGCAGCACATGGTCGCCCTCCTGGTGACCGTAGGTATCGTTGATCATCTTGAAGTCATCGATATCCAGCAGCAGGAAGGCCATCGGTGTGTCGTTGAGGCGGGACTGTTCGAACTCGCGGTGGGCGCACTCGAAGAAGTGGCGGCGGTTGCTGCTCTGGGTCAGTACGTCAGTGGTGGCGAGGCGCTGGAGCTCGCCTTCCAGGTGCTTCTTTTCGGTGATGTCCTCGGCGATGCCCACCACGATGACGCGCTGACCGGGATCTGCCTGGTGGCTGACGAAGCATTTGTCGCTGAGCCAGCGGATCTGACCGTCGGCGCTGATGATGCGGTATTCGCGATCTTCGACGGCGCCCTTGTCGAGAACCTCGGCGAGGCTGCGGTCGGCGTAGTCGAGATCGTCAGGGTAGATGCTGTCGCGCCATTCGTTGTAGTCGGCCAGCAACAACCCCACCGAGCGACCGAAGATCCGCTCGTAGGCAGGGCTGACGTAGATCATCTGCTGCGTTTCCCAATCGAACGCCCAAAGTACCGCATTGACGCTGACCAACAGCGAGCTGAATAGCTGTTCGCGCTCTTTCAACCGCGCGACTTCACCTTGGGCATGCATCAAGGCGAGTAAGGTTTCGGCGGCTTCGGGTAAAGGCTTGACGGGTGTAGAAGGTAATTTTTTATTGACCATCATCACGGCATCTCAGAGGCGTTGGGATTACTGCGAACGGATGCGCGACAAAGGCGCGGCCCAGGCATGACCCCAGGCGGTAGCGCTATGAGTCTGAGAGCGGAAAACTGTGATGAAGTTCCGACGGTACGCCCCGGGGCCGGGGCGTACCGATAAACGGCTCAGGCTACCGCAGGCCTCAACGAATAGGTCTTGAGCTGGGTCGCAAAGTCGCGCAACGAGTGGATACCACTGGCTTCCGCTTCTTGGATCCAATCCTTGATGGCGGCCAGCATATCATGCCCGTTGGAACTGGTGCGCGCCCAGATCTGTTGCAGGGCCAGGCGCTTTTCGTAGATGACTTTCAAGGGGTGGCTGTGTTCGAGCATCGTCTGGATATGCAGATGATGACCCTCGTCCAGCAGGCTGGTTTCACGGGACAGCAGGCGCTTGGCGCGGCGAAATTGGTGGCGTACCGATTCGTCGACCTTGCTCAGTTCCTGTTGCACGAGGGGGGCGATGACCAGCTTGCGGTACTGCGCCATGATCTGGAAGCGGTTGTTCAGGATCGCCATGGCGGTGTCCATGTCGAGCTGGCCCTTGCCTTCCACGCGGTGGGCGATCGGGGCCACACGCTGCACCTTGGCCAGGCGCAGCCAGGTGAACAGCTTGATCCAGGCCCAACCCATGTCGAATTCCCATTTCTTGACCGACAGCTTGGCCGAGTTGGGGTAGGTGTGGTGGTTGTTGTGCAGCTCTTCGCCGCCGACGATGATGCCCCAGGGCACCAGGTTGGTGGCCGCGTCGCGGCATTCGAAGTTGCGGTAGCCCACGGCATGACCCAGGCCGTTGATGACGCCGGCGGCCCAGAACGGAATCCACATCATCTGCACGGCCCAGACCGTCAGGCCCAGGGCGCCGAACAGCAGCAGATCGATGACCAGCATCAGCACCACGCCGCTCAGGCGAAAGCGTGAATACAGGTTGCGCTCGATCCAGTCTTCGGGACAGTTCTTGCCATAGATGCGCAAGGTGTCGGGGTTTTCAGCCTCTTTGCGGTAGAGCTCGGCGCCGGTGCGCATGACGGTGCCCAGGCCCTTGATGACGGGGCTGTGCGGGTCGTCGACGGTTTCGCATTTGGCGTGGTGCTTGCGGTGGATAGCGGTCCACTCGCGGGTGTTCTGGGCAGTGGTGAGCCAGAGCCAGAAACGGAAGAAGTGCTTGAGCCCGGCGTTGAGTTCCAGGGAGCGGTGGGCAGAATAGCGGTGCAGATAGACAGTGACACCGACAATGGTGACATGGGTCAGCAACAACGTGACTGCCACCACTTGCCAGGCGGACAGATCGAGAAAACCGTTGTACCACATAGGCGGGAGGGCCCTCGGTTGGGTGGGTAATGCGTGCAGCATTATCGACAAGCTATCAGAGAAAGCCAGTCGCTCTTTTGAAGAAGAGTCGCTGAATGTTTCTATTCTATAATTGATACACATTTTATGTGGGCCGATTGACCCTATGTCCGTTTTATCTCGGGTTACAACGCGCGCCGTTGTGATTTACCTGATTGTCTGCGTGTTGTGGCTTCTATTGTGCGATCGATTGTCCAACGGCCTTTTCGGCGCCTCGCTGGCCGGATGGGAGCTTCATCTGGCCACTTGCGCTGTGTGGCTGCTGGGCAGTGCCTTTGCCTTCGCCTGGCAGCGTGCACGCCAGGCCAATCGCGAAAGCCGACGCCTGGCGGCAGCGGTCTTCGACTGCACCGCCGATGGTGTGCTGGTGACCGATACCGCAGGGCGCATCCTGCAGGTCAATCGGGCCTTCATGGCGATCACCGGGTACGAGGAGCACGAAGTGCTGGGGCAGAACCCGAGCAGGTTCAAGTCCGGGCAGCACCCGCCGGCCTTCTATGAACAGATGTTCGGCACGCTGGCCGAGCACGGTCAGTGGAGCGGCGAGATCTGGAACCGTCGCAAGAGTGGTGACATCTATCCACAGTGGCAGACCATCCGCGCCGTCCGCGATGATCGGGGAATGCTGAGCCACTACGTGGCGGTGTTCTCCGACATCAGCGCGATCAGGCATTCACAGCGCGAGTTGGCCCATCTGGCACAGCACGACCCATTGACCGGGCTGCCCAACCGCCTGCTGTTCAGCCGCCGCGCCGAGCACGCGTTGAACACGGCCAGGCTTGCGCACCGCAACTGCGCCTTGCTGTTGATCGACCTCGATCACTTCCAGAACGTCAACGACAGCTTCGGTCATGGCGTAGGTGACCGGTTGTTGATGGCGGTGGTCGAGCGGCTGCAGTCGGGGCTGGGCGAAGAAGTAACCCTGGCCCGCCTGGGAGGGGATGAGTTCGCCGTGCTGGTGGAAGGCGAGTTGCGCAGCGGTCAGGCGACGGCCTTGGGGCAGGCATTGCTTGAAGGCATGCGAGCACCTTTCTTCATCGACGGCCACACCTTGTTCATCAGCGCCAGCATGGGCATCAGCGTGTTTCCCGACGATGCCCAAGGCGCCGAACAACTGTTGCGCAATGCCGATTCGGCGCTGTTCCAGGCCAAGGCGCGGGGTCGTTCGAGCTATGCCTTGTACACCGAAGAGCTGACCGCGCGGGCCCAGCAGCACATCGAAGTGACCGCTGAACTGCGGCAGGCTTTGGCGGATGGTCAGCTGTGCGTGCATTACCAGCCGGTGCATGCACTGCGCGACACCGCCATGGTCGGGGTTGAAGCGCTGGTGCGCTGGCAGCATCCGGAGCGCGGGCTGGTGCCGCCGGGACAGTTCATACCGATCGCCGAGCGCAGCGGTCTGATCGCCGAGATCGACACCTGGGTGCTGGCCACCGCCTGTCGGCAGATGCGCCAGTGGCAGGTCGAGGGCAAGGCACTGGATTTCGTGGCGGTGAACATCTCCAGCCGTCTGTTCAGCCACCATGATCTCTGCCGGCAGGTCGAGAAGGTCCTGGCCGAGACGCAACTGGCGCCTGCGCACCTGGAGCTGGAAGTCACCGAAAGTGCGGTCATGGATGATCCGGACCGCGCCCTCGAGCAGCTGCATCACCTGCGCGACCTGGGCCTGCAGTTGGCGATCGACGATTTCGGCACCGGTTATTCATCCTTGCTCAGGCTCAAGCGCCTGCCGGTGCACAAGCTCAAGATCGACCAGGGTTTCGTTGCCGGCCTGCCGGGTGACGAGGACGATGTGGCGATCACCACGGCGATCATCGCCTTGGCCCGCAGCATGGGCATGCAGGTGCATGCCGAGGGCATCGAGCAGGCTGACCAGGCCCGGTTTCTGCTGGAACATGGGTGCGGACTTGGCCAGGGCTACTGGTTCGGTCGCCCTGTGGAGGCCAGAGCGCTGACATGGCAACCACGGTGAATGGCCAAAAACACGTTTGGTTATATGAAAATTCTTAAACAGTATTTTTAAGAATAATAGGACCTCTCTAATATCGCGCTCACGCCACCTTGGCACCCCCTTACCCAGGAGCATGATCATGAGCGCATCGCTACGCAGCGTAGAAGGACAGGACGAAGCCACCATTCTGCGGGAAATTCAGAGCGCGCTGCGCGACCTGCGTTTCGGTGCGGTGGAGATCACCGTTCACAACGCTCAGGTCGTGCAGATCGAGCGCAAGGAAAAATTCCGTTTGCAGAACCCGGGCAACAAGCCCAGCTGAATACGCGCCCTGCGTATCAGTCATAAGAAAAACACCCGCCATTCCAGGAGCTTCGTCCATGTCTATCCGCCGTTATGCCTTGGCAGCCCTCGCCAGCGCCGTATTTGCCGGTTCCGCAGTCGCCAAGGACTACGAGCTGCTCAACGTGTCCTACGATCCGACACGTGAGCTGTATCAGGAATACAACGCTGAGTTCGTCAACTTCTGGAAGAAAGAACACGCCGGTGACAACGTGTCGATCAAGCAGTCCCATGGCGGTTCGGGCAAGCAGGGCCGTGCGGTGATCGATGGTCTGCCCGCTGATGTGGTAACCCTGGCGCTGGCGGGCGACATCGACGAGATCAGCAAGCTGGGTAAATCGCTTCCGGAGAACTGGCAGACCCGCCTGCCGGATGCGAGCACGCCGTACACCTCGACCATCGTGTTCCTGGTGCGCAAGGGCAACCCCAAGGGCATCAAGGACTGGGGCGATTTGATCAAGAACGATGTTTCGGTGATCACCCCCAATCCGAAAACCTCCGGCGGCGCGCGCTGGAATTTCCTGGCCGCCTGGGCCTATGGCCTGAAAGCCGGTGGTGGCGATGAGGCCAAGGCCAAGGAATACGTGCAGACGCTGTTCAAGCATGTACCGATCCTCGACACCGGTGCGCGCGGTTCGACCATTACCTTCGTTAATAACGGCCAGGGTGATGTGCTGCTGGCCTGGGAAAACGAAGCGTTCCTGGCACTGAAGGAAGATGGCGGCGCGGACAAGTTCGACATCGTCGTGCCTTCGCTGTCCATCCTCGCCGAGCCGCCAGTGGCGGTGGTTGACAAGAACGCGAAGAAGAAAGGCAACGAGGAAATCGCCGAGGCTTACCTCAAGCACCTGTACAGCCCGGCTGGCCAGGAAATCGCGGCGAAGAACTTCTATCGTCCGCGCGACAAGGACGTGGCGGCCAAGTACGAGAAGCAATTTCCGGCGTTGAATCTGGTCACTATCGATAAGGATTTTGGCGGGTGGAAAACGGCGCAGCCCAAATTCTTCAATGACGGTGGGGTGTTCGACCAGATTTATCAGGCTCAATAAGTTATAGACATGTGTTGAGGCGGCTGGCCTCTTCGCGGGCAGAGCCCCGCTCCCACAGGTCACCGTTGACCTTGTGGGAGCGGGGCTCTGCCCGCGAAGAGGCCCGATTGCGTAAATCGTATTCATCAAGGACTTCTATGTCGCGTCGTATCTCCCCCGTCATACCCGGCTTCGGGCTGACGCTGGGCTACACCGTCGTGTACCTCAGCCTGATTGTGCTGATCCCCCTGGCCGCCATGTTCGTGCATGCCGCGCAGCTGACCTGGGAACAGTTCTGGACCATCGTCACGGCACCCCGCGTTCTTGCTGCGTTGAAACTCAGTTTCGGCACGGCGTTGTGCGCGGCCATCATCAACGGTGTGATCGGCACGCTGCTGGCCTGGGTGCTGGTGCGCTACACCTTCCCCGGACGCAAGATCATCGATGCGATGATCGCCCTGCCGTTCGCCCTGCCCACGGCCGTGGCAGGCATTGCCTTGACAGCGTTGTACGCGCCCAATGGTCTGGTCGGGCAGTTCGCTGCCGATCTGGGCTTCAAGATCGCCTACACGCCGCTGGGGATCACCCTCGCGTTGACCTTCGTCACCTTGCCGTTCGTGGTGCGCACGGTGCAACCGGTGCTGGCCGACATTCCGCGTGAGGTCGAGGAAGCTGCGGCCTGCCTGGGTGCCAAGCCCTTGCAGGTGTTCCGCTTCATCCTGGCACCGGCGCTGTTGCCCGCCTGGCTGACCGGTTTCGCCCTGGCCTTCGCCCGAGGCGTGGGTGAGTACGGCTCGGTCATTTTCATTGCCGGCAACATGCCGATGAAGACCGAGATCCTGCCGCTGCTGATCATGGTCAAGCTGGACCAATACGACTACACCGGCGCCACGGCCATCGGCGTGATGATGCTGGTGGTTTCCTTCATTCTGCTGCTGCTGATCAATCTGTTGCAGCGGCGCATCGAAACCCCTTGAAGGAGGCTCCGCACATGTCTGCATCTTCCATTGCTGCCTCCACCAATGCGGCCCGACGTGGCAGCGCCACTTCGCGGCGGGTGTTGATCGCCCTGGGTTGGCTGATTTTCGCCGTGTTTCTGTTGTTGCCGTTGCTCATCGTCGTATCCCAGGGCCTGAAGCAAGGCCTGGGGACATTCTTTGCCGCCATCTTCGAGCCCGATGCATTGTCGGCGCTCAAGTTGACCGTGTTCGCCGTGCTCATCTCGGTGCCGCTGAACCTGGTCTTCGGCATCAGCGCGGCGTGGTGCGTGAGCAAGTATTCGTTTCGCGGCAAGAGCATCCTGGTCACCCTGATCGATCTGCCGTTCTCGGTCTCGCCGGTCATTGCCGGCTTGGTCTATGTGCTGATGTTCGGCGCCCAGGGCCTGTTAGGGCCGTGGCTGCAGGACCATGACATCCAGATCGTGTTCGCCTTGCCCGGCATCGTGCTGGCGACGATCTTCGTCACCGTGCCGTTCGTGGCCCGTGAGCTGATCCCACTGATGCAGGAGCAGGGCACGCAGGAAGAGGAGGCGGCGCGCCTGCTGGGCGCGAACGGTTGGCAGATGTTCTGGCACGTCACCGTGCCGAACATCAAGTGGGGGCTGATCTACGGCGTGGTGCTGTGTACCGCGCGGGCGATGGGTGAGTTCGGTGCCGTGTCGGTGGTGTCCGGCCACATTCGTGGCGTGACCAACACCCTGCCGCTGCACGTGGAGATCCTCTACAACGAATACAACCACGTCGCTGCCTTTGCCGTTGCGAGCCTGTTGCTGATCCTGGCGCTCTTCATCCTGCTGCTCAAGCAGTGGAGCGAGTCCCGTATTGACCGCCTGCGCAACAGCGCCGCGGAGGAATGATTAATGTCGATCGAAGTTCGTAACGTCAGCAAGCGTTTCAATGCCTTCCAGGCCCTGGACTCCATCAATCTGGACATCCAGAGTGGCGAGCTGGTGGCTTTGCTGGGCCCGTCCGGGTGCGGCAAGACCACCTTGCTGCGCATCATCGCCGGGCTGGAAACTCCCGATCAGGGCAACATCGTGTTCCATGGCGAGGACGTGTCCGGCCATGATGTGCGGGATCGCAACGTCGGCTTCGTGTTCCAGCACTACGCGTTGTTCCGGCACATGACGGTGTTCGACAACGTGGCCTTCGGCTTGCGCATGAAGCCCAAGCGCGAGCGGCCGACCGAAACGGTGATTGCGCAGAAGGTGCATGAGCTGTTGAACATGGTGCAGCTGGACTGGTTGCACGATCGCTATCCCGAGCAGTTGTCCGGTGGCCAGCGCCAGCGCATCGCTCTGGCCCGGGCGCTGGCGGTCGAGCCCAAGGTGTTGCTGCTCGACGAACCTTTCGGTGCGCTCGACGCCAAGGTGCGCAAGGAGTTGCGCCGCTGGTTGGCTCGTCTGCACGAGGACATCAACCTGACGTCGGTTTTCGTGACTCACGACCAGGAAGAGGCCATGGAAGTGGCCGATCGCATCGTGGTGATGAACAAGGGGGTCATCGAACAGATCGGCTCGCCGGGCGATGTGTACGAGAACCCGGCCAGCGATTTTGTGTATCACTTCCTGGGTGATTCCAACCGTCTGCAATTGGGCGGTGAGGAGCATGTGCTGTTTCGTCCGCACGAAGTGTCGCTGTCGCGTCATGAGCTGGAGGATCACCACGCTGCCGAGGTGCGTGACATTCGCCCGTTGGGCGCGACCACGCGGGTGACGTTGAAGGTCGAAGGGCAGAGCGATCTGATCGAGGCGGAAGTGGTCAAGGACCATGACAGCCTGAGTGGTCTGGCGCGGGGCGAGACGTTGTTCTTCAAGCCCAAGGTGTGGCAGAAGGCGTCAGGCCTGTAGCGGCGGTGCGTCAGACGTACCGCATGTGCCGCCGACGCGGCTCGCGCCGCTGCGCCAGGAGATCCCGCACCCCCGTAGCAGGGGGGCGGGCCGCGTCTGGGTTTGATGTGGCGCATCAATGGAATATTTTGTTATTACCAAATAGCTTCTTATTCCTTAACGCGTATAACTCCTTTCCCTTCATTGCCTCCCCAGCCACGGTTTCTCGTGGTGCACTCCCCGCCCCCAGTGTCCCTCCGCC
>NZ_LGIR01000029.1:0-54249 GCF_001187875.1 Pseudomonas sp. RIT-PI-a
TCACTCGGGAGGGCGGGCGGGCACAAGTGACCCTGCGCGATGAAGACGGCGGCGAGCAGGTGTTGCGTGTGGACGCCAGCAGTGTCGTGCTGCAGGAGGGCGATGACGTGTCCGAAGGCGATCAGATCGGCGTGACCCGGCACTGGACGGCCGGACCGATCGCCTGGGGCTTGTGGACCACCCTGTGGCTGTCGCTGGTGTCGGGCGTGGTCGGGCTGCTGCTGGGTCTGGTCACCGGTCTGTGCCGACTGTCGAGCAATCCCACCCTGCGTCATCTGTCCACCGTGTATGTGGAGCTGGTGCGCGGCACGCCGCTGCTGGTGCAGATCTTCATCTTCTACTTCTTCATCGGTACCGTACTCAACCTCTCGCGCGAGTTCGCCGGTGTTGCGGCACTGGCGTTGTTCACCGGCGCCTACGTCGCCGAGATCGTGCGCTCGGGCGTGCAGTCCATCGCCAAGGGGCAGGGCGAGGCCGCCCGTTCGCTGGGCCTGGATGCCGGCCAATCGATGCGTTACGTGATCCTGCCCCAGGCGTTCAAGCGTGTATTGCCACCGTTGGCGGGGCAGTTCATCAGCCTGGTCAAGGACACGTCGCTGGTTTCGGTGATCGCCATCACCGAGCTGACCAAGAGTGGTCGCGAGGCGATCACCACGTCGTTCTCGACGTTCGAGATATGGTTCTGCGTGGCAGCCCTGTACCTGGTCATCAACCTGCCGCTGTCGTATTTCGCCAGCCGGCTCGAGCGGAGGCTTGCGCAAAGTGATTGAAGTACGCGACCTGTTGAAGGTGTTCAATACCCGCGGCCAGGTGGTACGTGCGGTGGATCAGGTCAGCACTCAGGTGGCCAAGGGCGAGGTACTGGTGGTCCTGGGGCCTTCGGGCTCGGGCAAGTCCACGTTCTTGCGCTGCCTCAATGGCCTGGAGGCGTTCGATCAGGGCTCGGTGAGCATCGACGGCCTGCGCCTGGATGACCCCAAGACCAACATCAATGCCTATCGGCGCGAAGTCGGCATGGTGTTCCAGCACTTCAACCTGTTTCCGCACATGACCGTGCTGGAAAACCTCTGCCTGGCGCAGAAGGTGGTGCGCAAGCGCGGCAAGGCCGAGCGCGAGGCCAAGGCCCGTGCGTTGCTGGCCAAGGTCGGCATCGGCGAGAAGGCCGATGCGTTTCCGTCACGGCTGTCCGGCGGCCAGCAGCAGCGCGTGGCCATTGCCCGTGCGTTGTGCATGGACCCCAAGGTGATGCTGTTCGACGAGCCGACTTCGGCGCTCGACCCCGAGATGGTCGGTGAAGTGCTGGAAGTGATGAAGACCCTGGCCGAGGAAGGCATGACCATGGTGTGCGTTACCCATGAGATGGGTTTCGCTCGGGAAGTGGCGGACCGGGTGCTGTTCTTCGACCACGGCCGCTTGCTGGAAGACGCGCCTCCGGCCGAGTTCTTCGATGCACCCAAGGACCCCAGGGCACAGGCGTTCTTGCGGCAGGTGTTGTAGTTCCGCTGCTTGGGTGACTGTGGGGCCTCTTCGCGGACAGAGGGCTCGCCGCCCGCCCCGCTCCCACAGGAGTACGGCAGGAGTTGTGGGTCTGTTGCCTGGCTGACTGGCTGTGTTGGCCTCTTCGCGGGCAGAGACCCGCTCCCACAGAAGTACGGCGGGGGGTGTAGGGTTGTTGCCTGGCTGACTGGCTGCTGGCCTTTTCGCGGGCAGAGATCCGCTCCCACAAGAATCTGCGGCGATCTTGTGGGAGCGGGTCTCTGCCCGCGAAGAGGCCCGCAAGCCCACCACCCAACCTCAAACCTTGAACTGCCCCACCAACCCCTGCAGGTGTGTCCCCAGCCGCGCCAGCTCGATGCTCGACGCTGCGGTCTCCTCGCTCGCCGCCGACGTCTGCTCGGAAACCTCGCGCACATTGAGCACGCTGCGGTTGATCTCGTCGGCCACCACGCTCTGTTGCTCCGCCGCTGCCGCGATCTGCTGATTCATGGCCTGGATCGCCGACACCGTGCGGGTGATGTCGCTCAACGACTGGCCGGCACGGCGAGCCAGTTGCACGCTGCTGTCGGTCATTTCCCGGCTGCTGTCCAACGCGCTCGACACCTGATGAGTCCCTGTTTGCAGGGACGCGATCAACGCCTGGATCTCTTCGGTCGATTGCTGGGTACGTTGGGCCAGGCTGCGTACTTCATCGGCCACCACGGCGAATCCACGACCGGCCTCGCCGGCGCGGGCCGCCTCGATCGCCGCGTTGAGGGCCAGCAGGTTGGTCTGCTGGGCCACGGAGGTGATCACATCGAGCACACCGCCGATCTTGCTGCTTTCCTGCTTCAACTGGTTCATGGCTTCGCTTGAATGCAGCACTTCGGCCGCCAGACGTTCGATCTGGCCCACCGCCTGGCTGACCACCCGATCGCCTTCGCGTGCCTGCTGATCGGCAGCCACAGCGGCCTCGGACGCCTCTTCGGCATTGCGCGCGACTTCCTGCACGGTAGCGGCCATCTCATTCATGGCGGTGGCGACCTGATCGGTTTCGACCTTCTGCGCATTGACCCCGGCACTGGTCTGCTCGGTGACCGCGGACAACTCCTCGGCCGCGCTGGCCAATTGCGTCACGCCTTCGCTGATGCCGCCCACCAGTTCACGCAGGTTCAAGGTCATGCGCTGCAAGGCCAGCTGCACCTGGCCCAGTTCGTCACGCCGAATAATGGCCGGCGACTGTCTCAGGTCGCCGGACGCAACTCGTTCGACACTGGCCAGGGTCTGGCGCAGGGGGCCGACGATCTGCGCGGTAATGGCCCATGCCGCGGCAATGCCAAGCAAGGTTGCCAACGCTGCCGCTGTTGCCAGCCACGCTTTGGCACGGGCCGTATCGGCATCGCGCTTGGCGGTCTGCGAGTCGCCGAGTCGATCGCTCAGATCAAGCAGCGAGGTCCCCAACGTCGTCATCTTGTCGATGCTCTGAAGAGTGGCCTGCTGATTCTCGCTGAATTGCGCCACCGCGGCGCGGTAGGCGCTCAAGGCTTCTCCAGCCTGCTGCAGGCGCCCGGTGAGTTCACTGGATACGCTGGCCTGTGCAGCGGCGACCGAGGCGATCGCCTGGTCGATGGCCGTCAGTGCCGGCTGGCGCGCTTCGTCCTTGGCGCTGTAGGTGTAGCCACGCACCTGGAAGCGAGCTTGCTGGATCAGCCGACTGGTTTCCACCAGCGTGCTGAACGCCGACAGGTCACCTTGGCCGAGCAGGGCTGCCTGCACCTGATTGACTTCGGCAACGGCGCGGTCGGCGGTGCTGCCCAATTGACTGCGCGCGGCCTCGCGACCCTGGATCGACAGCAGCGACGCGGCGAATGCCTGGCGATAGGCCTGGGTAGCCGCTATTTCCTGTTCGACCAGCGCTATATCTTCGGACATCACGAGGGTGTGCTGTGCGATCACCAGGTTGGCATCGAGCTCATCGAGCAGGCGAGTGACGGTGTCGGCACCGGAACTGCCTTTCTGCAATTCGAACGATTGAGCGGCGATGCGCAGGTCGCGCATGCGGTCATCGAGTATGGAAATGCTGGTGATCTTGTCGGCCCGCTCGATCAAGCGGGACAAGCCAAACCAGCCGGTGGCGGCGATCAGCAGCGTAAGCAGTAGCACCAACCCGAAACCGATCCCCAGTTTCAGGTTGACGCTCAGATTGCCCAGGTAACGGGCAAAGGTGTTCGACATGATTGAAGCTCCCTTTCAGGCCGACGGCGTGATTGTCGGCAGTTCAAGGGCATCGGCGTGAATGGAAGAAACTCGATAGTGGCATGTAACTAAATGCGGCGGCCGCTGTCACCTTCAGCTGTAGCCGCTTCAGAACAGCCGGGCGAGCAACACCGCCACCGCAGTTTCGACCCGCAGAATGCGTTCGCCCAGCTGGACAGGCTGCAGGCCCGCCTCCTTGAGCAGATCGATCTCGTAGGGAATCCAGCCGCCTTCCGGGCCGATGGCCAGCGTGACCGGCTCGGCGAGCTGGCGCGGGCAGGGCGGATAGTCGCCGGGGTGCCCGACCAGGCCCAAGGTGCCGGCGCACAGGGCCGGCAGGCGATCTTCGACGAAAGGCTTGAAGCGCTTTTCGATCACTACTTCCGGAAGCTGCGTGTCGCGGGCCTGTTCCAGACCCAGCACAAGCTGTTCGCGAATCGCGGCGGGTTCCAGGAAAGGGGTCTGCCAAAAGCTCTTCTCGACCCGGTAACTGTTCACCAGCACCACCTTGGCGACCCCCATGGTGGCAATAGTCTGGAATACCCGACGAAGCATCTTCGGCCGGGGCAGCGCCAGGATCAGGGTAAGCGGCAGCTTGGCCGGTGGTGCCTGGTCGAGCACCACGTCCAGCTCGGCTTCGTGACCCTCGAGACGGACCACTTCGGCACGGCCCATCAGGCCGTCGAGCTTGCCCACCCGCAGGCTGTCGCCCAGCTCCACGCGGTGCACGGCCTGCATATGGGTGAAGCGGCGGTCGCGCAACACCACCTTGTCCGGCGCGATGAAATCGGCCGTTTCGAGCAGCAGCAGGTTCATGCCCGGGTCGCGGGCGGCTGGTCGTTGCGATCGTCTTCCTCGGCGGGTTCGTCACCCCGCTTGCGGATCAGTGCGCCGAACAGGATGCCGATCTCGAACAGCAGCCACATCGGCACTGCCAACAGCGTCTGCGAGAAGATGTCCGGTGGAGTCAGGATCATGCCGACCACGAAGCAGCCGATGATCACATAGGGGCGAATCTTGCGCAGGTACTTCACGTCGACCACGCCGATCCACACCAGCAGCACCACTGCTACGGGAATCTCGAACGCCACGCCGAAGGCGAAGAACAGCGTCATGACGAAATCCAGGTAGCTGGCGATGTCGGTGGCCATGGTCACGCCCACAGGCGTGGCACTGGCGAAGAACTTGAAGACCAGCGGAAAGACCAGGAAATAAGCGAAGGCCATCCCGGCATAGAACAGAAAGATGCTCGACACCAGCAACGGTATGGCGATGCGCTTTTCATGCTTGTACAAGCCCGGCGCGATGAAGCCCCAGACCTGATGCAGGATGATCGGCACGGCCAGGAACAGCGAGACCATCATGGTCAGCTTGAACGGGGTGAGGAACGGCGAGGCCACGTCGGTGGCGATCATCGTTGCGCCAGCCGGCAGGTATTCGCGCAGCGGCGCCGATACCAGGGTGTAGATCTGTTGGGCAAACGAAAACAGCCCGGCGAAGACCAGAAAGATTACGGCAACGCAGCGCAGCAGCCGCGTGCGCAGTTCGGTCAGGTGCGAGACCAGCGGCATGGGCTGGTCATTTTCCGGAATTTCGCTCATGGGGCTCGCGGTGGCTGTGTAGGTTCATTGGAGGTGACGGGTATCGCGACCGCTGCGGCGCTGCTGGTATCGCGCTCGATCACGTCGGCCTGTTGCGCGGCAGTGGCCACGCTGGTCGGGGTGACGGCGGCGCTCACCGCATCGCGGTCCAGCACCGGCTGTGCCTGAGCTCCTGGCGCGATGGGATCGGCCAGCGGCGCAGGAGGCTCGCTCGGCCGCGCAGGACGCTGCGGGTCGAGAATCTTGCGCGCCTGCTCCTCCAGCGACAGCACGTGCTCGTTGTGCAATTGACGACGAATCTCGTCGGCGCCTATCTCGCGCTCGACTTCGGTCTTGATCGCATTGAAGCTGCGTTTCAGACGCCCGATCCACAGCCCTGCGGTTCGCGCGGCGCCGGGCAGTCGTTCAGGGCCCAGCACCAACAGGGCGATGAGGCCCACGAGCATGAGTTCACTGAAGCTGATACCGAACATTGATCAGTCTTTCCTGATGGGTTCTTCGACTTTCTGATGCTGGCCGTCGAGGGTGTGCGGCGGGGTCAGCGGCGAGCTGGCCTGCGGGTGCACCGGCTGGGTGGGCTGTTCGGCAGCCGGTTTGTCGTCGTCGTTCATGGCCTTGCGAAAGCCTTTTATCGACTCGCCCACGTCGGTGCCCAGGTTCTTGAGTTTCTTGGTGCCGAAGACCAATACCACGACGATCAGGATGACGATCCAGTGTTTCCAATCAAACAGACCCATGATTCAACTCCTCCAAAAAAACATTTCAGGCTGACGGCAGGCGGGCGGCTTTCTCATCGTGACCGGACAGACCGAAGCGGCGGTCCAGTTCATCGAGTACAGCCTGTGGGTGTTGGCCGAGTTGTGCAAGCATGACCAGGCTATGGAACCACAGATCGGCGGTTTCGTAGATGACATCGCTGCAGTCGCCGCTGTGCGCGGCGTCCTTGGCGGCAATGATGGTCTCGACCGATTCCTCGCCCAGCTTTTCCAGAATCTTGTTCAAACCCTTGGCGTACAGGCTGGCGACATAGGAGCTGTCGGCGCTGGCGCCCTTGCGTTCTTCGAGTACCGCGGCAACGCGGTCCAGGGTGTCATTCATGGCCATGGCCTGTGTGATAGATGGCGTCGGGGTCTTTCAGGACCGGATCGACGACGGTCCATTTGCCGTCCTCGAAGACCCGATAGAAGCAGCTTTGGCGGCCGGTGTGGCAGGCGATGTCGCCGATCTGTTCGACGCTGAGCACGACCACGTCGGCGTCACAGTCCAGGCGCAGTTCATGCAGCTTCTGCACGTGGCCGGACTCCTCGCCCTTGCGCCACAGCTTGCCACGCGAGCGTGACCAATAGATGGCCCGGTTTTCGGCGGCGGTCAGCGCCAGTGCTTCGCGGTTCATCCAGGCCATCATGAGGATGCGCCCGGTCTTGTGATCCTGGGCAATCGCCGGCACCAGGCCGTCGCGGTCCCATTTGATCTCGTCCAGCCAGTCTTTCATGTGCGACTCCGACAACAGAGAGGGCTAGTGTGCCAGCCGATGGCGCCACTGGCTATCGGCGCACGACCAGGTACAAGCCCGATGCCAGCATCAACCAGGCCGGCCAGGCCTGCACACTGTCCAGGGCAATGCCGGAGACGGCGGTCACTGTCCCACCCACCAACAAGGCACCGCCGAGCAGCCGCAGGGCCCACCGATCATGGCGTTGCTCCCAGGGCGGTGGTGGATCCTTGCGATGAGGCTGAGACATCCGTTCGAGTAGATCGCGGGTCATGTTGGCCAGATGCGGCAATTGCTCGACCTGCGATTGAACATTCTGAAACAAAGATTTCGGGCTGACCCGCTCGCGCATCCAGCGTTCGAGGAACGGCTGGGCGGTGCTCCACAGGTCCAGGTCCGGGTACAGCTGGCGGCCCAGGCCTTCGATATTGAGCAAGGTCTTCTGCAACAGCACCAGTTGCGGCTGCACTTCCATGTTGAAGCGCCGCGCGGTCTGGAACAGGCGCATCAACACCTGGCCGAAGGAAATGTCCTTGAGCGGCTTCTCGAAGATCGGCTCGCACACGGTACGGATCGCCGCTTCGAATTCGTTGAGCTTGGTTTCCGCCGGAACCCAACCCGAATCGATGTGCAATTGGGCGACGCGGCGGTAGTCGCGCTTGAAGAAGGCGAACAGGTTGCGCGCCAGGTAATCCTGGTCTTCGGGGGTCAGGCTGCCGACGATGCCGCAGTCGATGGCGATGTAGCGCGGGCTCCAGGGCGCCACGGTACTGACGAAGATATTGCCCGGGTGCATGTCGGCGTGGAAGAAGCTGTCGCGAAAGACCTGGGTGAAGAAAATCTCGACACCGCGCTCGGCCAGTAGCTTCATGTCGGTGCGCTGGTCGGCCAGGGCGGCCATGTCGGTGACCTGCACGCCGTAGATGCGCTCCATCACCAGCACCTTGGGCCGGCACCAGTCCCAGTACACCTGGGGCACGTAGAGCAGATCCGAATCTTCGAAGTTGCGCCGTAGCTGGCTGGAGTTGGCTGCCTCGCGCAGCAGGTCGAGCTCGTCGTAGATGGTCCGCTCGTAGTCGGCGACCACGTCCACCGGGTGCAGCAGGCGGGCGTCGGCCGACAGTCGCTCGGCCTGGCGGGCCAGCAGGAACAGCCAGGCCAGATCCTGGCCGATGACCGATCTGAGCCCTGGACGGATGACCTTGACCACCACCTCTTCGCCAGTCTTGAGCCGCGCCGCGTGCACTTGGGCCACCGAAGCCGAAGCCAGCGGCTCGACGTCGAAGCGACTGAACACGTCGGTGATCTTCGCCCCCAGCTGCTGTTCGATCAGGGCCATGGCCTGCTTGGGATCGAACGGCGGTACGCGGTCCTGCAGCAGCATCAGCTCATCGGCGATGTCTTCGGGCAGCAGGTCGCGGCGGGTGGAGAGGATCTGCCCGAACTTGATGAAGATCGGCCCCAGGTCCTGCAACGCCAGGCGCAGGCGCGCGCCCCGGTTGAGCTCCTGGCGGCTGCGCGGCAGCCAGCGCCAGGGCATGGCGAAACGGGTGATCTTCAGCCACCACGGCAGTGGCAGGGCGAACATCAGGTCATCGAGGCGGTAGCGGATCACGACGCGCTGGATGCGCAACAGACGGCGGACGGCAAGCAGCTTCATGCGTTATCGCTGGAGTTGTGGGATCGGGCGAGGCGCTCAATACGCGCCTCGAGGCGTTCGACATCGACTTTCAAAGCATCCAGCTCATTGAAACGGGCCTGGGCTTCCTGCTCGCCTACCAGGGTACGCGCTTCCTCGGCCAGGTATTCGCCCAAATTCTGGGTCGCCGTGGCCAGACCTTCACGGGTCCAGCCCGTGCGGCTGCGCAGGTGCCCGGCCAGCAACGAGGTCGGCACCGGGCCAAGCCAGCGTGAGACTTCGTATTCCCAGTCCAGTTCAAGGTCCTGCAGCACCTTCACCAGCTCGAGCAGGGCAGCGCTGTCGCCGTCCAGATCGACCTGGGGGCTGTGCAGCACGGCGGTCTTGTCTTTGCGCAGCGCCAACTGCACCAGGCTGGCGGCCGGCGCCCGCAAGGTGCAGTCGGCCGGCGTGGCCCATTGCTGGGCCAGCATCAGGCCATTGCCACTGGGCAGGACGTAGAGCGTAAAGGAAGGCTGGCGACCCTGGATGGCAATCACCTTGCCATGCAGGTGCGCCAGGCGCGGCAGCGCCGTGGCGTCCAGACGCAGCACACGGTTGAGGCCGTGTTCGACACTGGCGATCAGGCCGCCGAGCAACATCAGGGCTTGATCCCGCGGTGCAGCGCGACGATGCCGCTGGTCATGTTGTGGTAGGTGACGCGGTCGAAACCGGCCTGCACCATCATGGCCTTGAGGGTTTCCTGATCAGGGTGCATGCGGATCGACTCGGCGAGGTAGCGGTAGCTTTCCGAATCATTGGTGATCAGTTTGCCGGCCAGCGGCATGAAGGCGAACGAATAGGCGTCGTAGACCTTGGACATCAGCTTGTTGGTGGGCTTGGAGAACTCCAGCACCAGCAGGCGACCGCCCGGCTTGAGCACACGCAGCATGGAGGCGATGGCCGCTTCCTTGTGCGTGACGTTGCGCAGACCGAAGGCAATGGTCACACAATCGAAGTGATTGTCGGGGAACGGCAGCTTTTCGGCGTCGGCCTGGACGAACTCGATGTTGCCGGCCACGCCACGGTCGAGCAGTCGGTCACGACCGACCTTGAGCATGGAGGCATTGATGTCGGCCAGTACGACCTGACCGGTCGGCCCGACCAGATCGGAGAACTTGCGTGCCAGATCGCCCGTACCACCAGCGATGTCCAGCACTCGGTTACCCACGCGCACGCCGGACAGTTCGATGGTGAAGCGCTTCCACAACCGGTGCATGCCGCCGGACAGCACGTCGTTCATCAAGTCGTACTTGGCCGCTACCGAGTGGAACACCTCGGCGACCTTTTCGGCCTTCTGGCTTTCCGGTACGTGCTTGTAGCCGAAGTGAGTGGTGGGTTCGGCATCGCCGCCTTTGCGCTGATCATTCATATCGCTGTCACCAGGAAAAATTACGCACCATTCTAAGCCGCACAAGGGCGCTTTGTCTTGGCGCGATGGATTGCCAGGGCATCCGCGTTAAACTGTGCGCCATTGAACCCATTACCCGGAGTCCCCGATGACCCAGATCAACGTCGAACGCAAACACAATCTGGGCCGCGATGCGGCGCGGCAGAAGGCTGAGGTGGTGGTGCAGAAGCTGATCGACCGCTATGACGTGCAGGCCACCTGGCAGGGCGATACGGTGGCGGTCAAGCGCAGCGGCGCGCAGGGAACCGTGCAGATCGACGACGAAGCGATTCGAATCGACCTGAAGCTGGGCATGATGCTGGCGATGATGAGCGGAACGATCCAGAGCGAGATCGAAAAGGCGTTGGACAAGGCCCTGGCGGCCTAGAGCATCAACCTCACCACGGACTCGGCGGGGTCGCGGGATTTTCCAGCGGCGCGCAACTGTTCCAGGTAGTCGGCCCAGAGCTGCTCCTGGCGCAGCGCCAACTGGTACAGGTAGTCCCAGGTGAACAGGCCGCTGTCATGGCCATCGTCGAAAGTCAGCTTCAAAGCGTACTGGCCAGCTGGTTCCACCTTGGTCAGGCCAACCCCCAGTTTCCCCACCTGCAGAATCGGCTTGCCGTGGCCCTGAACCTCGGCGGACGGCGAGTGCACGCGCAGGAACTCGGCGGGCAGGTGGAACACCTCGTCGGGACCATACGTCAGGCTCAGGGTCTTGGAGGCCTTGTGCAGGTTGATGGCGCTCGGGATTTTGCTCATGGTCGTTCTCGATATCCCAGCAGTGCCTGCTCCGTGGCCGCTGACCGCTCCTACGAACCCAGCCTGCGGGAACGATCATTGACGTTGCCCGCGAGCCGCGTCCCGTAGGAGCGGTCAGCGGCCGCGAAGGCCGCACCACGGCATGACAGGCCGTACTACAGAATGTAGCGCGACAGGTCTTCGTTCTGCGCCAGCTCGCCCAGATGGCTGTTCACATACTCGGCATCGATCTGGATCGGCGCTTCGCTGTGCGCGGCAGCCATGTCACCGGCGCTGAACGAGACTTCCTCCAGCAACCGCTCCAGCAGCGTGTGCAGGCGACGGGCACCGATGTTCTCGGTCTTTTCGTTGACCTGCCAGGCGATCTCGGCCAAGCGCTTGATGCCTTCGGGCACGAACTCGATGTTCAAGCCTTCGGTCTTCAGCAGCTCGCGATACTGTTCGGTCAGCGACGCATGAGGCTCGCTCAGGATGCGCTCGAAATCCTGCGGGCTCAATGCCTTGAGTTCGACGCGAATCGGCAGGCGACCCTGCAACTCGGGCACCAGGTCGCTCGGCTTGCTCAGGTGGAAGGCGCCCGAAGCGATGAACAGGATGTGGTCGGTCTTGACCATGCCCAGCTTGGTGTTGACCGTGCAGCCTTCGATCAACGGCAGCAGGTCGCGCTGCACGCCTTCACGGGACACGTCGGCGCCACCCACGTTGCCGCGCTTGGCCACTTTGTCGATTTCATCGATGAAGACGATACCGTGCTGCTCGACTGCTTCCAGCGCCTTGGCCTTGAGCTCTTCTTCATTGACCAGGCGACCGGCCTCTTCGTCGCGGACCATTTTCAGCGCGTCCTTGACCTTAAGCTTGCGGCTTTTCTTCTTGCCCTTGCCCATGTTGGCGAACAGGCTCTGCAGCTGGTTGGTCATTTCTTCCATGCCGGGAGGGGCAGAGATGTCCACGCCGCCCATCTGCTCGGCCACTTCGATCTCGATTTCCTTGTCGTCCAGCTGACCTTCGCGCAGACGCTTGCGGAACAGCTGGCGGGTGTTCGAATCGTTGCTCACCGGCTCTTCGTTGAAGCCTGCACGGGCAGCAGGCAGCAGCGCGTCGAGAATACGCTCTTCGGCTGCGTCTTCGGCGCGATGGCGGACCTTAACCATTTCCTGCTCACGCAGCAGCTTGATGGCCGCATCGGCCAGGTCACGGATGATCGATTCGACATCGCGGCCCACGTAGCCGACTTCGGTGAACTTGGTCGCTTCGACCTTGATGAACGGCGCATTGGCGAGCTTGGCCAGGCGGCGTGCGATTTCAGTCTTGCCGACGCCGGTCGGGCCGATCATCAGGATGTTCTTGGGCGTCACTTCGACGCGCAGCTCTTCAGGCAGCTGCATACGCCGCCAGCGGTTGCGCAGGGCAATGGCGACGGCGCGTTTGGCATCGTCCTGGCCAATGATATGGCGATTGAGTTCGTGGACGATTTCGCGGGGGGTCATGGACATGGTGTGTTCCGGACTCGAAGGTTCAGTGCGCGTGGTCTTCTGTGAAGATCATCCCAGGTGGGCGCGGCGACTGATCACTGGGCGAGATCCTGCTCCTCGATGGTCATGTTGTGATTGGTGAACACGCAGATGTCGCCAGCAATGCCCAGGGCGGTCTCGACGATTTCACGAGCGCCCAGCTCGGTCTTCTTCAACAGTGCGCTGGCAGCGGCTTGCGCGAAGGCACCACCGGAACCCATGGCAATCAGCCCGTCTTCGGGTTCGACGACGTCACCGTTGCCGGTGATGATCAAGGAAGCATCCTTGTTGGCCACGGCCAGCATCGCCTCCAGGCGGCTCAGCGAGCGGTCGGTACGCCACTCCTTGGCCAGCTCCACGGCGGCACGGACCAGATGGCCCTGGTGTTTCTCGAGTTGACCTTCGAAACGTTCGAAGAGGGTGAAGGCGTCGGCGGTGGCACCGGCAAAGCCGGCGATGACCTGACCGTGGTACAGGCGCCGGACTTTCTTGGCGTTGCCTTTCATCACGGTGTTGCCGAGGGAAACCTGGCCGTCGCCGCCCATGACGACTTTGCCATGACGGCGGACTGAAACGATGGTGGTCAAGGGGAGAGTCTCCACGCAGCGGGGCGAAAATGCCCTGATGGAAACGGATATGGGGGTGGGTGAGGGGATTTCAACCTTTGCAGGTTGTGGGGCGCGTGGAGACAGCTTGCGGCGTATCAGGAAATTTGCGGTGGGCCCTTCGCGGGCAGAGCCCGCTCCCACAGGGCCCCGCTCCCACAGATGCTGCGCGCACCTGTGGGAGCGGGGCGGGCGGCGAGCCCTCTGCCCGCGAAGGGCACACCGCCGATGTGCAGACTTACTGCCGAATCTGCCTTTGCTGCAACAGCAGGTTACTAAATCCACTGCCCGCCAGTTGCTTCTGCGCCACGGTCAGTTGCTCGCGGTTGCTGAACGGACCCACCAGTACCCGGTACCAGGTGTCCTCCTTGACCGTTCCGGACTCGACGTTCACCGACTGCCCCAGCAGGATGATCTGCGCCCGTACCCGGTCGGCGTCCGCCTGCTTGCGGAACGAACCGGCCTGCAGATAGAACTGGGTGGTCGCCGCGGGCTTGATCACGGGCGGGGCCGGCGGCGGAGTCGCGCCGCTGAGCGCCGCCTGGGCGCGGGCTGTATCGATCTTGGCCGCTTCGGCCGGCGTGCCGGGGGCCTGGGCCGGAATCGGGGGTGTCTTCTCGGGAACCGCCTCGGGCGGCACGATGACCTCCGATTCCGGCAGCAGGGTGTAGAAGTCGTACTTGGGCTTGACCGGTGCCTGAGGGCTGGGCGGGGTCTTGTTCGCCTCGGCGATCTTCTCCGCCTTCGCCTGCTCGGCCTTGACGCGCTTGACGTCGCCGTTGCCCGGCTCCAGCTTCATCAGGAACACCACGAACGCGCCCACGCTCAGGCCGATCGCCAGCCACAGCCAGCCCGGGATGGGCTTCTTGGCAGGTGCGGAATTGCGGCTGGCGCCACGTTTGGGTGCAGGTTTCTTCTTGGCAGCCAACTTACATACGCTCCAGTGTTTCCAGGCCCAACAGAGCCAATCCTTGCTTGAGGGTGCGGCCGGTCAGCGCCGCCAGGCGCAGGCGGCTTTGTTGCTGAGCGGGGTTTTCGGCCGCCAGGATCGGGCAGTTCTCATAGAAGCTGGAGAACAGCCCAGCCACATCGTACAGGTAAGTACACAGCACATGGGGCGTGCCTTTCTCACCGACGGTGTTCAGCACTTCGGTGAATTGCGCCAGCCTGGCCGCCAATTCCTTCTCGTGTTCGGCTTCCAGCACGATCTGGCCTTCGACGTCCGCGAAATCCTTGCCCAGCTTGCGGAACACCCCGGCCACACGGGTGTAGGCGTAGAGCAAGTACGGCGCGGTATTGCCTTCGAAGTTGAGCATCAGGTCGAAGTTGAAGCTGTAGTCGCTGGTGCGATGCTTGGACAGGTCGGCATATTTCACCGCGCCGATCCCCACGGCCTTGGCGATCACCCGCAGGTCAGCCTCGGCGACCTCGGGGTTCTTTTCCTTGACCAGGGTGTAGGCGCGTTGCTCGGCTTCGTCGAGCAGGTCGACCAGCTTCACGGTGCCGCCGTCGCGGGTCTTGAACGGGCGGCCATCGGCGCCGTTCATGGTGCCGAAGCCCATGTGCTCGGGCTGCATGCCATTGCTGATGAAACCGGCGCGCCGCGCCACCTCGAACACCTGCTGGAAGTGCAGGGCCTGACGCTGATCGACGAAGTACAGCGCGCGGTCGGCCTTGAGCACGTTGCTGCGATAGCGCAGCGCAGCCAGGTCGGTAGTGGCATACAGATAGCCGCCACCGGCCTTCTGCACGATCACCGGCAGTGGGGTGCCTTCGGCGGTCTTGAATTCTTCGAGGAACACGCACTGCGCGCCGTTGCTTTCCACCAGCAGGCCCTTGGCGCGCAGGTCGGCGACCACGTTGGCCAGGTCGTCGTTGTAGGCGCTTTCGCCCATCACGTCGGCCGGGGTCAGCTTGACGTTCAAGCGCTCATAGGTGCTCTGGCAGTGGGACAGGGAGATTTCGTTGAAGCGCTTCCACAGCGCCAGGCACTCGGCGTCGCCGGCCTGCAGCTTGACCACCAGGCCGCGTGCGCGCTCGGCGAATTCCTCGGATTCATCGAAGCGCTGCTTGGCTGCGCGATAGAAATTCTCCAGGTCGGAGAGTTCGTCGCTGGTAGCGGGTTTCTCCTGCAGGTAGGCGAGCAGCATGCCGAACTGCGTGCCCCAGTCACCGACGTGGTTCTGGCGGATCACGGTGTCGCCGAGGAACTCCAGCACATTGGCCACGCCATCGCCGATGATCGTCGAGCGCAGGTGGCCCACGTGCATTTCCTTGGCCAGGTTGGGTGCCGACAGATCGACCACCACGCGCTGTGCCGGGCCGGCCTTGCGCACGCCGATGTGGGCATCGGCCAGTGCAGCATCCAGGCGCGCGGCGAGGGCGGCACTGTTCTGGAAGAAGTTGAGGAAGCCGGGACCGGCGATCTCGACCTTGCTCACTCCCTCATCGGCCGGCAGCGCGGCAATCAGCTTTTCTGCCAGGTCACGTGGCTTCATGCCGGCAGGCTTGGCCAGCATCATGGCGATGTTGCTGGCGAAATCGCCGTTCTTCTTGTCTCGCGAGTTTTCCACCTGGATTGCCGGCGTCAGACCTTCTGGCAGCACACCTTCGGCGACGAGGTGGGTCAGGGCTTGTTGAATCAGCTGGCGAATGGTGTCTTTCATGGGGTTCTCGGTCGACCGCGGGTACGGCGGTGCTGGATGCGCGGGTGGAAAAACTGGGCATTATCCGGTTGTTGGCAGGGGTTGCCAACCCGCAAATCCCCCCCTGCAAGCCACCACCCCTGCAGCAGAGGCGCAAGCCGCGTCAGCAGACGCCGCCGATCCGCGCTCCAGGTGCGCCTATCTCAATACAAATCCACCGGGTCCACATCCAGCGACCAGCGTACCTGCCGCCCGCTCGGCAGTTGCTCCAGTTGCAGCATCCAGGCATTGAGCAAGCGGTGCAGCGGTGCTCTCAGCGTTGCCTGCACCAGCAGCTGCGCCCGGTAGCGTCCGGCGCGGCGTTCCATGGGGGCTGGTACCGGCCCCAGCAGTTCGAGACCGCCCAGTGCCAGTTGCGCCACCAAGGCTTCGGCGGCGGCGCAGGCTTCGTCCAGAAAGGCTTCGGCCTGGCCCGGCTTGTGGGCCTCGGCGCGCAGCAGCGCCAGGTGCGCGAAGGGTGGCAGGCCGGCGGCGCGGCGTTCGGCCAGGGCCTGCTCGGCGAAGGCGAAGTAACCCTGCTCGGTCAATTGCACCAGCAGCGGATGGTCGGCCAGGTGCGTCTGGATGATCACCTTGCCTGGCTCTTCGGCACGCCCGGCGCGGCCGGCCACCTGAACGATCAATTGCGCCATGCGCTCGCTGGCGCGGAAGTCACCGGAGAACAGCCCACCGTCGGCATCGAGGATCGACACCAGGGTGACCCGTGGGAAGTGGTGCCCCTTGGCCAGCATCTGGGTGCCGATCAGGATGCACGGTTGGCCCTTCTGGATGGTCGCGAACAACTGGTTCATCGCGTCCTTGCGCGAGGTGCTGTCGCGGTCGACGCGCAGCACCGGGTAGTCGGGAAACAGGATCGCCAGGCGTTCCTCGGCGCGCTCGGTGCCGGCGCCCACCGGCCGCAGGTCCACGGTGCCGCACTTGGGGCACTGGCGCGGTACGCGTTCGACGTGGCCGCAGTGATGGCAGCGCAACTCGCCCGAGCGCTGGTGAACGGTCGTGCGCGCATCGCAGCGCGGGCACTCGGACAGCCAGCCGCAATCGTGGCACAGCAGGGTAGGGGCAAAGCCGCGGCGGTTGAGAAACACCAGCACCTGCTGGCCGTTGGCCAAGGTCTGGCCGATGGCCTGCTGCATCGGTCCGCTGATGCCGCTGTCCAGCGGTCGGCTCTTCACATCCAGGCGCAGGAACTTGGGCTGCTGGGCGCCGCCGGCGCGATGGTCGATGCGCAGCAGGCCGTAACGACCGGTGTAGGCATTGTGCAGACTTTCCAGGGACGGCGTGGCCGAGCCCAGGACGATGGGAATGTCTTCCTGGCTGGCGCGCACCAGCGCCAGGTCACGGGCGTGGTAGCGCAGGCCTTCCTGCTGTTTATAGGAACCGTCGTGTTCTTCGTCGATGATGATCAGCCCAGGGTTCTTCATGGGCGTGAACAGCGCCGAGCGGGTGCCGATGATGATGTCGGCCTCGCCGTCGCGGGCGGCCAGCCAGGCGTCGAGACGGTCGCGGTCGTTGACCGCCGAATGCACCAGCGCGATGCGTGCGTTGAAGCGCTGTTCGAAACGCGCCAGGGTCTGCGGCCCCAGGTTGATCTCCGGGATCAGCACCAGGGCCTGCTTGCCGGCCTCCAGGCACTCGTGAATCAGTTGCAGGTACACCTCGGTCTTGCCACTGCCGGTCACGCCCGCGAGGAGAAACGCGTGGAAGCCACCCAGGCTGGCGCGGATCGCCTCGAAGGCGGCGCGTTGCTCTTCGTTGAGCGGCAGTTCCGGTTGCGCCAGCCAGTGTTCCGCGCGTGGGCCGGGGCCATGGCGGCGCACTTCGACGCTGACCAGTTGCTTGGCCAGCAGCAGGTCGAGGCTGTCCTTGTTCAGTTGCAGTTTGCTCAACAGCTGATGCGCCACGCCATGGGGATGCTGGGCCAGGGTCTTGAGCGCGTCGCGCTGCTTGGGCGCGCGGGCGATACGCGGGTCGTCCAGGCGTGCATCGGCGGCGGCGTGCCAGAAGCGCTCCTGGCGGGCCTCGGCCGGTTCCCCCTGGCGCAGCAGCACCGGCAGTGCCCAGCTGAGGGTGTCACCCAGGCCGTGCTGATAGTACTGCGAGGTCCACAGGCACAGCTTGAATAGCGCAGGCGGCAGCGGGCTGACCGGATCGAGCAGGGCAATGGCCGGCTTGAGTTTGTCGGCCGGTACCTCGCTGTGGCTGACCACCTCGACCAGTATGCCGATCATCTCCCGCCGCCCGAACGGTACCCGCAGGCGCATGCCCGGGGTGAACACGGTCTGCGCCGTGTGGGCGGGCGCCTTGTAGTCGAACAGGCGTCGCAGCGGCGAGGGCAGGGCGAGGCGCAGGATGACGTCGGGCACGCGGGAATTCTCTTGAGTGGAGGCGACTGCAATCGTGGGCGGAGCCAGGGTCACGGCGGGGGACCGCGCTCGAAGGATTCGAGGGGCGCAGCCTAGCAGACGACGGTCGGCGCAAGCGACAACTTGCGTGTTCGCCGGATTCTGTTAATATACGCGGCCTAATTACGTGCGGTACTCGACAATGGTGTCGGGTGGCGGCACGCAGCCTGAGGAAGTCACCATGAAAGCCGATATCCATCCAGTATACGAAGCCATCGACGCTACCTGCAGCTGCGGTAACGTCATCAAGACCCGTTCGACTCTGGCCAAGCCATTGAGCCTCGACGTCTGCTCCGAATGCCACCCGTTCTACACCGGCAAGCAGAAAACCCTGGACGTTGGCGGTCGTGTTGACCGTTTCAAGCAGCGTTTCGGCGGTTTCGGCGCCAAGAAAGCTTGATTGGTTTGCTCTCGCTGTTGAAGAAGGCGCCCCGAGTGGGCGCCTTTTTTGTGGGCGCCTTTTTTGTGGGCGTCTTCTGGCTGGGCGCCGCACAGGCGGAGGTCTACTGCCCGGCTCCGGGCGGGCTGAGCACCGCTCAGGTACGGCAGGTCATCGACGGCGATACCCTGCGCCTGCAGGATGGCCGCAGCGTTCGGCTGATTGGTGTCAATGCGCCGGAGATCGGTCGCAAGGGGCAGAGTGACGAGCCCTACGCGGTGGCCGCCCGGCGCCGGTTGCAGGCGTTGGTCGATGACAGCGACGGCTTAGTTGGCCTGCAGCTGGGTCGCGAAAGCAAGGATCGCTATGAGCGTACCCTGGCCAACGTCTATGGCCGCGGCGGCTTGAACTTCGAGGCGCAATTGCTGGCCGAGGGGCTGGCCTTGCAGGTTGCGGTGGCGCCCAACGTCGACCAGGTCGCGTGCCAGCAGAGTGCCGAACGTGCGGCGCGACAGGCCGGGCTGGGCATCTGGCGTCAGTCGCCGGCCATTGCTGCCGCGCAGGTGGAGCGCGCCGGTTTTGCCCTGCTCGGTGGGCGCGTCAGCAAGGTCGAGCGCAACCGCGCCGGGGCCTGGATCGAACTCGACGACTCGGTGGTGCTGCACGTCGCGCCCAAGGTGTTCGGGCTGTTCCCGGACGGCTGGCTCGATACCCTCGAAGGTCGCCAGGTCGAGGCGCGCGGCTGGGTGCTGGATCGCAGTCGGCGCGGCAATCAGGGCGCAGGACAGTTGCGCTGGATGCTGCCGGTCAGCGACCCCGCCATGGTGCAGATACAGCCCTGAGCCTGTCGACGGCGGCGAGGCATTGGTTGATCCGCAGGCCTTGAACAGGCCTTTCGCGGACCTGGCCATACCCGCCGAAAGTCGTAGGCCAGGGGCCTTGACGCAAGTGACTGGGTAGTCTTGTCGGGTGTAGGCATCTTGCGTATCCTCGCGGGTCTCGTCAGACCAACAGTAAAAGCGGAACGCCCCCATGTCAGATTTGAAAACTGCCGCTCTCGAGTACCATGCCCATCCACGCCCAGGCAAACTGAGCGTCGAACTCACCAAGCCCACTGCCACCGCCCGTGATCTGTCGCTGGCCTACAGCCCAGGCGTGGCCGAGCCCGTTCGCGAAATCGGTCGCGATCCCGAACTGGCCTACAAGTACACCGGCAAGGGCAACCTGGTAGCGGTCATCTCCGACGGCACCGCCATCCTGGGCCTGGGCAACCTCGGCCCACTGGCTTCCAAGCCGGTCATGGAAGGCAAGGGCGTTCTGTTCAAGCGTTTCGCCGGCATCGACGTCTTCGACATCGAAGTGGACTCGGAAAGCCCGCAGGCCTTCATCGACACCGTCAAGCGCATCTCGATCACCTTCGGTGGCATCAACCTGGAAGACATCAAGGCGCCCGAGTGCTTCGAGATCGAACGCGCCCTGATCGAACAGTGCGACATTCCCGTGTTCCACGATGACCAGCACGGTACCGCCATCGTCACCGCAGCCGGCATGATCAACGCCCTGGAAATCGCTGGCAAGACCTTGGAAGACGCCAAGATCGTCTGCCTCGGCGCTGGCGCTGCGGCCATCTCCTGCATGAAGTTGCTGGTGAGCATGGGCGCTCGCATCGAAAACATCTTCATGATCGACCGCACCGGCGTGATCCACGCCGGCCGCGACGACCTGAACCAGTACAAGGCAGTGTTCGCCCACACCACCGACAAGCGCACCCTGGCCGATGCCCTGCAGGGCGCCGACGTGTTCGTCGGTCTGTCGGGTCCGAACCTGTTGAGCGCCGAAGGCCTGAAGTCGATGGCGGCCAACCCGATCGTGTTCGCCTGCTCCAACCCCGATCCGGAAATCTCCCCGGAATTGGCGCACGCCACCCGTGACGACGTGATCATGGCCACCGGCCGTTCCGACTACCCGAACCAGGTCAACAACGTCCTGGGCTTCCCATTCATCTTCCGTGGTGCCCTGGACGTTCGCGCCAAGCGCATCAACGAAGAAATGAAGATCGCCGCTGCCAACGCGCTGCGCGAACTGGCCAAGCTGCCGGTCCCTCAGGAAGTCTGCGATGCCTACGGTGGCATCTCCCTGGAGTTCGGCCGCGAGTACATCATTCCCAAGCCAATGGACCCACGCCTGATCACCCTGATCTCCGACGCCGTGGCCAAGGCCGCGATCGAGACTGGTGTGGCCACCCTGCCGTACCCCAAGCACTACCCGCTCAAAAGCGTGGATGACGTGTTCAACGGTTGATCCCTTGAAAGCCTCATAAAAAAAGCCCCGGCTCGCGAGAGTCGGGGTTTTTTTTGGCCTGCTCTGTGTGTTCGCGGCCACTGGCCGCTCCTACGGGTGTACGCGATCCATGTAGGAGCGGCCAGTGGCCGCGAAGGGGTCGATGCGGTCCGGGATCAGAACAGATCGATCGGCGCCGATTCATCGGCCGGGAGTGGGCTGCCTGGTGCGCTGCCGCCGCCGAACTCGCTGTTGGAGGGCGGGGTGTCTTCGCTCTTGAACAGTTCGAAGTAGGCGCCGGGTGTGCCCGGGGCAGCCGCACGGCCGCTGATCGGGTCCACCCGCAGGCTCAGGATACCTTCGGGCTCGGGCTGCACGTGGGTAGGTTTGTCTTTCAGTGCGGCGCCCATGTAGGTCATCCAGATCGGCAGTGAAACGGTGCCGCCAAACTCGTGCCGGCCCAGGGTTTCGGGCTGGTCGAAGCCGGACCACACGGTGGTGATGTAGTCGGCGTTGTAGCCCGAGAACCAGGCATCCTTCGAATCGTTGGTGGTCCCCGTCTTGCCGGCCAGATCGGTTCGGCCCAGCGCCATGGCGCGGCGCCCGGTGCCCTTCTTGATCACGTCCTCGAGCATGCTGGTAAGGATGAACGCGGTGCGTCCGTCGATGACGCGCTCGGCGATCACCGGTGCCGGTGGCGCGCCTGGAGTCAGGGTCGCGTCGACGCCGATCGGTGCCGGTTCCGGCGCAGGCGTGCCTGGCGCGGGCTGAGGCGACGCGGCAGCGACTTCGTCAGCCGGTACGGTCGGCGGATTGGCGCGGAACAGGGTTTCACCGTTGCGGCTGTCGATCCGCTCGATCAGGTAGGGCGACACCTTGTAGCCGCCGTTGGCGAACACGCTCCAGCCAGTGGCGATTTCCATCGGCGTCAAAGTCGCGGTGCCCAGCGCCAGTGACAGGTTGCGCGGCAGGTCCTGCTTGTTGAAGCCGAACTTGCTGATGTAGTCGATGGTGCTGTCCACGCCCAGGCTCTGCAGAACCCGAATGGACACCAGGTTGCGCGACTTGTACAGCGCTTCGCGCAGGCGGATGGGGCCCAGGAAGGTGTTGGTGTCGTTCTTAGGTCGCCAGACCTTGTCCACCGATTCATCGACGAACACGATGGGCGCATCGTTGACCAGGCTGGCGGGCGTGTAGCCCTTGTCCAGCGCGGCACTGTAGATGAACGGCTTGAAGCTCGAACCTGGCTGGCGCTTGGCCTGCATGGCGCGGTTGTAGTTGCTCTGCTCGAACGAGAAGCCGCCGACCAGGGCGCGGATGGCACCGGTACGCGGGTCCAGCGAGACCAGCGCGCTCTGCACGGTCGGTACCTGGCTGAACTTCAAGGTGCCATCGTCTTGACGCTGCACGCGGATCAAGTCGCCGACCTGCGCGACGTCCGCAGGCTGTGTCGGCATGCGTCCGACGCTGTTGGTGTTCATGAACGGGCGCGCCCATTTCATGCTGTCCCAGGCGATCGATTCCTGCTTGTCGTCACGGGTGAGCACGACGATCCCGGTCTTGTCGACCTTGGTCACGATGGCCGGCTCCAGGCCGTTGAGCGGACGCTGGCGGGTCAGTTCGACCGCCCACTCGCGTGGCGTCTTGCCCGGCAGGCGCGCTTCGGGTCCACGGTAACCGTGGCGCTGATCATAGGCGATCAGCCCGGCACTGATGGCGTGGTTGGCGTCTTCCTGCAGGTTGCTGGGCACCGTGGTGGTGACGTTGAAACCCTGGGTGTAGGCGTCGCTGCCGTAGCGCCCGACCATCTCAGCGCGGGCCATCTCGGCGATCCACGGCGCGCTGACTTCCGGCGTGGGCACGTGGTAGCTGGCGTTGAGCGGCTCGTTGATGGCGGCGTTGTAGCTGGCTTCGTCGATCTTGCCCAGGCGGAACATGCGCCCCAGGATCCAGTCGCGACGCTCCTTGCTGCGCACCGGGTTGGCCAGCGGGTTGAAGCGCGACGGCGCCTTGGGCAGGCCGGCGATCATCGCCATCTGCGCCAGGCTGACGTCGCGAATCGACTTGCCGTAGTACACCTGTGCAGCGGCTTCGATACCGTAGGCCCGGTTGCCCAGGTAGATCTTGTTCACATACAACTCGAGAATCTCGTCCTTGGTAAGTTGGCGCTCGATTTGCAAGGCAAGAAGGATTTCAGTGATTTTGCGGGAAAAACTACGTTCGGACGTCAAGAAATAGTTCTTGGCGACCTGCATGGTGATGGTACTGCCGCCGGTCTGGATATGACCGCTGCGCACCAGCTGCGAGGCGGCGCGCATCAGGCTGCTGGGGTCGACGCCGTAATGGTTTTCGAAATTGTCGTCCTCGGCGGACAACAGGGCTTGGATGAAATGTGGCGGAATCTCGGCGAACTTGATCGGCGAGCGGCGCATCTCGCCGAACTCGGCGATCAGTTTTCCGTCGCTGCTGAACACCCGCAGGGGGATCTGCAGCTCTACGCTGCGCAGGGCGTCGACAGACGGCAGGCTGGGGCTAAGATACAGAAATGCCCCACTGAGCACGAGCAGCAGCCCGCAGAACACGGCGAGGAAAGACCACCAGAAAAACTTCAGCAGGCGTATCAAGGCTTTTGGATTTCCAGATAAAAGAATGGGTTAAGCGCAGCACGCGGTACGTGGAAAAAACGCTGGGCATTATAAGCATTTTTCGGCCCGGAGCGTCATTTGCGCTTCTGTCAAGACTGCTATTAAATGCCCCGTACGACAAAGGGTCCGTAAGTCGCGGATAGTAATAGGGAATCGGTTGTGCGTGGACTCTTCAGCAAGAAAGCACATTCGCTATTGGGTATCGATATCAGCTCCACATCGGTCAAACTGCTCGAGCTGAGCCGCACGGGCAACCGTTTCCGGGTCGAGTCGTATGCCGTGGAGCCGCTGCCAGCCAATGCCGTGGTCGAAAAGAACATCGCCGAGCTCGAGGGCGTGGGCCATGCCTTGAGCCGCGTGCTGGTCAAGGCGCGTACCGGCACGCGCATCGTGGCCGTGGCCGTGGCCGGTTCCGCAGTGATCACCAAGACCATCGAGATGGACGCCGGGCTGTCTGACGACGAACTGGAAACCCAGCTCAAGGTCGAGGCCGACCAGTACATTCCCTATCCGCTGGAAGAAGTCGCCATCGACTTCGAGGTGCAGGGCTATTCGGCGCGCAATCCGGAGCGGGTGGAAGTCCTGCTGGCCGCCTGTCGCAAGGAGAACGTCGAGGTGCGCGAGGCCGCCCTGGCCCTGGCCGGGCTGAGCGCCAAGGTGGTCGACGTCGAGGCGTATGCCCTGGAGCGCGCTTTCGGCCTGCTCACCGCGCAGCTGGCGGGGGGCAATCAGGCCCTGACCGTGGCCGTGGTGGACATCGGCGCGACCATGACCACCCTCAGCGTGCTGCACAACGGCCGCATCATCTATACCCGCGAGCAGCTGTTCGGCGGGCGTCAGCTGACCGAGGAAATCCAGCGCCGCTATGGCCTGTCCAACGAGGAAGCCGGCCTGGCCAAGAAGCAGGGCGGGCTGCCCGACGACTACGTGGCCGAAGTGCTGCAGCCGTTCAAGGACGCCGTGGTGCAGCAGGTGTCGCGCTCGCTGCAGTTCTTCTTCGCCGCTGGCCAGTTCAACGATGTCGACTACATCATGCTCGCCGGTGGTACTGCCTCCATTTCCGGTCTGGATCGGCTGATCCAGCAACGCCTGGGCACCCCGACCCTGGTGGCCAACCCGTTCGCCGACATGGCCCTGAGCAGCCGAGTCAATGCCGGCGCCCTGGCCAGTGACGCACCGGCCCTGATGATCGCCTGTGGCCTGGCGCTGAGGAGCTTCGACTAGATGGCAAGGATCAACCTGCTGCCGTGGCGCGAGCAGCTGCGTGAAGAGCGCAAGCGACACTTTCTGATGGCCATGGCCGGTGTAGTGGTAGGCGCCATCGCGATCATCTTTCTGGCAGACCGATTCATCGGCAATGCCATCGACATCCAGACGGCGCGCAATGCCCACCTGCAGTCCGAGATCGTCCTGCTCGACCAGCGCATCAAGTCGATCAGCGAGCTCAAGGCGCGGCGCAAGCAGTTGCTCGAGCGCATGAAGACCATCCAGGACCTGCAGGGCAACCGGCCGATCATCGGGCGCATCTTCGACCAGATGGCGCGCACGCTGCCTGACGGTGTGTACTTCACCGATGTGAAGATGACCGACAAGAACATCGCCATTGCCGGCGCTGCCGAAACCAACAATCGCGTGTCCGACCTGCTGCGCAACCTCGATGCCTCGCCCTGGCTGGAAGCCCCGACCCTCAACGAGGTCAAGGCCAACACCAGTGCCGACGTCAACGGCGCCAACAGTTTTCAGCTGACCGTGCGCCAGACGGCGCCGGTGCCGGCCGATGGGGATGACAAATGAACCCTTCGAGCTGGATGGACAGCCTGCGCAAGGTCGAGCTCAGCGAACTGGACCTCAACAACATCGGATCCTGGCCCAACGCCGTCAAGGTGATCGCCGGCGTGCTGCTGATGGCACTGATTCTGGGCCTGGGCTACAACTTTCACATTTCCGACCTTGAAGCGCAGTTGCAGCAGCAGGCCGACCAGGAGACTACGCTCAAGGAGCAGTTCTCCACCAAGGCTTTCCAGGCGGCGAACCTGGAGACCTATACCGAACAGATGAAAGAGATGGAAACCTCGTTCGGTGCCATGCTGCGACAATTGCCCAGCGACACAGAGGTTCCGGGCCTGCTCGAAGACATCACCCGCACCGGTCTGGGCTCGGGGCTGGAGTTCGAGGAAATAAAACTGTTGCCTGAAGTGACCCAGCAGTTTTATATCGAGCTGCCGATACAGATCAGCGTGACCGGCACCTACCATGACTTGGCCACTTTCGTCAGCGGTGTGGCCAGCCTGCCGCGGATCGTCACCCTTCACGATTTCGAAGTGAAGCCGGTGGATCCCAAGGCCAGCAACAGCCAACTGCGCATGAGCATCCTGGCCAAGACCTACCGTTACAATGACCAAGGCCTGCCTGGGACGAATGCGGTACCGGCACAGGGGCAAGCGAAATGAGGGCGGTTTTCGTGGCAGGTCTGGCGCTGTGCACGCTGGTGCTGGCCGGTTGTGGTGGCGGCGGCGATTTCGCCGACCTGGATGCATTCATGGCCGAGGTCAAGGCGCGGCCCAAGGGCAAGATCGAACCGATACCGCGCTTTGCGCCCTATCAGGCGTTCAGCTACGAGGCTGCGTCTCTGCGCAGCCCGTTCCAGCCACCGATCAAGATCGAACTGGTGAACAGGCAGAAGGGGTCCAGGCTCATCAAGCCGGACACGACGCGGGTCAAGCAATTCCTGGAGGGTTTCAACATCGAGGAATTCGAAATGGTCGGTACGCTGGGCAATGCCGGCGGACGCTACGCCCTGATGCGTGGTGCCGGTGGCGTGCATCGACTGAAGGTGGGCGATTACCTGGGTCGCAACGACGGGCGGATCATCGCCATCAGCGATGCCCAGGTCGATGTCATTGAAATCGTTCCCGATGGGGATGGTGGTTGGTTGGAGCGGCCTCGCACCATCCCGCTCAAAGAGCGCTCGTAAAGGGCTGGGTCAAGCATGTCTAGTGGAACTCGAAAATGAACAGGATTCTCTCAGCCTTCGGTATTTCGCTAGGGATAGCGATGCTTTCACCGATTGTCATGGCCGCGAACTTGAAGACGCTCGACGTTGCTTCCCTGCCCGGTGATCGTGTCGAACTCAAGCTCTCGTTCGACGGTCCGGTCACGGCACCGCGCGGCTACACCACCGAGCAACCGGCGCGCATTGCCCTCGACTTGCCCGGTGTGACCAGCCAACTGGGCGCGCGCAGCCGAGACCTGGGTGTGGGCAACGCTCGCAGCGTGGTCGTGGTCGAGGCCACCGACCGCACGCGGGTCATCGTCAACCTGACCAAGCTGGCGCCTTACAGCACCCGCGTGCAGGGCAACGACCTGTTCGTGCTGGTGGGCGAGGGCGCCGCTGCGCTGCAGGGCACGTCGCTGCCGGCCCCGACGTCCACGCCGACCACGCCCCGTCCCGCGTCGCGACCGGCAGCGGTACCTTCGCCGGCGCCAGCGACCTCGCGAGCGGCGGTACCGGCCGGGCGCGCCATTCGCAACGTCGATTTCCAGCGCGGCGAGCTGGGCGAAGGCAATGTGATCATCGATCTCAGTGACCCGACCATCAGCCCCGACATTCAAGAGCAGGGCGGCAAGATCCTCCTCAACTTCGCCCGCACGCAACTGCCCGAGGCGTTGCGTGTGCGCCTGGACGTCAAGGATTTCGCCACCCCGGTACAGTTCGTCAATTCCTCGGCCAGCGCCAATGGCGCGACCGTGTCCATCGAACCCAGCGGCACCTTCGACTACTCCTCGTACCAGACCGAAAACCGGCTGACCATCAGCGTGCGACCGCTGACCAACGAGGACGTGGCGCGGCGCAACGTCGAGCGCAACGTCTATACCGGCGAGAAGCTGTCGCTGAATTTCCAGGACATCGACGTGCGTTCGGTGCTGCAATTGATCGCCGACTTCACCAACCTCAACCTGGTGGCCAGCGACACCGTGCAGGGCGGCATCACCCTGCGCCTGCAGAACGTGCCATGGGACCAGGCGCTGGACCTGGTGCTCAAGACCAAGGGCCTGGACAAGCGCAAGGTCGGCAACGTGTTGCTGGTGGCGCCGGCCGACGAGATCGCTGCCCGCGAGCGCCAGGAACTGGAGTCGCAACGGCAGATCCAGGAACTCGCGCCGCTGCGCCGTGAGCTGATGCAGGTCAACTACGCCAAGGCTGCCGACATCGCCAAGCTGTTCCAGTCGGTAACCCGCGGTGAAAACGTCGAGACCGAGCGCGGCTCGATCACGGTCGACGAACGCACCAACAACATCATTGCCTACCAGACCCAGGACCGCCTCGACGAACTGCGCCGCATCGTCACCCAACTGGACATCCCCGTACGGCAGGTGATGATCGAAGCCCGCATCGTCGAGGCCAACGTCGGCTACGACAAGGCGCTGGGCGTGCGCTGGGGCGGCTCGACCAACCTGCGTGGCAAGCACAACTGGACTGCCTACGGCCTGGACAACAACGGCGACGAAGCCGGCAACACCGGCGCCGACGTAGGCAGCAACACGCCCTTCATCGATCTGGGCGCCGCCGATGCGACCTCCGGCATCGGCCTGGGCTTCGTGACCAACAACGTCCTGCTGGACCTCGAACTCAGCGCCATGGAGAGCACCGGCAACGGCGAGATCGTCTCGCAGCCCAAGGTGGTGACCTCCGACAAGGAAACCGCGAAGATCCTCAAGGGCACCGAGGTGCCGTACCAGGAGGCCAGCTCCAGCGGTGCCACCACGGTATCGTTCAAGGAGGCTTCGCTGTCGCTCGAAGTGACGCCGCAGATCACCCCGGACAGCCGCATCATCATGGAAGTGAAGGTCACCAAGGATGAGCCCGACTACCTGAACGCCGTACTGGGCGTGCCGCCCATCAGCAAGAACGAGGTCAACGCCAAGGTGCTGGTCAACGACGGCGAAACCATCGTCATTGGCGGGGTTTTCTCCAACACGCAAAGTAAAACCGTGGACAAGGTGCCCTTTTTGGGCGACGTGCCGTATGTTGGGCGCCTTTTCCGTCGGGATGTCGTGTCGGAAGCCAAATCCGAGCTGCTGGTATTCTTGACACCGCGTATCATGAATAACCAGGCGATTGCTGTGAGTCGTTGATTCTGTGCGAAATTTGATACTTGTTGGGCCAATGGGTGCAGGCAAGAGCACCATTGGCCGTCTGCTGGCCAAAGAGCTTCGGTTGCCGTTCAAGGATTCCGACAAGGAAATCGAGACCCGTACCGGGGCGAATATCCCGTGGATCTTCGACCAGGAAGGCGAGGTCGGCTTTCGCGATCGCGAGCAGGCCATGCTGGCCGAGCTGTGCGAATTCGACGGTCTGGTGCTGGCCACCGGCGGTGGCGCCGTCATGCGCGACGCCAATCGCCAGGCACTGCACGCCGGTGGGCGTGTGGTGTACCTGCACGCCTCGGTGGAGCAACAGGTGGGCCGCACGGCGCGTGATCGCAATCGGCCGCTATTGCGTACCGCCAATCCAGAGGCCACGCTGCGGGCCCTGCTGGCGGTGCGCGATCCGCTGTACCGCGAGATCGCCGGTCTGGTGGTGCAGACCGACGAGCGTCCGCCGCGCATGGTGGTGCTCGATATCCTCGAACGTCTGCAACGCCTGCCGCCGCGCTGAGGCGCGTGTAGCCGAGGGTGTTCGCAGCGCTTGCAGGGCCGTTTGGCGCTAACGTGATTTCATGGAAGCTGTTTTCAGAAAAACAAGAGTGGGGACAGATGCAGACACTCAAGGTTGACCTCGGCGAGCGCAGCTATCCGATCTACATCGGCGAAGGGTTGCTCGATCAAGCCTCATTGCTGGCCCCGCACATTGCCGGGCGAAAGGTGGCGGTCGTCTCCAACGCCACGGTGGCGCCGCTCTACCTGGATCGCCTGACCCAGACCCTGGGTGCCTACTCGGTGGTGCCCGTGGTGCTGCCAGACGGCGAAGCCTTCAAGAACTGGGAAACCCTGCAGACCATTTTCGATGCCATGCTCACCGCACGGCTGGATCGACGCGTCACGGTCATCGCCTTGGGCGGCGGCGTCATCGGTGACATGGCCGGGTTTGCCGCCGCCTGCTATCAGCGCGGCGTCGATTTCATTCAGGTGCCGACCACGCTGCTGTCCCAGGTCGACTCGTCGGTGGGCGGCAAGACCGGCATCAACCATCCGCTGGGCAAGAACATGGTCGGCGCGTTCTATCAGCCGCAGGCGGTCCTGATCGACACCACGACCCTGGCCACGCTGCCGCCGCGCGAGCTGTCGGCGGGTCTGGCCGAGGTGATCAAGTACGGTTTCATCTGCGACGAGCCGTTCCTGGGCTGGCTGGAAGAACACGTCGATGCCCTCAGGGCGCTCGACCAGGCCGCCCTCACGGTGGCCATCGCTCGCTCCTGCGAAGCCAAGGCCCGCGTGGTCGGGGCGGACGAACGCGAGTCGGGTGTGCGGGCCACACTGAACCTGGGGCATACTTTCGGCCACGCCATCGAAACCCATATGGGGTATGGTGTGTGGCTTCACGGCGAAGCCGTGGGGGCTGGTACGGTGATGGCGCTGGAGATGTCCATGCGCCTGGGCTGGATCACCCAGGCCGAGCGGGACCGCGGCATTCGTCTGCTGCAGCGCGCCGGTTTGCCGGTGGTGCCGCCAGCGGAAATGACGCCGGCCGATTTCCTCGAGCACATGGCGATCGACAAGAAAGTGCTGGATGGCAGTCTGCGCCTGGTGCTGCTGCGCAGCCTGGGCGAAGCGGTGATCACCGCCGACTACCCGCATGATGTGCTTCAGGCGACCCTGGAAGCGGATTACCGCGCCATCGTCGCCGGGCTGGAAGCCTGATTGTGATGGCGCTCGCCGCCCGCCCCGCTCCCACAGGTGTTGAGCCCGGCGTATTCCAGCAGGACGTGATGCCAGCAACCCATCAACGATTCACCTTTGTTCTACGAGAGTTCGATGACAAGTCTGCATGCCGATGAGGCCTTTCTCGGCCACTACCAATTGGATCATGACCCCTTCGCCGCAAGGGTGCCTGGCTTCAAATTCTTCCCGGCCCAACGCAAGCCGGTGCTGGGGCAATTGCACCATCTGGCGCGCTACAGCCAGCTGTTGCTGGTAGTCACCGGCCCGCACGGCAGTGGCAAGACGCTCCTGCGCCAGGCCCTGGTCGCCAGTACCAACAAGCAGTCGGTGCAAAGCATCGTGGTCTCGGCGCGCGGTGCCGGTGATGCCGCGAGCGTGCTGACCCAGGTCGCCCAGTCGCTCAACCTCAATACCCTGGAAGTGCCGGCCATGCTGGCGCAGATCGTCCAGCTGGGGCTCACCGGGCAGGAAGTCTACCTGCTGGTGGACGACGCGGAACAACTCGACGAATCCGCACTCGAAGCCCTGCTGGCGTTGGCGGCGGGCACTGCGGACGGGCGCCCTCACGTGTTCCTGTTCGGCGAGCCTTCCTTGATCGCGGGCCTGGAGCAGTTCAGCGCCGGGCAGGAATTGTTCCACGTGATCGAGCTGCAACCGTACAGCCTCGAGGAAACCCGCGAATACCTGGCGCTGCGTCTGGAAGGTGCCGGGAAGGGTATCCAGTTGCTCACCAATGACCAGATTGCCGACATTCACGAGAACTCGGATGGTTGGCCAGGGGCCATCAACCAGGTTGCTCGTGATACGTTGATCGAGGCCATGATCGCTAGCCGCTCGTCGGTGAAGCGTCCTGCTATGGGGTTTAAGATGCCTAAGAAACACGTATTGGCGATTTCCGCCGTTGTCGTCGTCGCGGTGGCCGCCGCCTGGCTGATACCCAGCCGCGATGGCAAGGCACCGAGCACCACCGAACAGGCTCAGTTGCCGATGGGTCAGGGGCAGCCAACTGCCGCCCAATCCAACAACGGCAATCCGTCGGTCGAATTCAATGGCAGCACCCAGTCGTTGCCGATGAACGGGCAACAGCCGGTCATGCGCGGTCCGCTGGCCGAATCCACCGGCATGGGCGATGGCGACGAAACCGGCGCTGCCGTGAACACTTCGCCACAGCCACCGACCGTCACCACCACCGCGCCACCTGCGGGCGTGCCTGCAGGTGCACCGGCTGCGGTTGCGCCCACGCCGACGCCTGCACCTGCACGTCAGGCGGCGCCGGTGGCGACCACCAAGCCTGCACCTGTCACCGCTGCCAAACCGGCGCCTGCGCCTGCACCGACCGTGGCCGCCAAGCCGGCTGCTGCCGCTGCTGCCAAGCCTGCTGCCGGTGGCAGCTGGTACGCCGGCCAGTCGCCGAGCAACTACGTCGTGCAGATCCTGGGAACCAGCAACGAAGGCGCTGCGCAGGCCTACGTCAAGGAGCAGGGTGGTGACTTCCGTTACTTCAAGAAAACCCTGCAAGGCAAGCCACTGTACGTGATCACCTACGGCAGCTTCGCGAGCCGCGATGCAGCGGTTGCCGCCATCAAGAACTTGCCAGCCAAGGTCCAGGCTGGTAAACCTTGGCCTCGCACTGTCGCCAGCGTCCAACAGGACCTCGCGACAGCTCGCTGATTGTCGGGCGGCACCTATCCCCGCCGCCCCACCCTCCGGCGTCATCTGAATCCCGAGCCTGCTACGCATTGTGTAGCAGGCTTCGCCGTCCCTGTCCCACCGTTTGTTGTCGAAGGCTCAAGCACGGGCCTTGTAGACATGCGGGCTTGCGCTGTCGAGCTGCGGGATTCAGAATCCAGTCTAGGTCGCTATCACAATAGCTCGCTGGAAAACGTTCACATTTGCGACAATTGAGTTATTGATTTCGTCGCTGAATTTGTGACCACCCGTTGCGCTGTGTACAATAACCTCCCTTTTGCCTCCGCAAAGCCGGCGTACGTTCGGCGCGCATGGTAACTAGTTGAATCGAAAAGAAATTGCCTCGAAAAGAGGCAGCCTGGTGAGAATGTGTCTATGAAAACAGGTCTGTATCGTCCGGATGAATTCAAGGATAACTGCGGTTTTGGCCTGATTGCCCATATGTCGGGCGAGCCCAGCCATAACCTGTTGCAAACGGCCATCGAGGCCCTGACCTGCATGACCCACCGCGGTGGGATCAACGCCGACGGCAAGACCGGCGACGGGTGCGGCTTGCTGATCCAGAAGCCCGACCTGTTCCTGCGTGCCATCGCCAAGGACCATTTCGGCAGCGAACTGCCCAAGCAGTACGCCGTGGGCATGGTCTTCTTCAACCAAGACCCGGTGCGCGCGCAAGCGGCCCGCGACAACATGAATCGCGAGATCGAAGCCGCCGGCCTGCAACTGATCGGCTGGCGCGACGTGCCGATCGATACCAGCGTGCTCGGCCGTCTGGCCCTGGAGCGCCTGCCCAAGATCCAGCAAGTGTTCGTCGGCGGTGAAGGCCTGAGCGATCAGCAGTTCGCGATCAAGCTGTTCAGCGCCCGTCGCCGTTCGTCCGTGGCCAACGCGGCCGACACCGACCATTACATCTGCAGCTTTTCGCACAAGACCATCATCTACAAAGGCCTGATGATGCCGGCCGACCTTACGGCCTTCTACCCGGACCTGTCCGACGAGCGTCTGCAAACCGCCATCTGCGTGTTCCACCAGCGCTTCTCGACCAATACCCTGCCGAAGTGGCCGTTGGCCCAGCCCTTCCGCTTTCTCGCCCACAACGGCGAGATCAACACCATCACCGGCAACCGCAACTGGGCTCTGGCCCGTCGCACCAAGTTCGCCAACGATCTGATCCCGGACCTGGAAGAGCTCGGCCCGCTGGTCAACCGCGTGGGTTCCGACTCCTCCAGCATGGACAACATGCTCGAACTGATGGTCACCGGTGGCATCGACCTGTTCCGTGGCGTGCGCATGCTGATTCCGCCGGCCTGGCAGAACGTCGAGACCATGGACCCCGACCTGCGGGCGTTCTATGAGTACAACTCGATGCACATGGAGCCGTGGGACGGTCCGGCCGGTGTGGTCATGACCGACGGCCGCCATGCCGTGTGCCTGCTCGACCGCAACGGCCTGCGCCCGGCGCGCTGGGTCACCACCAAGAATGGCTACATCACCCTGGCGTCGGAAATCGGCGTGTGGAACTACCAGCCCGAGGACGTGATTGCCAAGGGCCGTGTGGGCCCGGGCCAGATCCTGGCGGTCGATACCGAAACCGGCCAGGTCCTGCACACCGATGACATCGACAACCGCCTGAAGTCGCGCCACCCCTACAAGCAGTGGCTGCGCAAGAGCGCGCTGCGTATCCAGTCGACCATGGAAGACAACGACCACGGTTCGGCTTTCTACAGCAGCGACCAGCTCAAGCAGTACATGAAGATGTACCAGGTGACCTTCGAGGAGCGCGACCAGGTGCTGCGCCCGCTGGGCGAGCAGGGCCAGGAAGCCGTGGGCTCGATGGGCGACGACACGCCGATGGCCGTGCTGTCCCATCGGGTCCGTACGCCTTACGACTATTTCCGCCAGCAGTTCGCGCAGGTCACCAACCCGCCGATCGACCCGCTGCGCGAAGCGATCGTGATGTCGCTGGAAATCTGCCTGGGCGCCGAGCGCAACATTTTCCAGGAGTCCCCGGAGCACGCTTCGCGGGTGATCCTCAGTTCACCAGTCATTTCGCCCGCCAAGTGGCGCTCGCTGATGAACCTGGATCGGCCAGGCTTCGATCGCCAGGTCATCGAGCTGAACTACGATGAAGCCATGGGCCTCGAGGCCGCCGTGCGCAACATCGCCGATCAGGCCGAGGAAGCCGTGCGCGCCGGACGTACCCTGCTGGTACTCAGCGACCGCAACATCGCGCCGGGCAAGCTGCCGGTGCACGCGTCGCTGGCGACCGGTGCCGTGCACCATCGCCTGACCGAAAAGGGTCTGCGCTGCGACAGCAACATCCTCGTGGAAACCGCCACCGCCCGCGATCCGCACCACTTCGCGGTGCTGATCGGCTTCGGTGCTTCGGCGGTCTATCCGTTCCTGGCCTATGAAGTGCTGGGCGACCTGATCCGGACCGGTGAAGTGCTGGGCGACCTCTACGAGGTGTTCAAGAACTACCGCAAGGGCATCACCAAGGGCCTGCTCAAGATTCTGTCGAAGATGGGCATCTCCACCGTGGCCTCGTACCGCGGCGCCCAGCTGTTCGAGGCCATCGGCCTGTCCGAGGAAGTCTGCGAGCTGAGCTTCCGCGGCGTGCCGAGCCGGATCAAGGGTGCGCGTTTCGTCGACCTGGAAGCCGAACAGAAAGCGCTCGCTGCCGAAGCCTGGAGCACGCGCAAGCCGATCCAGCAAGGTGGCCTGTTGAAGTTCGTCTACGGCGGCGAGTACCACGCCTACAACCCCGACGTGGTCAACACCCTGCAAGCCGCCGTGCAGCAGGGCGACTACAGCAAGTTCAAGGAATACACCGCGATCGTCGACAACCGTCCGGTGTCGATGATCCGCGACCTGCTCAAGGTCAAGACCCTCGACCAGCCGCTGAGCATCGACCAGATCGAACCGCTGGAAGCGATTCTCAAGCGTTTCGATTCGGCCGGGATTTCCCTGGGTGCGCTGTCGCCCGAGGCTCACGAAGCGCTGGCCGAGGCGATGAACCGCCTGGGCGCGCGTTCCAACTCCGGTGAAGGCGGCGAAGACCCTTCGCGCTACGGCACCGTGCGCAGCTCGAAGATCAAGCAGATCGCCACTGGCCGGTTCGGCGTAACTCCCGAGTACCTGGTCAACGCCGAAGTGCTGCAGATCAAGGTGGCCCAGGGCGCTAAGCCCGGGGAGGGCGGTCAACTGCCCGGCGGCAAGGTCAACGGCCTGATTGCCAAGCTGCGTTATGCCGTACCTGGCGTGACCCTGATTTCGCCACCGCCGCACCACGACATCTACTCCATCGAGGACTTGTCGCAGCTGATCTTCGACCTCAAGCAGGTCAACCCGGCCGCGCTGGTGTCGGTGAAGCTGGTGGCCGAGGCGGGCGTGGGCACCATCGCCGCCGGTGTGGCCAAAGCCTATGCCGACCTGATCACCATTTCCGGTTACGACGGCGGCACCGGGGCCTCGCCCCTGAGCTCGATCAAGTACGCCGGCGCGCCGTGGGAACTAGGCCTGGCCGAAACTCACCAGACCCTGCGCGGCAACGACCTGCGCGGCAAGGTGCGGGTACAGACCGACGGCGGCCTGAAAACCGGCCTGGACGTGATCAAGGCGGCCATTCTGGGCGCCGAGAGCTTCGGCTTCGGTACCGCGCCGATGATCGCCCTGGGCTGCAAGTACCTGCGTATCTGCCACCTGAACAACTGCGCCACCGGCGTGGCCACGCAGAACGAGAAGCTGCGCAAGGACCACTACATCGGCACGGTCGACATGGTGATCAACTTCTTCACCTACGTGGCCGAAGAAACCCGCGAATGGCTGGCCAAGCTGGGCGTGCGCAGCCTGGGCGAGCTGATCGGGCGCACCGACCTGCTGGAAATGCTGCCCGGTGAAACCGCCAAGCAGCAGCATCTGGACCTGACCCCACTGCTGGGCAGCGACCAGATTCCGGCGGACAAGCCGCAGTTCTGCGAAGTGGATCGCAACCCGCCGTTCGACAAGGGCCTGCTGGCCGAGCAGATGGTGGAAATGGCCTTGCCGGCGATTCAGGGCAAGACCGGTGGCGATTTCGAGATGAACATCTGCAACTGCGACCGTTCGATCGGTGCGCGCATCTCCGGCGAGATCGCCAAGTTGCACGGCAACCAGGGCATGAACGCCAACCCGCTGACCTTCCGCTTCAAGGGCACTGCAGGTCAGAGCTTCGGCGTGTGGAACGCCGGTGGCCTGAACATGTACCTGGAAGGCGATGCCAACGATTACGTCGGCAAGGGCATGACCGCTGGCAAGCTGGTGATCGTGCCGCCCAAGGGCAGCCCGTTCAAGACCCAGGACAGCGCCATCATCGGCAACACCTGCCTGTACGGCGCCACGGGCGGCAAGCTGTTCGCCGCCGGCACTGCAGGTGAGCGTTTCGCAGTGCGCAACTCCGGTGCCCATACGGTCGTTGAAGGCACGGGCGATCACTGCTGCGAATACATGACTGGCGGTTTCGTCTGCGTGCTCGGCAAGACCGGCTACAACTTCGGCTCGGGCATGACCGGCGGTTTCGCCTACGTGCTCGATCAGGACAACAGCTTCGTCGACCGGGTCAACCACGAGCTGGTGGAAATCCAGCGCATCAGTGGCGAAGCCATGGAAGCCTACCGTACTCACCTGGAACGCGTGCTGGCCGAATACGTCGCCGAAACCGACAGCGAATGGGGCCGCAACCTTTGGGAAAACCTGGACGACTACCTGCGTCGCTTCTGGTTGGTCAAGCCCAAGGCCGCCAACCTGAAATCGCTGCTGTCCAGCACCCGTGCCAACCCGCAGTGATATGCGCCTGAAGAGTTTGATGAGGTTTTAACAATGGCTGAACGTCTGAGTAATGACTTCCAGTTCATCGAGGTCGGGCGCAAAGATCCGAAGAAGAAACTGTTGCGTCAACGCAAGAAAGAGTTCGTGGAAATCTACGAGCCCTTCAAACCCGCGCAGTCGGCCGACCAGGCCCACCGCTGCCTGGGCTGTGGCAACCCGTACTGCGAATGGAAGTGCCCGGTGCACAACTTCATTCCCAACTGGTTGAAGCTGGTCGCCGAGGGCAACATCCTCGCGGCCGCCGAGCTGTCGCACCAGACCAACACCCTGCCCGAAGTGTGCGGCCGGGTGTGCCCGCAGGATCGTCTGTGCGAGGGTGCCTGCACCCTCAACGACGGTTTTGGCGCAGTGACCATCGGTTCGGTGGAGAAGTACATCACCGACACCGCGTTCGCCATGGGCTGGCGTCCGGACATGTCCAAGGTCAAGCCGACCGGCAAACGCGTCGCCATCATCGGCGCCGGCCCGGCCGGGCTGGGTTGCGCCGATGTGCTGGTGCGCGGTGGCGTGACCCCGGTGGTGTTCGACAAGAACCCGGAAATCGGCGGCCTGCTGACCTTCGGCATTCCCGAGTTCAAGCTGGAAAAGAGCGTGTTGAGCAATCGCCGCGAAGTCTTCACCGGCATGGGCATCGAGTTCCGCCTGAACACCGAGGTGGGCAAGGACATCAGCGTCGAGCAGTTGCTGGAAGAGTACGATGCCGTGTTCATGGGCATGGGCACCTACACCTACATGAAGGGCGGCTTCCCCGGTGAAGACCTGCCTGGCGTGCACGACGCGCTGGATTTCCTGATCGCCAACGTCAACCGCAACCTGGGCTTCGAAAAGTCGCCGGAAGATTTCGTCGACATGAAGGGCAAGAAGGTCGTGGTGCTGGGCGGTGGCGACACGGCGATGGACTGCAATCGCACGTCGATTCGCCAGGGCGCCAAGGCGGTGACCTGCGCCTATCGTCGCGACGAGGCGAACATGCCGGGCTCGCGCAAAGAGGTGAAGAACGCCAAGGAAGAAGGGGTGAAATTCCTCTACAACCGTCAGCCGATCGCCATCGTGGGTGAAGACAAGGTCGAAGGCGTGAAGGTGGTCGAGACCCGTCTCGGCGAGCCCGATGCCCGTGGCCGGCGCAGCCCCGAGCCGATTCCGGGTTCCGAGGAGATCATCCCGGCCGATGCCGTGGTGATCGCTTTCGGCTTCCGCCCAAGCCCTGCGGCCTGGTTCCAGGACCACAGCATCCAGACCGACAGCCAGGGCCGAGTGGTGGCACCGGAACAGGGTCAGTTCAAGCATCAGACCAGCAACCCGAAGATCTTCGCCGGCGGCGACATGGTGCGCGGCTCTGACTTGGTGGTCACCGCTATCTTCGAAGGCCGCAACGCCGCCGAAGGGATCCTGGATTACCTGGAAGTCTGATACACCTCACCCCCCCCTTTGTGGGAGCGGGGCGGGCGGCGAGCCACTCTGCCCGCGAAAGGGCCACTGCAGTACTTCAGGTACACCGCGGTGGCTTCTTCGCGGGCAGAGTGGCTCGCCGCCCGCCCCGCTCCCACAAGGTTGCTGCGGTATTTCAGGTGCACCGCGGTGGATTCTTCGCGGGCAGAGCCCGCTCCCACAGATGCTCTTCCCCCAGGTTTACTGCCACAGATGCTCTTCCACCGGTTTTCTGCCTGAGGTTTTCTCCTATCGGTTTTGTGTCAGCGCAGCTCAGGCGCGCATGACCGTATGGATATCCGCTGCCAGCTCGCGCACGCGGGCTTCTTCGGTGTCCCATGAGCACATGAAACGGGCGCCGCCGCTGCCGATGAAGGTGTAGAAGCGCCAGCCCTTGGCGCGCAAAGCTTCCAAGGCCGGTTCCGGCATCTGCAGGAACACGCCGTTGGCCTCCACCGGAAACATCAACTCCACCCCCGGTATACCCTCGACCAGCGCCTTGAGCAGCTGGGCACAATGGTTAGCGTGCCCCGCATGCTTGAGCCAGGCATCGTTCTCCAGCAAGCCCACCCAGGGCGCCGACAGGAAGCGCATCTTCGAGGCCAGTTGGCCCGCCTGCTTGCAGCGATAATCGAAATCTTCGGCCAGATCATGATTGAAGAACAGGATCGCCTCGCCCACCGCCATGCCATTCTTGGTGCCACCGAAGCACAGTACATCCACGCCCGCCTTCCACGTCAGTTCGGCTGGCGAGCAGCCCAGAAACGCGCAGGCGTTGGCAAAGCGCGCGCCGTCCATGTGCAGGTTCAGGCCGAGCTCCTTGCAGGTGGCGCTGATGGCCCTGAGCTCTTCGGGACGGTACACGCTGCCCACTTCGGTGGCCTGGGTCAGGGTGACCACACGCGGCTTGGGGTAGTGAATGTCCTGGCGCTTGAGCGCCACTTCGCGAATGGCCTGTGGGGTCAGCTTGCCCATTTCCGTGCGCGCGGTGAGCAATTTGGAGCCATTGGAGAAGAACTCGGGGGCACCGCATTCGTCGGTCTCGACGTGAGCGGTTTCCGAACAGATGACGCTGTGGTAGCTCTGGCACAACGACGACAGGGCCAGGGAGTTGGCTGCAGTGCCGTTGAAGGCGAAGAAGACTTCACAGTCGGTTTCGAACAGGCGGCGGAATTCATCGGCGGCGCGTGCGGTCCACTGGTCGTCGCCATAGGCGCGCTGATGGCCCTGATTGGCCTGTTCCATGGCCGCCCAGGCCTCGGAGCAGATGCCCGAATAGTTGTCGCTGGCGAACTGTTGGGTTTGGTCGTTCATGGGCGGTCCTTGGTGTTAGTTATGGGAAGCACTGTAAACCAACTGTGAGAGATGTGTCGTCTCAGCGGGCCTCTTCACCTGTGGGAGCGGGCTCAGCCCGCGAAGAGGCCGGCATGAGCAACCCACAAACTTGAGGCTATCCACAGATGACCCGCAACCGCTCACTGGACCTGCTTAAATGGTTGGCCATGCTGTGCATGGTGCTCGACCATCTGCGCTATGTCGGCTGGTCGCTGGACTTCCTCTATGTACCGGGTCGCCTGGCGTTCCCCTGGTTCTGCCTGGCCATCGCCGCCAACCTGATGCGCCGTCCGGACGCCCCCCTGGGTGGCCGCTACCTGGCGTGGTTGCTGATCTTCGCTGCGCTTTCGGAAATCCCTTACCGCCTGTTCGTCTATCCCGCCGACACCCTCAACGTCCTGCCGACCCTGGCCCTGGGTCTGGTGGCCGCCAAGGCCTGGCAGCAACGGCGACAACCGGCCATGGCCGCGCTCGGCTGTGCGGTACTCGTCGCTGCTATTGTCTTCGACCACCACTTGATGTTCGGCCTGGCCGGCGTGCTGCTGCCGCTGGGCTTCGTGCTCGCCTGGCAGCGCCCGCAGTACTGGGCACTGCCATTGGGCGTGCTGTGCCTGGCCGCCAACGCCTGGAGCAACCTGTTCGAATCGGCACGCCACCTCTACTGGCCGGCCATCGGCGGCATCGTCGCCTGCCTGCTGGCACCGGGGCTGGGTCTGCTTGTGCTGCGTACCGATGTGCGCCATGCCGTTGTCCCCATGCGCCGCTGGGCCTACGCCATCTACCCCCTGCATTTTCTTGCCCTGCTGGGCCTTCGCCTGCTGTTGCGCGCGCTCTGACGCTGGCCTGATCGCGCCATGTCGTAAACGAACCTCTGCAAGGCGCGCGCAGGCATTTGGTCGGATCGCGCCGGCCCTACCATCGCTCTCAAAGGGGGCAGCCGCCGACGGTCGCCTTCGTCCAACAAGCCAGGCGCCGCGCCGCCGCTGGGGAGACTGCGATGTTCAGCAAAGAAGATCAGATCAAGGGCTATGACGACGTCCTGCTGGCGGCCATGAACGCCGAGGATCAGCGTCAGGAAGACCATATCGAACTGATCGCCTCGGAAAACTACACCAGCAAGCGCGTGATGGAGGCCCAGGGCAGCGGCCTCACCAACAAGTACGCCGAAGGCTATCCAGGCAAGCGCTACTACGGTGGCTGCGAGCATGTGGACAAGGTCGAGCAACTGGCCATCGATCGCGCCAAGCAGCTGTTCGGCGCCGACTATGCCAACGTCCAGCCTCACTCCGGTTCCCAGGCCAACGCCGCCGTCTACCTGGCGCTGCTGCAGGCTGGCGACACCGTGCTGGGCATGAGCCTGGCCCACGGCGGTCACCTGACCCACGGCGCCAAGGTCAGCTTTTCCGGCAAACTCTACAACGCCGTTCAGTACGGCATCGACACCGACACCGGTCTGATCGACTACGACGAGGTCGAGCGCCTGGCCGTCGAGCACCAGCCGAAGATGATCATCGCCGGCTTCTCGGCCTACTCCAAGACCTTGAATTTCGCCCGGTTCCGCGAGATCGCCGACAAGGTCGGCGCCTACCTGTTTGTCGACATGGCCCACGTGGCCGGGTTGGTTGCCGCCGGCCTGTACCCCAACCCGATTCCGTTCGCCGACGTGGTCACCACCACCACCCACAAGACCCTGCGTGGCCCACGTGGCGGCCTGATCCTGGCCCGTGCCAACGAAGCCCTGGAAAAGAAATTCAACGCCGCCGTGTTCCCCGGCGGTCAGGGTGGCCCGCTGATGCACGTGATCGCCGCCAAGGCGGTGTGCTTCAAGGAAGCGCTGGAGCCTGAATTCAAGACCTACCAGCAGCAGGTCATCGACAACGCCCAGGCCATGGCCGGGGTGTTCGTCGAGCGCGGCTACGACGTGGTCTCCGGCGGCACCGACAACCACCTGTTCCTGGTCAGCCTGATTCGTCAGGGCCTGACCGGCAAGGATGCCGATGCTGCCCTGGGTCGTGCCCACATCACCGTGAACAAGAACGCGGTACCCAACGATCCGCAATCGCCCTTCGTGACCTCGGGCCTGCGCATCGGCACCCCGGCAGTCACCAGTCGTGGTTTCAAGGTGGCCCAGTGCACGGAGCTGGCCGGCTGGATCTGCGACATCCTCGACAACCTGGGCGATGCCGACGTCGAGGCCAACGTGGCCCGCCACGTGACGGCCCTGTGCAGCGACTTCCCGGTCTACCGCTGAGAGTGGAGTGAACACCATGCAACGTTATTCTGGCTTCGGCCTCTTCAAGCACTCGCTCAGCCACCACGAAAACTGGCAGCGCATGTGGCGCACGCCGACCCCCAAGAAGGTCTACGACGTGGTCATCGTCGGCGGCGGTGGGCACGGTCTGGCCACTGCCTACTACCTGGCCAAGGTCCACGGCATCACCAACGTGGCCGTGGTCGAGAAGGGCTGGCTGGGCGGTGGCAATACCGCGCGCAACACCACCATCGTGCGTTCCAACTACCTGTGGGACGAGTCGGCGCACTTGTACGAGCACGCCATGAAACTCTGGGAAGGCCTGTCCCAGGACATCAACTACAACGTGATGTTTTCCCAGCGCGGCGTGTACAACCTGTGCCACACCCTGCAGGACATGCGCGACTCCGAGCGCCGCGTCAGCGCCAACCGCCTCAACGGCGTGGACGGCGAACTGTTGAACGGCAAGCAGGTGGCCGAAGAGATTCCCTACCTGGACTGCAGCAAGAATACCCGTTACCCGATCATCGGCGCCACCGTCCAGCGGCGTGGCGGCGTAGCCCGTCACGACGCCGTGGCCTGGGGCTATGCCCGCGCCGCCGACGCCCTGGGCGTGGACCTTATCCAGCAGACCGAAGTGATCGGTTTCCGCAAGGAAAACGGCGTGTGCATCGGTGTCGAAACCAACAAGGGTTTCATCGGTGCCAAGCGCGTCGGTGTGGTCACCGCCGGCAACTCCGGGCACATGGCCAAGCTGGCTGGCTTCCGTCTGCCGGTCGAGTCTCATCCCTTGCAGGCGCTGGTGTCGGAGCCGATCAAGCCCATCATCGACAGCGTGATCATGTCCAACGCCGTGCATGGCTACATCAGCCAGTCGGACAAGGGCGACCTGGTCATCGGTGCCGGTATCGACGGTTGGGTCGGCTACGGCCAGCGCGGTTCGTACCCGATCATCGAGCACACCCTGCAAGCCATCGTCGAGATGTTCCCGGTGCTCTCGCGCGTGCGCATGAACCGCCAGTGGGGCGGCATCGTCGACACCACGCCGGACGCCTGCCCGATCATCTCCAAGACCCCGGTGCCGAACATGTTCTTTAACTGCGGCTGGGGCACGGGTGGCTTCAAGGCCACACCGGGCTCGGGCCATGTGTTCGCTGCCAGCCTGGCCACCGGTGAAATGCACCCGCTGGCCAAGCCGTTTTCCATCGAGCGCTTCCACAACGGCGCGCTGATCGACGAACACGGCGCTGCCGCCGTCGCCCACTAACAGGAGAAACGATCATGCTGAACATCTTCTGTCCACACTGTGGCGAGCTTCGCAGCGAAGAAGAATTCCACTGCTCGGGCCAGGCGCACATCGCCCGCCCGCTCGATCCAGGCGCGTGCACCGACGCGCAGTGGGGCGAGTACATGTTCTTCCGCAACAACCCGCGTGGCCTGCAGCACGAGCTGTGGATCCACGCCGCCGGTTGCCGCCAGTATTTCAATGCGACCCGCAACACGGTCACCTATGAAATCCTGGAAACCTATCGCATCGGCAGCCAGCCCCAGTTCGTCGAGAAGACTATCGACGAAACCCCTCAAATCGCCTCGGGAGATCAGCCATGAGCCAGGTCAATCGCCTGTCCAACGGCGGACGTCTGGACCGCAGCAAGAAGCTGACCTTCACCTTCAACGGCACGACCTACGTCGGCTATGAAGGCGACACCCTGGCCTCGGCCCTGCTGGCCAATGGCGTCGACGTGATCGGCCGCAGCTTCAAGTATTCGCGTCCGCGCGGCATCGTTGCCGCAGGCGCCGAGGAGCCCAACGCGGTGCTGCAGATCGGCGCCACCGAGGCCACCCAGATTCCCAACGTGCGGGCCACTCAACAGGCGCTGTACCAGGGCCTGGTCGCCACCAGCACCAACGGCTGGCCGAACGTCAACACCGACATGATGGGTATCCTGGGCAAGGTCGGCGGCAAGCTGATGCCGCCCGGCTTCTACTACAAGACCTTCATGTACCCGCAGTCCTTCTGGATGACCTACGAAAAGTACATCCGCAAGGCCGCCGGACTGGGCCGCTCGCCGACCGAAGTCGATCCGGATTCCTACGACTACATGAGCCGCACCTGCGACGTGCTGGTGGTCGGCGCCGGCCCGGCCGGGCTGTCTGCCGCCCTGGCCGCGGCGCGCAGCGGTGCGCGGGTGATCCTGGCCGACGAGCAGGAAGAGTTCGGCGGCTCGCTGCTCGATACCCGCGAGAGCCTGGACGGCCAGCCGGCCGGTGAATGGGTGAAAGCGGTCATCGCTGAACTGCAGGGTCTTCCAGACGTCACCTTGCTGCCCCGTGCCACGGTCAACGGCTATCACGACCACAATTTCCTGACCATCCATCAGCGCCTCACCGACCACCTCGGCGACCGTGCACCGATGGGCCAGGTGCGCCAGCGCATGCACCGGGTTCGCGCCGGGCGTGTGGTGCTGGCCACCGGCACCCACGAGCGGCCGCTGGTGTACGGCAACAATGACGTGCCGGGCAACATGCTGGCCGGCGCCATTTCCACCTACGTGCGCCGCTACGGCGTGGCACCGGGCAAGAAGCTGGTGCTGTCGACCAACAACGACCACGCCTACCGCGTGGCCCTGGACTGGTACGACGCCGGCCTCAAGGTCGTCGCCGTGGCCGATGCCCGGCACAACCCGCGTGGTGCGCTGGTCGAGGAAGCCCGCGCCAAGGGCATCCGTATCCTGACGTCCAGCGCGGTGATCGAAGCCCGTGGCAGCAAGCACGTCACGGCAGCGCGCGTCGCCGCCATCGACGTCAGGGCACACAAGGTGGCCAGCCCCGGCGAGTGGCTCGACTGCGACCTGATCGGCAGCTCGGGCGGCTACAGCCCGGTGGTCCACCTGGCCTCGCACCTGGGCGGCAAACCGATCTGGCGTGAAGACATCCTCGGCTTCGTGCCTGGCGAAGCCCCGCAGAAACGCGTGTGCGTGGGCGGCGTGAACGGCGTGTATGCCCTGGCCGATGCCATGGCCGACGGGTTCGAAGGCGGGGCAAGGGCCGCGTCCGAGACCGGTTTCGGCATTGTCGAAGGCACCTTGCCGAAAGTCTTGAGCCGCGTCGAGGAGCCCACCCTGGCGCTGTTCCAGGTCCCCCACGACAAGGACACGGCACGCGCGCCCAAGCAGTTCGTCGACCTGCAGAACGACGTCACCGCGGCCGCCATCGAGCTGGCTACCCGTGAGGGCTTCGAGTCGGTCGAGCACGTCAAGCGCTACACCGCGCTGGGCTTCGGTACCGACCAGGGCAAGCTGGGCAACGTCAACGGCCTGGCCATTGCCGCCCGTTCGCTGAACGTCACCATTCCGGAAATGGGCACCACCATGTTCCGCCCCAACTACACGCCGATCACCTTCGGTGCAGTAGCGGGCCGTCATTGTGGTCACCTGTTCGAGCCGGTGCGTTTCACCGCGCTGCATGCCTGGCACGTGAAGAACGGTGCCGAGTTCGAAGACGTCGGCCAATGGAAGCGCCCCTGGTACTTCCCCAAGCGCGGTGAGGACATCCATTCCGCCGTCGCCCGCGAATGCAAGGCGGTGCGCGACAGCGTCGGCCTGCTGGACGCCTCGACCCTGGGCAAGATCGACATCCAGGGCCCGGACGCGCGCGAATTCCTCAACCGCATCTACACCAACGCCTGGACCAAGCTGGACGTGGGCAAGGCGCGCTACGGCCTGATGTGCAAGGAAGACGGAATGGTCTTCGACGACGGCGTGACCGCCTGCCTGGCCGACAACCACTTCCTGATGACCACCACCACCGGTGGTGCGGCGCGAGTCCTGCAGTGGCTGGAACTCTACCAGCAGACCGAGTGGCCGGACCTGAAGGTGTACTTCACCTCGGTCACCGACCACTGGGCGACCCTGACCCTGTCCGGGCCCAACAGCCGCAAGCTGCTCGGCGAAGTGACCGATATCGAGCTGGACAAGGACGCTTTCCCGTTCATGACCTGGAAGGAAGGGCAGGTGGCAGGCGTGCCGGCACGGGTGTTCCGTATCTCCTTCACCGGCGAGCTGTCGTACGAGGTCAACATCCAGGCCGACTACGCCATGGGTGTGCTGGAGAAGATCATCGAGGCAGGCAAACAGTACAACCTGACCCCCTATGGCACCGAGACCATGCACGTGCTGCGCGCCGAGAAGGGTTTCATCATCGTCGGCCAGGACACCGACGGCTCGATGACTCCGGACGACCTGAACATGGGCTGGTGCGTTGGCCGAACCAAGCCGTTCTCGTGGATCGGCTGGCGCGGGATGAATCGCGAAGACACCGTGCGCGAGGAGCGCAAGCAGTTGGTGGGACTCAAGCCGATCGATCCCGACAAATGGTTGCCCGAAGGCGCTCAGTTGGTGTTCGACCCCAAGCAGGCGATCCCCATGAGCATGGTCGGCCACGTGACGTCGAGCTACGCCAGCAACTCGCTGGGTTACTCGTTCGCCATGGGTGTGGTCAAGGGCGGTCTCAAGCGCATGGGTGAGCGGGTGTTCTCGCCCCAGGCCGATGGCAGCGTGATCGAAGCCGAAATCGTTTCCTCGGTGTTCTTCGATCCGAAGGGCGAGCGGCAGAACATCTAAGCCCCGCTTCAGATAGCCTCAACAGCATTCACTGACAGGTGCAGCAAAATGACCACAGTCAACGTATACCAGCAACGCCCCACCTCGGGCGCCAAGGCCGAAGACCCGCTTCACCACGCCGACCTCGCCAGCCTGGTCGGCAAGGGCCGCCAGGGTGCCGGTGTGACCCTGCGCGAGAAAAAGCTGCTGGGTCACCTGACCCTGCGCGGAGACGGCCATGATGCGACCTTCGCCGGCGCCGTGCACAAGGCCACCGGCCTGGAACTGCCGGGCGCCTTGAGCCTGGTCAGCAACGGCGAGACATCGCTGCAATGGCTGGGCCCGGACGAGTGGCTGCTGATCGTTCCCGGTGGCGATGAGTTGGCCGCCGAGCAGCGGTTGCGCGAGGCATTGGCCGGGCTGCATGTGGCGGTGGTCAACGTCAGCGGCGGCCAGTCGCTGATCGAGCTGAGCGGGCCGAACGTGCGCGACGTGCTGATGAAGTCCACCAGCTACGACGTGCACCCGAGCAATTTCCCGGTGGGCAAGGCGGTGGGGACAGTGTTCGCCAAGTCCCAACTGGTCATCCGCCGCACCGGCGAGGAAACCTGGGAGCTGCTGATCCGCCGCAGCTTCGCCGACTACTGGTGGCTGTGGTTGCAGGATGCTTCGGCCGAGTACGGGCTGAGCATCCAGGCCTGACCGCACTGGAATTTCACAGCCCTGTAGGAGCGGTCAGCGGCCGCGAACCAGGCGCCGCGGTGCATCAGACATACCACGGTGCGCCGTTCGCGGCCGATGACCGCTCCTACAGTCGTCTTGACCCCGACACCAAAGGACTACCCATGAGCCGTGCCCCTGATACCTGGATCCTCACCGCCGATTGCCCAAGCGTTTTGGGCACGGTGGACGCGGTCACGCGCTACCTGTTCGAGCAGGGCTGCTATGTTACCGAGCACCATTCGTTCGACGACCGGCTGTCGTCGCGCTTCTTCATCCGAGTAGAGTTTCGGCAGCCCGACGGTTTCGACGAGGCCGCCTTTCGCGCCGGCCTGGCCGAACGCGGTGCCAGCTTCGGCATGATCTTCGAGCTGACCGCACCGCAGTATCGGCCCAAGGTGGTGATCATGGTGTCCAAGGCCGACCACTGCCTCAACGATCTGCTCTACCGCCAGCGCATCGGCCAGTTGCCCATGGACGTGGTCGCGGTGATCTCCAACCATCCGGACCTCGAGCCGCTGGCGCGCTGGCACGACATTCCCTACTACCATTTCCCCCTCGACCCCAAGGACAAGCCATCGCAGGAGCGCAAGGTGCTGCAGGTCATCGAACAGGCCGGCGCCGAGCTGGTGATCCTTGCCCGCTACATGCAGGTGTTGTCACCGGAGCTGTGCCGCCGCCTGGACGGCTGGGCGATCAACATTCACCACTCGTTGCTGCCCGGTTTCAAGGGCGCCAAACCGTATCACCAGGCCTACAACAAAGGCGTCAAGCTGGTCGGGGCGACCGCACACTACATCAACAATGACCTGGACGAAGGGCCGATCATCACCCAAGGTGTAGAAGTGGTCGATCACAGTCACTACCCCGAAGACCTCATCGCCAAGGGCCGCGACATCGAATGCCTGACCCTGGCCCGAGCGATCGGCTACCACATCGAGCGCCGCGTGTTCCTCAACGCCAACCGCACGGTGGTGCTGTAGCGTTCGGCCCCAGATGTACCGCGCCGTCACTGACGCGGCTTGCGCCGCTGCTACAGATGACCGCGCATTCCTGTAGCAGCGGCGCGAGCCGCGTCAGGGCAGCACACGAATCAACGCATGACCGCAGCACGCAAAACCCAAGCTCAACAACAACAAACAGCGAGGTGAAAGCATGTCTGGTAATCGTGGAGTGGTGTATCTGGGCTCCGGCAAAGTCGAAGTGCAGAACATCGATTTTCCCAAAATGCAGGACCCGCGAGGCAAGCGCATCGAACACGGTGTGATTCTGCGCGTGGTCTCGACCAACATCTGCGGCTCCGACCAGCACATGGTCCGCGGCCGTACCACGGCTCAGGTCGGCCTGGTGCTGGGCCATGAGATCACCGGCGAGGTGATCGAGGCCGGTCGCGACGTTGAGCACCTGAAGGTCGGTGATCTGGTGTCCGTACCCTTTAACGTCGCCTGTGGTCGTTGCCGCTCCTGCAAGGAGCAGCACACCGGCGTTTGCCTGACCGTCAACCCGGCGCGTCCGGGCGGCGCCTACGGCTACGTCGATATGGGCGACTGGGTCGGCGGCCAGGCCGAGTTCGTTCTGGTGCCCTATGCCGACTTCAACCTGCTCAAACTGCCGGACCGCGATGCGGCCATGGAGAAGATCCGTGACCTGACTTGCCTGTCCGACATTCTGCCAACCGGTTACCACGGTGCCGTGACCGCAGGCGTTGGCCCCGGCAGTACCGTGTACGTCGCCGGCGCCGGGCCGGTCGGGCTGGCCGCCGCGGCCTCTGCGCGTCTGCTGGGCGCAGCCGTGGTCATCGTCGGTGACGTCAACCCCACACGCCTGGCGCACGCCAAGGCTCAGGGCTTCGAGATCGCCGACCTGTCCCAGGACACCCCGCTGCACGAGCAGATCGCCGCCTTGCTGGGCGAGCCGGAAGTGGACTGCGCCGTCGATGCGGTGGGCTTCGAGGCACGCGGTCACGGCCACAGCGGCGCCAAGGCGGAAGCCCCGGCGACCGTGCTCAACTCGTTGATGGGTGTGGTGCGCGTGGCCGGCAAGATCGGCATTCCCGGCCTGTACGTCACCGAAGATCCGGGCGCGGTGGATGCAGCGGCAAAGATGGGCAGCCTGAGCATCCGCTTCGGGCTGGGCTGGGCCAAGTCGCACAGCTTCCACACGGGCCAGACGCCGGTGATGAAATACAACCGGCAACTGATGCAGGCCATCATGTGGGACCGCATCAAGATCGCCGACATCGTCGGCGTGGAAGTCATCTCGCTGGACGACGCCCCGCGCGGCTACGGCGAATTCGACGCGGGCGTACCGAAGAAATTCGTCATCGACCCGCACAAACTGTTCAGCGCCGCCTGATCACAACCGCTCCCACACCCTCTGCCCGCGAAAACGCAACGCGTTATACGTGACGCACCGAGATCCCCTGTGGGAGCGGGGCGGGCGGCGAGCCCTCTGCCCGCGAACAGCCCACCGCGCAGTCCCTGAACGACCGCGTCGCTGCTTTCGCGGCCACCGACCGCTCTTACCGGGGGAACTCTCCCGCAACTCCCCGCCATTACACAATTTTCACCCTCAAGGAACATAATGGGACCGAACTGCCGTTTGACGACGGTCCGCCTATCTGTCCCCGAGGTTGCTGCACAATGAACATCACTCGCGCCATGGCCCTGGCTTCCCTGATGGCCGTTGCCACCAGTCCGGTCTTCGCTTTCAACCTGAACGACGCGGTCAACGCCGCTGCCACCCTGCAGAACGGCAAGCAAGGCAACAACGCTGCCGTGGCTGCCGCACCGGAAGCCGCAGGCCTGCTCAACACCTTGGGCTCGACCCTGAACATCACCCCGACCCAGGCCATCGGCGGCACCGGCGCCATGCTGGGCCTGGCCAAGAACCAGCTGAGCACCGCCGACTATGCACAACTGAGCAAGTCCGTTCCCGGCATCGACAAGCTTTCGGGCAACAATGCCCTGGGTGGCTTGAGCGGTCTGAGCGGTCTGCTCGGCAAATCCGACCAGAAGAATATCAGCGCCCTGAACAACGCCCTGGGCGATGTCAAAACCACCAGCGACATGAACAACGCCTTCAGCGCGCTGGGCATGAACAGCGGCATGGTCGGCCAGTTCGCGCCAGTGATTCTGCAATATTTGGGGCAACAGGGCGTCGGTGGTCCGCTGCTCAAGAGTCTGGGCAGCGTCTGGGGCACCGGGACGGGCAGCTAAGCCTGCGCTGGATCAGCGATTGAGTTCGGCGCGCAAGGCGTCGATGCGCTGATCCTTTTCGGTCCAGAGCTGGTTGACCCAGTTCTGGACGGTCAAGCGGAAGTCCGGATCATTTTCGTAGTCGCCATCGATCAGCTCCGCGTCGATGGCTCGCGACTGGATATCCACGATCACCCGCAGCACATCACCACACAGCAGGTTCCAGAATCCCGGAATGGCCGTACCCGGATACACCACCGTCACGTCCAGCAGACGGTCGAGTTGTGGCCCCATGGCCGCCAGCACGAACGCCACGCCACCAGCCTTGGGCTTGAGCAGGTAGTTGAACGGTGAAGCCTGTTCATCGCGCTTGGCCGGGCTGAAGCGCGTACCTTCCAGGTAGTTCACCACCGTCACGGGCTGGCGCTTGTACAGCTCGCATGCGGCCCGGGTGATCTCCAGATCCTTGCCCTTGAGTTGCGGATGCCTGGCCAGAAACGCTTTGCTGTAGCGCTTCATGAAGGGGTAATCCAGCGCCCACCAGGCCAGGCCCAGCAGCGGGACCCAGATCAGTTCCTTCTTGAGGAAAAACTTGAAGAACGGCGCCCGCCGGTTCAGCGCTTGAATCAGCGCCGGAATGTCGACCCACGACTGGTGGTTGCTCACGACCAGATAGGACGTGTCCTGGCGCAGGTCCGCCGCGCCGCGTATGTCCCACTGGGTCGGCACGCACAAAGCGAAGATGAGTTTGTCGATCTCGGCCCAGGTTTCAGCGATCCACACCACGGCTGCCGATGCCCAATCACGATAACGCATTGGCAGCACCAGCTTGATCAGGGCGAACACCAGCAGGGGGCCGATGAACACCAGGGTGTTGAGCAACAGCAGCAGGGCAGTCATACAGCCGGTGAGCAGGCGACGCATAGAACGACTCGGGGGTATTCACGGCCGGCAATCATAAGCACAAGCGAGTGCCGAGCCAATTCCGGCACGCGGTTTCGTCAACAAATGTTTCACTTTTCATTGGGTATGCTGAGCCCATACCGTTTGCAGCACCGATCGCCTTCACCGGCCCTCGCTCAAGGAAAAGCTTCAGTGAAATCCGTTCTCGCATTGCTGTCCGTATTGGCGCTGCCGGTCATGGCCGCCGAACCCACGCTGTATGGTCGCTTTGAATACATCAAAGTGCCGGAAATCGGTGGTCAGGTCTTCAAGGCCAAGATGGACACCGGCGCACTGACTGCCTCGCTGTCGGCCAAGGACATCCAGACCTTTACCCGCGACGGCGACGATTGGGTACGTTTTCGCCTGGCCACCAAGGACGCCGACAACAAGGTGTACGAGCACAAGATCTCGCGTATCAGCAAGATCAAGAATCGCACCGAGGAAGCCGACGACGGCGAGGGCGCCGAAGTCTCGCAGCGTCCCGTGGTGGACCTGGAACTGTGCCTGGGCGACGTCAAGCGCACCATCGAGGTCAACCTGGTCGACCGCAGCAAGTTCAACTACCCCCTGTTGATCGGCGCCAAAGGCCTGCGCGAGTTCAAGGCCGCGGTCAACCCCGCCCGCCGTTTCGTCGCCGACAAGCCGGACTGCTGATTCTGGCCGTGGCAGGCCGACGTGCAGTCGTCCCGATAGGCGTGCCTACAAAGCAAGCAACAATCTCCCGTTTTCCATGCTCCAATGCGGGTATATATTATGATGTATACCCGCATTGGAGATGGATATGTCACAGACAGCGAAAGTCTTCGTTAACGGCCGAAGCCAAGCCGTGCGCTTGCCTGCCGCCTTCCGATTCGATACCGATGAAGTCTTCATACGGCGCGATCCCGAGACCGGCGATGTGATTTTGTCCAGAAAGCCCGACTCATGGGATGAGTTTCTGGCACTTGTCGCTCAAGGCGGCGTTCCAGACGATTTCCTGAGCGCCGACGATCGCACGCAGATGGCTCGCGGAAACCGCGATCCACTCGACGGTATTCCCGAATGAAGCAACTGATGCTGGACACCAATACCGTTAGTCACCTGCTCAAGGGGCATCCGGGTGTCATCACGAACCTGAGCGCTGTGCCCATGACATCGGTGTGCATCTCCTCCATCACCGAGGCAGAATTGCTTTATGGCCTGGCCAAGCGGCCGTCTGCGCAGCGGTTGGCGGGGATTGTGACCGCGTTCCTGAAAACCATCGATATTCTTCCTTGGGGCAGCCAGGCAGCCCAGGCCTATGGTTCGAGCCGAGCCACGGGCGAGGGTCGTGGGCACTGTCTGGGCGCATTGGACGGCCTTATCGCCGCCCATAGCCTTTCGCTCGGGATGACACTGATCACCAGTGACAAGGCGTTTCGCTTGGTCGAGGGGCTTGAGGTACAGGACTGGTGCGAGGTTGCGTAAGCACTCCCTCCGTGTCAGGCCGACGGCATAGTCGAGCGTAGCGACTCGCGCTGACTCACCTCGGCAAACCAGCCGGCCAACCCCGGATAACGCTGCCGCCACGCTGACTCCGGCATGCGAAAATCCACATACCCCAGCGCACAGGCCACGCCGATTGCCGCGATATCGAACGCTGCGCTCAACTCCGCGACCGCCGTGGCTTCCAGATACGCCAGTCCCCGTTCGATCTTCTCGGCCTGATTATCCAGCCACAACGGCCAGTGCAGCTCAGGCGGCCGCAGGGCCTTCTCGTAGCGAATCAGCACGGCCGCGTCGAGCATCGCATCCGCCAGTGACGCCACCGTCAACCGCCGCCAGCGCGACGCACCTTCCCGAGGGATCAGCGGGTTGCCCACATGCTGGTGATCCAGATACTCCAGGATCACTCGGCTGTCATGCAGCGTAGTGCCGTCTTCGAGCACCAACGCCGGAATCTTCCCGGCCGGGTTGTCCTGGTTCACTGACGCATCCGGACTGACAGGGCTCAACACCACCGTCTTCAGGGCGACCCGCTCCAACTGACCGGTCTCATACAGCAGCACCATGACCTTGCGAGCAAAGGGGGAGGCGGGGTTGTGATAGAGCGTCATGGCGGGCATGAGGTGTTCTCCTTGGATAAGGAGTTACCCTGTATCAGCTTGGAGACGGGGTCAAGCCGTCCCAACTCGATTGTGATCCAAAGCTCTCGGACCTGGATTGTCTTGGCCAGGAATGCAGGCGCGTAGCCCGAGTTATGCACAGGGCTGACGCTCAGCGTTCTGCTATTTCCGCTATGCCTTTGAGCAGACCTTGCTCCCTTCTCAACAGATGCCAAGGCCCATCGGCAACGATCCTGCCCTGCTGGATAACCAGAACTCGATCGAAACGCGCCAATGCGTCGATATCGTGAGTGACGCAGATCAACCCTTTTCCTTTGAATGCATCCATCAAGGTGTCCCACGTTGCCATGGCCAGCTCTTGATCGAGCGAAGCGGTTGGCTCGTCGAAGAGATTGAAGCGTCCAGGCCTGTTGAGTAGTCGAAGCAGGCTGAGTCGCTTGGCTTGTCCGCCGGAGAGATTGGACGCGGTATCGTTGAGATTCAACTGGCTGAGAAGTGCCTCCAATGACAACTTCCGCGCTTGCTCCAGCACTTCAGGTCCAGCGGCATGGCCATACATCACGCCCGATTCCAGATCGCCCGGCAGGAATACCGGACTTTGCGGGCAATAGCGCAGTGCGCGTAGCTGTGAGGCCCCGCAGATCCGCTGAACGCCGATGGCATTGATACCAGGTGCAGATAAATATCACCGAGTTGAGTCATACACAACGTTTACGCACAGCCCTACGTCCCGAAAAACTGTAGGATTTTTAACAGCGGAATATCAGACGAATTAGCTGCAAAGTAGGACGCAATCTTCAGTTATTCAAAGCAGAGCGGTTTATCCTGTAGGACTCGACAGCGTCGGGTGAGCAAATTTTTTGTGGGAGCGGGCTCTGCCCGCGAAGGGGCCTAGGTTCGCAATACACATCATCAGGCCATACGCCGAATGCACGAAGCCGTCGCCTTCGCGAGGTATCCCTACGATAACTGCGCAAGCTGCTCCAGCGATTGCATCCTGATCCTGGATTACCTAAGCGCAGATGACCCCACCGGTGCACGGCCCAGCTCAGCCCCTCCTGACCAACCC
>NZ_LGIR01000021.1:0-50964 GCF_001187875.1 Pseudomonas sp. RIT-PI-a
GGTCAAGAAAGACCTGGGCTATGGCTTGCTGCTGAAGAAGTACACCGACACCGTGGTCGACGCCAGCGACGCGCAGATCGAGGCCGCCGCCGCCACCGTGGAAGCCGCCAGTACGCTGAGCTTGGCCGAAGCCAGCAGGGTCGGGTCGGTGAAGGCCAGCGCGGCGATGAAGATCGACATGGTGAAACCGATCCCGGCGAGCAGGCCGACCAGCCCCACCCCACCCCAGGTCACGCCCTCGGGCAGCCCGCAGATGTTCAGCTTGACCAGCAGCAGACTGGCCAGTAGCACGCCCAGCGGCTTGCCCAGCACCAGGGCGATCATCACCCCGGCGAACACGTGCTGCGACATCGCATCGCCCAGGTTCGCCCCACCGAAGCTCACCCCGGCATTGGCCAGGGCGAACAGCGGCATGACCCCGAAAGCGACCCACAGGTGCAGACCGACCTGAATCCGCTGCACCGGTGGCAGTACTTCGCGTTGCGCATCGCGCAGCTGCCGCAGCGGCTCGACCACCGCTTCTCGATTGTCGCTGCCAGGGGTGAAGCGCTCCATCAACTCGTTGAAGTTGCGGCGTATGACGTCCACCGGACGCTCGGCCATCGGCTTGGAGTAGACCGGCGTCAACAAGCCCAGAATCACCCCGGCAAGGGTGGGATGAACGCCCGTCTTGAGCAGGCCGAACCAGACGATCGCCCCAGGCAGCACGTAGGCAGATGCCTTGCTGATGCCCATGCGCTGGAACACCAGCACCAGCAGCACACCGGCCACGGCCACCAGCAGGCCGAGGTAGTCGAGGCTGGCGGTGTAGAACACCGCAATGATCAGGATCGCCACGATGTCGTCGATGATCGCCAAGGCCAGCAGCAGAATCCGCACGCTGGCCGGGATCGACTTGCCCAGCAACGCCAGCACGCCCACCGCAAAGGCGATATCGGTTGCGGTCGGCACCGCCCAGCCGGCGCTGGCGGCGGTGCCATGGTTGAGCACGGTGTAGAGCAAGGCCGGCATCAGCACGCCGCCCAGTGCCGCACCCAGGGGCAAGGTCGCCAGTTGCAGGTTGGCCAGGGCGCCGTCCTTGATTTCCTGGCGTATCTCCGCGCCCACCACCAGAAAGAAGATGGTCATCAGGCCATCGTTGACCAGAAAGTGCAGCGAGCGCGACACGCTGAAATCACCCAGCCCCAGAGTGATCTGGGTTTCCCAGAAATGCTCGTAGGACTCGGCTGCCGGGCTGTTGGCCCAGACCAGCGCAGCGATGGCGGCAAGCAATAACACGATGCCGCTGACGGCCTCGATGTGGGAGAAGCGTTCAAGCGCCGCCAGGGCGCGCTCGGTGAGCTGTTGCGGGCGGGGAATGACAGGCACGGCCGGTTTGGTTTCGGACACGGGGAGTCTCCGTTGGCGGCCCGACCAACGCTGAACTTTAACCTGCGCCGTACCCTATGCAGCGGCGCACCCGCGGCGATGATAGAAAGCCTGGGGCCAAGTTGCAATGCATCATCTCAATCCGGCGGCGGGGGTGGCATCAAGGTGGCGATCAGCGCGCGGACCGTGCCCGGCAGCGCCTCGAGTTCACGCACCAGAATGCTGCGTTCGCGCACTGCCCAGGGCTCGTCCAGTTCGATGGTCACCAGGCGCATGGTGCGGCTGTGCCGCAGGGCAGCCGATTCGGGAATGATGCCGATGCCCACGCCCGCCTCGACCATCCGGCAGATCGCTTCGAAGCTCGACACCTGAATGCGCAGCGACAGCCCCTGTCCGCTCCGCTCGACCTGTTCGCGCAGAAAGCTGAGCAAGGTGCTGCCCTCGTGCAGGCCAATGTGCTGGAACGCCAACGTCTGCTTGAAACCGATGCGCTTGCACTGGGCCAGCTCGTGCACCAAGGGCACGGTGAGTACCAGCCGGTCGGTGCTGAAGTGCATCACCTGCAAACCCGCCGCCTCCACCGGCCCGGCGATGATGCCCATGTCGGTGCTGCCGTCGAGCACGCCACGCACGATGTCGCGCGACAGTCGCTCCTGCAGGTCGACACTGACACCGGGCCGTTGTGCAAGAAAACCGGCCAGCACTTCAGGCAGAAATTCCGTGACCGCCGTGGTGTTGGCAAAAATACGGATGTGCCCTGCCGAGTCGCCCCCCAGGTGGGTGAAATCAGCTTTGAGGTATTCGACCTGACGCATGATCAACCGCGCATGCACCAGCAGCTTCTGGCCCGCGGGCGTCAGTTCCACGCCACGGCTGTCGCGGTACAGCAAACGCGTCTCGAGCTGTTGCTCCAGCGCCTTGATCCGCGCGCTGGCCGCAGCCGGCGACAGGAACGCCCGGCGCGCGCCCTGGGTCAGGCTCGGCGACTCGCCGATGTGGATGAAAAGGCGCAGGTCAGCCAGGTCGAAATGCATGGTGGGATCCTACCGTCGGGCGTTCGGCAAATATGAACGCCGCCTTACGCAAATGCAAATTCACAGAATGCGTCGGGCCTCGCATCATCGCTGCACAACAACAACGCAGAGGCCGACCATGAGCGCTTCAGATTCAGCCATCGACTACAGTGCCTGGACGGGCCGCACCGAGCAGGCGCGCGATGTACTGAGCCAGAACATCGTCGAACGCATTGCCGCGACGTTCGGCGAGCCTGCGCCGAAAGACGGCGAGCCCCTGCCGCCCTTGTGGCAGTGGTGCTTCTTCCAGGCGCCGGTCGCGGAAAGTCGATTGGGCACGGATGGGCATCCGCTGCGCGGCGGCTTTCTGCCCGCTGCGGATGACCGCAACCGCATGTGGGCCGGTGGCCGTCTCGAGTTCATCGAACCACTGACGGTCGGTTCTGCTGCCGAGCGTGTCTCCACCATCCTGCGCATCGAAGAAAAACACGGCCACACCGGCGCGTTGCTGTTCGTCACCGTACGCCACGACTACAGCCAGAACGGTCGCCTGTGCCTGCGCGAAGAGCAGGACATCGTCTACCGCGAGCCGAACCCGCCCAAGCTGACCAGTGACCCAGCGCCGGTTGCCGCGCAGTGGAGTGGAAGCGTGACGCCAACTGCGACCCTGCTGTTTCGCTACTCGGCCGTCACCTTCAATGGTCACCGGATCCATTACGACCACCCCTACGTGACCGGCACCGAAGGCTACGCCGGTCTGGTGGTGCATGGCCCGCTGATCGCCACCCTGCTGCTGCGCAGCTTCATCCACGCCAACCCCCAGGCGCGGGTGCGGCATTTCGCCTATCGAGGCGTGCGCCCCCTTACCGTACCCACCCCGTTCCAGCTCGGCGGCTGCCTGCTCGAGCAGGGCAAGGCGCGCCTGTGGGCCGGCAACGAGGCCGGTGTCGCCCAGAGCGCCGATGTCGCTTTCGACACTGTCACTACCGGCTCGCCACAACCTGGCCAGTAACCGCTCACTCAACACCGACTCCGAGATCCGCACATGCCTGCCTATGACGAAGAAGACCTCAATGCCATCCGCGAAGGCGTTCGTGCCCTGTGCGCCGAATTCGACGCCGCCTACTGGCGCAAGATCGATGAAGAAAAGGGTTTTCCCGAAAGCTTCGTCAAGGCCCTCACCGATGCCGGCTGGCTCTCGGCGATGATCCCCAGCGAATACGGCGGCTCCGGCCTGGGCCTGGCCGAAGCCTCGGTGATCCTCGAGGAAGTCAACGCCTGCGGCGGCAACTCGGGGACCGTACACGGCCAGATGTACAACATGTTCACCCTGTTGCGTCACGGCAGCGAGGCGCAGAAGCGCCACTACCTGCCCAAACTGGCCAGCGGGGAACTGCGCCTGCAATCGATGGCCGTCACGGAGCCGACCACCGGTACCGACACCACCAAGATCAAGACCACCGCCGTGCGCCAGGGCGACAAGTACGTCATCAATGGCCAGAAGGTGTGGATCTCGCGAGTGCAGCATTCGGACCTGATGATTCTCCTGGCACGCACCACGCCGTTGGCCGAAGTCACGCGCAAATCCGAAGGCATGTCGATCTTTCTGGTCGATCTGCGCGAAGCCATCGGCAAGGGCCTGACCGTTCAGCCGATCGCCAACATGGTCAACCACGAGACCAACGAACTGTTCTTCGACAACCTCGAACTGCCTGCCGACAGCCTGATCGGGGAGGAAGGCAAGGGTTTCCGCTATATCCTCGACGGCCTCAACGCCGAGCGCACGCTGATCGCTGCCGAGTGTATCGGTGATGGTCGCTGGTTCATCGAAAAGGCCAGCGCCTACGCCCGCGACCGGGTCGTATTCGGCCGGCCGATCGGCCAGAACCAGGGCGTGCAGTTCCCCATTGCCGAGGCGCACATCGAAATCGAAGCGGCCGACCTGATGCGCTGGCGCGCCTGTGAGGAATACGACAGCGGCAAGAATGCCGGCGCCAGCGCCAACATGGCCAAGTACCTGGCTGCGAAAGCGTCGTGGGAGGCCGCCAATGCCTGCCTGCAGACTCATGGCGGCTTCGGTTTTGCCTGCGAATACGACGTCGAGCGCAAGTTTCGCGAAACCCGCCTGTACCAAGTGGCGCCGATCTCCACCAACCTGATCCTGTCCTACGTGGCCGAGCATCTGCTCGAACTGCCACGCAGTTTCTGAGGGCCTGTCCATGAATGCCACACAGCGCTTGGCCCGGTTTCTCGCCGACCTGCAATACGCCGACATTCCCGAGCCCGTTCTGGCCCGCTGCGAAGACCTGTTCCTGGACTGGGTCGGCTCGGCACTGGCCAGCCAGGGTGCCCACCCCATCCCCTTGTTCGAACGCTACGCGCAGCGCATGGGGCCCGGCGACGGCCCGGCGAGAATGCTGGTCAACGGTCGCGGCACCTCGCCCTACTTCGCCGCGCTGGTCAACGGCGCCGCGTCGCACCTGGTGGAGCAGGACGACCTGCACAACAGCTCGGTGCTGCACCCTGCCACGGTGGTGTTTTCCGCCGTGCTGGCCGCGGCGCAGGAGCGTGGCAAATCGGGGCGGGAGTTGCTCTTGGCATCGGTGGCCGGCTACGAAGCGGGCATCCGCATCGGCGAGTTCATGGGCCGCTCCCATTATCGAATCTTCCACACCACCGCCACGGTGGGCACCCTGGCCGCTGCAGTCGCCGTGGGCAAACTGCTGGGGTTCGACCGCGAGCAGTTCATCAACCTGCTGGGCAATGCCGGCACCCAGGCGGCCGGGCTCTGGGAATTCCTGCGCGACGCCGCCGACTCCAAGCAGTTGCACACCGCCAAGGCCGCCGCCGATGGCTTGCTCGCCGCCTACATGACCGAAGACGGCCTGACGGGTGCGCGCAACATCCTGGAAGGCGAGCAGGGTCTGGCTGCCGGCATGTCCAGCGACGCCGACGCCAGCCGTCTGGACGATCGCCTGGGCAGCCGCTGGGCACTGGCGGAAACCTCGTTCAAGTTTCACGCCTCGTGCCGCCATACCCATCCGGCCGCCGATGCCCTCCTGCACTTGATGCAGCGTGAAGGGCTGTACCACCAGCAGATCGCCAAGGTGGTCACCCGCGTGCATCAGGGCGCCATCGATGTCCTGGGCCGAGTGGTCAAGCCCAGCACGGTACACCAGGCCAAATTCTCCATGGGCGCGGTGCTGGGCCTGATCGCCGTTCATGGCAGCGCACAGCTGATCGAATTCCGTGACCTGGCGCTGACGGATGCGGCAGTCGACGGCTTCCGCCAGAAAGTCAGCATGGAGCTGGACCCCGAGGTCGATGCGGCCTACCCCGCGCGCTGGTTGGGGCGAGTCATCGTCACGACCACTGACGGCCGTACCCTGAGCGCCGCCATCGACGAGCCCAAGGGCGACCCCGGCAATACCCTGTCGCGCCCCGAACTGGAAGCCAAGTTCCTGCGCCTGCTGGCCTTTTCCGGTGCACGCACACCGGCCGAAGGACAGGCGCTGATCGACCGCATCTGGCAATTGCGCGACGCCCAGACCTTGACCGATTTGATCTGACCCACAGGTGACCCCATGACCGAGCTCAATCCGCGTCCGCTGGACGGCATCACCGTCATCAGCCTGGAACACGCCATCGCTGCACCCTTCTGCACCCGTCAATTGGCCGATCTGGGGGCCCGTGTGGTGAAAGTCGAACGCCCCGGCAGCGGCGACTTCGCCCGTGGTTACGACCAGCGAGTCGACGGCCTGGCCTCGCACTTCGTCTGGACCAATCGCTCCAAGGAGAGCCTGACACTGGATCTGAAACAAGCGGCCGCCGATGCCGTGCTGCACGGACTGCTGGCCAAGGCCGACGTGCTGGTACAGAACCTGGCGCCGGGTGCAGCGGCGCGCATGGGACTGTCGTTCGAAGCGCTGCACGCGCGTTACCCGCGTCTGATCGTCTGCGACATCTCCGGATATGGACAAGGCGGTCCTTACGAGAAGAAAAAAGCCTACGACCTGCTGATCCAGAGCGAAGGCGGTTTCCTCTCCGTAACCGGCGGACCCGGCGAAGAGGAGCGGGCCAAGGCCGGCTGCTCGATCGCCGACATCGCTGCCGGCATGTACGCCTACACCGGGGTGCTCTCGGCACTGATGCTGCGCGACAAGACCGGCGTCGGCAGCCGCATCGACGTGTCGATGCTGGAAAGCCTGGTGGAATGGATGGGCTACCCGCTGTACTACGCCTACAACGGCGCGCCACCACCGGCCCGCGCCGGCGCGGCGCACTCGACCATCTACCCCTACGGCCCCTTCCCCACCGGCGATGGTGGCACGGTGATGCTCGGCCTGCAGAACGAGCGCGAATGGGCGCTGTTCTGCGAGAAGGTACTGCTCGATCCGGCGCTGGCCGCCGATCCGCGTTTTTCCAGCAACTTCGAGCGCTCACGTCACCGCGATCAACTGCGGCAGATCATCGTCGACAGCTTTGCGACGCTGTCGGTCGAGCAGGTGCTGGAGCGCCTGGACACCGCGCAGATCGCCAACGCCCGGGTCAACGACATGGCTGGCGTCTGGGCGCATCCGCAACTGGCCGCGCGCGACCGTTGGCGCCAGGTGGACAGCCCGTCCGGCAAGCTCCCTGCCCTGCTGCCGCCGGCCAGCAACGCGGCGTTCGCACCGCGCATGGATGCGGTCCCCGACCTGGGCCAGCACACCGCAGGCATTCTTGACGAGCTGGGTTATTCAGCCGAACAGCAGACGCACATGGCGGCGGCCGGCGTGATCTGATCCGTCTGCCACCGCCTCCACCGGGAACCATGAACCATGCCGATACCTACCCTTCGCTCGGCTCTGTTCGTGCCGGGCAGCCGCCCCGAACGGTTCGCCAAAGCCTTGGCCGCAGGCGCCGATGCGGTGATCGTCGATTTCGAAGACGCCGTCGAAGAGGTCCTCAAGCGCCAGGCGCGGGTGCATCTTGCCCAGTTTCTGCAGCAGACCGACACGGCCCGCGTATGGGTTCGGGTGAACGCCCCCGGGCATGCCGAACACGCCAGCGACCTGGCTTTCTGCGCCAGCCACCCAGGTGTCGTCGGGGTCGTGTTGCCCAAGGCCGAAACCTGCGCCCAGCTGACCACGGCGAGCCAGGCCGGCAAGCCGCTGTGGCCGATCATCGAAAGCGCCCGGGGTGTGCTGGCGCTGGAGTCCATCGCCAACGGCCCCGGCGTCGAACGGCTGTGTTTCGGCAGCCTGGACCTGGCCCTGGACCTGGGCCTGAACAATGGCACGCCATCGGCAGAAGCCTTTCTCGACCAAAGCCGCATGAGCGTGCAGCTGCATTCGCGCGCTGCCAACCTGCTGCCGCCACTGGACGGGGTGTTCGCCGTCCTTGATGACGCGCCGGGGTTGCAGCGCGCCATCGAGCACGCGCGCAACCTGGGCTACGGCGGCGCACTGTGCATCCATCCGCGTCAGGTGGCGGTGATTCATGCGGCACTGGCACCCAGCGTCCAGGATCTGGAATGGGCCCGTGCCGTACTGGCAGCCAGCACCGCCGCCGGGGGTGCGGGCGCTTTCCGGTTCGACGGCCAGATGGTCGATGCGCCGGTGTTGCAGCGCGCCAGGCGTTTGCTCGACGCCCCACAGGGCTAGGCCTGTACTGAAGCGTTCGGTAATGCCGAACGCCGGCTTACGCAAATACAGATTTTCGGCACGGCGTCGATTGAGCCATCCTCAAACTGAAAAATGCCTACGCTGCAAAGGGCCGGTTGGTTCGGTAAAACCGCCCTGAATGGATTGTCCTACAACAATAACAAGGTGATCTCCATGTTCAAGCTGACCCAGGCGCTGCTGTGCGCCGCCGCCGTTTCGATGGCAACCCTGGCCCAGGCCGCCGATCCCGTCGTCATCAAGTTCGCCCATGTGGTGGCAGAGAACACGCCCAAAGGCCAGGGCGCGCTGATGTTCCAGAAACTGGTGGCCGCCGATCCCAAGCTCAAGGACAAGGTGAAGGTGGAGGTCTATCCCAACTCCTCGCTGTTCGGCGATGGCAAGGAGATGGAGGCGCTGCTGTTGGGCGACGTGCAGATGCTTGCGCCATCACTGGCCAAGTTCGAGCATTACACCAAGCAGGTGCAGATCTTCGACCTGCCGTTCCTGTTCGATGACCTGGCTGCAGTCGACCGTTTCCAGCAAGGGCCCCAGGGCAAGGCGCTGCTGACCTCCATGGACGACAAGGGCATCCACGGTCTGGCCTACTGGCACAACGGCCTCAAGCAGCTGTCGGCGAACAAGAAGGTCATCCTGCCCAAGGATGCCCGTGGCCTGAAATTCCGCGTTCAAGCCTCCAGCGTACTCGAAGAGCAATTCAAAGCGATCCGCGCCAACCCGCGCAAGATGAGCTTCGCCGAGGTCTATCAGGGCCTGCAGACGGGCACGGTGAATGGCACCGAGAACACCTGGTCCAACTACGAGAGCCAGAAGGTCCACGAAGTGCAGCCCTTCTTCACCGAGACCAACCACGGCCTGATCGACTACATGGTCATCACCAATTCCAAGTTCTGGAACGGCCTGCCCGACGATGTCCGTGGCGAGCTGCAAACGCTGATGGACCAGGTCACCGTTGAGGTCAACAAGCAAGCCGAAGCGCTGAACCAGACCGCCCGGCAGAAGATCATCGACGCCAAGACCAGCGAGATCGACCCACTCACTGCCGAGCAACGCCAACAATGGCGCGAAGCGATGCGCCCGGTGTGGGACAAGTTCTCCGAGCAGATCGGCCCCGACCTGATCAAGGCCGCCGAAGCCTCCAACAAAGCCTCGTGAGGGGCTGACCTGTCCCCTGCACTGGCTTGGCTACGGCCGCCAGTGAAGCATGCGCGGCTGCCCGCTCGCCGGCGGCCGCTCTCTCGACGCTCGGAGAATTCCTATGCAATCGCTCAGGCAAGTCTGGGAGCACTTCGAGGAAGGCATGATCGCCTTCCTGCTGGCTGCCATGACGCTGGTGACGTTCGTCTACGTCGCGCTGAACAACCTCTACACGATGTTCTACACCCTCAGCGACAAATGGGCGTGGAGCAGCGACCTGTTCGCCGGCATCGGTGACCACCTGATGGGTTACGCCCAGGAAATGACCTGGAGCATCGCCTTGACCAAGGCGCTGTTCGGCTGGTTGATCTTCTTCGGTATCGCCTACGGCGTGCGTACCGCAGGTCACCTGGGAGTCGACGTGCTGGTGAAGAAAACCAGCAAGCCTGCGCAGCGCATTCTGGCGATGATCGCCTGCGGCTGCTGCCTGGTGTACGCCGGCCTGTTTCTGATCGCCAGCATCAAGTGGGTGTCGGCGGTGCTGGTCGCCGGCATCGGCGCCGAGGACCTGGATCGCTACGGCATCCAGATCGGCCATATCGCACTCATCGTGCCGATCGGCTTCGCCCTGATCATCGCCCGCTACCTGGAAATCATGTACCGCATCTATACCCATCGGCAGACCGGACTGGGCCTGGCCGACGAAGCGGCAGAAGCCAGCAAACTGGCCAACCCTGGCGAGGAGCACCGCTGATGACCGTTATCTGTCTGTTCCTGCTGCTGTTCGTGTTCATGTTTCTGGGCGTGCCCATCGCTATCTCCCTGGGCCTCTCCGGCGCGGTATCCATTCTGCTGTTCAGTCAGGACTCGCTGAGTTCGCTGGCGATCAAGTTGTTCGAGACCTCGGACAGCTACACCTTTCTGGCGATACCGTTTTTCCTGTTGTCCGGCGCCTTCATGACCACCGGGGGCGTCGCGCAACGGCTGATCGACTTCGCCAACGCCTGCGTCGGTCACATTCGCGGGGGCCTGGCGATTGCCGCGGTGCTGGCGTGCATGCTGTTCGCCGCCCTCTCCGGCTCCTCGCCAGCCACCGTCGCAGCAGTCGGCTCGATTGCCGTAGCCGGCATGGTGCGCTCCGGCTACCCCCGAGAATTCGGCGCCGGCATCATCTGCAACGCCGGTACCCTGGGCATTCTCATCCCGCCCTCGATCGTGATGGTAGTGTATTCGGCGGCCACCGAAACCTCGGTGGGCAAGCTGTTCATGGCCGGTGTCATTCCGGGCATCCTGCTGGGCGTGATCCTGATGGTGGTGATCTACATCGTCGCCCGGATCAAGAAACTCCCAGCCCAGCCACGCGCTACCTTCCGTGAATGGCTGACCACCGCACGCCGCGCCTTCTGGGGCCTGCTGTTGCTGGTGATCATTCTGGGCGGCATCTACAGCGGCATGTTCACCCCCACCGAAGCGGCCGCCGTAGCGGCGGTGTACTCGGCGTTCATCGCCCCGTTCGTCTCCAAGGACATGCGCCTGGCCGAGTGCCCGAAGGTACTGCTCGAATCCGGCCGCCTGACCATCATGCTGCTGTTCATCATCGCCAATGCCATGCTCTTCGCCCATGTGCTGACCACCGAACAGATTCCCCAGCAGATCACCAACTGGGTGCTGTCCGAAGGACTGACGCCGCTGGGCTTCCTGATCATGGTCAACATCGTGCTGCTGGTGGCCGGCAGCTTCATGGAGCCCTCGGCGATCATCCTGATCCTGGCACCGATCTTCTTCCCGATCGCCATGGAGCTGGGTATCGACCCGATTCACCTGGGCATCGTCATGGTGGTCAACATGGAAATCGGCCTGGTGCATCCGCCGGTGGGCCTGAACCTGTTCGTGACCTCGGCGGTAACGGGCCTGACCCTGGGCCAGACCATCCGCGCCGCCCTGCCCTGGCTGTCGATCCTGCTGATGTTTCTGCTGCTGGTCACCTACGTGCCGTTTCTTTCCCTGGCTTTGCCCAACTGGCTGGGCATGCCGTAACGGCCCGGGCCCCCCGCGCCGCTTTGGAGTTCGGTGGGCCAGGATCAGGAACCGAGCAGTGCGCTCTGCAATTCGCTGGAAGCAGCATAAAGCGGCACGTGACCGCGCATCAGAATCTGCGTACTGCGGCGGTAGGCCGCACTGCGGATCTGCAGTTGCCCATCGGACAGCGCCGCGACCACCGTGGTGTCCAGACGCCCCGCGGGGTTTTCGATGCTGACGTGGAGGTCCGCGAATGTCGCTCCGGGAGCGGCGATGTCACGGGCCACCTGGTGCGCGGTGGTGCCCGGGATCAGGCACGCTGCTGCCAGGCAGCAGCCGCCGGACACCGCCATGGAGGCATGACCGGTCTGCGGGGTGAAGTAGCGTACGGCGATATGACCACCCTCGCGCGGCGCGCCGACGATGCAGATCTTGGGGATGGTTTCGCTGCGCGCCAGCTCGTCGCGGGTCATGGGCACACCGTCTTTGCGGCGCAGCCCCATTTTCAATCCGGCCTCGGTCCACAGTGTGCGCAAGGTAGCCATGAAGGCCGCATCCGCCGCGAGCGATGCGACGGGTTCGTGCCCGGTCTTGCCCAGGCTGCGCGCATCGACGATGACCATCGGCACCGCCACATCGACGCAGGAGACCTCGATGCCAGCCACGTGGTCGACGACCGCGCCGGTCGGCAGCAAGGCACCGGTCTTGTTGCCGACCGGCGCCTGGAGAAACAGGTCCACGGCGGGGTAGTCGCCCATCACGCCAGGAATCTGCGCCGTGACGAAGTCCCCCCGCGTATCGCACTGCATGCGCGCCGTCGTGACCACGCCTGTGTTGGTGTTGCGGATATCGACTTCGCACAAGCCGCCGACCGGGGCTTGGAGCAGTCCGACATCCAGCGCCCACAGCAGCAGCGCGCTGGACATGTTGCCGCAATTCACGCTCCAGTCGATCTCGGCATGGTCACTGGCCAGTTGCGCGAGGGTGCTGACCAGACGCAGCTGGCCGTCCACGCGTTCGGTGTTCATCACGAACACCTTGTTACTGGTCGCCGGACCGCGGCCCAGACCGGTGATCTGGCGGTTGCCGGGATGACTGCCTGCCGCAGGCACACCCATCAATTGGCGCAGCAGTTGCTCACGCAGAACCGTATCGGTCGGCAGCAATGGCTCCCACAGGACTACACCGGTTGAGGTACCGCCGCGCATGTAATGCACCGGCACCTCGACCGAGCCGAGCCAACGTCGAGCGTGCCAGCCCGGCACAAGTCCAGAGCTGTTAGAGGTGACATCGTTCATCGGCTACTCCTGTGAGTCGGGCAGCACCGCAGAGCTCAGGGACTCATCAGCTCGCGGACCCTGGACGCCAGCGTGTCCATGGCGAACGGCTTGGTCAACACCTGCATGTCGGGCCCCAGGTAGCCATTGCCGATCGCTGCGTTTTCCGCATAGCCGGTAATGAACAGCACCTTGAGCTCAGGCCGCACCTCACGCCCGGCGTCGGCCATCTGCCGACCGTTCATGCCGCCGGGCAACCCGACGTCGGTGATCAGCAGATCGATACGCACGTCCGATTGCAGCAGCTTGAGGCCTGCCAGGCTGTCGGCCGCCTCGATCAAGGTGTAGCCCAGATCGCCCAGCACGTCGGTCAAGAGCATGCGCACGGTCGGTTCGTCGTCGACGATAAGAATGGTTTCTCCGGCGTGGGCCGCAGCAGCCAGGGATTCGCGGGTTTCCGGTATCTCGTCATCGACCTCGCCGTAATAGCGCGGCAGGTAGATGCGCAAGGTGGTGCCCTCGCCCACTTCCGAATAGATCCTCACCTGGCCGCCCGACTGCTTGGCGAAGCCGTAGATCATCGACAAGCCCAGCCCGGTGCCCTGACCGATGGGCTTGGTGGTGAAGAACGGGTCGAACGCCTTGGCAATGACGTCCGGCGCCATACCGGTGCCGGTGTCGGTGACACTGACCGACAGGTACTGACCTTCGGGTATGTCGTAACTGCGCGCGGCCTCACGATCCATCCAGCGGTTGGCGGTCTCGATGGTGATGCGCCCGCCATTGGGCATGGCATCGCGGGCATTGATGCACAGGTTGAGCAAGGCGTTTTCCAGCTGGCTGACATCCACCAAGGTCGGCCACAGGTTGGTCGCGCCCACCGTTTCCACGCGAATGCTGGGGCCTACCGTGCGCTGGATCAGCTCGGTCATGCCTTCCATCAGCGCATTGACATCGGTGGGCCGTGGATCGAGGGTCTGGCGTCGGGAAAACGCAAGCAACCGGTGGGTCAGCGCTGCAGCGCGCTTGGCCGCGCCCTGTGCGGTGCTGATGTACTTGTCGGTTTCCATCCAGCGCCCTTGGGCGATGCGCGTGCTCATCAGCTCGAGCGCACCGGAAATGCCGGCCAGCAGGTTGTTGAAGTCATGGGCCAGGCCGCCGGTGAGCTGCCCGACCGCTTCCATCTTCTGCGACTGGCGCAGTTTCTCTTCGGCCTGGATCAGCTTGACCGTACGCTCGGTCACGCGCTGTTCCAGGGTATCGTTGAGAGCACGCAACGCAGACAAGGCGCGATCGCGCTCGGCCTCGACCGAGCGCCGCGCCTCGACATCGATGAGCACCCCTGGAAAACGCAGCGGTTTGCCCTCGGCGTCGTTCTCGACACGACCGTTGGCCTCGATCCAGTAATAGTGGCCGTCGGCCCGACGGACGCGATACTGATGGGAATAACTGCCGCCGCGCTGAATCACTTCGCTGATCGCAGCGCTCAGGCCCTCGCGATCGTCGGGATGCACCGTGGCCACGATCGTTTCCAGGCTCAAGCCTTCACGGCCCAGCGCCGGATCCAGCCCGAACGCCAGGGCAAAGCCTTCGTCGACCGCGAAACGATCGGTCGGCAGATGCCAATGCCAGGTGCCGATGATGGCCCCCGCCGCCAGGGCCAACTGCACCCGTTCGATGTTTTCCCGCGCCACGGCTTCACTGGTGCGCAGACGATCCTCGGCATTGCGGCGGGCGGTGACGTCGCTGAAGATCACCGCTATCTTGCGTTCTTCGGGAAGGCCGACTTTCACGGCTCGCACATCGAACCAGCGTTTGAACGCTTCGGCATAGTTCTCGAAAGTAGCCGGCTCGCCGGTCTTGGCCACATGGCCATAGGTGTCGAACCAGAACTGCTCCAGGTCCGGGGCGAACTCGGTCACCCAACGCCCGCGCAGGTTGACACCGGCCTGCCGTTCGAAGGCCGGGTTGGCCTCGATGAAGCAGTAGTCGATGGGCCGATCTTCGGCGTCGAATTTGACCTCGACGATGGCGAACGCCGATTCGATGTTCTCCAGGATCTTGCGAAAACGTTCCTCGCTCTGCCGCAACGCGCTTTCAGCGTTGCGCACGCGGGTCAGGTCGAGCATCGCGCCGATCATCCGCACCGCCCGCCCTTCGGCATTGCGAATGACGTGCCCGCGGTCGAGCACTTCGGCGAACGAGCCGTCGTGACGCTGAAACCGGTATTCGCCGGACCAGGCCGATTGGCTGCCGTCGATCACGGCATGAATGGACTCATAGACGCCCGCGCGATCGTCAGGGTGAATATGCCCGATCCACCAGTCACCGGTGGGTTCGACGGAAGCCAGAGGATGGCCGTAGGCCTGCTCGAGCGCCTCGTTCCACACCACCTGGTTGCCGCTCAGGTCCCAGTCCCAGATGGCATCGTTGGTGGCCTTGACGGCCAGGCGGTAGCGCTCCTGGGTTTCCTTTATGGCCAAGCCGGCCAGGTGCTCGTTGGTACGGTCGCGCAGAATCTTGACGAAGCCCAGGTGCAGGCCGTCGTCGTACAGCGGCATCATCTCGCCAGATGCCCAGAAGCGCTGGCCATCCTTGCGCAGATGCCAGCGCTCGTCATTGGCACGCCCGTCACGCAGCGCCAGGCGCATCTCCAAAGCCAGCCGCCCCTGCTCGCGGTCTTCGGGCGTGAAAAACGGTTCGGCGCTGCGGCCGCACATCTCATCCGAGGTCCAACCCATGACGTGGGTCGCCCCCATGTTCCAGTCGGTCACGATGCCTTGGGTATCGATCACCACCATCGCAAAATCGATGGAGCTGTCGAATACGGCGCGTTGGCGAGCCTCGTCGGTCACATGCGGCGAACGACTGGGCTTATCGGGGGCGGCCTCGGGCGCAGGCGATCGGGCCAAGGCCTGCAACTGGCTCAGCACAACATGAGTGTGTGGATCGTGCAGGTCGAAACCGGCTTCTTCCATTACCTTGCGCAGGCGCTCGACCTGGAATGCGCGAGCTGCAACTGTCGTGTCGTTCAGAACGCCTCCAACTACCTTATAAAGGTGCCATTGACCCAATGCAGTGCTACGTGTGTGTTAGGCAGTGACCTGGCAGCGGGGTTCCCGAACGCGCGCAGCGTCAAGGGTATCCGGTGGTTCACGTGAAACGACTTGCAGACAGCGCCATACCCTGAACAGGCCACGCATCTTGAAAACGAGACGAGCGTGTACAGCAGGTGGAGAAATCATGTGCGAACAGGAAGGTGAAGCAGAAGGTGCACGTCATGTGCCGGGTTCATGTGCAGTGTCGATATGACGTGGATAATGGCAGGGGCGGCTGGATTCGAACCAACGCATGGCAGGATCAAAACCTGCTGCCTTACCGCTTGGCGACGCCCCTGTATCCGGTGCAAGAAAGCCAGTTGCTGGCCTCTGCATGAACGAGCGGGAATTTATCAGGTTTCTTTCGCGCAGGAAACCCCAATTGCAATAAATATTCTTCAAAAACAGCCGGTTGCTTTCCGGCGTCACCGTACCCGGCTTCAAACGGTGCAGGGATGAACTGTACGCGCCTGTGCCAAGTCCTATCTTCATCGCCCACTTGCCACGCCAGGCGTGCATCTTCAACCCTATCAGGAGGCACACTTCATGAGCCCTACCCCCTACGTTCCACCCAAGGTCTGGAAACACGACGCGGAATCCGGCGGCCAGTTTTCCAAGACCAACCGCCCGACCGCTGGTGCTACCCATGAGCAGACCCTGCCCGTGGGCAAGCACCCGTTCCAGCTGTATTCCCTGGCGACCCCCAACGGCGTCAAGGTGAGCATCATGCTCGAAGAGCTTCTGGAACTGGGCCATGCTGATGCCGAATACGACGCCTGGCCGATTCGCATCGGCGAAGGCGATCAGTTCTCCAGCGGGTTCGTCGAGATCAATCCGAACTCGAAGATCCCGGCGCTGGTGGATCACAGTGCAGGTGCCGGCGTGCGGGTGTTCGAGTCAGGCTCCATCCTGATCTACCTGGCGCAAAAGTTCGGCGAGTTCCTGCCCACCGATGTGGCAGCACGCACCGAAGCCATGAACTGGCTGTTCTGGCAGATGGGCGCAGCCCCCTATCTGGGTGGCGGCTTCGGGCACTTCTATGCCTATGCGCCGGAGAAGCTGGAGTACCCGATCAACCGCTTCACCATGGAAGCCAAGCGTCAGCTGGATGTACTGGACAAGCGACTGGCCGAGACACGTTTCATAGCCGGCGACGAATACACCGTGGCCGATATTGCGATCTGGCCGTGGTATGGGCAGCTGGTGCGCGGCAATCTGTACGACGCAGCGCAATTCCTGGCGGTTGACGAGTATCCTCACCTGCAGCGCTGGGCCGAAGAGATCGCCCAACGTCCCGCCGTGCAGCGCGGTCAACGCGTCAACCGCACCTGGGGCGATGAAGCGACCCGAGTCCCCGAACGCCATAGCGCCGCCGACTTCAAATAACCCAATCCCGGCTTGCACCGCCCCTGTAGCAGCGGTGCAAGCCGCGTCCGGCCTCACCGCAATACGCCTGACACTCCACGTATAACGCCGACGCGGCTTGCGCCGCTGCTACACGGGGCGCAGGCGACGTTCATGCTTTGTGCAAGGCATCGCCGTGATGCAGCGCCGAATGACCCGTCTTGTCGCTCTTGACCTCGTACTGCGGCTCATCCTTGGACGCCGGCCGGTGTTTGCCCATGAACTCCACGTCCTTGACGTGAACCTTGGTCACCTTGCCATGGATCTCCCCCGCTTCGGAATTCCAGCGCACCGCGTCACCCACCTTGAATGCATGGCTCATGGTCTTGCTCCTCATGTGATGAAAACCCTTCAAGAAAAGGAGTGCAACGCACTCCATTGATTCACTCCACATAGCGACTCAACGTCCGGATGGCACTGCGCGCAAGGTGAACTCGGTGATTTCCGACGGCACCCCCAAACGAATCGGAAAGCCGTTCCACAACCCGCTGCCATTACTGACATACAGCTGCAGGCCTGCGCGGCGGTACAACCCGGACACGAACCCCTCGTTGGCCTTGGACACCACCTGATCGAAACCGCGAATCATCCCGCCATGGGTGTGCCCGGACAACTGCAGATCGACGCCTGCGGCGATCGCCTGGTCGATCCCGGCGGGTCGATGGTTGAGCAGCACGATCGGCGCATCGGCCGGTGCACCGCGCAGGGCCAGATCCAGGTCCGGTGCGCTGCCTCCGTACCGGGTGGCGACCTTGTCGGTGATACCGGCGATGACCAGTTGCCCGCGTGTATCGCCGACCACCTCATGCTGGTTGATCAGACTGTGCATGCCCGCCTCGCGAAACTTGGCCATCCAGCCTTCGTTGCCGAAGTAATACTCGTGGTTGCCGGGAATCGCGATCACGCCATCGCGGGCGCGCAGCTTCGCCAGCGGTCGCACGTCGGTGGCCCGTGCCTGAAGGGTGCCGTCGATGAGGTCCCCGGTGATCACCACCAGATCCGGCGCCAGCGCGTTGGTGCGCGTGACGACTTCGTCCACCCAGGGCTCGGGAAACAGCACGCTGATGTGCAGGTCGGACAGCTGCACCAGCCGGAACCCATCCAGCGCCGGCGCCAGCCCGGGTATCTGGATGTCCACCTGACGCACGTCCGGCACGCGAGTGGCCTGGGCCACACCGAAGCCGGAGACCACCACCGCCAGCGCTGCCACGCCATAGCGCCATTTGGCCAGGGCGCTGCGTGACGAAGCGCGGCGACGGACCAGGCGGGTCAGCAGGATGCCCAGATCCAGTACCAGCACGAAAGCGAACAGCAGGGCAAACCCGGTACAGGCCCAGCCAGCGCTGTACGCCACCCAATAGGGGACTTCAGGCGAGTACATGGTCCCGGTGAACGCCAGAATCAGCAGGTGATACTTGGACGCGGCGAGCAGCACCAGACCGATCAGCAAACGCCAGCCAGTGGCCAGGGGCAATGGGTAGATGAAGCGCAGCGCAACATACAGAAACGCGACAGTCGCATAGATGTGGAACACGGCTATTCCTCATGGTCAGTGGCACTCTGACAGCCGGCCCCTTCGATGGTTTGTCAGCGAGTTGCTACAGAACGTGTGCAACCCCTCGACCCACCTGATGCGCTGCGCCCCCCCTGTAGCAGCGGCGCAAGCCGCGTCGGCGATCCACGCGGAGTGTCAGGCAAATTGCGGTGAGGCCGGACGCGGCTTGCGCCGCTGCTACAGGGGATCGGGGTGTCTGCGGGCCTGCAACCTCAACTGTCCGGAAACGGAATGGACAGCAACCACTCGCGAAAGGCCACCAGCGACGGCAGTTGCTGATTGTGGGTGGGATACGCCAGATAATACCCGCGACCGCTTTCCATGGGCTCGAACAGGGTCACCAACTCACCCTGAGCGATTTCGTCCTGTACCAGAATGCGCGGCACCAGCCCGATGCCGATCCCGGCGATGACCGCCTGGATCAGGTGCGCCGTGTGTTCGAAGCTCGGCCCCAGGCGCGGGGTCGACGAGCCGGTCAACCCGACGCTGGCAAACCAGTCCGACCACGCGTGTGGCCGCGACACCACGCCCAAGAGCAACTGCCGCCCTGCCTCCTGCACGGACATCTGCGTATGAGCGGGCAAGGCCTTGGGGCTGGCCACCACCACCAGCTTCTCCGAGAGCAATCGATGCGCCACATAGCCCGGCCACTGCCCCGACCCCGCGCAGATGATCGCGCTCATGTCCTGCGCGCCTTCGGACAGGTCACCGCGCACGATGCGCGAATGAAGATGCACCAGACTGCCGGGGTGGCGCCCATAGAAGTCCCCCATCCGCGGCATCAGCCATTTGGACGCGAAGGTCGGCAGCACCGCCAGGTGCAGGGTATCGGCCTCGATGCGATGGGAAATGGTCTGCAGGGTGGCGCCGCGAATCCGCGCCAGGGCGCCAGCCAGCTCGTGCTGGTACAGCGCGCCTGCTGCGGTCAACTCGATGTGCCTGCCTTCACGTTTGAACAACGCCACCTCCAGCAGCGCTTCGAGGGCCTGCACCTGCCGACTCACCGCGCTCTGAGTCAAGGCCAGTTCGGCCGCCGCCCGGGTGAAACTGCCGTGGCGACCCGCAGCTTCGAACGCCAGCAGCAACGACATGGAAGGTGTGAGCCGTCGAGGATTCATTCATTGAGCTCATGCAAAAAGCGAAGGATATACGTTTGCCCGGTGGGCCCGTGTCGGCGAAAATACGGTCACGCACGTCATGATGCAAGGCCCCTGCGGTAGATACCATCGGCTCTTCGAACTCGATCACCGCGCGCCTCGCCCTTTGCACACATGCCTGTTTCGAATGCAAATCCACTGCCCCGCCGGATTCCGACTGCCATGATCGCCGAACTGTCCCGTCAGAAAGCTCCCCTCGCGCCCTATCAGGCACTGCTGCGTCAGCTTGAACGTGCAGGCTTCCAGGGCGAGATCGTCGACGACTACGCCATGCGCACGGTGCTGGCCACGGACAACTCGATCTATCAGCGCCAGCCCCAGGCCGCCGTATTCCCTCGGCACGAGGCCGACGTGCAGCTCCTGACCCGCCTGGCCAGCCAGCCGGAACATCGCAGTGTAGTGCTGACCCCACGCGGCGGCGGCACCGGCACCAACGGCCAGTCGCTGACCGATGGCCTGGTGGTGGACCTGTCCCGGCACATGAACCAGGTGCTGGAGATCAACGTCGAAGAGCGTTGGGTGCGAGTCCAGAGCGGCGTGGTCAAGGATCAGCTCAACGCGGCCCTGAAGCCCCATGGACTGTTCTTCGCCCCCGAGCTGTCGACCTCCAACCGCGCGACCATCGGCGGCATGATCAACACCGACGCCAGCGGCCAGGGCAGCTGCACCTACGGCAAGACCCGCGACCACGTGCTGGAGCTGACGACCCTGCTGCTAGGCGGCGAGCGCCTGCACAGCCACAGCCTCGACGCGTCGCAGCTACAAGCCAACCGCGCGGGCGACGGCCGCATCGCCGAGGTCTATCGGTGCGCCGCGACCATCGCCGACGAGCAGGCCGAATTGATCGACGCGGTCTTCCCCAAACTCAACCGCTGCCTCACCGGCTATGACCTGGCCCACCTGCGCGAAGCGGACGGACGCTTCAACCTCAACAGCGTACTGTGCGGCTCGGAAGGCTCGCTGGGCTTCATCGTCGAAGCCAAGCTCAACGTGCTGCCGATCCCCAGGCATTCCATTCTGGTCAATGTGCGCTATGCCGGCTTCATGGACGCGCTCAACGACGCCAATGCCTTGATGGCGCACCAGCCGCTGTCGATCGAAACCGTGGACTCCAAGGTCCTCCTGCTGGCCATGAACGACATCGTCTGGCATGGCGTGGCCGAATACTTTCCCACCGACGCACAGGCGCCGACTCTGGGCATCAATCTGGTGGAATTCAGCGGCGACGACCTGGCCGTCGTCGAACAGCGTGTCGAACAGTTCATTGCCCACCTGCAGCAGGACACCACGGTGCAGCGCCTGGGTCACACGCTGGCGGTCGGCGCTCTGGCGGTGAGCCGGGTCTACGCGATGCGCAAGCGCGCCGTGGGCCTGCTCGGCAACGTTCAGGGCGAAGCCCGGCCGCAGCCGTTCGTCGAGGACACCGCCGTGCCGCCGCAGAACCTGGCGGCCTACATCGGCGAGTTTCGTGCCTTGCTCGACGGTCACGGCCTGCAGTACGGCATGTTCGGCCATGTCGATGCCGGCGTGCTGCACGTGCGGCCGATCCTGGACATGAAGGACCCGCGCCAGGCCGCCCTGATCCGGCCTATTTCCGACGAGGTCGCGGCGCTCACCCAGCGGCACGGTGGCCTGCTCTGGGGCGAGCACGGCAAGGGCCTGCGCTCGCAATACGTGCCCGAGTACTTCGGCGAGCTGTATCCGGCCCTGCAGGCACTCAAGGCCGCTTTCGATCCCTTCAACCAGCTCAACCCGGGCAAGATCGCCACACCGGCCAGTGTCGCCGATGCGCGACTGACCCAGGTCGACGAAGTGACCCTGCGTGGCGAGCTGGACCGCACCATCGACGAGCGGGTCTGGCAGAGCTACGACAGCGCCGTGCACTGCAACGGCAACGGTGCGTGCTACAACTTCGACCCGAACGACGCCATGTGCCCGTCGTGGAAAGCCACACGCAACCGTATTCATTCGCCCAAGGGCCGTGCCTCGCTGATCCGCGAATGGCTGCGCCTGCAGGGCCTGCACGGCGCCAACGTGCTGCAGAGCGCGGGCGGCAACCTGTTCCAGCGTGCGCGCAACAGCCTGGCCCGGCGCATGGGCCGCGACGACTTTTCCCACGAGGTGTACGACGCCATGGCCGGCTGCCTGGCCTGCAAGTCGTGCGCGGGGCAGTGCCCGGTCAAGGTCAACGTGCCGGAATTCCGTGCGCGCTTTCTGCAGCTGTACCACGGGCGCTATCTGCGACCGCTGAAGGATTACCTGATCGGCTCGCTGGAATTCAGCATCCCGTACCTGGCGCGCTTTCCCCGCGCCTACAACGCGGTCATGTCCTTCGCGCCGGTGCAACAGGCGCTGCAACGCGTGGCCGGCATGGTCGACAGCCCGCTGCTGAGCCTGGTCGATTTCCAGGCTCACTGTCGCGACTGGAACGTGCGCGCGGCGACCGCCGATCGTCTCGCCCGGCTGACCCCCGAGCAGCGTCAGCGCAGCGTGATCCTGGTGCAGGATGCTTTCACCCGCTACTTCGACACGCCGGTAATGGCCGACTGGCTCGAGCTGATTTCGCGGCTGGGTTTCGACATCTACCTGGCGCCCTTCGCCGCCAACGGCAAGCCGTTGCAGGTGCAGGGCTTTCTCGGTGCATTCGACAAGGCCGCCCGGCACAACGCCCAGTCGCTGCGGCAATTGCAGGCCAGCGGCATCGCTCTGGTCGGCCTGGATCCGGCCATGACCCTGGTGTACCGCCAGGAGTACGCGAAAACCCTGGGGCACGACCAGGCACCGACCGTTCTGCTGCCCCAGGAATGGCTGGCCCAGGTACTGCCGCAGACCGGCGAACCCGGCACCGGCGGCGTCTACCAGCTGTTGCCGCATTGCACCGAGAAGACCAACGAGCCGAACAGCATCACCCATTGGCAACAGGTGTTCAGCCGTCTGGGCGCGACCCTGCAGGTATTGGCCAGCGGCTGCTGCGGCATGTCCGGCACCTATGGCCATGAAGCGCGCAACGTCGCCACCTCCAAGGTCATCTACGGGCAATCCTGGCAGCCGTTGCTGGCCCGCTACCAGGGCTCGGGCAATCTGCTTGCCGACGGCTATTCCTGCCGCAGCCAGGTCAAACGCGAAGAAGGTCACACGGTCCGTCACCCGCTACAGGCCTTGCTGGAACACGTGAGAAAAAACACCGTTTGAAAACGCTGGCGAGCCTGACGTTGGTGACTATGCTCGGGTAGACTAGGCGGCTAATCGACCCCGCATGCTCGCTTGCGCACACAGGAATTTCTCGGATGTCCGTCCAGGCTCGCAACAATGTGGTAGTCAAGGGCCAAGGGCCTCTGACGCTGGTGTTCGCTCATGGGTTTGGCTGCGACCAGAACATGTGGCGCATGGTCGAACCTACCTTTGCCAAGCGCTACCGCACCGTGTTGTTCGACATGGTCGGATGCGGCAAGTCCGATGTTGCCGCCTATGACATCGACAAGTACTCGACGCTGGCGGGCTATGCCGAGGACATCGTCGAAATCATCCAGGAATTCAAACAGGGTCCGGTGGTGTTCATTGGCCATTCGGTCGGCGCGATGGCCGGCGTCATGGCCGCCAACCTGAGCCCCGGTCTGATCAGTGCCCACGCCATGGTCGGCCCCTCGCCGTCCTATATCACCGACGAAGACTATCCGGGCGGCTTCACCCGCGACGACATCGACGCCCTGCTTTCGACCCTTGAAAGCAACTACCTGGGCTGGTCCAGCACGATGGCGCCACGCATCATGGGCAACTCGGAAACGCCGGAACTGGGCGCCGAACTGACCAACAGTTTCTGCCAGACCGACCCGAACATCGCCAAGCGTTTCGCGCGTGTGACCTTCCTCACCGACAGCCGCGAAGACGTACGCCAGTTACGTGAGCCGGTACTGGTCATCCAGTCTTCCGACGACTTCATCGCGCCCAGGGCCGTTGGCGAATACCTGACTCAAGTGATCGACGATTGCCGCATGGTGCTGGTCGAGAACGAAGGCCACTGCCCGCACCTGAGCCAGCCTGCCGCCTGCATCGAAGCCATCCAGACCTTCCTCGACCAGACCTGCGGCCATCTGCCCGCATGAGCGTCGAGGCCACGGGCATCCCGAATGCCGAGGCGCTCTATCAACAGGCTCCCTGCGCCCTGCTGCTCATCAACGAAAAGGGCTTGATCCTCGAGGTCAACCAGACGTTCTGCCAATGGCTGGGCCATACCCGCGAGCAACTGATCGGCACACGCAAGCTGCAGGAACTACTGACCGTAGGTGGTCGCATGTTCTACCAGACGCACTGGATGCCATTGCTGGCGATGCAAGGTTTCATCACCGAGGTCAAACTGGACTTCTTGACCGCGCAAGGCACTGTCGCGCCGATGGTACTCAATGCCGGAAGACGCGAGCATGAAGGCCAGGTGCTCAACGCCGTATCGGCGTTCATCGTGGCTGACCGCATGCGTTTCGAACAGGAACTGCTGCAGGCCAAGCGTCAGGCCGAGGACGCCCTGCAGCGGCATGTGGTGCTGGAACACGAACTGAATCGACAGCGCGAGCTCGCCGTAGATCGCGCACTGTTCGCCGAGCAGATGATCGGCATCGTCAGCCACGATCTGCGCAACCCGTTGCAGGTCGTGTCCATGGCAGCGCAGTACCTGCGTTCGCAGGACATGACCGAACGGCAGGACACCATGCTCGGCCACATCGGGGAGGCCACGACACGTTCGCAACGCCTGATCAACGACCTCTTGGACTTCACCCAGGCGCGAATTGGCCAGGGTTTGGCGGTGAGCCGCGCACCCATCCAACTGGACCGTGTCATCGCGGCCGCCGTCGCCTCGTTGCGCCTGCTTCACCCACACCGCGAAATCGCTTTCAGCGCCAGCGACGAAGCCTTGTTCTGCCAGGCGGACGCGGACCGTCTGGCGCAATTGCTCGGCAATCTGGTCTCGAATGCGGTGACTTATGGCGATGGCGCCAGCCCAATCGACGTGCGAGTGTCGGCAGCACAGGGAACAGTGGAAATTGCCGTGCACAATGTCGGCAATCCGATCGAGGAAACCCAGCTGAGCACGATTTTTTCCCCCATGACGCGAGGAGCTGAAGCGGGTCGCGAAGTACGCAGTGTCGGGTTGGGGCTGTTCATCGTCAGCGAGATCGCCAAAGCCCACGGGGGTGTGGTCGAGGTCGTTTCTACCGCACAGGCAGGGACCACCTTTGCCGTGCGTTTTCCGGCGTATGCCTCAGGCGGTCACTGACCGCCATCGGCAGACCGGCTGCCCAAACCTCAGCGCGGCTCGTGCATCGGGCAACCGTTGTGGGTGGCGCGAAAGCCGGATGACATCTCGTAGGCGGGTTTGCGCACACGCATGACACCCCCCAGGGGACGGTGCGCCGCCAGACCATGCCAAGGGCTGAACGACATCCGCTCGTTGATCGTCTGAATGCTTTCCTCCGACCATGCGGCCTGGGCCGGCACTTCGATACGGGCAACGGTCACGAAGGGACTCAGCTCTTCCGACCATTGCTTTGAGGCATCCTCGATCGGCATTTCATCAAGGTCGGTTGCCAGCTGGATACGCACTTCCCACGTACCCCCCTGGGTTGCGAAATATTCGGTGACCGCTTCACGCAGTCCGTCTGGCTTGCCGTCCAGATCGACGGGTTGATCGGTCAAATCGGTCAGCGATTGGGCTACTGGCACCACTTCCAGCTTGGCGTAGTGGTTACCGTACAAAAACGGCACGACCGTGTTGAAGGTCTCGCCCAGCACATGGGTCAGCGGATGCCCGCCCATGCTCTTGAGCGTACCGCTTTCACCGCCCATGGTCTCGATCACCGACTCCACGCCACGAAGCAGCGCCGAAAACGCCTTCTTCAGACCAGGACCCTTGTCTGTGGTCTTGGCCAAGAGCTTGAGACTCTTCAAGAACGCCTTTGGCGTGGCAGCGGTGAACGCCTTGGCGTTCTGCATCACGAAATCCTGGGTCACATCGCCTTCACTGCCCGGCAAACGCTCGCCCTGAACGCCAACGATCTTCAGCCCCAAGCCGCGAGGTGTGGAAACCTTGTCGTCCAGAATGTCACCAGGGTTGGTGGAAAAGCGCATCACCACCGGCAGTGTGCCAGGGACGGCAAAGGCGCCCTGCGCCAAAGGCGCAGGAAGACCCTCGAGTACCGTGATATGACCCCTTACCAGCCCGTGAGCCTTGGCATGCACGCCACGCAACGCGTGGCCGCCGTCTTCGAACGTCGTATCCAGGATGCTGCGCATCACCTGGTTAAGCTCTTGGCTGGTTTCAGCCTCGTCATCGGGCACTTGCTCGAATGAAGGCTCAAACACCAGCGGAGTGACGGTCAATCCACCTTCCGGCAGTGGACGGTCAGCCAATGGGTTATCCGAAGAATGGTTCATGTGCATGCCTCTGCTCTGGTCGTACGGTTATCACGCTGGATCTTTATTATTTGGCCAGGTCGGCTTTCAGACGCTCGCCTGCATACATCTGGGCTTCCTCGGCTTTTTTCACCACTGCAGCGGTGCCGAAGAATTCGTGGGTCACGCCGGGATAAACCTTGCGCTCGACACTGACACCCGCAGTACGCAGCGCCTTTTCCAGCTCGGCGCCATCGTCGCGCAGCGGGTCGATTTCGGCGTTGATGACTGTCACTGGCGGCAAGCCCTTCAAGTCGGCATGGACCAGATCGATGCGTGTGTCTTTCACGTCAGCCGGACCCTTGGTCACGTTGTCGATGAACCACAGCATCATCGGACGGTTGAGCGGCATGGCATCGGCGTACTTGCGATAGGACTCGGTCTCGGTATTCGACTGAGCCACCGGGTAAACCGACAGCACATGCTTGGGCTCGGTCAGACCGGCCTTGTGGGCTGCAACTGCGGTTGCCACAGCGAGGTTGCCGCCGGCGCTTTCGCCAGCCAGTGCCAGACGTTTGGCATCGCCATTGACTGCGGAAGCGTTCTTGCTCAGCCAGCGATAGGCTGCCAAGGCATCGTCATGAGCCGCGGGAAACTTGTTCTCAGGGGCGCGACGGTAGTCGACGGACACGACCACGGCGTTAGCCTGCTTGGAAATACCGCGCGCCCCACCGTCATACACCTTGCGATCGGCGAATACCCAGCCGCCACCGTGGAAGTACAGGACCACCGGGAACGGTCCTTTGCCTTCGGGGGTGTAGACGGTAGCCGGCAGTGCGCCTGCTGCGCCCGGTACGGTGATATCACGAGTGGTCACACCAGGGACCAGGGCGGTCGGAGTGCTGTCACGCTTCTCATCAGCGAGCACGCCTTTGACGGCATCGGCAATGGTGGGTTGCTGCCGAGCCTCGACGGCCGTGATTTTCTCCACGGCCTTGGCGTCGAAGCTGGCGAATTTGTTCAGGACGGTCTGCATGTCCGAATCGGTGCGGAACATGCTCTTGGTACCGCTCACGGCGAGTTCGGAAACCGAGCGTTTTTCCGGATCACGCGCGCAGCCGCTCAAAGCCATTGCCACGCCAGCAGCGCACAGCGCTACCATCCACTTACGGTCAGTCTTGATCATTGTTTTTTGCCTCGCACGAGAGTGGGAACGTCACGGAATATCAGGCCGCTGATAGCAACTTGATGTTCCAAAATTCTCACCTGCACTCAGACCGACGGTAGTCCTCCAAATACCACGACCCCTGTAGCAGCGGCGCAAACCGCATCATCGGCCACAGAGGTGTGTCTGGAAAAACTGGGCGACCCCTGACGCAGGTTGCGCCGTTGCTACAGGGGTCGCGGTTGGCGGGACTTACGCAGTGGCGTCCCAGGCGCGGTCGCCGGAGGCGTCCTTGATGCGCGTCGGCAGGCCCATGGCGTCGAGCGCCTTGAGGAACGGCTCTGCGGGCAGCTCTTCGACGTTGGCCATGCGCTGCACGTCCCATTCGCCACGGGCAACCAGCAGGGCGGCAGCCACGGGCGGCACACCGGCCGTGTAGGAAATGCCCTGGCTGTCGGTCTCGGCGTAGGCTTCTTCGTGGTCCGCGACGTTATAGATGAACATCTCAAAGGGCTGCCCATTGCGGCTGCCCTTGACCAGATCGCCGATGCAGGTCTTGCCGGTGTAGCCCGGCGCCAGAGACGAGGGATCCGGCAACACCGCCTTGACCACCTTGAGCGGGACCACTTCCAGACCTTCGGCGGTCTTCACCGGCTGCTCCGACAGCAGACCGAGATTCTTCAGCACCGTGAACACATTGATGTAGTGCTCACCGAAGCTCATCCAGAAGCGCACGTTGGGCACATCGAGATTCTTCGACAGCGAGTGCACTTCGTCATGCCCGGTCAGGTACAGGTTCTGCGAACCCACCACCGGCAGATCGTCGGTGCGCTTGACTTCGAACATGGTGTTGCTGGTCCACTGGCTGTTCTGCCAGCTCCAGACCTGCCCGGTGAATTCCCGGAAATTGATTTCCGGATCGAAATTGGTGGCGAAATACTTGCCGTGGGAACCGGCATTGACGTCGAGGATATCGATCGAATCGATACGATCGAAATGCTGTTGCTGCGCCAGCGCCGCATAGGCATTGACCACGCCCGGATCGAAGCCCACGCCCAGGATGGCGGTGACGTTCTTCTGTTGGCACTCTTCCAGGTGCTTCCACTCGTAGTTGCCGTACCAGGGCGGCGTTTCGCAGACCTTGCCCGGCTCTTCGTGGATGGCGGTGTCCAGGTAGGCCACGCCGGTGTCGATGCAGGCGCGCAGCACCGACATGTTCAGAAACGCGGAACCGACGTTGATGACGATCTGCGACTCGGTCTGCACGATGAGTGCCTTGGTCGCCTCGACGTCCAGCGCATCGAGCGCGAACGCCTGGATGTCGGCGGGCTGCTTGAGGCTGCCCTTGGCCTTGACGCTGTCGATGATGGCCTGGCATTTGGAGATGTTGCGCGACGCGATGGCAATACGACCAAGTTCATCGTTGTGCTGCGCGCACTTGTGGGCCACCACCTTGGCGACACCTCCTGCACCAATGATAAGAACGTTCTTCTTCAATTTATTCACTTCTCCTCGGCTGTCCGCTTACGAAAGGCTGGACAGGTAGTCTTCGAAACCAAACTCACGAACCATCTCGACTGTACCGTCGAGTTGTTTCACTACGATGGACGGCATCTTCAGGCCGTTGAACCAGTTCTTCTTGACCATGGTGTAACCGGCGGCATCGACGAACGACAGGCGATCACCGATGGCCAACGGACGCTCGAACGGGTATTCGCCGAAGATATCGCCGGCCAGGCAGGATTTGCCGCACACCATGTAGGTGTGTTCGCCACTGCTGGGGGCCAGCTTGGCATTGAGCCGGTAGATCAGCAGGTCGAGCATGTGCGCTTCGATCGAGCTGTCGACCACGGCCAGGTGCTTGCCGTTGTAGAGGGTGTCGAGCACGGTGACTTCCAGCGATGCGCTGTTGGTGATCGCCGCCTCGCCAGGTTCCAGGTACACCTGCACGCCGTACTTCTGCGAAAAGGCCTTGAGCCGGGCGCAGAAGTCGTCCAGTGCGTAACCTTCACCGGTGAAATGAATGCCGCCGCCGAGGCTGACCCATTGCACCTTGTGCAACAGATGACCGAAGCGCTCCTCGATGGTCCCCAGCATCTTGTCGAACAGGGCGAAGTCGCCGTTCTCGCAGTTGTTGTGGAACATGAAGCCGGAGATCTGCTCGATCACTTCCTCGACCTTGACCGGGTCCCATTCGCCCAGACGGCTGAATGGCCGCGCCGGATCGGCCAGCAGGTAGTCGGAACTGCTGACCTGCGGGTTGACCCGCAGGCCGCGGGTCTTGCCTTGCGAAGCCTGGGCAAATCGCTGCAGCTGGCCGATCGAGTTGAAGATGATCTTGTCGCAGTTGGCGAGCATCTCTTCGATCTCGTCGTCGGCCCAGGCCACGCTGTAGGCGTGGGTTTCACCGGCGAACTTCTGCCGACCCAGCTTGAGCTCGTACAGCGACGACGAGGTGGTGCCGTCCATGTACTGCTCCATCAGGTCGAACACCGACCAGGTGGCGAAGCACTTGAGCGCCAGCAAAGCCTTGGCCCCGGACTGTTCGCGCACGTAGGCGATCTTTTCCAGGTTGCCCAGGAGCTTCTGTTTGTCGATGAGGTAGTACGGCGTATTGATCATTTCGAGGCCCCCGGCATGGCCAGCCAAAAAAAGGACCCGCATTGTGCCTTCAGTTACCTCGGACCGAAAGAGCGACCGCCCGATTTCCACGCGATACCACCCCACCGACCGCAGCACCGGACACACCGCACCCACCACCAATGCGGCTTGCACCGCTGCCACATGGCGGCGCAAACCACGTCCGGCCTCACACCGCCTACACCACCGACGCGGCTCCCGCGCCCCTGTAGCAGCGGCGCGAGCCGCGTCCGGCCTCGCCGCGCAACATCAGGCACACCGCCGACACGCTTACCGGGACTTGCGCCGGGCCAGCAGGCCGCCCATGAGGCCCGTGGCGCAGCCGATCAACAGTCCGCCGACATGCGCACCATTGGCAATTTCGCCGAAGCCCAGCACGCTCACCAGCCCACTCAGGCACAGCCCGAGCCATATCAGCATCATGACCAACACACCACGGGGCAAACGGTAGATCGGGTTGGGCGCCAGCCACTGGTACAGCCAGCAGTGCCCGAGTAAGCCATACAGCACCCCCGACAACCCGCCGAACAAACTCGGCCCACTGACCAGGTACTGGACCACGTTCGAGACCAGGCTGAACGACAGGGTCAGCCCGAGCAGATTGATCCGCCCCTGCAACGCTTCGATACGCCGCCCCAGCTCCCAGTACCACAGCGCGTTCATCGCCAGGTGCAGCAAACCGAAATGGATCAGCATGGGGCTGAACAGACGCCACCACTGCCCGCTCGCCAGGGTATCGGCCAGCGGCGTGAAGTAGAGGTACTCGCCCTGCACCTGAAAGTCGAGAAAGGTCAGCCAGCGCAGACTGCCCAGGTTGTCCCCCAGCAGGGTCACTGCCGCCACCACCAGGCACGCCAGAAGCACCGCAGCCGTGGCCGGGCTGGCCTTGAGCTGCTGCACGAAACCCGGCCTCTGCACCGGCGCATGCCGGGCCATCAATTGCGGATCGACTTCGGCGTTGCCTTCCGGATAGCGCTGGTACAGGTCGCGAATATCCTGCGCCAGGCGTTCGTCGGGCACCCAAAGCACTTGGTTACCCTGCTCTTCACTGACCCGATGGGGCACCTTCAGACGTCTCAGCAAACCTACGAAACCACTCAGGTCAGTGCTCAGCGGCAGACGCAATACGGCGATTGCACTCATGAAAACGCCTCCGGGCGTTCGACTTCGACCCACACGAACTTGCGCGGATCGATTCGGGTTTCCTGGTCCAGACGGTACGCCACCAACTTGCCGTACAGCACCGCGCTGTAATCCAGGCAAGCCAGGTTGGGCCGTATCGCCGCCGGTCGCCCACTGCGCCAGTAATGGCCGACGAACAGCAACGGCTCGTCGACTCCATAGCGCAGCAAGGCGTTCTTCTGCTCTTCGCTCAACGGCGCGCAGGCCACCTCGTCTGGCAGCGCATCAGGCTGAAACACCACATCACCGTAGGTTTGCGGATCGTCTTCCCAGAACTTGGTGCGAAAGAAGGCCCGACTCAGGCCGTCGGCCCCAGTCAGGGTGAGACCACCGGGCAGACGCATGTCGGTGCCGCGCAGCAGGCGGTCGAACACCTGGCTGGCAAAGCTACCCTTGACCGCCGATGCCTGGAGAAAATGCGCGTCGATGCAGCCATCCGGGTGCTGTCGGCGCAGCGGCTCGATAAGGCCTGCGTCCCAGCACGCGTGCACCAGCCGGAAGCGTTCGGCATCCAGAAACAACGGCAACTCGTAGAACCAGCCAAGAAAATCATGCCAGTCACCAGGGTGCTGAGCGAACTGGTCGAGGGTCTCCTGAATCAGGCGTTCATGCCGTGGCACATGTTCGCGTACATAGTGCTTGCCACTGCCCGGCAGGGCCGGCGTGCTCCAGCCCAGGGCGTTGAACTCGTGATTGCCCATGATGCAGCGCGCCTGATCGGCCACCACCATGTCATGAACGATGTGCAGGGACTCGCGGATCCTTGGCCCGCGATCGATGATGTCGCCGAGAAACAGCGCCTGGCGCGAACCATGGCGCCAGACGCCGCCCTGCTTGCGATAGCCCAGCCTGTCGAGCAGATGTTCGAGGGTGTGTGCGCAACCGTGCACATCGCCGATCAGGTCATAACTTCGCGCCGGGTCGAGCATCAATCGCCTCCGGTGTTGCCGAGCCGGCTGCCCCAGCCGAGTTTGGTCCGGCACACTTCGTAATAGTTGTGGTCCAGCGGGTGGATCAGGCGCAGTTTCTGCGATTTCTTGCGCACCGTGAGGGTATCGCCCGGAGCACAGGTAAAGTGGTTCTGGCCATCACATGAGACTTGCGGATAGATCTGCATGTTCTTTGAGACAACGATTTTCATCTCGCTGTTGCCATCGACGACGATCGGCCGACCCGAAAGCGTGTGCGGGTACATGGGCACGATCACAATCGCATCGAGCTTGGGATGCATAATCGGCCCGCCCGCCGACAGTGCGTAGGCGGTCGAGCCGGTCGGCGTGGCGAGGATCAGGCCGTCGGCCTTCTGGCTGCAGACGAACTGCCCGTCGATGTAGATCTCGAACTCGATCATGCGGGTCGACTTGCCCGGGTGCAGCACCACGTCGTTGAGCGCATCGCCCTGGCCGATGGCCTCGCCATGCCGGCGCACTTCGGCCTCGAGCAGGAAACGGTTCTCGACCAGATAGTGCCCGTCCAGCACCTCGGCCACCTTGACCTCGAGTTCGTCGGGACGGATGTCGGTGAGAAAGCCCAGGCTGCCGCGGTTGATCCCCAGCACCGGGGTGTTGTGCCGCGCCAGCGCCCGTGCCGCACCCAGCAGGCTGCCGTCGCCGCCGACCACGATCACCAAGTCACAGACTTCGCCGAGCATCTTGCGCGAAGACGTCTGCAGGTTGTGGCCGGGCAGTACTTCGGCAATGGTGTCCTCGAGGATGACGTGCATGTGCCTGTCCAGCAGGAAGCGCTTGAGGCGGCGAATGGTATCGAGCACCTGCGAGCTGCCGAGGCGGCCGATGATACCGATATTGCGAAATTGCTCCATGAGGCTCCTGCTCGGGTCTGTTCTGGCTATCGGGATGCGCCAGGCACATTCCACAACGCTGTCGCGCAACCAGCGGTTGCGGACACAAATACGGATCTGGATTATGGAGTAAAGCCGTTGCCGCACAAAACCCTTTCAGCCACCGCGCCATTGACCGGGATCGTCCCATGAATCCATTTGCCGCCCTCGCCGACTTCCCGCGCCACCTGCGCCAGCCCCAGGTGCGCGATCTGGCGTGGGTCATCCTCGCCCCGCCGCTGCTGCACACAGCGCCCTGGACGCAACGCCATCCCCTGGCCGGCAGCCGCTGGGCCGAACGGCCCGAAGACTTGCAGGCGTGGCTGCTGGCCCTGGACGATGCCAGCCAACCCCTGGTCGACTGGCTGGCCCAGGCCCCCACGCGGCGCCTTGGCCTGTACTACGAACGCCTGTGGCAATTCGCCCTGCGCCAAGCGCCCGGTATCGAGCTGCTTGCCGCCAACCTGCCGATTCGCAAGGGTGGACACACGTTGGGCGAGCTCGACATGGTGATTCGCGACCGCGACGGTGTACATCACCTGGAACTGGCCATCAAGCTGTACCTGGGGCCGGTGGCCGCCGATGGCCATGATGCCTTTCAGTGGCTGGGCCCCAACACCCAGGATCGGCTGGGTCGCAAGCTAAACCACCTGGCCGAGCATCAGTTGCCCATTTCCACGTCCAGTCAGGGCCGCGAAGCCTTGCACGACCTGGGCATAGAGCAGTTCGACGCCCACCTGTGGCTGGCCGGCTACCTGTTCTACCCCTGGCCAGGTGCAGCGAGCGCGCCCGAACATGCCCACCCCGACCACTTGCGCGGACGCTGGGTGCATCAGCGCGATTGGCCGATCTTCGTCGAGCAACGCCCGGACGGGCGCTGGCAGCCGCTGCCGCGCGATGCCTGGCTGGCACCGGCTCGCCTCGCTGCCGCCGACGCCTGGGCACCCGACCAGCTCAACGCCTGGCTGCAGCAACTGGACCCACTCGCCGCCGCGCAGATGCTCGTGCGTCTGACCCACGACGCTCATGGTGACTGGCAGGAAGCCGAGCGGGTCTTCCTGGTCGCCGACCCCTGGCCAGCCCTGCCGGGCGTGTAAAGCACGGAGCTGGCTAAAGATGTCCACGGCCGGCCCGATACCCTGTGCATGACCGCTCGAGTAGTCGCCCGATGACCTGGAGAAACACCCACGCGCGTTACGGCAGCCTGTCCATCGCCCTTCACTGGTCGATGCTGGTCCTGCTGGCCGCCACCTATGCGTGTATCGAGTTGCGCGGACAATTCGCACGAGGCAGCGGCGCGCGCGCACTGATCGTGCAGTTTCACTTCATGCTGGGCCTGAGCGTGGGTTTGCTGGTGTGGCTGCGTCTGCTGGCACGAAGCCTGGGCGTCACCCCGCGCATCGTTCCGCCTCTCCCCGCCTGGCAGACCCGCCTGGCCAGCCTGATGCACCTCGCACTCTACGCCTTGATGATCGGCCTGCCGTTGCTGGGCTGGCTGATCCTCAGCGCGCAGAACCGGCCCATATCGTTATGGGGCATCGAGTTGCCTCACCTGATCGGCGAGGACCGTGACCTCGGTGGGCGCCTGCAGGAATGGCACATGCGCATCGCCGGCTGGGGCTATTGGCTGATCGGCCTGCACGGTCTGCTGGGCCTGGGCCATCATTATCTGCGCGGCGACAATACCCTGCGCCGCATGCTGCCGCAGCGCGACTGAAACGTCACGGCGAGGTCCGCCAACCCTGCAGGCCGCCGGTGTGCACGAACACCACGCGGCTGCCTGCGGCGAGCACGCCCGCCGTTGCCGCCTCGCGCAAGGCCCACAACGCCTTGGCCGTGTACACCGGCTCCAGGGGAATACCCGCCTCGGCCTCGCAGTCGCGCATGAACGCCAGCAGCGCGCTGTCCATCTTGGCAAAGCCGCCGCGACTGGCATCGAGCAGGGTATGACCCCGTTCGCCGCACAGCGCATTCACCTGCTCTTGCGCACCATGTCCCGGCCCGACCGCCAGCGCTCCGTAAACCCGACGCTGCCCGCCTTCGGCGAGGACCAAGCCGGCCAGAGTCGTACCGGTACCCACGGCCAGCCACCATGCCTCGAAATCGTCCCAGCCGATATCTGCCAGTTGCGCCTGCACTTGAACCCTCAGAGCTGCACACCCCTTGGCCCCCAGCAACCCTCCGCCACCCTCGGGCACCGGCAGCAGATCGGGGTAGCGTGCCTGCCAGGGTGCCCAGAAATCCTCCCGGTGGCGCTGTCGATACCCCTCGTAACCCAACCAGTGCAGCTCCATTCCCCACCGCTGCAGGTCAATCACGGTCGGCGTCACCTGGGCGTGGCCGCGCAGCAAGCCGACCGTGCGCAGACCCAGGCGCTCACCGGCCGCCGCCAGGGCATGCAGATGGTTGGAATGCGCACCGCCCAGACTGATGAGCCCCCTGCAGCCAGCAGCCTGAGCGGCCAGCAGGTGATGCTGGAGCTTGAACGACTTGTTGCCGCTGATCAGCGGATCGATGAGGTCGAGCCGGAGTACGGCCGCTTCGATGCCGGCCTCGGCGAGCCAGGACAATCGCAAGGGGTGTAACGGGGCGCGTGGTAGATCAAGAAGCATGGGGGCCTGACAAGCTGGACGTGAGAATGCAGCGGCGCCGGGACCGACCCGGCGCGCTGCTCATTCTACAGCACGGCTGCCAGGCGCGAGCCCTGGTCGATGGCGCGTTTGGCGTCCAGTTCAGCGGCCACGTCCGCACCGCCGATCAGGTGCACTCGCTGCCCGGCCTCGATCAGCCCCTGTTCCAGCTCGCGCAACGGATCCTGCCCCGCGCAGATCACCACGTTGTCCACCGCCAGCACCCGCGGCTCGCCCCCGGCCACGCGCACATGCAGGCCGGCGTCATCGATCTTCAGGTACTCGACCCCGTTGACCATGCGCACGCCCTTGCTCTTCAACCCGGCGCGATGGATCCAGCCGGTGGTCTTGCCCAGGCCTTCACCCACCTTGCCCGCCTTGCGCTGCAGCAGGTAGACCTCGCGCGCCGGCGCGTGGGTCTGCGCCGCAACCCCAGCCACACCGCCGCGAGCGTGCAGCGTCAGGTCGATGCCCCACTCCTTCCAGAATGCCTCACGATCAAGGCTGGTGAACGGCCCTTGATGCACCAGGAACTCGCTGACGTCGAAGCCGATGCCACCGGCGCCGATCACTGCCACACGCGGCCCCACCGGGCGCCGTTGCAGCAGCACGTCCAGGTAACCCAGCACCATGGGATGGTCGATACCCTCGATGTCCGGCAGCCGAGGGGCGATGCCCGTGGCCAGCACGATCTCGTCGAAACCTCCGGCTGTCAGCGCGGCTACGTCGACCCGCGCGCCCAGGCGCACGTCCACGCCGAGGCGCGTCAGCCTGCGATCGAAATAGCGCAGGGTTTCGTTGAACTCTTCCTTGCCCGGAATGCGCTTGGCCACGTTGAACTGACCGCCGATCTCGTCGCGCGAGTCGAACAGCGTCCCCGCAGGGCCGCGCGCGGCCGCCACCGTGGCCGCCGCCAACCCGGCCGGGCCGGCACCGACGATGGCAATCCTGCGCACCTGGGTCACGGGCAGATAATTGAGCTCGGTTTCATGGCAGGCGCGCGGGTTGACCAGGCAACTGGTCAGCTTGCCGGCGAAGGTATGATCCAGGCAGGCCTGGTTACAGGCGATGCAGGTGTTGATCTCGTCGCCCCGGTCGGCAGCGGCCTTGTTGATGAATTCAGGGTCGGCCAGAAATGGCCGCGCCATCGATACCATGTCCGCGTCGCCATCGGCCAGGATGCGCTCGGCTACCTCCGGGGTGTTGATGCGATTGGTGGTGATCAGCGGCAGCCGCACCGCCGTGCGCAACTTCGCCGTGACCTTGCTGAACGCCGCGCGGGGCACCTTGGTGGCGATGGTCGGAATGCGTGCTTCGTGCCAGCCGATACCGGTGTTGATCAGCGTGGCGCCCGCCGCCTCGATGGCCTGGGCCAACTCGACCACTTCCTCCCAGATGCTGCCGCCTTCGATCAGGTCGAGCATGGACAGGCGGAAGATGATGATGAACTCGCGACCGACTGCTTGCCTGACCTGACTGACGATCTCGACCGCCAGGCGCATGCGATTGGCGTAGCTGCCGCCCCAGCGATCGGTACGCTGGTTGCTGTGGGCTGCCAGGAACTGATTGATGAAGTAGCCTTCCGAGCCCATGATCTCGACACCGTCATAGCCTGCCGACTGGGCCAGTCGAGCACAGGCGACGAAGTCAGCGATCTGCTTCTGAATGCCCTCTTCATCAAGTTCATGAGGCTTGAACGGGTTGATCGGCGCCTGAATGGCGCTCGGCGCCACCAGCTTGGGGCTGTATGCATAACGCCCGGCATGCAGGATCTGCAGGCAGATCTTGCCGCCGGCCGCGTGCACCGCCTGGGTCACGATCCGATGCTTTTCCGCCTCCTCAGGCGTGCTCAGCTTGGCCGCCCCGGCATACACTCCGCCTCCTTCGTTCGGTGCAATGCCGCCAGTGACGATCAGGCCCACTCCACCCCGCGCACGTTCAGCGAAATACGCGGCCATGCGTTCGAACCCGCCCGGTTTTTCCTCAAGACCGGTGTGCATGGAACCCATCAGGCTTCGGTTGCGCAAGGTGGTGAAACCCAGGTCCAGGGGTGCCAGCAGATGAGGATAGGGAGCAGCGGCCATGGGATCTCCACAGGCAGGATCACGGATAGGTGCCAAGCCTCTTTCAGCGGGCTCGGTCACAACGAGTGTCTGACAGTAAAGACCCGAGCCGTCTGTCTCAATGACCAGAAATGACAAGTCATTGATCATGCCGCACGCGACGTCTACCCTAGTGCGGATTCACCAACAGGAGCTGATTGTTGTCCCTCATGCGCAAAATCCTGATGTCCGTGGTCGCCCTGCTTTGCCTGGCGGCGTTGACCACCTATGCGCTGTGGACGACCCAGCGGCCCGTGGGCCACTACCTGTCGGACCTGCGCGTCACGTTCGAGGGGGTCGACGGCGTGCCGGCCGGGCGGGGCAATCTACTGGGCGTTCAGCCCGAACTGTTCCCGGCGGACTACCAGAGTGTCGAACGCCTGCGCCTGAAACTGGCCGGTTATCTGCAACACGCCCAGGACGCCGGCCTGCTCAACGGCAAGACCATCGTCGTGCTGCCCGAGCACATCGGCACCTGGTTGTGGGCCGTGGGCGAGAAGAACGAGTTCTACCAGGCCGCGCAACGCCGCGATGCCGAACAATGGCTCGCCGCCAGCAACCCGCTGGACCTGCTCGCCGGATTGGTCCAAGCCCATGGCGACGACCGCTTCGCCGACGCCTACCTGCGCATGAAGGCGGCGCGCATGGCCGATCAATACCAGCAACTGTTCGGCGGCCTCGCCAGGCAGTTCGGTGTGACGCTGGTCGCGGGCTCCATCATTCTGCCCAAGCCTTCGGTTGCCGACGGTCGCCTGCGAACCGACAGCGGGCCGTTGTACAACGCCAGCGTCGTGTTCGCCACCGATGGCTCCATCCTCGGTCAGCCGCAGCTCCAGCATTTTACCAGTCACCCTACCCGGCGCTATGTGCAATCCCTGGGCGATGCGCCATTCAACGTTTTCGACACCCCGGCCGGAAAACTCGCCGTACTGATAGGCACCGACAGCTGGCACCCGGCCAGTCACGCCCAACTACGCCGGCAGGACGTGCAACTGCTGGCGGTGCCGGCATCGGTGCTGGGCCGGGGCCGCTGGTCCAGCCCGTGGCGTGGCTTCCGCATCAGCCCGGCGCCCACCGATGTCGCCGTGTCATCTCGCGAAGTCAGCGAGGCACACGCCTGGCAACGTCTGAGCGAAGCCAGCGCGCCCTTGGCCAGCATGACCGTGTTCATGGGCGGGCATTTCTGGAATCAGTTCTACGAAGGGCAAAGTTTCGCGCGCCAGCGCGAACGGTTCGGGCAAGTCGGCGATGGGCGCGGCGCGCGCCTGATCAACTTGTGGCTCTAGGCGCGTGACGGGCCAGCGCATCAAACTCGGCGACCTGTCGGTCGGCTTCACTCAAAGCCTGGCCGAGGCAGTACGTAGCCACGGTCATGACCCCTTACCCCTGTTGGCCCAATACGGACTGGAGCCCAGTCGGCTCAACGTGGCCGGTGCACGGTTGACCATCGCCCGCTATATGCGCCTGGGGCATGCGGCCATCGCACTCACCGGCGACCCTGCCCTGGGCCTGCGCATCGGTCAGGCCAGTCGCTTGAGCCAGGCGGGGTTGGCGGGTATCACGGCCGCACAGGCGCCAACGGTGCGCGAAGCCGCCCGTACGCTGATTCGCTTCGAAGCACTGTATGCAGCCAACTACCGTGGACAGTCGAGCTTTCATGAAGACCGCGAAGGCGCCTGGCTACGTTTCTATTCGATCAGCCCCTACAACGCCTACAACCGGTTCGTTGTGGATTCGCTGCTGACCGGCTGGCTGCGGCAACTGAGCGTGCTGGCGGGGCAGGAAGTGCGTGCACAGCGGCTGGAGATCGAGTTCGCCGCGCCGCAGTACGCCGATCACTACCCTGCCAACACCAGCTTCGGCTGCGAGCACAATCAACTGCGTCTCACCCACGCCAGCCTCAGCCTGCGCAACCCCGAGCACTGTCCCAGCACCTGGCAGCATCTGTTGCAACTGTGCGAGCAGGAGCTGGAACGGCTGACCCGTATCCGGACTTTGGCCGAACGGGTCAGCCAGCTGCTCGGCCCCTTGCTCAATGGCGGGCGCGAGCCCACGCTGGACGAAGTCGCCGCTTGCCTGAAAATGCCGGCCTGGACCCTACGCCGCAAGCTGACCCAAGAAGGCACCCAATTTCGCTCGATTCTCAACGACACCCGCCGGGACCTGGCACAGACCTACATCCGTGACACCGAGCTGGCCTTCGGCGAAATTGCCTATCTACTGGGATTCACCTCGGCCGAAGCCTTCCAGCGTGCGTTCAAGCGCTGGTGCGCAGTCACGCCCGGAGAGTACCGCCGCACGAACCGTTGATGGCCCGTACGTACATGGTCTTCAAGGCTGCGAGACAGGCGTGTCGGCGGCAGGCGTTTCAGGGGCGGCATCGGGGACTGCCTGCGGCGTTTCGGGCTGTGTCATGATTTCGATCGGTGCCGGTTGCGCCGGAGGTGCCACAGGCTGCGAGGCCTCCTGTTCAGGCACCGCGTCTACCTGAGGCGCCTGGATGGCAGGCGGCGTCGGCTGCGCCAACGGCGTTTGCGCAGCCGATGGCGCCGCTACCGCAGGCGCCAGGGAAGTAGCGGGTGCGGTGTCGGGCACACCCAGCTCATCCTGGGCTGGCTGCGGCGCTGCCGCTTTCTTGGCTTTGACCGGCATGAAGCTCTCGACCAGGGCGAAATAGCGGTCGTAGAACGTATCCGACGCCACTGTTTCACTGGCCACCTTGACCATGGAGTCGTCGGTGGACCCGATCGGCATCGACACCGAACCCAGCACCCCCACGCCCACACTTGCGGAGTTGTTGACCTTCTTCAGCGCGTAGCGATCCTGCAGGGCGTTGGCGAACACGGTGGAACTGTGATCACTGCTGGCATCGGCTACGCAGACCACGTTGAAGCTGATTTCCAGATGACTCTCGCCGGTTTGCTGGAAGCTCTTGTGGCCGCTGACCTGGCGCGGATCATTGCTGGTGATGATGTAGCCCTGACTGAGCAATCCTCGCCGGGCGGCCTCGCAGGATGCTACGTCACTGACGGGATAGTTGCGCGAGAACGTACCCGAGTCGGCAAAGTTTTCGTGTTCGTAGATGGCGGTCTTGGGTGAGGAACACCCTGCCAGGCCAAGCCATGCAATTGCCAGCAAGGCGCCTGGGAGGCGACGTCCGAAAGGAAATGGGAGTGACATTTGGAGTCCTGGAAAACAGTCTGCGGCTATTGTGCAACAGAACATGCGCATGCGGCGCATGAAATACCGTTCAATCAGGACGTGCGGTGATACGCAATGTTTCCATGGACTGCGTGCTTACCTCACTGCAGGCGGCTGAGTCACAGGCTGCGCAGGAGCGCCAGTAGCGGCTGCAGAATCAAGAGGCACGGTCGCAAGTGCGGCGCGTTGCTCGGCGCGAGCCTTGGCACGCAACTGCTTGCGCCAGCGATACTTGCTGGTGGCTGCGATATACCAACCGAACAACGGGCCCAACACCATGCCTGCGAGCACACCTGCCAATACGAAGACAGAAACCGGCAACGAAGGACTGGACCACCCAAGAGCGCTCAGGGTGACGGCCTGCTGGTTCTCAAGCACGAATATCAGCACGGCAGCGGCGACTGCCAGGAAGATCAGCACCAGCAGCAACTTCTTGAGATTACGCAAAGCCTTCTCCTTCAACGTCGATCAAACGAGTTCTTCATCCTCGTTCACCCGGTCGCGCAATTCCTTGCCGGGCTTGAAATGCGGAACGAACTTGCCATCCAGGCTTACTGACTGACCTGTCTTCGGGTTACGCCCGACACGCGGCGCGCGATAGTGCAGGGAAAAGCTGCCGAAACCGCGTATCTCGATCCTGTCACCCGTGGCAAGGCACTGGGACATTTGTTCAAGCATGGTCTTGATGGCCAGTTCCACATCCTTGGATGAAAGTAGACCTTGATGGGTGACAATACGTTCGATCAATTCCGACTTCGTCATATTTTTCCCTTCTTTATCAAGCAGCTAGATCAGCGCTTAGAAGGTTTTAGCATGGCTTGACAGATTTGAACAGCCCGACTCTTGACTTCTTCGCAATCAGTTGTCGGTGCACTATTTGAACGCACTGCTCTTGCGGCATTTGACGATCATGCTGCGCGTGGAATAACCGGCAGGGTTGAGACCGAAGACGTAGTCATCGGGGTCTTCCTTGGCATCACTGGACTTGGCCAAGGTGCGGTAGCCCGCAGGTCCACAGGCGGACTCGGCTTCTTTCTCGCATTGCGCCCAGGACGAAGTGAGTCCCGAACAGTTGATGTGCAATCCGCGGTTGCCACGCTTGCCGTGGGAGGTGGAGGTGGCGGCGCAGGCGGTCACCAGCAGCAATGCTGCGATGAGCAAGGTAAATTTCATGACTCGGGCCTTGTCTACTTCAGGATGGACACGGGTTCAGGAGTAACGGCGAAATCGATCAACAACGACAGGCCACCTACCCTATCCAAGTAGCTGGCCGATTGCTAATTTACTTCAGGCGGGTTTCAGTGCGATGACTCGGAAGATTGTAACTATTCGTACAACACCGCTTTGACCTGTCATCCCTGGCTGTTGCAGCGCACGAACATGGTCCGACTGGCCATGCCGGGATTCCAGCCCAGGAAGCCATCCTCCGGGTCCTCCTTGACATCCGATGTCTTTGCCAAGACCTTGTAGCCTGCCGAGCGGCACGATTGATGGGCCTTGTCATAGCACTTGCCCCATGACGAACCCAAGCCACTGCAGTTGATTTGCAACGCCTGCATGCCCCGATAATCTCGTTTGACCACCGATGTGGTGGAGCACCCGGACGTCAGGCCAACTACTACGAACAGCATCGCGGTTACTACGGTTTTCATCCCTGGAGGTCCTTGGGTATTCACTTATGCCTTTGAGCCTCCCAGGCACTTTTAAGTTCGGCATCCGTTTCTGCTGATCGGTACGAAACACAAATCGCAGGCACAAAAAAGGGCGACCGAAGTCGCCCTTTTTCTACAGGTCAAACAGAACTTAGTTCTGCTTTTCCATCTGAGCACGCAGCAGGTCGCCCAGAGTGGTCGGACCGGCAGCGATATCCGAAGTGGCTGGCTTGTCGCGCAGGCTCTGGATAGCTTCTTTCTCGTCTTCAACGTCTTTCGATTTGATCGACAGTTGGATGACGCGGGACTTGCGGTCGACGCTAATGATCTTGGCTTCGACTTCTTCGCCTTCCTTCAGGACGTTGCGAGCGTCTTCAACGCGGTCACGGCTGATTTCGGAAGCTTTCAAAGTGGCTTCGATGTCGTCGGCCAGGGTGATCACAGCGCCCTTGGCGTCAACTTCTTTAACGGTACCGCGAACGATAGCGCCTTTGTCGTTGACAGCAACGTAGTTGGAGAACGGATCGTCTTCCAGTTGCTTGATGCCCAGGGAGATGCGCTCGCGCTCTGGATCTACCGACAGGATGACGGTGTCAAGCTCGTCGCCCTTCTTGAAACGACGTACGGCTTCTTCGCCCACTTCGTTCCAGGAGATGTCGGACAGGTGAACCAGGCCGTCGATGCCGCCGTCCAGACCAATGAAGATACCGAAATCGGTGATCGACTTGATGGTGCCGGAGATCTTGTCGCCCTTGTTGAACTGGCCAGAGAAGTCTTCCCACGGGTTCGACTTGCACTGCTTGATGCCCAGGGAGATACGACGACGCTCTTCGTCGATGTCCAGAACCATGACTTCCACTTCGTCGCCGACTTGTACGACTTTCGAAGGGTGGATGTTCTTGTTGGTCCAGTCCATTTCGGAAACGTGCACCAGGCCTTCCACGCCTTCTTCCAGCTCTGCGAAGCAGCCGTAGTCGGTCAGGTTGGTCACGCGCGCCATGACGCGAGTGCTTTCTGGGTAACGTGCCTTGATGGCAACCCATGGGTCTTCGCCCAGTTGCTTCAGGCCCAGGGATACGCGGTTACGCTCGCGATCGTACTTCAGAACCTTGACATCGATCTCGTCGCCAACGTTGACGATTTCCGATGGGTGCTTGATACGCTTCCAGGCCATGTCGGTGATGTGCAGCAGGCCATCGACGCCACCCAGATCGACGAATGCGCCGTAATCGGTGAGGTTCTTGACGATACCCTTGACTTGCTGACCTTCCTGCAGGGATTCCAGCAGAGCTTCGCGCTCGGCGGAGTTCTCGGCTTCCAGGACGCTGCGACGGGAAACGACAACGTTGTTGCGCTTCTGGTCCAGCTTGATGACCTTGAATTCGAGCTCTTTACCTTCCAGGTGGGTGGTGTCGCGCACAGGGCGGACATCGACCAGGGAACCAGGCAGGAACGCACGGATGCCGTTAACGTCGACAGTGAAGCCGCCTTTAACCTTACCGTTGATAACGCCCTTGACCACTTCCTCGGCGGCGAAAGCTGCTTCCAGAACGATCCAGCACTCGGCGCGCTTGGCTTTTTCGCGGGACAGCTTGGTTTCGCCAAAGCCGTCTTCTACCGCGTCCAGCGCAACGTGGACTTCGTCACCGACCTTGATGGTCAGTTCGCCAGCGTCGTTGTAGAACTGCTCGAGCGGGATGACACCCTCGGACTTCAGACCGGCGTGGACAGTAACCCAGTCACCGTCGATATCGACGACGATACCGGTGATGATTGCGCCTGGCTGAAGATTGAGAGTTTTTAGGCTTTCTTCAAAGAGTTCTGCAAAGCTTTCGCTCATTTTAATTCCTGTAGATTTGGGCGAAACATACGCCCATCAGCCACGCTCCAGACAACGTGGGTTTCGTTCAAGTAAAAGAAAGCCACCGGGATATTGACTGGGTTCCCGCATGGCTTCTTCGTCACCCGGCGATATCGCGAAGTGCGATCTCGCTCATGATGCGTTCCAACACCTGCTCGATGGACAACTCCGTGGAATCCAGCTGTATGGCATCGGCCGCCGGCTTGAGCGGGGCCACTGCGCGCTGGGTGTCACGCTCATCGCGTGCACGTATCTCATCTAGCAGACTCGACAGACTAACATCGTTGCCGGCTGTCTTCAACTGCAAGTAACGTCTGCGCGCACGTTCCTCGGCGCTCGCGGTCAGGAACACCTTGAGCGGCGCATCGGGGAACACCACCGTACCCATGTCGCGACCATCGGCGACCAGGCCAGGCAGTTCCTGAAACGCCCGCTGGCGCTGCAGCAAGGCATCGCGCACTGCTGGCAGGGCGGCGACCTGAGAGGCGCAGGCGCCGATCTGCTCGTTGCGAATGTCCCGGGTGACATCGTCGCCTTCCAGGACAATGCGCTGTGGCTGGCCATCGGCAGCGGCAATGAATTGCACGTCCAGGTGCGCAGCCATGACCATCAGTGAAGCTTCGTTGCTCAAATCCACGCCGTGATTGCGTGCGGCGTAGGCCAGCAGCCGGTACAACGCGCCCGAATCGAGCAGCTTCCAGCCCAGACGCTTGGCCAGGATACCGGCGACGGTACCCTTGCCCGAACCGCTGGGCCCGTCGATGGTGATGACTGGCGCCACGTTCACGACTTGCCCTCTTCGGCTACATTGATACCCACTTGGGCGCACAGGCCGAGGAAGTTCGGGAACGACGTGGCGACGTTGGCGCAGTCGTGGATGCGGATCGGCGCGCTGGCGCGCAGGGAGGCGACGCTGAAGGCCATGGCGATGCGGTGATCGCCGTGGCCGTGGACTTCGCCACCGCCCATGGCAGGCACCCCGTGACCGACGCCGTCGATGATGATGCCGTCAGCGGTGGGCTCGCATTTGACACCCAACGCTTGCAGGCCGTCGGCCATGACCTGGATACGGTCGGATTCCTTGACCCGCAGCTCTTCGGCGCCGCGCAACACGGTGCGCCCCTCGGCGCAGGCGGCTGCCACGAACAACACGGGGAATTCGTCGATCGCCAGCGGCACCAGCGCTTCGGGAATCTCGATGCCCTTGAGACGGGCAGCCCGCACGTGCAGGTCGGCAACCGGTTCGCCACCGACTTCACGCTGGTTTTCCAGGGTGATGTCGGCGCCCATCAGGCGCAGGATATCGATGACACCCGTACGCGTAGGGTTGATGCCGACGTGTTCCAGGGTCAGGTCCGAACCTTCGGCGATCGAAGCAGCCACCAGGAAGAAGGCGGACGAGGAGATGTCGCCCGGCACCTCGATATGGGTCGCGGTCAACCTGTGCCCGGACTCGACCGACGCCTGCGGGCCGTCGACGTGCACGGGGTAGCCAAAACCACGCAACATGCGCTCGGTGTGGTCGCGGGTCGGTGCAGGCTCGGTGGTGGTGGTCTTGCCTTCGGCCCACAATCCAGCCAGCAACAAGCAGGATTTGACCTGGGCAGAGGCCATCGGCAGGGTGTAGTTCAGCGCCTTGAGGCGCTGTCCGCCGCGAATGACCATCGGCGGACGACCCTCGGCAGCGGTCTCGATGACCGCGCCCATTTCCCGCAGGGGGTTGGCCACGCGGTTCATGGGACGCTTGGACAGCGACGCATCGCCGGTCAGCGTGGTGTCGAAGCTCTGCGCTGCCAGGATACCGGCGAGCAGGCGCATCGAGGTCCCGGAGTTGCCCAGGTAGATCGGCCCTGGCGGGGCCTGCAACCCGTGCAGACCGACGCCGTGGATGGTCACGCGGCCCTGGTTCGGGCCTTCGATGACCACGCCCATGTCGCGGAAGGCCTGCAAGGTCGCCAGAGCGTCTTCGCCTTCCAGGAAGCCTTCGACTTCGGTGGTGCCTTCGGCCAGCGAGCCGAGCATGATCGAACGGTGCGAGATGGATTTGTCGCCCGGTACGCGGATGCGGCCATTGAGGCTGCCGCCGGGTTTGCCCAGGAAGATCAGGTCGTCATTGGAGTTCATAGCGTCCACATAGGCCCGACGGGCCAGGATTTTACTGAAATGCTCGCGGGCCACCCTGGCGCGTGTGAACACGCCCAGCAGGTGATGCCCATCCCCTGCATCGACCGCGTCGCGCAAGGCGTCGAGATCGCTGCGAAATGTATCGAGTGTGCGCAGCACCGCCTCGCGGTTGGCGAGGAAGATGTCGTGCCACATGACCGGATCGCTGCCGGCGATTCGGGTGAAATCGCGGAAACCGCCCGCAGCGTAGCGGAAGATTTCCAGGTTTTCACTGCGCTTGGCCAACGAATCTACCAGACCGAACGCCAGCAGGTGCGGCAGGTGGCTGGTGGCGGCAAGCACCTCGTCATGGCGCTCGACCTGCATGTGCTCCACGTCCGCCCCCAGGGCGCGCCACAGGCCGTCGACCCGGGCCAGCGCCTGGGGCGAGGTTTCGGCCAGCGGCGTGAGGATCACCTTGTGCCGCTTGAACAACTCGGCATTGGCTGCCTCCACCCCGCTCTGCTCGGAACCGGCGATCGGATGGCCTGGCACGAAGCGTGAGAGGTCACCGCCGAAAGCGTCACGATAAGCTCGCACCACATTGCCCTTGGCGCTGCCGACATCGGTGATCACCGCCCGACCCAGATCGAGTCGAGCCAGCGCCGCCAGCAGTTTCTCCATGCCCAGGATCGGTACTGCCAACTGGATCACATCGGCGCCCACACAGGCCTTGGCAAGCTCCGCCTCACAGCGGTCCACCACACCCAGCTCGACGGCGCGCTGGCAGGAACGTGGATCGAGATCGACCCCGACCACTTCATCGGCCAGGCCGCTCTGCTTGATGCCTTTGGCGAAGGAGCCGCCGATCAGTCCCAATCCCACTACCACCAGGCGGCCTATTCTGGCAGCGCCGGGTTGCAATTGCGTGAAATCAGACACGAGCCAGCACCTGGCGCAATGCCTCCAGGAAGCGGCTGTTCTCTTCGGCCAGGCCGATGGTCACGCGCAGGTGGTTGGGCATGCCATAGCCGGCCACCGGGCGCACGATCACACCCTCGCGCAGCAGCCCCTGAAACACCGGACCGGCGTCGCGACCCACATCCACGGCAATGAAGTTGCCCTTGGACGGGATCCACTGCAGACCGAGCTCGGTGAAACCCGCCTCCAGCTGCTGCATGCCAGCGCTGTTGAGTTCGCGGCTGCGCTGCAGATATTCGGTGTCGGTCAGCGCGGCGCACGCGGCAGCCAGCGCCAGGCTGTTCACGTTGAACGGCTGGCGCACGCGATTGAGCACGTCGGCAATAGTGGCAGAAGACAGGCTGTAACCCACGCGCAGCGCGGCCAGGCCATAGGCCTTGGAGAACGTACGCGACACCAGCAGGTTGGGGTAGCGTGCCAGGTAGTCCAGGCCGTCGGGCAAGTCGCCGCCTACGGCGTATTCGATATAGGCCTCGTCGAGCACCACCAGCACGCTGGGCGGAACCGCCGCCAGAAAGTCTTCCAGCGCCTGCGGTCCGAACCAGGTCCCGGTCGGGTTGTTCGGGTTGGCCAGAAACACGATGCGGGTCTTGTCGTCGATCGCAGCCAGCATCGCGGACAGGTCATGGCCGAACTGCTTGGCCGGGACGACCCGCGCGCCGGCATTCACGGCCTGCACGACCAGCGGATAGACGGCGAAGGCGTGCTCGCTGAACACGGCGTTCAGCCCAGGCGCCAGGTAGGCGCGGGCGACCAGTTCGAGAATATCGTTGGAGCCGTTGCCCAGGGTCACCTGGTCGATCTGCACGCGGCACTGCTGAGCCAGCAGGGTCTTGAGGTCGAAACCGTTGCCATCAGGGTAGCGTGTGAGTTCGGCCAGCTCGCGCTCGATCGCGGCGCGGGTCTTGGGGCTTGCGCCCAATGGGTTCTCGTTGCTGGCCAGCTTGATGATGCTGGCCGGGTCCATGTTCAGCTCTCGGGCCAGTTCGTCCACTGGTTTGCCGGGAACGTACGGGGAAAGCTGTTGAACACCGGTCTGGGCCAGGGCAAGGAAATCGGTCATGCGTGCTAACCCTTCTGTTAGAGAACCGCTTTGGGGTACGAGCCGAGCACCTTGAGTGCCACGGCTTCCTGACTGATCTGTTCCAGCACACCCTTGATCAACGGGTCGCGATGGTGGCCGATGAAGTCGATGAAGAACACGTAGGTCCACTTGCCGCTGCGCGACGGACGGGTCTCGATGCGTGTCAGGTCGATGCCGTTGTCATGGAACGGCACCAGCAGCTCGTGCAGGGCACCGGGGCGGTTACTCATGGACACGATGACCGAGGTCTTGTCGTCGCCGGTCGGCGGTACTTCCTGGTTGCCGATGATCAGGAACCGCGTGGCGTTGTCCGGGCGGTCCTCGATCTTTTCGGCCAGGCGCTCCAGGCCATACAGGCCGGCCGCCATGTCGCCGGCGATGGCCGCCGAATTCCATTCGCCCTTGACCCGCTTGGCCGCCTCGGCGTTGCTGGCCACCGCGATGCGCTCCACGTTCGGGTAGTGCGCGTCCAGCCACTTGCGGCATTGCGCCAGGGACTGTGCGTGGGAGTAGATGCGAGTGATGCTATCGGTCTTGGTGTTGTCGCCGATCAGCAGGTGATGGTGGATGCGCAACTCGACCTCGCCGCAGATCACCATGTCGTGCTCGAGGAAGCTGTCGAGGGTGTGGTTCACCGCGCCTTCGGTGGAATTCTCCACCGGCACCACGCCGAAATTCACGGCGCCGGCGACCACTTCGCGGAACACCTCGTCGATCGCGGCCATCGGCTTGCTGATCACCGCATGGCCGAAATGCTTCATCGCAGCGGCCTGGGTGAAGGTGCCCTCCGGACCCAGGTAGGCCACCTTCAACGGGTTTTCCAGGGCCAGGCAGGAGGACATGACTTCGCGGAACAGACGCGCCATTTCCTCGTTGCTCAGCGGCCCCTTGTTGCGTTCCATCACGCGCTTGAGCACCTGCGCCTCGCGCTCGGGCCGGTAGAACACCGGCACCTCGCCTTCGGCCAGCGCCGCCATCTTGACCCGTGCGACTTCTTCGGCACAGCGGGCGCGATCGCTGATCAGCTCGAGGATCTTTTCGTCGAGGCTGTCGATGCGGACCCGCAGGGCCTTGAGTTCATGTTCGGACATCAGCCGTTTTCCTTTTCGAACTCCGCCATGTAGTCGACCAGCGCTTCGATGGCGTCAAGGCCCAGGGCGTTGTAGATGGAGGCGCGCATGCCACCGACCGAACGGTGACCCTTGAGGTTGAGCAGGCCGCGCGCGTCGGCGCCGGCCAGGAACGCCTTGTCCAGACGCTCGTCGGCCAGGCGGAACGGTACGTTCATCCACGACCGGGCGTTGACCGAGATCGGGTTGCTGTAGAACGCGCTGGCGTCGATGAAGCCGTACAGGCGGTCTTTCTTGGCCCGGTTGCGCGCTTCCATGGCGGCAACGCCGCCCTGCTCCTTGAGCCACTCGAACACCAGGCCCGAGAGGTACCAGGAGTAGGTCGCAGGCGTGTTGTACATCGAGCCGTTGTCGGCCGCGATCTTGTAGTCGAGCATGGTCGGACAGGCGCTGCGGGCCTTGCCCAGCAGGTCGTCGCGCACGATGACCACGACCAGGCCGCTGGGGCCGATGTTCTTCTGCGCACCGGCGTAGATGAGGCCGAACTGGGAGACGTCAATGGGCCGCGAGAGAATGTCCGAGGACATGTCGACCACCAGCGGGGTGTCGCCGGTCTGCGGAATCCAGTCGAACTGCAGGCCGCCGATGGTTTCGTTCGACGCGTAGTGCACGTAGGCCGCGCCGGGCGTCAGTGTCCACTCGTTCTGGCCGGGAATGGCCTGGTAGTCGTAGGGTTTGGCACTGGCCGCGACGTTGACATTGCCGTAGCGACGGGCTTCCTCGATGGCCTTCTTCGACCAGATGCCGGTTTCGACGTAGTCCGCCGTACCGCCTTCGGGGAGCAGGTTCAGGGGGATCTCGGCGAACTGCTGGCTGGCACCGCCCTGCAGGAACAACACCTTGTAGTTGGACGGGACGCCAAGCAGATCGCGCAGGTCCTGTTCGGCCTTTTCGGCAATGGCGGTGTAGTCCTCGCTGCGATGGCTCATTTCCATCACCGAGAGACCCTTGCCGCGCCAGTTCAGCATTTCAGCCTGGGCGCGCTGCAGTACGGCTTCGGGAAGCGCGGCGGGGCCTGCGCAGAAGTTAAAGGCTCGATTGCTCACATCCACTCTCGCTCTGCTTGAATTCGGGGCTGACCCGGGTGTGTCTGTCGGAAGATCGGCGGTGCGCCCTTCGCGGGCCAGAGCCCCGCCCCCACAAGTGTTACTAATCCTGTGGGAGGGGGGGTGCGCCCCCGGGAGGGGCACCCCCCCGATCTACTGCCCTACAGCTTACTCCTCGGGCGTTTCGTCCGCGGCCTCTGGCGTCGAGTCACCCTGAGCCAATTCGGAATCGTCCGGCTCAAACTTCCGCACCCTCCACCCCCCCGACCACC